>SZXX01000034.1 GCA_005843825.1 Chlorobium sp.
CAGAGTGGGGTCCACTTCAGCTCTCTATTCAGTTCCCTCTCGATGTTAACGACATCAAGAGCATACCAAAAAGTTAAATCGTAAACGGTATGGTTGATTTTTCTTAAAAACAGGCCCCTCTGTTTTCATCGTTAGTAACATCAATTAAAAAAACCATCCATCAACAATCTAAATAAGCTGCAACATGTCAAAAGCCGAATTAGTAGAAAAAATTGCCGAACAGACAAAATTGACCAAAGCAGACGCCGATCGCGCTGTCAAGGCCTTTATCAATGTTGTATCATCATCATTAAAGAGTGGCGAAGATGTTACCCTTGTTGGATTCGGGACATTCACCACAGTTGACAGGGCAGAAAGACCGGGACGTAATCCGCTTACTGGTAAGGCTATTACCATTAAGGCTAAAAAAGTTGTTAAGTTCAAACCAGGGAAAACACTGAAGGATCAGGTGGGTGGATAATCACTGACTTTTCCGCAACTCATTATCCGTTCAAGTCCATCATGCAATTGTGTGATGGACTTTTTTTTGCTCCCCCTCCGCCAATCCTCTCTTCTGCCCTGTCGCTTTATTTCTTGGCAGGAAGAGGCCACTTGACAGGCCCACTCGATTTTGGAGTCAAAATCACATTCTTCTTAGGTGCAGCCTTGGGCTCAGGTTCAATGTCGTTAATGCCTAACGCCTTTCCGAATAACTGTTTTGCTTTTGTAATCGCCCAGTTAAATATGCCTGATCCTTTTTGTTCCATCGGTTCAATAGCCATAATTATGTACTTCCATTTTGATGTTAGGGTCTCACACGAAATATAATAGCATTCATTGCGATTATAATTTACCGTTTCTTACTATACACATAAATATCACGAATTCCCCTATTTTCAATAACAATCACCTGCAGTACTCCACCGGCTTGAAGCTTCTCTCTTCGGCTCATGATAACATGAGAAAAAGATTCAGAACATCGAATGTGCACCAAGCTCCTGTCCTTCAAGCCCACCTTGCAGCACCCGGGAATAAAAATCCCGCAGAGTATCACTTCCGTATGAGGGTGTTGCATCAGCATCATATCTCCCTGTAGCGGTATTAAGCACCAGCATTGACTCAGAAGTATAGTAGCGGCCAATTCGCGCAAACTCTGCCTTGTCTTTAAGCGCTGGAAAAAGCTTTGAAAGAAAAGTGAGCACTGGAATAATCACATCAAACATCAATGGAGGGACTTTTTTGAACTTCGGTTCGCGACCAAGAAGTTCAAACAGCAGTTCGCCCTGCTCTTTAGCCGAAATCGCTTTCCCCGGTCCGCCGATTGGCAGAATTTTATTCTGTCTGGAAGGATCTTCCAGGCAGTCCGCCATAAAACGGGCAAGGTCTGCCTCGCTGATAGGTTTGCAGGAAGTCAGCTCCCCATTGCCGAACATGATATAAGGCTTCCCTTTTTTTACCGACTCCACCTGTCCTGCTATAGATTTAAAAAATGCAGTCGGACGTACAATCGAGTAGGTCAACCCTGACTCTGTCAGCTCATATTCAAATTTCAGCTTTGCTCTCTGAAATTCAAGCAGTGGCTTCTGGACACAGATAGCCGACAGCAGCACAAACTGGCCTGCTCCAGCAGCTTTAGCGGCTTCAAGAGCATTATGGGTTGCCTGATAGTCAATCATCCAGGCATCCTTAACTCCACCCGTGCGGGAGGTCAAGCAAGAGACAACGACATCAAACCGCTCACCACGGATGCCCTCCTTCATCAAGGAGTTCATGTCGCAAACATCCCCAAAACGTACCTCAGACCCCTGCAGCTGCTGACGTGTAAGATCCTCTGTAGTCGAAGCATCCACGCCAGAACGTTCACGGGCGAAACTTACCACATCATAACCCCTCGCAACCAGTTCACGAACAACAAATTTCCCTATATAACCCGTAGCGCCAACCACAAAAACCCGCCTGCGCGATGGTGAAATAAAACTCAAGTCTTAATAAATTTATACGTTTAAAAGCCCATCTTTTCCAACACTACAAGAGAGCAACAAGAATTAGAATATAATGATAGCGACGCATCTATCCCCAACACTTTCTGCCCACTCTTCCCCGTCCCGATCACACCGTCTTTTATACGTCCTATAGGCCCTATAAGACCTATAGGTCCTATTCCCCTCCCCATCCTTCGTTTCTGAATATACGGTCATTTGACGTAACAAAGTCGCAAGCAAAGATAGCAAAATTTCATCACACCGATGACGCTTCTCAACAGGGGAAATGACAACTTGCATCCCATCCGGAAAAGCTTATCATGTAAGGGTTAGCGGGTATATGACGTCTTAAAAAAGTAGTGGCATTTGCTATATGAAGTCAGTGAAATGATGCGTTTGATAAATGATGTTTAATGATTAAAACCGTATGTTCAAGGTATTAAAACATTCTGCTGGAATAGCTCTGATTGTTGCAGCTATCGTTTCAACCCCATCTTTTTTTGAGCCCTCTGGTGGGGTTGTTTTCGCTACAAATGTTCCCCTGATCTCAAAGCCGCCCCTCTCAGACGATGAATTATATCTGTACAAATTGATAATGAGTTACCGTCATGAGAACGGTTTGGGCTCAATACCCGTATCTTCAAGTTTGTCCTATGTTGCCCGAACTCATGTGCATGATCTTGAAATGCATCCCACATCAGGCTCATTGCATAGCTGGTCCGGTTATGGACCGTGGACAGCGTTCAGCTTTAATGGCAGTGAGAGTTCCGAACACATGTGGCGCAAACCGGCTGAGCTTACAGCTTACAAAGGGAGAGGCTATGAAATAGCAGTGAAGACATTTGAGAAAATAGATCCAGCCACTGCGTTATCATTATGGATTGATTCATCACATCATAATCCGGTCATCATCAATACCGGCGAATGGGAGCGCCTGCATTGGAACGCTGTCGGCATAGCCATGTCAGGGAAGTACGCTGTAGGATGGTTTGGAGAAGAACCTGATTCATCCACAAAAACTATATACAAGGCAAGATAATCGCCATCATCCCAGCTGGAATGATGGAGCCATCTTTCTTCTCCCTCATCACCCGGCACGATCTAAATGAATACTCAAGGATGCGAGAGTTTCAACCCAATGATCCCAATAACGATGAAGGTGAATGAAAGGATCCTGAAGAAAGTTGCCGGATCTTTAAAGAGTACTATTCCCAAAATAAACGCCCCGGCAGCACCGATTCCTGTCCAGACTGCATAAGCAGTACCCATGGGTATTGATTTTTGTGCCATCCAGAGACACAACCCACTTGCACTCATGGAAAATACAGCAAAAAGCATCCAGAGCGCCTTATGAGCTGTTGTCTGTGAGAGTTTCAGCCCCAAAGGCCAGCCAATCTCAAACAAACCGGCCACTATCAAATATATCCAGGCCATAGTCTCTCCTTATCTGATATATCAGCGAGAAGTCAGCAGTCAGCAATTGGCAGTTGGCAGTCAAAACTCAAGATTGCCGACTGTTGACTGCCCACTCTTTTCTTTCTCCCCTGCCCACTGCCAACTGATTTCCTTCCTCCTCACGCTTCCATATGATTCACTGTCAGATAACGCTGATGCCAGCTTAAGGCTTCGTCGAGCAGATGTGGAGTATGTTTTCCATGAGAATGGGCTGTTGCGCGCTTCAGGTAGTCCTGAAGAGCCGGCTTGTAATGCGGGTGAGCGCAGTTTTCAATAATTACCTTAGCCCTCTGTGTTGGCGAGAGTCCACGAAGATCAGCAAGGCCCTGCTCTGTCACAAGAATCTGTACATCGTGTTCGGTATGATCAACATGTGACACCATGGGCACAATGCAGGAAACATGGCCGTTTTTTGCTTGTGATGGTGTCATGAATATGGAAATGTAGGCATTCCGCGCAAAATCCCCGGAACCACCGATACCGTTCATTATGGAGCTGCCCATAACATGGGTGGAATTGACATTGCCGTATATATCGGCTTCAATCATTCCGTTCATGGCAATAACACCAAGACGCCGAATGATTTCCGGATGATTACTGATCTCCTGAGGACGAAGAATAATCTTATCCTTGTATTCATCAAGATGGGTATAGAGTTTCTCAAGCGCAGAATTGCTCAACGAGAAGGCTGTCGCAGAAGCGAATGTCAGTTTGCCGGAGTGGATCAAGTCAAGCATGCCATCCTGTAACACTTCAGTATAGGCTGTCAGGTTCTCAAATGGCCCATGATTCAGACCGGCCATAACGGCATTTGCAATATTGCCGACCCCCGATTGCAGCGGCAGCAGGTTCTTTGGGAGGCGTCCTTTCTTGACTTCATGTTCAAAGAATTCAAGAATATGGCCCGCAATCAGGCGGGAATTTTCATCAGGGTCTGAAAACCCTGAATTTCTGTCCGGGCTATGGGTTTCGATAACAGCTATAACTTTGTCGGGATCACAATGCAGATATTGGTCGCCGATACGGTCATGCGGATGCACAAGAGGGATCGGCAGGCGATTCGGTGGCAGACTTGTGCCGTAATATATGTCGTGCATTCCTTCGAGACGCGCATCCTGCCATGAGTTTACTTCAAGGATTACCTTGTCAGCCTGATCGAGCCAGGTTTTGTTGTTGCCGACAGATGTTGAAGGAATCAAACGTCCGTCTTCAAGAATACCGGCTACTTCAACCACGGCGATATTCAGTTTTCCTAGGAATCCGAACCAGACGAACTGGGCTACATGAGAGAGGTGAATATCGATATACTCCATCTCTCCGGCATTGATGCGATTGCGGCAAACAGGATCGGATTGATAAGGAAGACGCATCTCAACACCATCAACCTTTGCCAGGGCTCCGTCAAGCTCCGGAGCAGTAGAAGCTCCTGTCCACACACCAATCCGAAATTTCTGGCCATTAGTGTTGGCCTCCTCAATGCGCCTTGCAAGCGCAGCAGGCACCTCCTTGGGATAGCCTGAACCGGTAAATCCGCTCATACCGACATTGTCACCAGACGAAATAAGTGCTGCGGCCTGATCTGCCGTCATGATTTTGCCTTGTAAGGCCTTGCAAAGGACGCGGGAAGGTGTGTTCATAATGATAACTACATTCAAGATTGACGAACGACAATGCTCAAACTCTTACCTGAAAACGGATTGGCCTCCTTTTTCCTTGAATCTTAAATTCGACAAAACCAACTCATAAAATCTACAGCTTTGCCACTTTCAAGTTTTGGAAGTGATGAACATACGATATTATTTCCTGCAATAAAAAAACTCTCGCCACTAACGAGTCCGCTCCCCGTATTTTATAAGTCCTATAGGTCCCATAAGCCATATAAGACCTATTCTCCCTTTTCCCCAGTTAAAGTTTTATCATCGAATAGCTATATTGCACAATCATTACTAAAACCTGACCCGCAATACCCTTATGGAGCATGGTCCCGGAAAAAAACCGGAATGGCTGAAAATCAAGTTAACTGCGGGAGCATCCTTTGCCTCTACTAAACAGTTGTTGAACCGTCAGAGCCTTCATACTGTCTGCCGCTCAGCACTGTGCCCCAACCTGCACGAGTGCTGGTCGCGGGGTACCGCAACATTTCTGCTCCTCGGCAACATCTGTACACGCACCTGCAGGTTCTGCGCAGTTGGAAAGGCTTCGAGCCCTCCCCCGCCTGATCCACTGGAACCCGAAAATATCGCTCTTGCCATCCAATCCATGCAGTTGAAGCATGCCGTCCTGACAAGTGTAACCCGTGACGACCTCCATGATGGAGGTGCAGAGCATTGGGTCAAAACCATCCGTGCTATCCGCTCACTCAACCCGGTTGTCACCATAGAGTGCCTTATTCCGGATTTTCAGGCCAAGGAAAACGCCCTTGACCTGCTTATGGCCGAATCACCTGATGTACTCAACCATAATATTGAAACGGTGCCATCCCTTTACTCCAGAGTACGCCCGCAGGCCAATTACCAGGCATCACTGCTGCTCTTGCATCGAGCCAAACAGAAGCATGGCCTCAATACAAAATCAGGCATTATGGTTGGTATGGGCGAAACCGCCGAAGAGGTTACAGCTTCGCTACACGACCTTGCCCGTCACGGCTGCGATATGGTAACCATCGGTCAATATCTGCAGCCATCCTCAGAACACATGCCTGTTTCCCGTTATATCACCCCGGAGGAATTTGAGCAATACCGAATCATTGCCGAAGCTGCAGGCTTTAAGCATGTGCAGTCAGCGCCCTTTGTGCGAAGCTCATATCATGCAGAGGCTTATGCCGGTAACACTGAAACACTTTCTTAACCTATAACCACACTTGAGTAATGGAACTATCTGTACCAGTGATGATTTATGCCTATTGGGCGTTTGCTTTTCTTGTCGGCTTTATCTTTTTCAAAAAGGATATTCTCTCCTTCAACCGGGAATTCGACACCCGGAGAATCGCCCTCCTCGTTGCATCTCTCATTATTGTTGCCCTTAATGCGTGGGTCTATTCCCATTCAACAACAGACGGAGGTCGCAAGCTTGATATGCTCACTGTTCTGGTATTCACTTTTGCCAACGGCATTGCAGAAACCTTCATGTTCTATGCTGTTTTCCAAATCGGCATAGCCCTTGCGGGCAGGTTCACTCAAAACTCCTGGGCACTCTTCATCACCGGCATTATCTTTTTCATGGTCTACAGCGGCCTTATCCACGGCCTCTTCTGGATCAATATCCTGCCGACCCATGTAGTCCAGACCAGCCCTTACAAACCATTTTTCATGCCTGTTCAGATGCTGATAGCCTGCAGCTGGGCCTTAAACTTTTTCTGGTACCGCGACATCAGAATCGTAGTCATTCTCCACTCCATGATCGATTTAACCATGGCCCTGAACGTGAAATTCTCTCTTTTCCAGTAACCCCTGCGCTGAGCCCTCAGCACCAGGCACTCGTCCCTCCCCAGTCATCCCGACCAACGGGAGGGATCTCTCTTCACTGCCCACTGCCAACCCTTTCTTTTTCAGCACTCAGAAC
This sequence comes from Chlorobium sp., assembly GCA_005843825.1. Taxonomy (GTDB): domain Bacteria; phylum Bacteroidota; class Chlorobiia; order Chlorobiales; family Chlorobiaceae; genus Chlorobium. The sequence continues at coordinate 6,978 of SZXX01000034.1, forward strand.
TATCTTTTCCTACTGCCTACAGAACTTGACCGCACTCTTCTTTTTTTGTATTCTTAATCTGAGTCAACAAGCTTCAGTATGACGAAAAGGAGCACTCCATGCCGGTACCATCGGAGTATCAACGGGCAACTGACGATTTCTACAGGTTCCTTCTAAAAGTTCGTGACCTTTCCGGCTTTGGAAGCACTCATCAGGCATATACTATGGTGCAAGGGGTGTTGCAGACTTTTCGCAGTCGTCTTGAAATCAAGGATGCCATCTTGTTTGCATCGGTGCTGCCACCAGTTGTTCGAGCTGTTTTTGTGGCAGATTGGGATACCAACGACCCTGTTCGTCCGTTCGAGGATCGTGCCATCATGACCGAGGAAGTCAGGGCGCTTCGTCCAGGTCACAACTTTTCAACCCGGACGGCTATTCGCGATGTTGCTACTGCTCTCAGGCAGTGCCTCGACGAAAAAGCATTCGATCACATCCTCTCAAAGCTGCCCGAAGGCGCCCGGGAGTTCTGGCAAACATAATCTCCACCTTTTCAATGCCAACTGCCCACTGAAGGCTGCCAACTATTCGCCGGGAACTGATTACATTCCGCACCACGTTTTAAAGCAGACAGTCAATACTATTCACATATTTTTCAATACATAATTCCAGTTATGAAATCATTTAATGGCACTGTCCTGGTTGTCGGGGCTACCGGCAGAACCGGGGTCTGGGTCGTCAAGCGCCTGCAGCATTACAAAATTGACTTCCATCTGTTTGTGCGATCAGGTAATAAAGCTCTTGAGCTTTTTGGCCCTGAGGTGGTAGATAAACTGACGATAGGCTCAATTGAGCATCCCGATGAAATAAAGGCTGCCATAGGCCATGCTGCGGCTGTAATTTGTGCCATAGGCGGCAGTGTAACCGACCCGAAAGCGCCACCACCGTCAGCTATTGACCGTGATGGGGTAAAACGGCTGGCATTGATTGCTAAAGAGTCAGGGGTTAAGCACTTTATCCTTATAAGCTCATTGGGAGTAACCAAACCTGATCATCCCCTTAACAAATACGGCCAGGTGCTCACGATGAAACTGGAAGGGGAAAACGAAGTGCGCAGACTATTTTCCGAGCAAGGATATTCATACACTATTCTTCGTCCAGGCGGTTTAATTGATGGGCCTCCTCTCAAGCATACTCTCTTATTTGATACCGGCGATAAAATATCCACAGGCGTTATCGACCGAAGTGATGTAGCTGAAGTAGCCGTCATTTCCCTCTCTACTCCAGAAGCTCACAACCTTTCATTCGAGCTCATACAGTCTAACGAAGCTGAACAGTCGACGCTCACTCCTTATTTCAAGCAAAAAGAATTCACAACCAAATAGTAGTGTTCACAGCAACACTCCAGAATAATATACCCATCAATAACCGCATGCAATACAACATTATCCATCATTAATTGATCACAATACTATTATAATACAATCAAGAATGACATACTCTAATCATGAATATGATAAATTAAAACATAGAATTACAATCAATAATTATAAGTTATACACACAAAAAACGATACCTTAAAAGTTTTAAAATAATTTTATCATAATATACTTATCGCCTTTCATTATAAGTAATTATATTATTCAGAAAGATAAGCTTTATTAACTTCGCTATCATCGGTTACGGTTAACATAAATCAATTTATAAATTCTTGCTTTATACGTTAAAAATTAGATCATCGTGCAAGATATCTATAAAGGATATCCTGTTTAGTGGGCAATCATTTCTCTGGAATGTATATGAATATGATCGCGATTATTACTGCTCTATAGTTGATTCAATTCCCATATTCATACGCCAGTTATCATGCGATGAGTTCGAGATTCAATCTCCTGGTAACGAGATCAATGGTATGCCATTACAAGAATTTATCCGCAGCTACTTTTCACTTGATATTGATACGAGTACTATTTTTCCTGAAAGTTTTCTTCTCTTGCATCCTGAACTTTGGAAACTTCTTGGTGAGTATTTGCCGCTGAGAATTCTGCGGCAGGATCCTTTTGAGACCATGATAATGTTCATGTGTGCTCAAGGCATTGGGATGCATCTGATCAGAAAACAGGTTACTATGCTTACAGAAAGTTATGGAGCGAAAATATCCTTCACTTTCAAGGAAAAGGAGGTCGTTATGCATAGCTTCCCCACTCCTGAGCGTCTTGCTGCGGCGGAGCCTTTTGCCCTCAGTCGCTGCACAAACAATAATCGAGTCCGGGCAGCAAATATTATTGCAGCCTCACGGAACATTGCGGAGGGAAAAATTGACCTTCATAGCCTTCGCAAGAGAGATATCCCTCTTGATGAGCTTCGCATGACGCTTTCTCAGAACAGTGGCATCGGGTTTAAAATCGCTGACTGTATCGCACTTTTCGGTCTTGGACGTTTTGATGCCTTCCCCATTGATACCCATGTCAAGCAATACCTTGGAGTGTGGTTCAACAGTTCAACTGCACTTCGATCTTTAAGCTCTGCGACATATCTTATAATGGATGCTGAAGCGCGAACGGTATTAAGCCCTGAATTTGCAGGCTATGCCGGGCATATGTTGTTTCATTGCTGGCGTAAGGAAATTAAAAAAATGAGATCATTTTGAGATGCTCAGATGTGTACTGACTACCAACCAAAAAGGAGCGTATCATGACCGTTGCAAAAAAAGTGCTGATTACCGGTGCATCCGGCTATTTAGGCCGATATGCCGTAAAAGAGTTCAAGGCTCAAGGCTATTATGTGCGCGCACTGGTCAGAAACCCTGAAAAGATCAAAACTCCGGGGCTTCATAGTGAACCTGCAGTGTACGATATCGTTGATGATATCGTTACCGGTGATGTAACTGCTCCCGAAACCATTGAAGGTGTCTGCAAAGGCATTGATGTTGTTTTTTGCGCTCTTGGTCTTACCTCTCCTGATGCTCATCACACCAGCTACGATGTTGATTACCTTGGGAACAAACGCATTCTCGATCAGGCAATTTCCGAACATGTTTCAAGGTTCGTCTATGTTTCCGTTTTCAATCAGGATAAGATGCCCGAAATCCCGACAATCAAGGCTCACGAGCAGTTTGTTGCAGAACTGAAAAAATCAGGGCTACCCTGGGCAGTCATACGTCCGAACGGCTATTTTTCCGACATGGGACGATTTTTCTCAATGGCGCAAAGCGGCCATATCTTCATGATTGGAGAAGGAGAGAAAAAAATCAACCCGGTTCATGGTGCTGACTTGGCCAAGGTCTGTGCTGATGCGGTCAATGGTGAATCGAGCGAAATTCCTGTTGGTGGTCCGGATATATATACCTTCAAAGAAACAATGGAACTGGCATTCCAAGCCTGCGGCAAAACACCCTGGATAACAGAGCTGCCCATGTGGCTGGCCGAAGGAGGACTAATGGTTACCGGGCTTTTCAACCGCAACTTGGCCGATCTGCTCTCGTTTGCTGTTGAAGCGCTGAAATTTGACCATGTTGCACCGGCTTACGGTACCAGGCATCTCAAGGATTTCTTTGAGGAACTGGCTTCTAAACACGAATAACTCCGTCAGTCTGACGTCAGCAGGAACACATTTACCAGTGGAGCTGCTCCTGAATCAGCTCAAGCAGCTCGCTTTTCCTGACTGGTTTGGTAATAAAGCTGTCGCAACCAGCCTCTGTGGCTTTTTCTTTGTCCTCTTGTGAGGTAAATGCTGACTGGGCAATAACTGGCAGGTCGGGACGCTGCTGTTTGATGAGTCTTGTTGCCTCAAAACCGTTCATTACAGGCATTTTAATGTCCATGAGCACCAGATTGATCTCCGGATGATGCTGAACGAGTTCAACTGCCTCCCAGCCGTTAACGGCACAAATAATGGTAAAGTTTTCGCCTTTCAGGTTGCGTTTAAGAAGCAGGGTGCTTACCTCATCGTCTTCGGCTATAAGAATGCAGAGATGCGGAAGTGTTTCTGGAACTTTTGCCTCCGGCAAAGCAGGAGAAATGCTTTTTGGTGCATTGACAGGGTTATACTGCAGTGTGAATGAAACGTTAGTTCCAGTCCCATCTATTGATTCAACCTTGATTGTGCCGCCAAGCATGGTAACGAAGGATTTTGTAATGCTCAATCCGAGCCCTGCTCCTTCGTAGCCTCTGGTTAAGGTGTTGTCTACCTGGCGGAAACGATCAAAAACTTTATTTTTCATGTCATGAGGAATACCAATGCCTGTATCGATAACATAAAATTCAAGATTTTCATCCTGTTTTGTATAACCGAAATCAATACCGCCCTTCGTGGTGAATTTAAGGGCATTGTTGACAATATTTATCAAAATCTGATTCAACTTTCCGTTGTCGGTTTTGATGAGGCTTTCGCTGTCCGAAAGCCCTTTGGAATAAGTCAAACGCAATCCTTTAGAGAGTGCGTTAGGCTTGAAAAACGCGTAGATGTCTTCCAAAAGCTTGTTGAGCGGTGTTTCACTGATTTCAATGCTTGTCTCTTTGGCATCAATGCGTGAGATATCAATCAACTCATTAATCAGGTTCAGCATACGGTGACCGCTTTTCTGTATGAGTTCAATGTACTCTGCCATTTCCTCACCAGAGAGGTGAGGCTCTTTGAGCAGTTCCGAAAAGCCGAGAATGCCATTCATCGGAGTGCGTATTTCGTGGCTTATATTAGCAAGAAATGCTGATTTCAGGCGGTCGCTCTCTTCTGCTTTTTCTTTGGCTGCAATTAGCTCAGCCAAATATGTTTTCTGTTCAGTGATATCCTCTTTGACTGCCACAAAATTGGTTATTACACCATTTTTATCAATTATAGCCGAGATAACAGCTGTTTCCCAGAAGAGTTCATCATTTTTCTTTTTGTTTTGGAACTCTCCTCGCCAAATCTTTCCTGAAAGGATAGTTTCCCAGAGATCTTTAAAGACTGATTCTGGCGTCAGACCTGATTGAAGAATCCGTGGATTTTTACCTTTAGTTTCTTCTATCGAGTACCCGGTAAGCACTGTAAACGCCGGGTTGACGTATTCAATATTGCCGAGGGGATCGGTAATAACAACAACAGCAGGACTTTGCTCAACAGCAGTACTGAGTTTTACAAGTTGATTTTCAAACAGTTTACGTTCACTGATATCACGGAGTAAGCCGATCACTCCGGAAGAACCGTTGTCATTGAAATATTGCGAATGAATTTCTGCCTGAATGAGTGAACCGTCTTTTTTCTTGTACTTAAACTCAAGAACCTGATTGGTCAATTGACGCTTCATGGCATCAGTGAAGATTGCAATAGCCCTTGGAACTTCCTCTTCTGCCATGTATTCGAAAAAAGCATGTCCAAGTAACTCATCCGGCTTATAACCGGCAATTTTTTCAACTACTGGTGAAACATAGGTTATCTCTCCAAGGGAGTTGTTAACAAAAACCACCTCGGAAATTTGTTCTGTAATGGAACGGAACATCCTTTCACTTTCACGCAATGCCTGCTCGGCGTGCTTGCGATCACTGATATCACGGATCAAGCCGATCATTCCGGAGATCTCCTGATCCTGATAATATTGCAGATGAATTTCTGCGTCAAAGAGGGTGCCGTCTTTTCTCTTTAACTTGAATTCGAAGATCTGGTTCGTTGTTTTATACTGCAGGGTTTTGTTGAATACTTGTAATGCTTCAGGAATATCTTCTTCCAGCAAGTAGATGGAAAATGGGTGTCCAATGACCTCATGGGGCAGATAGCCGAAAAGTTTCTCTACAACAGGTGAAACATAGTTTATGGTTCCGAAGGAGTCGATAACAAATACTTCATCTCCCATCTGTTCAGTTATGGAACGAAAGTTTCGTTCACTTTTGCGCAATCCTTCTTCAGTTACCTTCTGAGAGGTAATATCTGAGAGAATAATCTGGCATGCATTCTCAGTATCACTTACAGCAGCTTCAATGTGAAAGGTGCGAATGGATTGTTCAGAGTGAACAGTGTAGGGAGTAGAGGCCAAAAGCTTCACCTCACAGTTACCAGGCACTCTCGTAGAGCATACTTTTTGGAGCATGTTATCAAGCACCAGCGTGTCCTCTGGCTCAAGAAATGACATAAAGTGCATACCTTGTAACTGTGAGCGATCAACTCCAAGTATTTTGGCTGCAATCAAGTTTGCCTGCTGAATCTTACGATCCCGATTCAAAGTCAAATACCCAACTGGCGCACAGTCATAAAGCTGGGTGTATTTTCCAAGACTTTCTTCCAGCTCAACCCTGGTGCGAGCCAGCTCTTCCTGCTGCATTTCAAGTTCGAGCTGGTGCACCTCAAGCTCATGAACAACCCTGAGGATCTCTTCGGGTGAAGAAGAAGTGCTAAGACGTTTTTGCTTAAGTTTCTTTTCAGCAATAGATCTTAACTCAGATGAACTTGGGGTTTTGCTTTTCTGCTTTTTGGCCATAAGGGGAAAAACCTCTTGATACAATCAAGGAATAGTTAAAAAGACTGAAAAATTACAGAGGCTTTCTAACATAATTATATCTGACTGATACCTATGGAATATATAAATTAGTTCCCGAATAGTAATCCCATGGCACATGCTAGCGGGGGCGCCTGCAGAGTGCTCATCATCTATCCTTCCCTTTCACCCCTTTTTTTCACGGCTTCCCGCTTTTTTCTCAATGTCTAATTCAATACCTTAAGGCTCGATGGAATTATAAAGGAGAAGTACGCGGAACAGCCTGCAATTCCTATACATAACACTACCAGAAACTTTAGAGAGCAAATAACAGTACATGTTGAAAATTTTTGAAAAGGTCTTCGGTTCCAAGCACGATAAGGATATAAAAAAAATCCAGCCGGTTATCACCACTATCAATGAGCTTCAGGGCACAATGTCATCGCTCAGTGACGACCAGCTCCGCGAGAAAGGCCGGGAACTGAAAAAGAAGGTACGGAGCGTTCTGGAGCCGTTGGAGCTGGAGAAAAAAACTCTCTCTCAGAAGCTCGACAACCCTGATATCAATATCGATGAGGCTGAGACTGTAAATGTCCGGCTTGACACCTTGGCGGAAGAGTACGAAAAGGCCACAGCAAAAATACTCGATGAGCTCCTTCCCGAAACATTCGCCCTTGTCAAAGAGACCTGCGTGCGCCTTAAAGGCCTCAAATACCAGGTCATGGGAAGGGAGATGATCTGGGATATGGTGCCATATGATGTTCAGCTGATTGGTGGAGTTGTGCTGCATTCCGGAAAAATATCCGAGATGGCAACCGGTGAGGGAAAAACCCTCGTTTCGACATTGCCGGTTTTCCTCAATGCACTCACAGGAAGAGGCGTCCATGTCGTTACGGTCAATGATTATCTGGCACAGAGAGACAAAGAGTGGATGAACCCTGTCTTTGATTTCCATAATTTTTCGGTAGGTGTTATTCTCAACACCATGATCCCCGAAGAACGCCGGGAGCAGTACCAGTGCGATATAACCTACGGTACAAACAACGAACTTGGTTTTGACTATCTTCGCGACAACATGGCCGGAACTCCGGAAGAGATGGTTCAGCGGAACTTCTATTTCGCCATCGTTGATGAGGTCGACAGCGTTCTTATTGATGAGGCTAGAACTCCGCTTATCATTTCAGGACCTGTCCCACATGCCGACAACAGCAAATTTCAGGAAATCAAACCATGGATCGAACAGCTGGTCCGGGCACAGCAGCAACTGGTAGCAACATACCTCGGTGAAGCTGAAAAAGTTCTGAAAACAAAGCCTAATGATACAGATGCCGGCCTTGGGTTACTCCGCGTAAAACGTGGGCAGCCGAAAAATACCCGTTACATCAAGATGCTCTCCCAGCAGGGTATTGCTAAACTTGTTCAGGGTACCGAGAACGAATACCTTAAAGACAACTCCAGCAGAATGCAGGAGGTCGATGACGAACTCTATTTTGCTGTTGACGAAAAGGGCGGAACTATTGACTTGACTGATAAAGGTCGTGAGTTTCTCAGCAAGCTCAGCCATCAGGACAGCGATATTTTCATGCTTCCGGATGTCGGTTCTGAGGTCGCAGCTATTGAGAGTGATGCAGCTGTTGCTACTGCTGAAAAGATCACCAAAAAAGACGAAGTATACCGCCTGTTTGCTGAGCGCTCTGAACGCCTGCACAATATCAGTCAGCTCTTGAAAGCATACTCCCTCTTCCAGCGAGATGATGAGTACGTCGTGCAGAACGGTCAGGTGATGATTGTCGATGAATTTACCGGACGTATTCTTTCCGGTCGTCGCTACAGCGATGGTCTGCATCAGGCTATCGAAGCAAAGGAGAATGTCAGGATTGAGGGTGAAACGCAGACCATGGCGACCATCACCATCCAGAACTTTTTCCGCCTCTATAAAAAACTTGCAGGTATGACCGGTACGGCCGAAACCGAGGCTTCCGAATTCTTTGAAATCTATAAGCTCGATGTTGTTGTCATTCCCACAAACAGCAGGATTGTTCGTAAGGATATGGACGATCTTGTCTACAAAACCCGTCGGGAAAAGTACAATGCGGTTGCGCTGAAGGTTGAAGAGCTGCAGAAAAAGGGACAACCTGTCCTTGTAGGTACCACAAGTGTGGATGTCTCTGAAACCCTTTCGAGGATGCTTCGTGCGCGCAAAATTGCACACAATGTGCTTAACGCGAAGCAGAACGATCGTGAGGCGGAAATTGTCGCTGAAGCAGGTCAGAAAAATGCGGTGACCATTGCCACCAACATGGCTGGTCGAGGAACCGATATCAAACTTGGACCGGGTGTACGGGAGCTTGGCGGACTCTTTATTCTCGGCTCTGAACGTCACGAGTCACGCCGTATTGACCGCCAGCTCCGTGGACGTGCCGGACGTCAGGGTGATCCGGGGGAATCGGTCTTTTTTGTCTCGCTTGAGGACGAACTGATGCGCCTCTTTGGTTCTGACAGGGTTATTTCCGTGATGGATCGCCTCGGACATGAAGAGGGCGATGTGATTGAGCACTCAATGATCACCAAATCAATTGAACGCGCACAGAAAAAAGTTGAGGATCAGAACTTTGCTATCCGTAAGCGCCTGCTGGAATATGACGATGTACTCAACCAGCAGCGTGAGGTTATCTATTCACGCCGGAAAAATGGTCTTCTCAAGGAGCGTCTGACCAGTGATATCCTTGATCTGTTAAGGGATTACAGTGATGTGGTCGTTAAAAAATACCACAAAGAACATGATGTCGATGGCCTTGAGGAGCAGCTGCTGCGCGAGCTATCGATCGAGTTCAAACCTGACCCCGAAACCTTTGACCGCGAAAGTGTAGACGTTATAGCAGGAAAGCTCTACGATACTGCCTTTGCTTTTTACCGCCGGAAAGAGGCAGCCGTTCCGGCAGAGATTATGCAGCAGATTGAAAAATATGCTGTCCTGAGCGTCATTGACTTACGCTGGAGAGAGCATCTCCGTGAAATTGACTCACTGCGTGAAGGTATCAATTTACGTGCTTACGGCCAGAAAGATCCGTTGCTGGAATACAAGCAGGAGGCCTTCCGTCTCTTTGTTGACCTGCTTCGCGACATAGAGCACGAGACCCTCTCGCTGGCCTTCAAGCTCTTCCCTGTCGATCCTGAAGAAGCCAGGGAGATGGAAGAAAAACAACGTAAAGCTGCAATCCGTCAGGACAGGCTTGTCGCTCAGCATCAGGCGGCCGAAAGTGTCTATACTGCATCGTTTGGAGTAGATATGGCGTCGGGTGAAAGCGACAACGAGGGTACACCGAGCCCGCAGCAGCCTGTTATTGCTGATAAAAGACCAGGCCGCAATGATGAATGCCCATGCGGAAGCGGAAAGAAATATAAAAACTGTCACGGCCAGCAGCCCTGATCCCTTGAAAACGTTTAGCGGGTACCAATGAAACATACTGAAGTCGAAGTTACGCTTGCCATTGCTGCAGAGCACGGTTTGAATGCTGAAGAATATGGGCAAATCTGTACCATTCTCGGAAGAACGCCCTCGTTTACAGAGATTGGAATTTTTTCTGTCATGTGGTCGGAGCACTGCAGCTATAAAAACTCCATTGCGGTTCTAAAAACCCTTCCCCGCGATGGCGAGGCTCTCCTGACCTCCGCCGGTGAAGAAAATGCAGGTCTGGTCGATATCGGTGACAACCTGGCGGTAGCCTTCAAGATCGAGTCACACAACCACCCTTCAGCCGTTGAACCCTATCAGGGCGCAGCTACCGGTGTCGGTGGAATTCACCGCGATATTTTCACGATGGGTGCCCGTCCTGTGGCATCTCTCAACTCGCTCCGCTTCGGCTCTCCCAAAGACCCCCATGTGCGCTTTCTGGTTGACGGCGTCGTGCGCGGAATAGGAGATTACGGCAACTCATTTGGCGTCCCGACTGTCGGTGGCGAAATTTATTTCGAAGAGGGGTATACCGGCAATCCGCTGGTCAACGCCATGTCAGTCGGCATCGTTGAGCATAATAAAACCGTCAGTGCTACAGCTTATGGTGAAGGCAACCCTGTATTGATCGTCGGTTCCTCAACCGGACGGGATGGCATCCATGGAGCAACATTCGCTTCTGAAGATCTCAGTGAAGCTTCTGAGGACAAACGCCCGAGCGTTCAGGTTGGCGACCCTTTTGCTGAAAAGCTTCTTCTTGAAGCCACCCTCGAAGCCATTGCAACCGGCTATGTAGTAGGCCTGCAGGATATGGGCGCAGCCGGTATCACCAGCTCCACCTCAGAAATGAGCGCAAGGGGCATTGAAAAGCTCGGAACTGGCGGCATTGAAATCGACCTGGATCTTGTTCCGATTCGCGAAGTCGGTATGAGTGCTTACGAAATCATGCTCTCCGAATCGCAGGAACGAATGCTGATTGTTGCGGCAAAAGGATTTGAAGACAAAATAATTGAGGTCTACCGTAAATGGGATGTGCTTGCGGTCACTATCGGCCGAGTAACCAGCGACAACCAGGTCAGGGTTTTTCATCAGGGTGCTGTAGTTGCTGAAATTCCGGCAGAAACTCTGGTACTTGGAGGAGGAGCTCCCGTCTACATCCGCGAGGCTGTTGAAAAAAAGCCGCAAACACCGGTCGCAAAGCTTGTTGAGGATAAAAACCTTGACTTCAAGGCACTAAGCAGCGAGCTGCTTTCACGCCCCAATATTGCAAGCAAGCAATGGGTCTATCGCCAGTATGACTCCATGGTGCAAACCAACACAGTCACCCCTGTAGGTCATACAGACGCTGCTGTTATCCGTATCAAAGGCTCCCGGAAAGGGCTTGCCATGAAAACTGACTGTAACGCACGTTACGTCTATCTCAATCCGCTGGCCGGCGGCAAAATCGCTGTTGCCGAATGTGCCCGCAACATTGCCTGCTCTGGTGCCAGGCCGCTGGCTATAACCAACTGCCTGAATTTCGGCAACCCCTATAAGCCTGAAGTCTATTTTCAGTTCAAGGAATCGGTCCGGGGCATGGGTGAAGCATGCCGTGCCTTCAATACTCCGGTAACCGGCGGAAATGTCAGTTTCTATAACGAAACAAATATCGTCGGTGTCCGTTCAGCCATTTATCCGACACCGACCATAGGTATGATCGGGCTTCTCGATGATATCGACAATCTCACAGGATCAACCTTCACGAACTCCGGAGACGCAATCCTTCTTCTTGGCTATCCTGAACTCACGCTTGACGCTTCTGAATACCTTGTCATGCAGTACGAAACACCTGGTCAGGATTCTCCCGCAATCGACCTTGACCATGAAAAGAATCTCCAGGATCTTCTTGTTTCCCTTGCAGGTAAAAAACTTGTGCACTCCGCGCACGACATTTCCGACGGCGGACTCTTTGTTGCTCTTGCCGAAAAATCAATCATGAACGCCGCTGCCCCCCTGGGATTCAAGGTTGAGCTTGAAGATTCTGATAGCGGCCCATACCACATTCAGCAGCAGCTCTTTTCAGAAGCCCAGGGACGCGTCATTCTCAGCATAGCTCCTGACAATGCACGGGAGGTAATTGAGGCCGCCAATAAACACAATGTTCCGGTACGCGTTATCGGAAAAGTTGTCGATCATGATGCAGTTATCTCTATAAACGGTGAAGAAATCCTTCATTTCCAGATCGGAGAGCTTAATGAAGCATACTATCACTCGCTTGAGCACGCTCTGCACCTTGATGAACTGTTGTGACAAACATTAATCCTTCCCGATAAGGGAATGAAGGAGCGCAAATAATGCTGCCGGTTCTAACTGCACTGGAAATGAAAAAGGCCGACAAGGCGGCAATAGAAGAGCTTCATATTGGCGAAACCCGTCTTATGGAGCTTGCCGGACGTGAATCTCTCCGCATTATTAAGGAAACGCTTCAAACCACTGACTCCCTTGCCGGCACATCGTTTCTTCTTGTCGCAGGCAAAGGCAACAACGGTGGAGACGGCTTTGTGCTTGCACGCCACCTCCTTAATCTCGAAGCGTCAGTTGACCTCGTTCTCCTCTATCCCGATACAGCTCTTCAGGGTGTCAATCGCGAAGGTCTTGCCACTCTTGAGGCCTACTCAGCATACACACCAAATCTGCGAATTTTTGAGAGCCACGACGAAGCACTTCCCTATGTCGGGGAAACCTCCTACGACATGCTTATCGATGCCATTGTCGGCACAGGTCTGCGGTTAACAGAATCGAGGGTTGAGCTTCCCTCCCCCCTTGCTGACGGCATTGAACTCATCAACACTATCCGCGAACAATCCGGCGCCCTCACTTTAGCCATCGATATCCCCTCCGGTCTTGATGCAACCACAGGGCTGGCAGCCACTCCTGCAATCGAGGCGGATGTTACTGTAACCATGGGATTTCTGAAGACAGGCTTTTACCTCAACGAGGGTCCGAATCTCTGTGGTGAGATCCATGTTGCAGAAATCTCTATCCCCTATTTTCTTGCAGAATCCTCTTCCACGCACCTGACAGATATAGAGTTCGCCGCAGAACACTTCTTTCTCAGAAAACAGGCAAGTGCCAAACATACCAATGGCAAGGTGCTCATTATTGCCGGTTCGCAAACTGATCACTCCTCAATGCTCGGTGCAGCTTTGCTATCTGCGAAAGCCGCACTTAAAACCGGTGCAGGGTACGTCTGCCTCTCGGTACCGATCTCTCTGGCAACTGCAATACATAACGCTATCCCCGAAGTAGTGGTAATTGGAAGGGATATAACCACCATACTCGAAAAAGCCGAATGGGCCGATGCTGTCATGATAGGATGCGGCCTCGGTCGCGACAGCGAGGTGATTGCCTTCATCACACAGCTTCTTTCTCATCCTGAAATTTATGGGAAAAAGCTCATACTCGACGCTGACGCCCTTTACGCCCTCTCAACCAATGCAACTGTCGAACTGTTAAAAAATTGCATTGAAGCGATTCTTACGCCCCATTACGGCGAATTCAGCCGTCTCTGTGGAGCGTCAGTCGAAAGTATTGCTGCGGATCCCATTGAATCCGCAAAAAGCTATGCCGAAAAGCATGGAGTCTCGATGCTGTTGAAAGGCGTTCCAACCGTTATTGCAGACAGAGATGGGAATGTTCTCTTAAACACAAGCGGCACCGAAGCACTTGCCTCGGCTGGTTCTGGAGATGTTCTTGCAGGAATAATTGTTGCCCTGGCTGCAAAAGGGGCGGATATTGTTAATGCGGCTGCGGCTGCAGCCTGGTTTCACGGAAGGGCCGGAGACCTGGCATGTGATGTCGCCAGCCTGGTCTCATCGGGCATGGTGCTTGATTCGCTGCAGCAGGCCTTTCAGGAGGTTTTTGAAGTTGAAGAACCTCTCTGAGCGCCCTGTCAGCAATCTTTCAGGCTTCCTGGTAGCGAAGAAACTTTTTGATGTTGCGGGACGCCTGACGGATACGCTCCTCATTCTCAATCATGGCAACTCGCACATACTCATCTCCGTAAGCTCCGAATCCAATACCGGGACTCACGGCAACCTTTGCTTCACTCAGCAGCTTCTTGCTGAACTCCAGACTGCCAAGATGGCGGTAGGGTTCAGGAATTTTAGCCCACACAAACATGCTTGCCCTTGGAGTGACAACAGGCCAGCCTGCATTTTCAAAGCTCTTGACCATAACATCACGGCGCTTCCGGTACACTTCGCAAATCTCCTGCACACAGCTTTGATCCTCCGTTAGAGCTATCGTAGAAGCTACCTGGATAGGGGTAAACGTACCATAATCAAGCCAGCTCTTGATCTTTTCAAGGGCGCCGATCAGTTTTGCATTGCCGACCATGAAGCCGACACGCCATCCGGCCATGTTGTAGGTTTTCGACAGCGTATAGCTCTCAACTGCAACATCCTTTGCGCCGGGAACCTGAAGGATTGAGGGGGTCACATAACCGTCATACGTGAGCTCGGCGTAGGCAATATCACTGATTATGTAAAAGCGCTCCTGGCGGGCAATGTCGACCAGCTTTTCATAAAACGGGAGCTCAACAGTAGCTGTGGTGGGATTGTTTGGGAAATTCACAACCAGATACTTTGGCTTTGGCGACGATTCGCGCAGTGCTTTTTCAATATTCCGGAAAAATCCGGCTTCATTAAGAGTTAAATCATCATTCAGTTCAAGCTTCAGCTTGTGCACATTGCCGCCGGCAAGAATAAATGCCTGAGAGTGTATCGGGTAACAGGGATCGGGAACCATCGCCAAGTCCCCGGGATTGGTGATAGCCTGCACAAGATGCACATAACCCTCTTTGGAACCCATCGTAGCCACAACCTCACGATCAAGATCAAGATCAACATTGTACTTGCGCTTGTACCAGATACCTACCGCACCGCGAAGCTTGTAAATACCCTTTGAAACAGAGTATCCATGCGTGCGGGGCTTATTGATGCTTTCAATAAGCTTGTCGACAATATGCTGGGGAGTAGGGCCGTCAGGATTGCCCATTGAAAAATCAATAACATCCTCCCCTGCTCTGCGTTCAGCCATTTTCAGCTCATTAACCGCAGCAAAAACATACTTCGGAAGACGCTTGATCTTGTCAAACTCAATTTCATCAAACATGATTTCTTATCAAAAAAATAGTTCATGACAAAAAAAGAAAAACCTCTGCATCATAAGCAAAAAGAACATCATATCAATGCACCCCAATAAATTTTCAGTCGGCAGTTTGCAGTCTGCAACAGGCCATCAGCCCTATCTTTCTTTCCTGCCAACTGCCAACTGAAAACTGCCTACATATAAAAATCCTCCCCCCTCTGATGCCGGAGGGCGAGAATGGTTATGGTTTCCTTGTCTTCGATTTCAAACAGGGCAACATATCCGGCATTCCCGAATGAAATAAGAAGCTCACGTAACAACGGATTTTGATCTGTCGCCTTGCGGCAACTGAATGGGAAGCGCCTTAAAAACTCCAAGCCTTTCGTTATAGCCTCCAGCGCTCGTACTGCAGCATTAATATCCTCATCAAGAAGAAACTCATATAGGCGAACAAGATCACTTTCTGCTTCACGAGTGAAACGTATCCGGTAGTTCAACGCTTTGCCTGCTGTTTTGCTTTAGCAAGCATTGCCTCTAAGCCCGTCAACACTTTCTCCTCTGAGATATACTCCCCTGTTTCTTTCGCCTTTTCCCTGGACAGAAGTCCACGAGCAATAAATACTTTCTGGTTCTGACGTCGCTCAATATTGCTGCGTATCGAATCCTCAATAAACCCTGAAAGGGTTTCTCCCTCCTGCAAAACACTCTCAGCAGCAGAACGAAGCTCAGGATTGACCCTCAAAGATGGTAACGATGCAGTTTTCATGGAGGTTCGTTTGTCATGCGTTGCTTTTGCAGTGCAATTTAGCTAACAGCGCCATAATCTCCAATCAGTGCCATCGATTCATTTCCAATAGCCGACTGCCGACTCTTCTCTCCCATCTCAGTACTATCTTTCTTAACTGCCAACCGCCCACTGCCAACTATCTTTCATTCAGTTCAGGCTGTTATATCTGGCTGTGGCAGTAAGGTCAACCAGTTTATGCAATGCATGTAAACACTCTGCCGCTCCCTGATGCCCCAAAATATCTTTAATCCGCCATGCTGCGCTTTGCGCATAAAATCCCATGCTGAGTCTGCGTTCCTGTCCTTTTTCCTGCATCGCATTCGCTATGCCTGTTTCTATAAACGCCACTTCTAATTGCCACTCCTCGGGGTATGCTTTCATCACTCCCCCCAACCTGTCATGAGCGGCTTTATACTCCCCGGCCTCGATGTTCTTTATAATGCGCTGCAAGGTTCTTTTCATGGCGTCAATGCTCTTGATTTACTCTTTCCAGCTAAAAAAGATTTGACTTGAAAATACCATTTTTTCTGAAGCATCAAGCCAGGTAACACTCTCTTTTATATGTCTCATAGGTCCTATAGGCCCCATAAGCCCTATTCTTCTTTTCATCAAATATTGTATACTGTGGTCACAACATCCCTACCAATTCAACAGTGAGCCATGACTCCAGAACAATTGTCGCAAACACTGGTAAAGAGCGAAGGACTTGTCTACAATCCTGTAGCAGTCAAATTTGTTACTTCGCTCAGTGATCTGCCCGAAGGGGTTAAAAAATTCGGAGCCTCTTCAGAAACGACCGGCCCGAAATCATTTCTCTGTGCCATGTGGGGCGACTGTCTTAGAGGCGCCGGGCCTTTCTACACTACCAAAGAGCATCAGCTTTGCGGTGGCGGAGCAATATCAGCTGGTTTCGGCAGCCTTCTGCCTCTCGAGGTTGCAGAGAAATTCATGATCGGTGATGGCAAACTGTTTGGATCGATGAATGCCCTTCGCAACTCAATGGAGTCATCCCTGCCGTTTGAAGATGGAGAGTTTGAAGCTCAGATTATCGGGCCTCTTGCTGCGATGAATGACGATGAACTGCGGCCTGATGTGGTCCTGATCGTCTGCAAGCCCTTTCAGGGACAGCACATCATGAGAGCTTACGGGTTCGACAGCGGCGAACTGATTCATGGTATATCCGGCGGATCGACCTGCGAGATGGTTTCAAGCTATGTTGTCAGAAGCGGAAAACCGACCTTCACGCTTGGCGACACTGGCGGCAATGCCGGACTCTCTCTCGAGCCCGATGAGGTGGTGCTTGCCTTCCCATACGACAAGCTTGAAATAGCTGTTAACAATCTGCCGCGTATATGCCGGACATCAACCATGCATCGGCACAACATCGTCCATGAACGCTGACATATACCATGCTCAACCAAGTTTACGATCGTAATGCATCATAATCATGAAGAAAACATCGAGGCAGTCAGAAAAATGGCACTGCAGTTCCTCGCTGAAGTGATCGGTCAATGCCCGGCCGGACTCGAAAACAATACAAACAGGGATATCGTTTTCGCTGTTGTTGGCTTCCAGTACGGTGCCGTTCAGAGCGCCGCTTACGTTGCCGGTCTCGGCGAGGATGCCTCTCTTCGTATTACAGAAGATGTTGTCCAGACAATCAACGGCATGGACAAGGAGAGGGTATCGAAATTCCTTGCCCTGATGCCGATGCTTGCCGCAAAAGAATATCCCCCGATCGGTATCGGCGGCAAAGCCATTATCGCCTTCTACAATTCCACAACTGATGAGGCAAAGCTGGAGACTGCCGTTTCGCTGCGCGAAATCCTCCGTCAGATCGATGAATCCTGAATACTCCTTGTCATCCCGATACGCAGTGAGGGATCCATCTTCCTTCCTGATCTTTTATAAGTCCTATCCCTCTTTTTTTCATCTTTGTTTTCTATACAAATCTTTGTAATTTTATAGATTACGCTATCCGAAACAGTATCCTTTACTGAACCTTTATTTCCCGGATATAATGAACACATGCCGCTATTTTATTTCGCCTTAGCCTGCTGATTTATCACTTTTCTATTTAGTATTTATTCACTTCAGTTGTAAGACAAAACGATCATGCCACGTTACACGCCTGAACAGCTTGCCAAACGCAATGCATCCGTATGGACTGAAATACAGATTCTGCTTGCACCGGTCCAGTTCGTCATTTTTCTGACCGGTGTCTGCCTGAACATCCTCTATGCCAACCATCTTGCTTCCTTTGACTTTTTCTGGATAAGCGTTGCAATTCTCTTCAAGACCCTCTTTTTTGTCATTCTCTTCATCACCGGGATGTTCTTCGAGAAGGATATTTTCGGCAAGTGGGTCTTTTCGAAAGAGTTTTTCTGGGAGGATGTTGGCAGTTCGGTTGCGACCTTTTTTCATTTCCTTTACTTCGTGCTGGCCTGGAAGGGTTATCCCGACAGTCAACTGGTGATTTGGTCCTCCGTAGCCTATTTGAGCTACATCATCAACGCCGTGCAATACCTGGCAAGGATCTGGCTTGAGAAGAGCCATGAGCGGAAGATGAAGCTGAAAGCGGAAGCCAGGACAAATCCGATTTGATCAAACCTCACATCATTGTACGACATCATGCACCAAAACTTTACAAAACTCTGGAACATCACCTTTCTTGTTGTTGGCCCTCTATGGGGGTTGTTTGTCTGGATGGTATGGACATCCGGACAGCTGAAGACTCCGCAGAATGAGATCCTGTTTTTCAGCGTGGTCATTCCCGGCTTCATCCTCATCTACCTGTCGGGATTCCTTATAGCAAAACGACACGCAATAAAGTATCCTGATACCAAGTAAAGGATCCATCTTCCCTCCTCGTCTTTTATAAGCCCTATAGGTACCATAAGCCTATAGGACCTATAAACAGCCATCCTAATAACTCCCCGAACACCATGTCCGAAAGCTTTTTTCCCATACCAGACCTCCGCATATTTTCATTCGGCACAACCATTGCCGTTGGAGTCCTGCTCTGGTTTATGGAGGGCATCATCCCTTGGCTCTCCCCGCAAAAGCACCGTACACTCCATGCGAAGCTCAACCTCTCAATTGCCGGCCTCAACCTGCTGATTCTGCTCCCTTCCGCCGTACTTATGGCATTCATGCTGAACTGGTCAAGAAATGCCTGGCCAGGAATCGGAATGCTCGTTCATTCCCCGGTTGCCAAAGCCATCGTGATCATCCTGCTCATCGACCTTTGGATGTACGTCTGGCATCGTCTCAACCATGAAATCGCATTACTCTGGCGTTTCCACTCGGTACACCACAGCGACCCGACCCTCGATGTCACCACCAGCTGGAGGTTTCATTACATGGAGATCCTGATCTCGGAACTCCTGCGTTTCCCACTCTTCATGCTCATGGGTGCAGGTATCGAACATCTGTTGCTCTACTCGCTCCTCATGACCCCGGTCATTGAGTTCCACCACAGCAACATAACCATTCCGCCCGCCCTGGATCGTCTGGCCCGGCTCATCATCCCCTCCCCCATGATGCATCGCCTGCATCACTCAACTCTCAAGAGCGAACACAACACCAACTACGGCAGCATGCTCTCCGTCTGGGACCGACTTTTCGGCACCTTCCTGATCAAAGACAATCTCGACGACCTCCATCTCGGTCTCGACCATGAAAGCGACCCCAACAAGCAGCAACTCATCCCTCTGCTCCTCAGACCGTTCCGCCCATAACCAGCTATCGGCGCCCTTCGACCATCATACCCCAGATAGGATCGTACCCGTCGATATTGTCCGTCATACCTGATGCATCGACGACCGGCCTACCCTCGTTATACCAGCGAAAGATGCCACCACGAAGGTTACGGAAGCTCTTCGCTTTCGAGTGACCGCAGGCACTCTCCAACCGCTCAAGCAGTTCCGAACTGCGCTGGCCGACCGAACAGTAAAAGACCAGGTCACGCCCCATTATGAGTGTTCCATATAGAGCGACAAAGTCAGCCCCACCGGTACCAGGGTCAAGCCTCACAGCCGTTGCGATACGACTTTTCTCGTACTCATCAGCGGTGCGTATGTCGAACAGCAATGGCGGTTCCGATCCGGCAAGCATAGCAGCCAGTTGGTCAGTAGCCAGGTGTTCCACCCGGTGAGTACGCTCGATCACTACAATAGCAGCATCAAGCAACCTGTCATTAATACCAAACATATTCCGTCATCCCGATACGAAGTGAGGGATCTCTCTTCTCTTCCTTCAAAACTGCCCACCGCCAACTGCCAATTGAATTTTTTATAGGTCCTATAGGACTTATGGGACCTATAGGACCTATTCCTCTCTCCTACTCTTCCCCAAAGAAGTAAGATACCTGTGTGTATAAATCTTATCAACTCTTGAGAGTTCACTCAGCTGGTCAAAGAAAATCACCTCCACCCCGTATTGCTGACGAATCCTATCGATCATTGAGAGCCATAAAAGAGCTGTCATCTCAGCATCTGCAAGCGCACGGTGAAACACTCCGGTTTCCAGGATGCCTGCATGTGTCACCAATGTCTGCAACTTATGGTTGGGAGAATCCTGATAAATCCTTCTTGACACGAGCAAAGAGCAGCAACAGTCACCCTCATACACCCGTTTCGCCCGTTTCAGCTCAAAATCCAGAAAACGGCGGTCAAATGAGGCATTGTGCGCAACAATATTATGACCGGCTATAAATTCTGAAAACTCAGCCATCACCACTTCACAGCAGGGCTGGCCCTTCAGCATCTCATTGGTAATCCCGGTATAACTCTCGATAAAAGGACTGATCCGGAAACCGGGATTCATCAACTTTTGAAAGCGATCGACAATCACCCCATGCTCAACAAGCACCGCACCGATCTCGATAGCCCGGTCACCATAATGCGGTGACAAACCCGTCGTCTCAAAATCCAGCACCACCACACTATCGGCCAAAGTTCGTTGCATTCAATAACTACTAATTTTCATTATTACACCAGCAAGGAATTAACCGTCAATTGCATTCCCTTCCAAATCTTTTATAAGTCCTATAGGTCCCATGTGTCCTATAGGGCCTATTCCGCTCTTATTTTTAACTATTCCATTACCTTTCTACTATATTTATTTCAGTACGAAGATCTCGAACTGAGGAGGTAGAAATCTATGAAAACTCAGGAATTTGACAGAAAATTTGATGCTGGTGAAGATATTACCAGTCATCTTGACATCAACAGTGCCCGCAGGGTAAAAAAGCAGCATAAACGGGTAAATGTTGATTTTCCTGTATGGATGATTGAATCACTTGACAAAGAAGCAACACGTCTTGGTGTATCACGTCAATCAGTCATTAAAGTGTGGCTCGGCGAACGCTTGCTGAAAACTTGAAGATTTCGATAGCTGCTCTCTCTTCCTCTTGTATTACAGTCATATCCTCTCCCCATCTTTTATAAGTCCTATAAGCCCCATAAGACCTATAGGCCCTATTCTTCTTTTCTCTCTTCAAAAGTCCTCAAGCCGCCGACTGCTGATAAAGATGCCGCTGAAACCCGATAAAAGTCGAAAGAATTTTATCAGTGCTTCCTAGTATAGCCACAGCATCAGGAAGTGCGTGATATTTGAGCCTGAGCAAATGCGGCAGTTTTTCCTGATCGAGCTCCCCAACCCCTGACTCAACATACTGTGCAAGCACAAACTCGATAAACTCCTTCTGTTTATCATCAAGCCCCGAGTAAATGCTCTTTTGCGCTTCAGCGACTCTGGCCTCCCTTGTAATAGGCCTGTGAGCAAAGGAGATAAATTCAAGCACATCGAAAAGATCGCTTTTTTCAGCATTGATGAGCTTCTGTATAGACTCAAGCTCCTGCTTTCCATAACCTGCATCAGCCAGCTTTTCGAGCAGTGTTCTCCGTGTTTTCGGGTCCGACCATAGCTCCTTAAGCTCCTCTTCGCTTTTGAAGAATTCCGGCAAAACGCCGAACATTCCCTGAAGAAACTCTTCAACTGAAATCACCCTGCCATCTGCACTCCAGAACGACGTTGCAATCATGTGTTGAATCTCTCGCTCCTTGCCGTCACTCAGCTTGATTTTGAGTTTTTTCCGAAGCTCTGCGGGTGGTTCCGGTGGATCAGTTGAAACTGGTGGGTATGGTTCAGGGTCTTCCTTTATTGTTGGAGGCTCGCCATCAGTTATTGTAGTCTGATCAATAGGCTCGCCGTCCCACTCAACATCCGAGAAGTGGTGGCATGCATCAACAAAGTCATAAATGGTGAAATACTCTTTTCCATCAAAAAGTCTGGTGCCACGCCCGATGATCTGCTTGAATTCTATAAGGCTGTTGATAAGACGCAGCAGAACGATGTTGCGGATATTGAGAGCATCAACACCGGTCGAAAGTTTCTGCGAAGTGGTCAGTATCGTCGGAATGGTTTTTTCGTTATCCTGAAACTCCCGCAGATGCTGCTCTCCAAGTTCGCCATCATTCGCAGTAACCCTCACACAGTAGTTTGTCTCGCTGCCCTGCTTGAATTGATTGATCAGATCGCGAATCACTGCTGCATGAGCCTGGTTGGCGCAGAAGATAATTGTCTTCTCCTTCTGATTAATTTCGGAGAGCAGAATCTTCACCCGCCTAGCCTCGCGTGCCTTGATTTCAATAATGCTGTTGAACTCCTGCTCTTTATAGAGCCGCCCCTCCTCCACTTCGCCTTCGATGACCTGATCGTCTGAAGTGTAGATGTAGTCGTCAATCGTAGTCTTTATGCGCTTGACCCTGAAGGGTGTAAGGAACCCGTCGTTGATGCCCTCTTTAAGAGAGTAGATAAAGACCGGCTCTCCGAAGTAATTATATGTATCGACGTTATCGGTACGTTTCGGCGTCGCAGTGAGACCGATCTGAACTGCAGGAGCAAAGTATTCGAGAATCCCCCGCCAGTTGCTCTCGTTGTTTGCCCCGCCACGGTGGCACTCATCGATGATGATAAGGTCGAAGTAGTCTTTTGGGTACTCGCCAAAGCAGGGGCTGTTTTCCGGACCGGTCATGAAAGTCTGGAAAATGGTAAAGAAAATGCTCCCGTTAGTCGGAACTCTGCCGTTTTTGCGAATCTCATCCGGCTTGATACGAACAAGAGCATCCGCAGGAAAAGGCGAAAAGGCGTTGAACGCCTGATTAGTCAGTATGTTTCTATCAGCCAGAAAGAGAATGCGGGGCCTGCGCCTGCCATCACGGTTGAGGTTCCATCGGCTCTGAAAAAGCTTCCAGACAATCTGGAAGGCAATGAAGGTTTTCCCTGTCCCAGTGGCGAGAGTAAGCAGAATGCGCTGCTTCTCCTGTGCTATTGCGTTAAGCGCCTTGTTAACCGCCAGCTCCTGATAGTAGCGCACCGTTTTTGTTCCACCGATATCCTCAAACGCAACATGGTTGAAGTTATTTTCCCAAGGGTTTGGTGTAGCAAACGTTCTATGCCAGAGCTCTTCCGGTGTAGGAAAAGTGTCGATCAACCCTTCCATGCCGGTCTTCATGCATATCTGGTAGATCTCAATGCCGTTGGTAGCGAATGTGAATGCAAGCTGAAGCTTTTCGGCATAATTCTTGGCCTGAGCCACCCCTTCGCCCACTGCCTGTTCATTGCTTTTGGCCTCAATAACCGCAAGTTTCCTGCCTTGATAAACCAGCACGTAATCAGCAGTCAGTGTCTTACCGCGAACCCCGCCAGTCTGAATCTTGCCAGCAGTAATAGGATACTCCCGCTGCACTTTTGACCCATCAACTCCCCATCCGCTTTCCTTAAGCTGTGGGTCAATAAGTTCCGCTCTGGTTTCCGCTTCGTTCATGGGATGTTGTGTCTAACAGATGAGACTCAAAAGAGGTCTTTTTCTTCCGTAATGGTCACATGTTTCCTCGATTTTTGAAGAGAGGTCCCTATGTAGGTTGGGGTGATTCCTGAACCCCAACAAAATTACAGTCAAATATAAGGATGCGCTAAGCAAAATACGAAGAAGTTGCTGAAGAGACTCACAACTCAGATCGCAATCCTCGCAGCACAATACCTGAAAATTTCATCACCTCACGACGCCGGATTCATGAAAATTCGCTAAATTAGTATCAAGAATTTTCTGTTACCCCTTTTGCATAAGGAGAACCGATGACAACAGCAGAGCAAATATATCATACTGTAAAGGAGCTTCCTGAGCCGGCGCTTCGTGAAGTGCTGGATTTTGCCGAGTTTTTAAAGAAAAAGAATAAGCGCGGAGCATTATCTGCCAAAAGAATAAGCGAGACGGACAACTATTTTGCCAACCCCAAGGTCATCGAAGCCATTGAACGAGGCAAAGCAGATATCAAGGCTGGAAGAGTTACAAAAATTACCGACCCAAACAATATATGGGACAGTATTCAATAGTCAGATCATTCCATTATTCCCCCGTAGGGGCTACCCTTGTGGTCGCCCACTCTGGGAATTCTCTTACGAAGAAGTAAAAAGAAAATCGCTTGACTCCCATTATCCGGACGGCACCCACCCTCTCAGCCCACCCATCAAACCATCTTTTATAAGTCCTATAGGGCCTATACGACCTATAAGTCCCATTCCCTATTCCTTCTATTCCCTGCCCACTGCCCACTGCTGACTGCTGACTGTTATTACAATTTTCCACTGAATGCTTTCTGCAGGATTGACTTTCTCAGTGCATCCAAAGCCTCTATTTTCTTCTGGTAGATAGATTCGAGACGTTGGGTTTCTCTTTCCAAGCTTTTAATTTTCGACAAAATAGAGCGTTGCTCTTGAAGAGTTGGGATAGCGACAATTTCTAAAGCACGAATATCTTTCATATTCACATGTTGAACCGTTGCTCCTCGCGAATGAGCCAAGAGCTTCTTTTGCATTTCAGACTGTAAAAGAAAAAATGCAAGGAATTCTGATTCAAAAATATCTGCCTTAGGTCTAACGAGAACAGTCCTCTGCCCTAAGCAGAGTCTTAAATTATCTGGGATCACAGCAACATTTCCAGCCGGTGCTTCACGAGCGATAACTAAATCACTTCCGCGAGGTACAGCCCGTCGTGTCCACTCATTGTATGTTTGCTCAGAAACACGATAAACACCATCAAGAAGCAATTTCCCTTTGCCAATATTGGGAGTACGAATCGAAGGAATTCCTTCAGTTTGTGTTGGAGCTGTTTTATGCTCACAATCAACAATTAATTCGCAAAGGTAATCAAGTGGTTTCGACTTCTCCACCCACCCCTCACCTCGTTGACTGAAAACAGAATTCAGATGCGATTCAAAAAGCTGGCGGGCGTTTTTGAGGTTCTTTTCGGCATTGGCTTTGGCAGTAGCGATACCCTCAAATGCTCCGTCGAGAATGGCTACTATCCGCAGTTGTTCGGCAACTGGGGGAAAATACACATCAATCAGCTTCAACTTTGCCTTATTCAGAGTTTTCCCTTTTATTTTTACATCGCCCTCTGTTGCTTTGTCCCAATCAAAAAAATGAAAAAAGTAGAACAAAAATTCTTTTGATAGATTACACTCATTTACAATTGTCAGTGCAGCGATAGCTTCATTTGTATAAAGATCTCGACCAGCAAATGCCAATCTTCCTAATGTGAGCTTAAAACTTACAAGAAGAGTACCCTTTCGGACAATCTTTGAAATCTTTGCCCCTGAGTCGGAGATATACTCTTTGCTATCAAAAACAATATTATCCTCTGCCCTTAAAAGGTCTGATATAGAAAGCCAGACATTGTTTGATTTGCGCGTTTGATCCCAAAACGTTTTACGAGCTCTTGATGGTGTTTTTCCTAATTCAATTTCACAAAGAGCTCCGAGCTTTTTGATTTCCCAACCTTCCTTCATAGCAACTCCCTGATGGCAAGCAGCACCTCGGCACTCTCAGCATCAAGAGCTGCAATCTCATTCATAATATCTTCTGGAGTCCGGTGCACTTCCTCTCCTCCACTGTTGGGGTTTTTGGTTGAGATGTCAAAGGTTGAGTGATCAACATCTTCGATGGTGATGCTCCATGATTTATCGGAATCTGCTTTGGTTTTCTGGAGTTCGACAAACTCCGCCAGGTCGTTGTCGTTCAGGGGGTTGGTCTTGCCCATGTTGCGACCGGGATCAAGCTGGTAGTACCAGATTTTCCTTGTCGGCAATCCTTTCTCAAAGAAGAGCACAACGGTTTTTACTCCAGCCCCTTGAAAGGTACCACCGGGACAGTCGAGAATGGTGTGCAGGTTGCAGCTTTCAAGCAGTAGTTTGCGGAGGCTGACTGAGGCGTTATCGGTATTGGAAAGAAAGGTGTTTTTGATCACCACGCCTGCCTTGCCGCCTGCCTTGAGGATTTTGATGAAGTGCTGGAGAAAGAGGAATGCGGTCTCTCCGGACTTGATGGGAAAGTTATGCTGCACCTCAGCCCGTTCTTTGCCGCCGAAGGGCGGATTGGCAATAACGATGTCATACCGGTCGCGCTCCTGAATGTCGGCAAGGTTTTCAGCCAGGGTATTGGTATGCACAATGTTTGGTGCTTCTACACCGTGCAGAATCATGTTCATGATGCCGATGATGTAGGCCAGCCCTTTCTTCTCCTTGCCGTAAAAGGTGTTTTTCTGCAGCGTCTCCACATCAGCGGTGGTCAGGTTCTCCCCTGCCTTCAGGTACTCATAGGCTTCGGCAAGGAAGCCAGCTGAACCAACCGCACCGTCGTAGATTTTCTGACCGATAACGGGAGCAACAACCTTGATGATGGCTTTAATGAGCGGTCTGGGAGTGTAGTACTCGCCGCCGTTGCGACCGGCATTGCCCATGTTCTTGATTTTGCTCTCGTAGAGATGCGACATCTCATGTTTTTCCACATTGGTCCGGAAACGAAGCTCATCAATCCTGTCAATAACCTCTCGCAGGTTATAACCGCTCTGAACACGATTTTTCAGCTCACTGAAAATTTCACCGATCTTGTACTGGATGGTAGCCGAACTTTCAGCAGAACCTTTAAAGGTTTTCAGGTAGGGAAAGAGCTCACGATCAACAAACTCCTTCAGATCATCACCGGTCAGGGCATTGTTGTGGTCAATCCTGCCATCGGCAGTTTTGGGAGCTGCCCACGACTCCCAGCGGTAAAAGGAATCAAGAAGAGGTGCGTAGGGTTTCCCTGACAGTGCAGCCGCAGTCTCTTTGTCTTTTTCAAGATCGTCAAGGTACTTGAGAAAAAGTATCCACGAGGTCTGCTCTATATAATCGAGTTCACTGCCGCAACCGGCGTCTTTGTGAAGGATGTCATCAATATTCTTGAAAGTCTGCTCGAACAATGGATACTCCCCTTTAAAATATGTATTACGCTAAACCTCCCCGTTGCCCTTTGCAGCAGCATCCGGAGAGAAAATGATGGGCTCAATACTGATATGGTTTCTATGAATATAACGCCACACCTAAAACACAGCAAATAAAAGCACTATCCTGATAACATTAGTCGAATATACCCTTTGAAATTTAATAAGGGATCTGGGTCAAAAACTTTCTGAGGTATGTGTGCAACCCAAAAGGGGACGACATTCTTATCGTACACTTCTCCAGACAACTCAATCTTTCTAAGCCTCTGCAACTTTGTGCACCCCAGACTTCACTAACGGGCTTGAGTTGTCACTTGCCGTCTCGCCTGTCTCCGCCTGGCTTTCCTTCGCCTGCTTAAAAAAGTTTGAGTGATTGATGCCGGTATTCATAATGGCGACCCGATTTTTATCTCTGAAAGATGTAACTTGATGGATACGCAGGCCTGGAGGGTTTAATGTTAGCTGTGAATGAAGCGCAATGATACTGGAACCGATTGGCGTTATCCATACACAATTCAAGACAAAAGAGGAGTGCCCGATTCAACCGATCTACTCTTCTGATTCTCTTGGACGGGTCGAAGTTTTTGCTGAATATGAGCTGGGTTTGCAGGATATTGAAACTTTCTCTCATCTCTGTCTGCTGTATCTTTTTGATCGCTCTGGCTCGATTGCTCTGGTACGCTCGACGTTCCTTGACGATGAGCCGCATGGGATCTATGCATCACATCATCCCTGCAGGCCAAACGGCATTGGGTTATCGATTGTGAAGCTTGTTCGGCGCGAAAAGAATATCCTGTTTATTGAGGGTTGCGACATGCTCGACAAGACCCCGCTTCTTGACATCAAGCCATATCTTCCTCAGTATGATACCATCCCTGATGCCTCAGAAGGGTGGACAGCTGGCAAACAAAGACGTCCTAAACCTGAAGGACGAGAGTAAAACTCTGCTTTAGGGGACGATATTCTTATCGAACACTTCCCAAAATAACGCTACTAACAAAAGCAGCTTGGTGTGAGGTGTGCCATGAAAAAGTCTACTGAATGAATATCTCAAGCTTTTTGCCCAAGGCTTCGGCATAATGTGAAAGCGTTGAAAGCCTTATATCCTCAGCATGGTTCTCAATACGCGATATTGCCGACTTATGAGTTTTGAGCTTCAGAGCAATTTGATCTTGAGTCATACCGGCATCAGTCCTTGCCTGTTTCAGCAATACTCCAATCTTGAAGTGCTTATAGCCTTCATCAAAAGATGCCGCAAACTCTTGATCAATAGCTTTTTGTTCCTCAATAAATTCCTCTAATTCATCCATTTTTGTTCCCCTCCTGATATTCCTTTTTTCGTTGTTCTGCTAAAGCAATTTCATGTTGTGGCGTTTTCTGGGTTTTCTTGGAAAAGGCATTGGTCAAGATAACAAGCTTCCCTCCATCCATAAAACCCAAAAGCCTGAATGCATGATTCCCCTGCTGAGCTCTTATCTCCCAGATTCCATCTGTGTTTTGTAGCTTTTTAAAATATTCCTGCGGTACCATCGGGATATCCCTAACCAAAGTTAGAACCCACAATACCTTTTCTCGTTCTTTGGCAGGTAAAGCCCTTATAAAATCTTTAACTGGACACTGTCCAGAAGAGTTTTTGTAAAAAATTATTTCACGCATCAAAACGATGTTAACAAATTCGTCAACTATTATCAACCAAAAAAAAAGTATTAGCCGCTTCTCTACATCACAACCTTGAAATATTATTCATAGTCTGCTTCATTCCGTACCCTATCACAGATCTTAAGAAGAATGGTTTACTTTTATATCAAGCGAAATGTATGAACTTATCGGGCATTATAAGCGTATAATTATCGTGTATTTAAGTAAAAAAACGTCAGGAAGAATAAAAAGAAATGATTTGATATTTTCAAAAATCAAGCTTTTTTGTATTCCCTATATTGACAACATTGAGCTCTTAACCACTTTGCTTTAACACACCCAATACCTTATGGACACCGTTTTCTCGAATATCGAACACCTCTACTCGAGGGCTGAAGTACTCTCAAACCCATGTCCTGTTACCAGGGCAAACGGTGTCTATGCCTTTTTCTTCAAAGAGGTGCCTCGGGGCGTGCCTGTTGAAGGTTGCTTCACCAATGATGGGATGACGTTACTCTATATCGCGGGATCACCAGATAAAAAAGGGAAAGCCAATGCCTCTCAAACACTGCAGCAGCGGGTTCGTTACCACTTCAAAGGTAATGCTGACGGTTCAACCCTGCGTCGCTCACTTGGCATCCTGCTGGCGAAAGAGAGTGGCTTTCCGCTGCGAAGAGTGGGCAGTGGCAAAAAAATGACTCTGACGAACAAGGGTGAGCAATGGCTTGACCGGTGGATGCAGGAAAATGCCTTTGTGACCTGGATTGAGAATGAAGAGCCTTGGGATCTTGAAAACAAACTCCAGAACTCTTTATCCATACCGCTGAACATTCAGGGCAATAAACACCACCCCTATGCCGCCGTGCTCGCTCAAATCCGCGGCGAGGCGATAGTGCAGGCCGAAGAAGACGATGTCGTCGATGACAATGGCCCCCGACTATAAGGCTCATAGCATAGAGGTGCAAGTTGCAAGACTTTGCTGTCTCAAAAAAAGTGCACCTTCCGCCTTACTCCTTTTCACTATATTCAAAAATGCTTCCCTTGTAATCAACTAAAGGAAGAATATCTGACATGAGAGCAGACAATTTCATACTCGAGAATTACTTTCGCAGGATTGCCTATAATGGCAAGACCCAAAAGGATATCTCAACAGTATCGGAGATAATGTGGTGCCAGTTATTTTCAGTTCCTTTCGAAAATCTGGATGTTCAGGCTGGAAAAATTGTCTCTCTGGTTCCAGAGGAGATAGTTGAGAAAATATTGGTTCGTAATCGTGGCGGGTATTGCTATGAAGTAAACGGCCTTTTTGCAATGGCACTCGAGGAGCTTGGAGTGCCCTATATATTTGTTGCAGCTCGCCCGATGATTTATCCGGTAAGGCGTCCCAAAACGCACATGGCCATTGTGGCTGAAATTGATGGCGAAAAGTGGCTGATCGATCTGGGATTTGGGAGCAACAGTATAAGAAAGCCGATGCGTCTTGATGTTACCGATGTTGAAGTGATGCAGGATACTGACCGTTTTATGCTGAGCATAACAGAGGAGAGCAAGTATCGGTTGAAAGCATTTGTCGAAGGAGAGTGGGTGGATCAATATGAATTCGATCTCTACCCGCAGGAATGGATAGACTTCGTCCCTGCCAACCACCTTAACTCAACACACCCCGATACGATTTTTGTGAAAAAATTGATTGTCGTGCTGCAAAACCCAACAGGGAAAGTGGTGCTCATGGGAGATACATTGAAAACCATCAGCAATGGTGTGACAACAAAAGAATTCGTTTCCCCCGAAAACCGTGCTGCTATCCTGTCCACCCATTTCGGCCTCGTTGCCCCTGAATGATAAGCGCTTCACAGAAAATGATTCCTTAATAAAATATGCCATGCCGTACGGGCGACCCTTGTGGTCGCCCTCCGTGATAGCTGTCAAGCAAATACTGAATGATAACCCACACCCTTTTTTGCGGCTACCTTCAAACTGACGACAGTACTTCCAATACGCTGAAGCTCGCTCATCGGTATGTTCATTTGAACGGCAAGTTCCTTTAACAAAGGTTGTTCGGCAATAAACTCAGCAGGAAAATGACTCTCACCGACAACCGTTATATCTTCAAATCCAGCCTCTCGTATAGCATCCATATAATCTTCTTTTCTAATGGCACCGGCAATGCAGCGAATATAAGCCTCAACCGAACCGTTAAGGTAATCGGGCAGATCTTCCAGAAGAACTATATCCGATACCATAAGCGAACCGCCAGGTTTCAAAACGCGATAAGCCTCCTGAAAAACCTTTGGTTTGTCGGTTGAAAGGTTGATGACGCAGTTGGAGATTATCCTGTCAACACTTGAACTTTCAACCGGAAGATTTTCAATTTCACCCAATCGAAACTCGACGTTCCGGTAACCGTTATGCTGTGCATTCGCTTTAGCACGTTCGACCATCTCAGGTGTCATATCCACTCCTATAACGCGACCTTTTTCCCCGACAACGCTCGACGCAAGAAAACAGTCTATACCTGCCCCAGAACCGAGGTCAAGCACAACATCACCCTCCTTGATCTCCGAAATAGCCAAAGGATTGCCGCACCCCAAACCAAGATTTGCTCCATCCGGGATACTCTTCAGCTCCTTGTCGGAATAGCCCACTGCTTTCCCGGCCGATTGTATAAACCCCTTATCCGTATAGTCGGCCTTTTGAAAACATCCGCACGAGCTGCTTTGCTTTACCGTTGAGGCATAGCGCTCTTTAACCGCCTCCCTGATACTATTGTGTTCCATGTTACGTTCCTCCATGTCTACAGTTAAAGAATACTTTATTCATTAGTGAACATTATGTTTGATAAAAGAATAGATATATTTAACACATCAGTCAACAACCAATGTTGCGCAAATTGTTCACTACCGAACAAAACAGGCTGTTTTGTCATGCAAAAAAGAGGCTTTATGAAAGAAAAAAAGGAAGATCGGCGGATTAGTCGTACGCGCAAACTGATGCATGAGGCGCTCATGTCCCTTATTGTGGAAAAAGGATACGAGTCCATCACTGTGCAGGATATTCTTGATCGTGCCGATGTGGGAAGGTCAACCTTCTATCTTCACTACCGCGACAAAGATGAACTGCTCCTCTCCAGTTTTGAGCACCTGCGCACCCTCTTCGAACAACAGCAGCAGGAGCTCGTTGCATCACGGCGTACAGGCAAAGACCCGGAGGTATATTTCATTCTCGAGCTCTTCCGTCACACCGGGCAGCATCACAAACTCTACAAAGCAATAGCCGGCAGGCAAAGCGGCGAAATGATCCTGAAATACCTCCACCGCTATCTCTTTAACATGCTGATCGGCCCCAACACTGAGCTTATGAAAAAGAGAAAAGCTCCACCCGTACCCATAGAAATTACAACCCACTATCTTGTCAGTGCATTACTCTCCCTCTTGACCTGGTGGCTCGACAACAACATGCCCTACCCGCCAGAAAAAATGGATGAAATATTCAGGATACTGGCAACTCCGACCATCGAAGCCGCATTCGGTCGTAAAACAACCATCCATCCTGCCGGAAGCCAAAAAGCCTTCTACGACCTCTTCGTAGACGGTGACTGCTGTCCCGACAAATAGCCGTATTGTTCGAGGGAGCAGGTTTTTCCTGTA
The DNA here is from genome assembly GCA_005843825.1 of Chlorobium sp. Lineage (GTDB taxonomy): Bacteria > Bacteroidota > Chlorobiia > Chlorobiales > Chlorobiaceae > Chlorobium. The sequence goes on from SZXX01000034.1 coordinate 39,384, forward strand.
GCAATCTGAAATCCTGAAAGGAACGGAATGATCAAGAAAAGCCGTTGGTGTTAAAAAGGTCGTGCTGGCAATTACGCCCCGATAGTCAGGTCTTAGTTAAAAAGAAAGATACCGTGCCTAATTATTTCTTCAGAAATAAACTCCATCTCTCGATACTATCCGCGCTTGGTGCTGCGAGTTGGTCTATGTATTTCAATATCCCTGTAAATGGATGGGCAATCGTAACAGTCTTCCTGCTGACCTTTTCAATATATCAGGACAACCGGCTCACCGACAATATCGAAGATGCAACCAACGACCCCGAAGGCCTGAAAAGTGCCCTTAAGAACCAGAATCTTATCACTTACGTAACCTTCTACCTGGTTTCCTTCATCTCACTGATTATCGCTTTTCAATTTGGTCAATCGGCATTCTGGAGAACGGCACTTATCATTATCATAGGTTTTCTGTATAACCACAAATGCTTTCCTGCGTCTCTGTCAAAACGTTTGAACGGTGCCCGTCGCTTGAAGGATATATACATCATAAAAAACCTCACACCTCCCCTCGATTGGGCAACCGCACTTATCTTTCTTCCCCTGATTTTCGAAGGTCATTCACTTTCACTCAAGGCCTGGATCTGCTGGGGATATATGTTTATCTGCGCCTTTTTTATAGAGGTAATGTGGGACATGCGCGACCGCCGGGGCGACCTCTTGAGCGAAATCAAAACCATTGCCAACACCTTGTCTTTTCCGCATACAAAACAGTTTCTCATCATCATAAGCCTTATCTCGGGCGTTCTCCTCTTTTATTTTACCTTCACAGATATTCTTCCAGCCTCCACCTATTTCCTTCTGGTAAATAATGCTGCCGTTATAGTCATCGCGAGCATGTACGATGAAAACAAAGAGTCTTTTATGCGCAAAATCAGTGACTTCACGATTGTTCTTGCCTCAGCTCTCTTTCTTTCCTTCGGCTTAATCGCCTTTTTTTCGCACTAACTCTTCTCCTGCTCCCTTAGCCAACTGCTTACATACTCTGCGACTTCCTGCCAGCCAGGTTCTCCAACAACCCAGTGGGCATGGTTCTTGAACTCCTTGTATGTAGATACCGCTTTATACTTTTTCGCAATTTTGCGGGCGACTGATGCCGGGGTGATTCGGTCCTGAGAACCAGCAATGACGAGAACCGGGCAGGTAACCCTCGACTCATCGACGCTTGATGCCCGCGAAGGGTCAAAAGGCCAGTAACCGATTTCTGCAGCTGCCCTGCCGGATTCATAAACGAGTTTGTTGTAGATTTCCCACTGCTCCTTTTCCGTCATCAGATGCAGTATCGAAAAGACAACTTCACTGAATTTCAGGCGAAATGGATTGTTCCAGAACCCCCACTTTGTCTGCATGCTCCAGAAACTCTTGACAACAGAGGGGGTAAGAGCCATGATACCGGCAGGCGATGCAGGAGAGAGCAGAACAAGTGCTTTTGCCCGTTTGCGGGCGCCTAGCATCTGGGCCAGAAGCCCTCCCATGGAGTGGCCCATCACAACAGGAGGTTCGTCCAGTTGGGAGATTTCATGTTCGAGCTGTTCAGCGTAATCAAGAAGAGAGGTTCTCCCTAAATCAGAGTGTGGGACACCACAGGGATTCATATTGTGATAGAGCAATGTCGGCACAATGCAGCGGTACCCTTCAGCTTCAAACTTTTTCTGATAGTTCTCCCAGTACCACGGACCACCAAACATTCCGTGAATCATGAAAATCGTTTGAGCCATTTTACCCTCCTCCCGATAACATAACCAGTGTAAAAAATCAGCCACTCTGCCAAAACTAACGGGACGCTCATGACTATGTGTACATACCACATCAGCCACAAGTTAAAAGCAAAACTGGAGCACCCCGGCTAATTATAACCAAAACGCGGATTACTTCATTGAAGGAATTTATTCAGTCGAGCATCACCCAGCTTTGGGCTCAAAAACAAGTCTGTTGTTCGGGTAGAACGGGAATAACAAGTGATTGACCGCAAGCACCACTGCCTTCCAGAAGTAAGACGGCTACCATAACCATAAGATAGAAATTAGGAAAAAGCGAAACTATTGTCCGTATTGCATCGATGGATGGACGCTGTAAAATAAGGGTTTTTAATACGCTATATTGCTGAAGATTAGAAGAAGTACAAAAACCATTGAGGATTTTATGAACAGTGCTAATAAATACTGGCTTTGCCTTGTGTTTGTCTTGTCTTTCACGCCGGTTTCTTTTGCTGATTATAAGACTGATATCGGCTATGCCGATCTGAAAGCTTTGCTGGGTGCAAGTATGCCGACTGGTGCTGGTGTAAAAGTAATGCAGGTTGAAGCTGGTGGAACTGTTTATGCACCGAATACCACGAGCACGCAGTTTGCAGACAAAACCTTCCGCTTCCCTTGTGCTGCAAGCATTTCGCCGTCTGGTCATGCAACCTGGGTCGGTTCACTTTTTTATGGTGCCGGTTCAATGGCTCCTGGTATTCGTACTATTACCAGTTATGAATCCTCTGACTGGATGAAAAGCCTGTTCCACCCTTTGGTTTCAGTACCGCCTAACGGTAGTCGGATTGTCAACCAAAGCTGGGTCGGTAACGGTAATAATACATCACATACGGGGATCATTTTGCGCTTGATGGATAGACAGGTGCAGCGGAATGAGCTTATTCAGGTCGTTGCCATGGGCAACGGGCCTGGAGTTAATGCTTTGTTGCATAGCGCCTATAATGTTATTGCGGTGGGTAAATGTAGTGGCAATCTTGATTATGGCTCCAAACCTGTTGATCTGGTCTATAGAGCAGGACGTACCCGACCGGATGTCGTAGCTCCAGAATCGACTACCAGTGCTGCTGCGCCGGAAGTAGCCGCCACGGCTGCCTTGCTGGTTGAAACAGGGCATAAAGGCGCCTTACTCCTTTCCAGGAGTTCTGCAATGGTCACCGGTATCGGAACTGTTTACAATGCCGAGCGGGCCGCAACCATTAAAGCGGCACTTATGGCCGGGGCAGATCGGGTAACACACAATAGCCCTGGCAAAGGTGATATCACCGATTACCGCAGTGCCGGCCACCAAACCAATAATGGCCTTGATGAGCGTTTTGGTGCGGGTCAGGTTAATGTGCTTCACAGCTATCAGATTATTGCAGCTGGTGAGCAAAGCAGTCTGGAAAATGGTGGCGTCAATGCGGGAGTGATTGGCTTGAACGGCTTTGATTATGAAAAAGCCTTTGGCGGGTTTTTAAGCAGCAATAAGACCGCAACCTATAAATTTCATGCAACCACTGATTCAAAATTATCGGCATCTTTGGTATGGAATATGAATGTTACCAATGATGGGACGTTACGCACAGGGTTGCCAAACCTGAACCTTGAATTATTTGATGTCACCAGCCAAACCATATCTGCCTTTTCTTCGAGCACTCACGATAATACTGAAAATATCTGGGTTGATTTGGCAGTGGGGCATAGCTATGAACTGCTTGTTAAGTCTGCCGAAGCGAATGATTTCAGTTGGGACTATTCATTAGCCTGGCATATCAGCCATTAATCGCTCTGCAGTCTGCCCTGAAATCAAGGATAGCAGTTTAAAACAGGAAATTCTCATGAAGGCTCTAACTACAGGTGTGAAACACTTGGCTCATGACTATGTGTACATACCACATCAGCCACAAGTCAAAAGCAAAACTACTGCACCCCACCAATTATAACCAAAACGCTTATTACTTCATTAGAGCAATTTATTCTGTCAAGCATCACCGGCTTTTTGGAGAAAAACGAGCTCTTTGGTAGACGAAAAATAGAAACCCCGGTTCAGCTCCGGGGTTTCATTGTTTCAAGTGGATCATTTCGTTATCATAATGAGCGAACTCTATGAGCGCAAAAATCATCAACGCATAATCTGAAGAGAGCATTACCCCTGATTTTTATTGATCTCTTGTTCTGCAGCACCGTCACCGGATAAACCCGCTCTTTTAAAGTCTGATTGAGCACCCTGAATGTCTCCAAGAGCGGTTTTGGCCAAGCCTCTGATTTTAAACCCATGAGCATCTATAGGAGTTGGATCGACTTCAATAGACTTTCTGAAATCTGCTTTTGCTGATTCTGTTGAACCGAAAGCGAGCTCTGAAACACCTCGATTATAGTATGCCTTTGAAAGATCATCTGAGCCAAGTTTTGGACTGCTTTCAATTGCCTTTGTGAAGTTCTCTATGGCTTCCTGATACTGACCGGCCTTCAACTGGGCTTCTCCGGCACTCAAAGAGGGGCTGTTATGTGCATAAACAATAGTACTGGCAAGTATCACGTTTATTGCTGCAAGAGAGAGAAAACGAAAAGAGTTTTTCATGAGGCACCCCTGTTTTTATGTTGAGATAGAATTGAAAAGGCAAATGAATGGAGTCCTGAAAACAGTCCTCTCAATAACCACACGCTATATTGTACTCAACACTCCCTTAAAGCGTCGTTAATGCAACCTTAAATTTTCATAAAAAATACATACTATCTGAAATAACCCCTATACAACAGTGCCAAACAACCTGCCGACTCCGGCTGTAATCCCCATGGCGAGTGCGCCCCAAAAGGCAACCCGAATGGCACCCTTGACGACAGATGCTCCGCCTGCGTATGCCGCCGCACCACCAAGAACAGCCAATATAACAAGTGCTGTCGATGTTAATACTTCGACAACCCGGCCTGAAGGCGCCAGCAACACGGCTAAGATCGGAATAATTGCACCTGCAATAAATGAGAGAGCGGAAGCAAATGCAGCCTGGATTGGACGTGCCCGCATAGTTTCCGTAATGCCCAGTTCATCCCTGACATGTGCAGCAAGGGCATCTTTCGACATCAGGCTGACAGCTACAAGCCGGGCCATCGGTTCATCTAGCCCCCTGCTGACATAAATTGAGGTCAGCTCCTCCAATTCGTGCGCCGGATCAGTTTCAAGTTCCCGCTTTTCTTGCTCAATATCCGCCTCTTCGGTATCAGCTTGAGACTGAACTGACACATACTCGCCTGCTGCCATAGACATAGCGCCAGCTACCAGGCCAGCCACCCCTGTTAAGAGAATACTTCCTTTTGGAACTCCAGCAGCGGCAACGCCGATAACAAGACTTGCTACCGAAATGGTACCATCATTTGCCCCAAGCACTGCAGCTCGAAGCCAGCCTATCCGATCTGCTTTGTGTGACTCCCTGTGAATGTATGCCATCAATCAGTTATCCCCCTTGAGAAACTTGTTCTATGAGTTAGAGTAATCCTCCCGACCTGAAGCTTAGAGGAGTATAAACTATAGAAGAAGCTAATAAAATCATACCATTGAGCTGGCAGATTACCTCAAGTTCATGCTTCAATAGTTTTAAAAAAAGTCATATAATTCGAAACATTTTTATCAATATAATTGCATATGAAGTCACAGCACAGAGAAGAGGCGGTTTAATGTGATTATAGCCTGGTAATCTGGTCAAATTCAATAAAAAGAAAAATGAAAGTCATAGCAATAAACGGAAGCCCCAAACAGGAAGGCAATACCTGGCATGCACTGACAGGAGTCGGTCGGCAACTTCAGGAAAATGGTATTGAATTTGAGATTATTCATGTCGGAAACAAGGCTGTAAGAGGATGTATGGCCTGCGGAACATGTGCTAAAAATAAAGATGAAAAATGCAGCATAAGCACCGATCCTGTCAATGAGTGGATTCAGCAGATAAAAGAGGCTGACGGAATCATTCTTGGTTCACCCGTGTATTATGCGGGCATTGCCGGTACAATGAAATGTTTTCTTGACAGGGCGTTTTATGTTGCAGGGGCTAATGGGGGGCTGTTCCGCCAGAAAGTTGCCGCGGCAGTTGTTGCTGTTCGCCGCACAGGAGGTTCTGTCACATTCGACAGCCTCAACCACTATCTGACCTATTCAGAAATGATCCTTGCGACCTCCAATTACTGGAACATCACCCATGGCAGGGCTCCGGGTGAAGTATTGCAGGATGGAGAGGGTGTGCAGATCATGGATGTCCTTGGGCAGAATATGGCATGGCTGCTCAAAATGCGTGAAGCAACAAAAGCCTCGCTGCCGGGACCGGCAAAAGTTGACAAGATCTATACCCACTTCATAAGGTAGATCAGTACACAAGGAACTGCCTTACCGCTATCCTTCACATGAACTATTGACATCACGAATTGCATAAAAGCTCAAGAAAAAATCGGAGGCATTTATGCAATTCGCTCAAATATTCTAACTTCACCTCACCAAAAGACTGGATGTTTATCCCTGCAGGGGACAAGAAAAAGTATCGATTATTATACTCTATTATTACGCGATAACGGTTTTTATAATTACGTCAATCAATCACCCAAAAATTCCACTGATTTCTCCCCCTTAATCGAGTGTCCGATTTGTCCAGTTTTGAAGGGATTATGACGAAATAACAGGACCCATAAATTACTGCACTGCATCAACATTTTTGAAGATTACACTGTTGTAAAAAAATTTTTATCAGAGCCATTGAACGCATTTGCTATTATTGGTGTTTTCTCTTCATACATTTTCAGATCATATGTTCATCGGGCAGGCTTCTTTCTACATAAGGAATAATAATTAAGCCTGTCTGATTTGACATTAATGTATTTTTCCTTAACATACTCTGTTTGTGTCATTTCGCTTCCTGCTCCACGTTAAGTAACCTATACCACGTGTCAAATATCAAGATGACAGTATCTGATGCCCTTAAGCATCAGCTTGAGGAATCCACCGGCAATGACTACAACTGCTGTTACCAGTGCGGTAAATGCACAGCTGGCTGTCCGGCGGGAACATTCATGGATAATCCGCCAGCCCGGATCATGCGCCTTGTACAGGCCGGATATATGGAAGAAGCGCTCAAAAGTGATGCACTCTGGTACTGCCTCGGCTGCCAGACCTGCACGTCACGATGTCCCCAGAACATGGAGATTGCTGCCACCATGGACTCTCTTAGAGCTCTGGCACTTGAAAAGAATATTATTTCCGAAGACAAGGCAAAAAAGCTTGTCAATGCCTTTCACCTCTCATTCCTCAACAATATCCGTAAACACGGCCGTCTGGAGGAACTCTCCCTGGTCAACAGTTACAAGCTCCGCACAAGAACTTTTCTTCAGGATGCAGCTTCAGGCGTCAAAATGATCAAGGATGGGAAGATCAATCCTCTTCATACCCTGACCGGTAAAGGCGGAGTAAAAGCTAAGGATCAGATCTCTAAAATTTTTGCAGCTTCAGAAAAGCCATTTCATCCGTCCGTCGCTAAACGTAAGCCGGTAAAGAAAGAGTTTAAACCTAACGCTCCCCTCTCGATCAAGCCGGGCATGACCATCGGTTATTATCCCGGATGCTCACTCAGCGGAACAGCCAAGGAATTTGATATTTCAGTTAAAAAAATGTGTTCCCTGCTCGATATAAAGCTCCAGGAAATTGAAGACTGGAACTGCTGTGGAGCAACATCCGCCCATGCCACCAATCACAAGCTCGCCCTGCTTCTTCCAGCCAGAAACCAGGCATTAGCTGATGCTCAGGGGCTTACCTGTGTTCTTGCTCCTTGTGCAGCATGTCACAACCGTCAGGTAACCACCAGGCTGGCCCTGATGGATTCGGCTGAGCTTCGCGAAGAAGTTCGTTCCATAACCGGAATAGAGCCTACCTGCAGTGCAGAGTTTATCGGTGTTACCCAGCTCCTTGAGGCATTGGACCCGGAGGAAATTAAAAAAAGAGTAACAAACCCTCTCACAGGACTTAATCTTGCATGCTATTACGGATGCCTGCTGGTTCGGCCGATGGAGGCGATGGGTTTTGACGATACTGAAAACCCTATCAAGATGGAGGGAATCATGAGCGCTCTTGGAGCTTCACCTGTGGAGTGGGCTTTCAAAATAGAGTGCTGTGGAGCGGGCCTCACACTTGCCCAGCAACCACTTGTAGAAGAACTCACGCACAAGATTACAACAAATGCCATAGCAAATGGTGCTGATGCATTTGTTGTTGCCTGTCCTCTATGCCATACCAATCTTGATATGCGTCAGGAGGGTATGAGAAAACGGTTTGGAGATGTAAAACCAATGCCGGTTTACTATATTTCAGAATTAGTGGCCATTGCTTGCGGGGCCAAGCCTTCTGATGTCGCTGTGGGTAAACATTTTGTTCCTGCTCTCGATCTGGTTTCGAAACTTTAAACGATCACAAATATTACTGCTGGACTTCGATGATTTTGTCCATCATCGTCAGTAGCAGAGCATTCGGTGCAATTTCGTGCATAATTGAACATAAAGAAGCCATCTACTGTTCATAGATTGCACTTTTTACCCGAGGTACCGTCACTTAGGCGGTTTCATACTAAATCATTGATTTATGGCGAAAATAGGGGTATTCATTTGTCACTGCGGCGAAAACATAGGCGCAAAGGTTGACTGTACCAAATTGGCAGCAGCAATGGGAGAGCACCCCGGAGTTGCTGTTTCTGTTGAGTATAAATATTTCTGTTCTGATCCTGGCCAGGAGAGCGTTAAACGGGCCATCCGCGAAAATAATCTTACAGGGGTTGTCGTTGCCGCGTGCTCTCCAAGAATGCACGAGGCCACTTTCCGCAAAGCATGTGCCGAAGCCGGACTGAATCCTTATTTATGTGAAATAGCAAATATTCGCGAGCAGTGCTCCTGGGTACATACAGACAATGACCAGGCGACCGAAAAAGCCATGGACATCACCCGGTCAATGGTCGAGAAAGTAAAGCGCAACAATAAACTGCAGCCTATAGAGGTACCTGTCACCCGTCGCGCTCTGGTAATTGGAGGAGGCATTGCAGGCATCCAGGCCGCACTTGATATTGCCAATGCAGGACAGGATGTTGTGCTGGTTGAGCGCGAACCATCCCTTGGCGGGCATATGGCCCAATTGTCTGAGACTTTCCCTACGCTCGATTGTTCACAGTGCATCATGACCCCGCGAATGGTCGAAGCGGCTCAGCACCCGAAAATCAGGCTGCTCACCTATGCTGAAATTGAGAGTGTGGATGGTTATATCGGAAACTTCTCGGTCAGGGTCCGCATGAAATCGCGATATGTTGATATCGATAAATGTACCGGCTGTGGTGATTGTATAACAAAGTGTCCTGCAAAAAAAATCTCGAGTGAGTTTGATTGCGGTCTCGGAAAACGTACTGCCATTTATACCCCATTTGCCCAGTCTGTTCCTAATATCCCGGTTATTGACAAAGCGAATTGCATCTATTTCAAAAATGGAAAATGCAAAATCTGTGCTAAAACCTGCCAGTGCGATGCCATCAATTTCGATATGCAGGACGCCTTTGAGGATATTGAAGTTGGAGCTATTGTGGTTGCGACAGGATTTCAGGTTCAAAATAACACCATGTACGGAGAGTATGGCTATGGTAAATATCCTGATGTCATAAACGGCCTGCAATTTGAGCGTCTCGCCTCAGCAAGTGGTCCTACAGCAGGTAAAATCCTGAGACCTTCGGATGGAGTTGAACCGCAAACGGTGGTTTTTATCCAGTGTGCCGGATCTCGCGACCCTTCAAAAGGGGTTCGCTATTGTTCGAAGATTTGCTGCATGTACACAGCAAAACACGCCATGCTTTATGCGCATAAGGTTCATGGAGGGAAAGCTCATATTTTCTATATGGATATCCGTGCTGCAGGTAAAGGATACGACGAGTTCAGCCGGAGAGCTATTGAGGAAGACGAAGCTGCATATCTCCGTGGCAGAGTCAGCAAGGTATGGCAGGAAAATGGGAAACTGATGGTCAGGGGTGTTGACACCCTGCTGGGCAGACCTGTTGAAATAGCTGCTGATATGGTGGTACTTGCTACCGCAATGATTGCACAGCCTGATGCAAAAGAGTTTGCCAAAACAATCGGCATCGGTTATGATGAATACGGTTTCTATAACGAGGCACATCTTAAACTCCGGCCCGTTGAATCATCCACGGCCGGGGTTTTCCTTGCCGGAGCCTGTCAATCGCCGAAAGATATTCCCGATTCTGTTGCCCAGGCTTCGGCAACGGCAAGTAAGGTACTTGCACTTTTCAGCAAGGATATGCTTGAGAGGGAACCTGTTGTTGCCACAAATAACGAAGCAACCTGCGCAGGATGTTGGGGCTGTGTACTGGCTTGTCCTTATAATGCCATAGAACAGAAAGATATTGTCGACCGTTCCGGACGGGTCATCAAACGGGTTGCATCTGTTAATCCCGGCCTTTGCCAGGGCTGTGGAACCTGTGTGACCTTCTGCCGCTCGAATAGTCTCGATCTGGCAGGATTTACTGAAAGACAGATTTTTGCAGAAGTGATGGGCCTCTGAAAAAGAGCTCTTCTCTATGCTGAACAATAGAACTTTGCTACCGGAGTTAGCTGATGAGTGAAACTTTTGAGCCTGAAATCATAGCGTTTGTCTGCACCTACTGTACCTATGCGGGCGCTGACCTTGCAGGAACTAGCCGGTTGAAGTACGCTCCCAATGTGCGTATTATCCGTCTTCCATGTACAGGAAGAATCAGCCCGATGTTTATCCTTAAAGCTCTGCAGAAAGGCGCTGACGGTGTTCTTATTAGTGGATGCCACCCTGGCGACTGCCATTTTACCCACGGAAACTACCATGCGCGACGGAGATGGATGGTTTTTCGCGCACTGCTTGACTTTATAGGCATTCCGCCTGAACGGGTCAAGTACTCATGGATCAGTGCGGCTGAAGGAGTAAAGTTTGCTGAATTCATTAACAGCGTCACTGAAGATATCCGCAAACTTGGTCCTTTTGAGCAGTACACTCAATTGATCGATCAAGCAAAGGCACCAGCGTCACTATAAAAAATATGTAATGAGTATCGAGGAACAATACAGAACGAGGGCAAAGGAACTTCTTTCGGGCGGTGCCGTCAAAATGGTTATCGGCTATGGCAAGGGCTCTAACGCCAGTCGACGCCGGCCAATCTTTATCAGTTCAGCGGATGATGTTGAACGGCTTGTGCTTGATGATGCCTGCATAACCAACCTCTCAGGCTATCTTGTCAGTGAAGGCCTCCTGAGCGATGAAAAGCGTGTTGCGGTCTTTCTCCGCCCTGAAGGGATACGCGCCATCAATATCCTTGCGGCTGAATCGCAGCTTGATGCCGATCAGATTGTTATTTTCGGTTTTGATGTTGCCGGAAATGAAGTCAAGGCATTGAAAGGAATTCATGTCGAAGAGTTTTCAGATGTCATAACCTCTATCAAGGAGTCTGCTCCAGAGGCAGCTGAAGAAGAGCTGTTTGAGAAGATTGAAAAAATGAGCCCCCAGGAGCGCTTTTCTTTCTGGCAGGAGGAGTTTTCGAAGTGCATCAAATGCTATGCCTGCCGTCAGGCATGCCCCATGTGTTACTGCCGCCGGTGCATTGTCGACAGCAATCAGCCGCAATGGGTCAATACATCTTCACATACACTCGGAAATTTTGAATGGAATATCGTTCGGGCATTTCACCTTTCAGGCAGATGTGTGGAATGCGGCAACTGTGATCGGGCATGTCCTGTAAACATTCCACTTCGTCTTATCAACCACCGGATGGCTGAGGAGGTCCTTGGGGCATTCGATCACTTTGCCGGCACGAGCAAAACCCAGGAACCGGTGCTTGCCAGTTTTAAGAAAGACGATTCCGAGACCTTCATTCTTTAAGTAACTAACTCGTATGACAAAAATCCTCTTCAGCGATAAACTTGACAATTGTGTCGAACGATGGAAATCAGCCGGTTTAACCGTTATTGGCCCTGTACAAAGAGCCAATATATCGACCTACGCAGCTGTTGAACATGCTTCCGAATTTGACTTCGGCCTTGTTCTGCCGGACCGCTCGATCAAGGATCTTTTCTTTCCGCAGAGTGAGCCGATGTTGCGTTATACGATTAAAAAAGAGTCCATCGACACTGATGAGTGCCTGCCGCCTTCTGGACCGAGAATTATCTTCGGTGCCAGACCTTGTGATGCTTCAGGGATGGCCATTGACGACCCCCTTTTTGGATGGGATTATAAGGATGAGTACTGGTTTCAGCGACGCAATGAATCTGTTATTGTGACCATTGCATGCACAAAAGCTGATGATTTCTGCATGTGCACATCCCTTAACATGGCGCCCGACAGCACAAAAGGCTCCGATATTCTGCTTCGGCCACTTGCCGGCAACAAGGGGTGGCTGGTTGAGGAGCTGACTAACCGCGGACGGGAAGCCTTCAAAACAATTGCTGATATCCTGCAGGAGAGTTCCGACCTTCCAGCACCTTTGGCCGTGGTTGAAAAGAAGTTTGACCTTGATGCCTGTGTCGCCTGGCTGCAGAATCCCGAAAATTTTGAGAGCAGATTCTGGAAGGAGATATCGATGCGCTGTATCGGCTGTGCTTCGTGTACTTACCTCTGCCCCACCTGTCACTGCTTTGACATCCAGGATGAAGGTGATACATACACCGGCATCAGAAGAAAAAACTGGGACAGCTGCTCATTTGCCCTCTTTACCATGCATACCTCAGGCCATAACCCCCGGTCGACACAATCTGCACGATGGCGCCAGCGAATCATGCACAAATTCAATTACTTTCCAGGCAAGTTCAGTGTGAACAGCTGCAGCGGATGCGGCCGTTGCTCACGCCAGTGCCCGGTTGACATGGGAATTACCGAGACTTTACAAGAGATATCAACATTATCGCTGTGACAGAACACAACCACAACACGCAACAGAACATCTACAAGCCTGCCATCATGAAAATTGTGGCCCGCCACGACGAAGCGCCAGGCGTAAGAACCATGAAGCTTGAGTTTCAGGATGCAGCTGACCATGAGCTTTTCAAAGAGACATACCGCACCGGCATGTTTGGCCTTTACGGAGTTTACGGCGAAGGAGAGAGCACCTTCTGCGTCGCAAGCCCGGAAACCCGCAAGGATTATATTGAATGTACATTCCGCCAATCAGGCAGGGTGACCTCGGCACTTGCAAATGCTGATATCGGCGACCTCATCACGTTCAGGGGCCCTTACGGGAATCGCTTTCCCATCGAGGAGTTCCATGGGAAAAATCTTCTTTTTGTTTCAGGGGGAATAGCTCTGCCTCCAACGAGGAGCGTTATATGGTCATGCCTCGACCAGCGAGATAAATTCGGTAAGGTCACCATTGTTTACGGAGCACGTTCGGTGGCTGATCTTGTGTACAAGCATGAACTTGAGGAGTGGCAGGAACGAAGCGATGTCGATCTTGTATTGACTGTTGACCCGGGCGGAGAATCACCCGACTGGAAAAACAGGATTGGCTTTGTGCCAACTGTGCTTGAGGAGGCTGCTCCCTCTCCGGAAAACTGCATTGCGGTGATTTGCGGCCCGCCCATCATGATCAAGTTCACCCTGATCTCCCTCAAAAAGCTCGGGTTCGATGAATCGAATGTCTATACAACGCTTGAAAACCGGATGAAATGCGGACTGGGTAAATGCGGAAGATGCAATGTCGGATCAGTCTACGTGTGCAAGGAAGGACCCGTTTTTACTGCTGCTGAGGTATCACTCATGCCTGCCTCCGACCTATAAAAAAGTGATTGGATAAAAATGATCCGGCTGATGGAAATCGGCCGGGCCTGAGGGCCCCTGCCACCAGGGAAACAAGCCATACTCTCCCCTGCCAGTAGACACACAGCACTGCATTGCGATACTCTCCCCTTGAATGAATGGCTCCAGCAGCCTATAGGGCAATTCCATCCCGAAACCGCCCTCACTCTTCACCATGGTGATATATTCCTTCCATGGCTCTTCAGAAAGGATTGCGTACCCTAAAGTTCTTTTTCTTGGAGCATCGAATCGCAGGGCAACCCAGTTCCCTTCCGGAGTCATTTCAAACTCGAGATAACCTCCAGAGAAATCCGGATGAGCAATAAACAGTTCGGAAACTCCATACTGCCATAGTTCATCAGTAAATGTGCCTGCAGGAATAACGGAAGGCGGCTTCAGTGAAAAAAGAGCTGAATTGCTGTTACGGGTTGTCCACCGAAGAAAAGGGGCGTCAGGTGAGGCTATGGCAGCATGTATTGAAAGCAGTTGTTCAACTGCCACAAAACCTCCGGGGGGAATTTCCCTGTCAGTTCCCTTGTAACCAACAAAAGAGCCACGAATGAGCACATGAGGAAAGAGATGTTCCGGAATTTCTGCTTTCTTGCTTAACTCCTTTGGTGACCATAGAAGACCGGCCCAGCCTTTTGAAGAGTCCTGATCATCCGCAACACTGTTTACCCCGCATGAAACCAGAAGCTTTTCGTCAAACAAGCCTATACACTGTACTTCAAGATCAAGTTGAATGTCAGCCTCTTTCTGTGCGGCAGTTTTCATCTCTGCGGCAAGTCTAAGCACATCTGATGCGGTTGCCTCACCTTTGTTGAAAATAAAGTTGGCATGGTGCTCGCTGACCATAGCTCCCCCTTCACGACGACCTTTAAAACCCAGTTCCTCAAATATAGTTCCGCTCGAACGACCGGCTGCATAGTTGTTCTTGAAGGTAGAACCGCAGCTCGGAAAATCGAAATGATGCTTTTTATTGCGCTCCTCCTCAAATCCTTCCATCTGAAGCTTTATATCCTTTTTCGTGCGTGTCTCGGGAAAACGAAGAAGCACAGCAATGACAATTTCAGGATTTTCCATCAGCGACGTCTGCTTGTATCCATGAAAAACCTCATCAGGGGTCTTCCATAACAAGTGGCCCTCAATAGTCATAGTCTGGATACCACTGGTAATGGCAGAAATTTCACCCCCGAAGCAGCGGGCATTCATTCTGACCGTCGATCCAATCTGACCCGGAAGGCGATAAAGCCATTCGCCCCCTCCTCTATCGCATCTAAGAAGCTCTTCGGCAATAAGGGTATTGTCCGCCCCAGCCTCGCAAAAAAGTTCATCATCGGAAATCCAGAACATCCGTTCCATACGGTCTAAAGAGATAACAATACCAGGGAATAAGGAATCGGAAAAGAGGATATTACTTCCTTTTCCCATGATGGCAAGAGGCAGTTGATACTCCCTGTTCCAAATGAGGAGATCTGCAAGTTCAGCAGGAGTTCCGGGATGAGCAAGAAAACGAGCTGTGCCGCCTATACCGTAATATGATCTTGAAGCGAGAGAGACATCACATTCATAAGTACAGGGAAGGAATAACTCAGGCATAACGTAGAGGCTTTTGATGGTCATCAGAAACTGGCCTTAATAACAGGGTGTCTCAAAAAAAAGAAAAGAAAACAGATGAAAATGGATAAATTCCATATTTTTAAGCTTTAAAACGCCTTACAGCGTTCGGATTACCAATTCAGCAACCCATTATTTCTCCTACCATGCCAGAAAGCAGCGACCGCAGGGTAAACTTTGCCCTTGCACAAATTACAACTGAACAAATTGCGATTCTCCCTGAAGTCCTTGTTGAAGACAAGCCTATTACCATAAATGCCGGACTTAATTTTGGTATTGACAGTAAACAGCATCTGTTGAAAGTAATGTTCAAAAACGTCTTTCTGCAAGAGGAAACTCCCTTTATCATCATTGAAACAGGATGTGTTTTTGCCATAGATCCCGAGTCATGGGCGCTTTTTTCAAGTCAGGAAAAAGGTTTTTTTGTATTGCCAAAAAACTTTGCAGGTCATCTTGCGACACTTACAGCCAGTACAGCTCGGGGGATTTTGCACAACAAAACTGAAAATACTCCAATGAATCGTTTTTTTATTCCTGCCAATAACATTGAAGAGATGATTCCGGATAACCTGGCTCTTCCTTTGGAACCTGAATCCTGAATAAAACGGATATGAAGCCTGTCCGCTTTACCGGGACAGGCTCAATCATTGGGCAACTCACCACTCTTCTCTTTCACTGCAATAACGTCACGGTACCGGGTTTTCTTGGGGCAGCTTCGGGCAATGGCTGTGCACTGTATCCAAAAACTGCTGCAGCATAGGGAACATGCCCTTCAGGAAAATTGAGCCCAATACTGCTCAGTGATGCGGGGCCTTCAGGGGCTCCATACACAATCATTGGAGAGTGAACCCAGCATGAGCTTATCCCGAGTGAAGAGGCTGCAAGTAACATGTTTTCCATGGCAAGCACACTGTCCCACAAGGGCGCTACGGCCTTACTGTCTGCTGACACGATCACGAGCGTAGGGGCATGGTAGAAAACATGAACATCATCACGACTGGATAATTCACGCAAACTCGGAATATCAGAATTCTTAAAACTCGCTTTACATAACAGCTGAAGCTTTTCCTTCAGTTCTGCATTCTGCACAACGGTAAAATGCCAAAGTTGATCTCCCATGGCTGTTGGAGCATACTGCCCTGCAAGAAGAATCTCCTGCAGATCTTTTTCACCAATCTGTCGTGGCTGATAAGCCCTTACACTACGTCGGGTTAGAATGGCTTGTATTATGTCATTCATATCAATCGTCTTTACAGTTATAGTGAGAGAAATAGAAACACTGGGTTTATTGACAGGCTCATCACTGATTATCAAGGATGTTACGTACTTTGCACGCAAGTTCTTTGCGATTAAACGGTTTGCCTAGAAACGGCATCGGAATATCCTGATTGTTCTTGGGCTTTAAAAAGTCATCCGCATATCCTGAAATAAGCAGAATTTTAAGCCCTGGACGACTCTTTTTCAAAATCAAAGCGAGATCACGACCATTCATATCCGGCATGATAACGTCGGTAATGAGCAGATGAATAGTACCTGAATAATCGCGTGACAGTGAACGTGCCTCATTTGGCGATTCGGCCACAAGCACCTTATATCCAAAACTTTTCAAAAAGTCCAGTGTAATATCCCTGACTAACTTATCATCCTCAACAAACAAAATGGTTTCATTTCCATGGGAGATCTGTTCACCTGTTGTTAGTGATGGAGAAGAGGATAGTTTACCAGAATATCTTGGCAGATAAATTTTAAATGTTGCCCCTTTTCCAATGTCACTGGATACCATAATCGCTCCATTGTTCTGCTTGACTATGCCATACACAGTTGCAAGTCCAAGGCCTGTACTTGATGTGTTTGATTTGGTCGAAAAGAAGGGCTCAAACACAGAATCAAGAGTAACTTTGTCCATCCCATTGCCATTATCGCGAAAAACAAGCAATACATAATCGCCGGGAACAATATCAGGATGATGCCTGGAAAATGCATCATCAACGCTGACATTACGGGTTTCTATGGTAAGCACTCCAATGCCTTGAATGGACTCTTTCGAATTTATGGCCAGATTGGTTATAATCTGATCAATTTGTGAAGAATCCATCTTCACAGGCCAAAGATCATTCGATAATGAAAAAATCAGTTCAATATTAGCCCCAAGCAGTTGCTTGAGCATTTTAAGAGTTTTGGAAACTGATGCATTGAAATCAAGTACCTGTATATCGATGGGTTGCTTTCGCGCAAAAGCAAGGAGTTGACTTGCAAGCCCTGCTGATTTGAGAACAGACAATCGAAGATCGGAAAAAATTTCCCTGTCGCTGTTTTTCAAATCATCCGAATCAATCAAAAGATCAAGGTTGCCAAGCATCACCTGCAGCATATTATTAAAATCATGAGCAACCCCTCCTGCCAGCCTGCCGATTGATTCCATTTTCTGAGCCTGCATCAGATTTAACTGAAGAGCAACATTCTGCTCTTCAATCTCTTTCTGTTTTGTGATGTCTGTGAAAATAGCTCTGCATTCCTCTGCATCATCGCTTACGACAGCATCTATACGAACCATCATATGAGGGACAACAGAAGCACCCGGTGCAGGGTGAACATCTTCATTCCGAAGCCTTATCTCAACGTATTTCGGATCCCTGCGATTAAACACCTTTTCTATGAATGCATTGAATATCGCAAGGTCATCAGGATGAATAAAACGCCCTAAGCGATCACCTTTCAAGATGCTGCGTTCAACACGAAGCATCTTTGTGGCTGTCAGATTTACTTCAAGAATCCTACTGTCCCGCCCAAGAGTCAGGTAGCCCAAAGGAGCAAACTCATAAAGCTCGGTGTATCTCTCAAGACTCGACTTAAGCTCTTCTCTTGAATGCAGCAACTCTTCCTGCTGCATTTCCAGTTCGATCTGATGAATCGAAAGTTCATTGATAATCCGATGCATTTCCTCTTGTGAGGTAAAAACCGGGGATA
>SZXX01000030.1 GCA_005843825.1 Chlorobium sp.
ATTTTTAACCGGACACTACTGTATCGGGGTAGAGATCAACGAATTTTATGGGTGAAATTACGCTGGAACCAATATAACAAACTATCCTTTCATCGTAAATATAAAGCGAAAGTTTGTCGATTTTTGGAGGTTACCCTTCATTATATTTTTGGGGATAACGGAATTTTTGGAGGTCACACAAAAGAAAGAGCTTACTGCGCGCTTTACTTGATGGTGTTTATGGGGTGATGGAGTTTTTGAATGGACCAGAACCTTCTCAGGTAGTGTTGAAACGTTACATGAGGTTCAGAGGGTCGACGTCGATGGTAATGGCGAGGCCTGAAGTGCGGAAGCGGGAGGTGATGTCGTCACTCATCTGTTTTACAAAGAGTGGTGAGAGTTTGCCGTCGAAAAGTTTGACAAGTACATGGTAACGGTAACGGCCTCTGATTTTTGCAATGCCTGCAGGGGCGGGACCGAGAATGATTCCATTCTTTTCAGGCAGTTGACCTTGCAGAGTTTCCCGGCAGTAGAGGGCGGCCTGTTCAGCCTGCTTTTCGTCCGCGGAGGTGCATTCGAATTTTATAAGCCGTGATGCCGGAGGGTAGTGGAGTTCCTTTCTGAAAGCAGATTCCTGATGAAAAAACTTTTTATAGCTCTCCTTTTCCTGCAGGAGAGCGGCGAAAACATCGCTCTCCTTGTTGTAGACCTGAAAGTAGACCTCTCCCGGCATAGTAGAGCGTCCAGCACGTCCGGCGACCTGGGTGAGCAGGGAGAATGTTCGCTCCGAAGCCCTGAAGTCGGGGATGTTGAGCCCTATATCGGCCATAAGAACCCCTACCAGGGTTACTGATGGAAAATCTAGTCCTTTGGCTACCATTTGTGTGCCGAGAAGAATTCGTGCTTTCCCCGATTGGAATTCCTTGAGAATGCGTCCGTGAGCACCTTTGGCGGTTGTGGTATCGACATCCATGCGAAGGATTTTTTCTTCAGGAAAAAGGGTCTGCAGCTCTTCCTCTATACGCTCGGTGCCGCTACTTTTGAAGAACAGGTCGGTCGATAAGCATTGTTCGCATGATCCTCTGAAGGGTTCAATATGGCCGCAGTAGTGGCAGCGCAGATGGTTCTGGGTTGCATGGTATACCAGGGGGATACTGCAGAACCTGCAGACCGGGATGTGACCGCATGCAAGGCAGAAGATACTTCCGGCAAAGCCTCTTCTGTTTTGCAGAAGAATGACCTGTTCGTTTTTGTTGAGGCGAAGTTCAATCTGGCGGTAGAGCAGTTCAGAGATCGATGCAGAGGCCTTTGGACTCTCTTTCATCCAGATCAGCCGGATGAGGGGCATAGTTGCCCCATCAACGCGTTCTGGAAGGTTTACAAGGGTATATTTGCCCGAGAGCGCGTTGCTGTATGATTCAAACGATGGCGTTGCCGATCCAAGCACACAGATTGCCTTGCTGTACATTGCTCTCATAACTGCTGTATCGCGTGCATTGTAGCGTGGATTACGGTCTTGTTTGTAGGCGCCGTCATGCTCTTCGTCTACAATGATTGCACCGACATTGTCGAGGGGAGCGAATATGGTTGAACGGGCACCAAGGGCAATTTTTGTTTTACCAAGCCGGAGACTGTGCCATGCATCATATTTTTCCTGATTGCTCATCGCACTGTGCATAATGGTGATCTCATCATGAAAGTGCTCACGGAACCTGCCGGCAGTCTGAGGCGTCAGGGCAATTTCAGGGACGAGCACAATAGCAGTTTTTCCGGCTGCGATAACTTTTTTCAGCAGTTCAATATAGATCAGGGTCTTTCCGCTGCCGGTGACGCCGTGCAGAAGGAAGGTTTTGTATTGCTGTGTTTCGAATGCGCCCGTAAGCTGCTCAAGAGCTTCTTTTTGTGAAGCTGTCAGGGTTTTTGGCGACTGCGGCGTTTCTGAAAAACCGGTTGTGAAATTGCTCGTAACCTCGATCAGAACCTTTTCTGCATACCCTTTTTTAACAAGGGTGTTAAGGGTCTCTGTTGAGATCCCGATGCTTTCGGCAAATGCAGGGACATCGCCAAGGGATGCCAGTATATTGAAGGCCTCAAGCTGCCGGGGAGAGCCTTTAAGGATTTCTGACACATTGTCCGGCAGTGAGCTGTTCAGGCGGTAAGCGGGTTTCTGTTTTGGTTTTGTGGACGAAAACTTTTTGGCAAGCGTCAGATGTCCTCCACGCTCAAGTTCAGCGAGGGTCCGATAGAGCTGTTTTTTCCCGAGCCGCCGTTGGAGCTGATGAACGGTGAGGCGTTTCTCCCTGATCAACATCTGCATGATTGATCGCCGGAGTTTTGTATTGATGATTTTCGGGTTTTCAGTGCTGAGTGCAAAGCCTGTTATTTCAGCGACGTCATTAACTGTTGTTCTCACTGCAGCAGGCAGAGCCACAGTAAGGGTATCAACTCTTCTTGTGAGGTAGTAATCGGCCATCCAGTCGGTAAGCTGCAGAAGGGAGGTGTTAAGGACAGGCCGCCCGTCATAAAGCACATCCAGTATCTCAAGAGGTGAAGGTTCCTCTGTATGCTCACGGGAAAGGCTGATAATGTAGCCGATAGAAACGGAGCTGCTCCCTTTTTTCGCAGAAAGGAGTACCATGCATCCGGGCCGGAGTTCGTGTTCCAGAGTTTCAGGGACCAATGCTGCACATGGTTCGCCTCTGAAATATTTTTCTGCTGCTATGATTGCGTGCATGGCGATGAATGAAAAAAGTCAGTGACAAGGCACTGACTTTTTATAACTGAATGACTTTCGGGCCAGTGTCAGGATGTGAGTGCCTGAATAATCCTGTCGCGAATTTCCTCTACTTTTCCAGTCCCTTCGATCCGATAATAGTTTGGAGCTTTTACTGTGCCGTTCTTCGACAAGGTTAAATAGTAGTTGATCAGCGGCTGCGTTTGTGCATGATAGACTTCAAGTCGTTTTCGTACCGTATCCTCATGATCGTCCTCACGCTGTACCAGGGGTTCACCTGTTTCGTCATCAGTATCGGGTGTTTTAGGCGGATTAAAGAGTACATGATAGGTTCTCCCTGAAGCAGGATGGACACGACGTCCACTCATCCGTTCGATAATCTCCTTATCCTCAACATTGATTTCAACAACATGGTCAATGCGGATTCCGTCTTTTCCGAGGGCCTCGGCCTGGGGAAGAGTACGTGGAAAGCCATCAAAAAGGCATCCATTTACGCAGTCGGGTTCTGTCAGACGCTCTTTGACAAGACCGATGATAATTTCATCGGATACGAGCTGACCGGCATCCATGATTTGTTTTGCTGCAATACCGAGGGGTGTGCCTGCTGCTACAGCAGAACGCAACATGTCACCGGTCGATATCTGCGGAATACCGAGAGATTTTGAAATATATGTAGACTGTGTTCCTTTGCCTGCACCCGGTGCTCCCAGTAAAATAATTCTCATCAAACTGATTTTAGATGGTTTTTTTTGATGTGACTATCATGATTTTTGGCTTTGAAGCTCTTGCCTGGTCGACAGTGGTATCAACTTCAGCTGCGCTTATCGACGATCCATTCTGCTCCGGGCTGGCGGACAAAGGTGCAGCAGCGTGAACAACTTCATGACTTTTTGATGAGGTAGTGAGCTGTATAGTCTGAACGGGAGGCCTTTTCTTGAATTCGATTGTCTTGGCTTTAGGGGTGCCTTCAGAAATTTTATTAGTCTGAAGTTTGGCTTCATTAAAAATCTGCTGTGATTCTGCCGCAGCACCCTTCGCATCCAGAGATCGGAATTGATAGTCCTCTTCCTTGATGATCTGTTTTCTGAATTCAAAATCCAAAGCGCCGAGCATCACCCTGATAACCCTGCGGCTTTCACCGAGATCACCCCGGGACTCTATCTGGGTTTCAGCTTTGGCATTGACTGAGGTGATCAGGCGGCCGTTGACATCCTTCTCTTCAAGCAGTCCGAAGGTGATATTGATTTTCAAGCCCAGAAGAAGAAAAGAACTTACTTCGGCACGAATCGAGGTCATGCCGCCGACAGCAGTTTTTTCATAGATCAGATTCCATCCTACCCAGTGATTAATTTTGGTAAGAATAAACTCTGTGACTGCCGCAATGGGCTGATCGTAGCGGCGCACCTTCAGTTCAGTGAAAACAGGGTGTTCCGAGGTATGCGTCGCATTACTCTTTAAGCCGTAATAAGTTTTGTTAAACTCATTTTTAAAAGGAATCAATTCAGAAAGATCCATAATTATTCGGACGGTTAGAGATTATTGCGGGTTACCGGGTGCTGTTTGTTGCAAGCTGTCCACATGCCGCATTAATGGTTGTTCCGTAGCTTTTTCTGACCGTGACATGCAGTCCTGATGTAAGGAGTTGTTGCACAAACATATCGCGAGTTGAGCTGTAAACTGGCTTGAATTTAATATTAATGATTGAATTGTAATCAATCAAATTAATTTTGCACAAAAAGGTCTTTGCAAACCGGGCAAGCATCCTGGCATCATCCACTGAATCGTTGATTCCTTTGAGGAGCATATAGACAATGGTAACAGGCATACCGGTCAGTTCCGTGTACCCGGCAAGCGATTTGCCCAGCTCGTTCAGCGGGTACTGGCGCGCAGCAATCGGCATCAGCGATTCCCGTTTCTCTTGATCTGCGGCATGAAGCGAGACGGCAAGTTTGGTTTTCATTCCTGACCTTGCGAGCCGTTGAATTTCAGGGATTACCCCGACAGTTGAAATGGTTATTCTTTTCTGTGAAAGGCAGAAACTGTAATTTCTTGTGCTGAGGGTATCAATGGCTTCAATAACATTGTCTGTGTTCAGGAGCGGTTCGCCCATTCCCATAAAGACAATATTGGTGATTTTGTTGTTGGATGTTTTTTCGGCAGCAATCGAGTTAAGGGCATAGATCTGTCCGGTAATTTCTCCGGCACTGAGATTGCGACGGAACCCCATATTGCCCGTAGCACAGAAAGGGCATTGCAGCGGGCATCCAACCTGAGATGAGACGCAGGCAGTCATTCTTTCAGCTGAAGCAATGAGGACACTTTCCACACCCTCATTATCGGGTAGCTGCAGCAGTATTTTTTCTGTCGGGTTCAGGCAGGCATCTTCGAAACACTCCTGGCGATCAATGAGACGCAACTGCCCGATTGAAAATGTTTCAGAAAGCTTTTTTCGTAATGCGCGACTGAGGATGGTCATTTCGTCAAAGCTGGACGCATGGTGGCTGAAAAGCCATTGGTGTATCTGGGATGCCCTGAATGAAGGTTCCCCCATCGACTCCATTTTCTGCTGAAGCTGTTGAAAGGTGAGATCTATTATATTCGGTAACTGTAGGATCATTGAAAGATGATAGGTTTTTTTCGAAAAAAAGTGGTTGCAGTGAAAATGGCAAGGCCCGGATTCAGCCGTGCCCGCAAAAATTATATGCCATCATGAGCTCTTTTGCTGGTCCATTATAAAAAAAGTACTTTATCCCGGAAAATATATAGTACTGTTGTGTTGAAATGGTCCCTGAAAAGAGGGTAGTTTCTCTCTTTTGGTAGCGGTGAAAAAAGCATAGATTACGTTTTATTTTTTGTTTAAAGTTACCTCAATCTAATGATATTACCTGAGTATGGCCGGACGCTTCAAAATGCTGAATGGTCTCCGGTCATCGACGAGCTTCTCGAAGGGCAGCACTTTGTTATTACAACCCATGAAAATTCCGATGGAGACGGTCTTGGCAGTGAGGTAGCTCTTGCAAGGGTACTCAAGGCGCTTGGCAAGGAGGTTACTATTGTCAACCCAACTGAAGTACCCCCGAATTACCAGTTTCTCAAGCAGCTCTACCCAATAACTCTTTTCAATAATAAAAGCGAGGATGCTATTCAGGAGCTCTCGCTGTGTGATGTTGTTATTCTGCTTGATGCCAATCTGCATGACAGGATGGGATCTCTCTGGCCTCATGTAGGTTTTTCAAGGGAACTCGGTGCTCTGAAAATTGTCTGCATTGACCATCATCTGGAGCCGGAAGATTTTACTGACGTTATGGTGTGCGAAAGCTATGCCTCATCGACAGGTGAACTGGTTTACGGGTTTGTGAATGCCCTCGAGGATCGTCTGGGCCGTGAGCTTTTCACTCCTGAAATTGCCACAGCTCTTTACGTCGCCGTCATGACGGATACCGGATCGTTCAGATTTCCGAAAACATCACCATACGTCTATATGCTTGCAGGAGACCTTGTCGGCAAGGGCGCTGATCCGGCTGATATTTACGACAGGATCTACAATTCACTCTCTACTCCGGCACTTAAACTGCTTGGAGCGGCACTCAGTGCGATTTCCATTCTTGATGATGGTGAGATTTCCTGGCTTTTCATTTCGCAGGAGATGCTCAAAGCGACCGGGAGCAAATTGTTTGATACCGATCTTATTATCCGCTATCTTTTAAGTGTTCCCTCAGTCCGTATCGCCGTTCTTATTGTTGAGATGCAGGATGGGAGGACCAAGGCAAGCTTCAGGTCGCGTGGTAATATCTATGTCAATAAACTGGCTCAAAAATATGGCGGTGGCGGTCATATGAATGCTGCAGGATGTCTTTTCCAGTTCTCATCTGACAAGGCCCAGAATGTATTGCTTGAAGACCTGAGGGCGTTCCTCAGGCAGTCATAATGAAACAAATAACCTCTCTCATAACGATGGCAAGTAATCCTATGAAAATATCTCTGCTTAAAAGTAATCTTGAAGCTGTCGGCGCTGATCTTCTGGCTCTGCCGTTCAGCACTGGTGCATTGAAAAAAGAAGCTGAAGAGGCGCTTCTGGCCTTGGGATTTGATATTCAGGTGTTGAAAGATTTTAAAGCAGATGCCGGTGAAGTGGTTGTTTTGTATGGTGGGGGCAAAAAGCATGCAGCTGCCCGCATAGCGCTGCTTGGTCTTGGAGAGGCCAAAACCCTTGATGACTGGCGGAAGGCTTCGGTCTCCTTTGCTTCAAAGGCAGTGGATATGAAACTTGGAAAAATTGCTGTTGACTGTTCCGGCATCAAGAGCCTCTCTGCAGCTACCGGACAAAGTGTTGCAACGTTGGCTGCAACCCTTGTCGAAGGTTGTTCTGTCGGCTCCTATCGCTTTGATCGCCTGAAAAGCGGTAAACTGGATAAAAAGAAGAGTGCTCCGAAATCGAAAGAGATTGCCGAGCTGTTGCTGAGGGTTGATGCCCAAGAGTCAGTAGAGGTTGAAAAAGGAGTTGCTGAGGGAAAAATTGTTGCCTCATGCCAGAAGATGGCCAGGGATATGGTGAATCTCCCGGGCAATTATCTGCAGGCAGACGATATTGCGAAAGCCGCAGTGGAGTCTGGAAAAAAACATGGGTATGACGTTACGGTTCTTCATAAGAAACAGATAGAATCACTCTGCATGGGCGGTCTGCTTGCGGTCAATCAAGGCAGCTTTCATCCCCCGACCTTTACAGTGCTTGACTACAAACCAAAAGGGAAAGCCAAGCTTGTTGTCGCACTTGTCGGTAAAGGCGTTACCTTTGATTCCGGCGGTATTTCGCTCAAGCCTTCAGAAAATATGGGTGAGATGAAGTCAGACATGTCAGGCGCAGCTAGTGTGCTTGGCGCGGTTGAGGCTGTCGTTCGATTAGGGCTACCTCTGCATGTTATAGGCCTTATTCCAGCCACAGACAACATGCCCAGCGGCACAGCCCAGAAGCCTGGTGATGTTATTACCACCTACTCAGGCATTACTGTTGAGGTGGGCAATACTGATGCTGAGGGGCGTCTGATTTTAGCTGATGCCTTGACCTATGCCAAAGAGAAATACAAGCCTGATGTTATTATTGATGTAGCGACCCTTACCGGAGCCTGCATTGTTGCTCTCGGGTACGGTGTTGCGGGTCTTTTCAGCAATAACGACAAACTTGCTGATGAAATTTTTCAGGCAGGGCAGCAGTCCGGTGAAAAAGTATGGCGGATGCCGCTATGGGATCTCTATGATGAGCAGATCAAGTCTGACGTTGCTGATGTGAACAATACCGGAGGGCGCGGTGCAGGCTCTGTTACAGCAGCAAAATTTCTTGAGAAATTTATTGATGGCCATAAAAACTGGGCTCATATTGATATTGCCGGCCCCTCTTTTCTTCCTAAAGGTGGAGGCAAGGTTAATGGAGGTACCGGTTTCGGCGTAAGCCTCCTTGTTGAACTCCTGAAAAAATGGGCATAAGGCAGTGCCTTTGTACCCCAAAGCATGTCAGCAGATGAACTATTAATCTGAACTCATCATGATGAAGGCCGTGCCTCAAAATCCTGTAGTGATAATCCCGGGAGTTCTGTTCTGGGATTCTCTCTATGATGTCATGAAAGATGCTCTCGCACTCTATATCCCTAAAGAGAAAATCGCCATTGCGCCGGTCTCACTCGTTGACTGGATAGGATTTCCGCCGTCACCCGAAAAGTCCACCAACCGGGTCATGAAAGCAGTTGACGGTGCGATCAGAACTATGGAAAGAAAATTTCCCGGGGAACCCATAACTCTCGTTGCGCATAGCGGGGGAGGGAGTGTTGCTATGGTCTATCTTCTCGAAAAACCATTTCAGGGTGATGTTTACACTCCCGGAAATCGTGTAGGGAAGCTTATTACTTTAGGAACTCCTTTTCATACTCATGAATATTATGCGAAAATAAAGACGGATTTTATTTTCAAGTATCTTCAAACAGATTTTTTTAGGCGTTATCTTGTTATATCTGTTGCCAGTGATAAGTATATTGGCAATTCTCAGGGAAGTTTTGTCGAAAAAATGTGTTACAAGTTTTACCAAAGCGTCCAGGATGATGGTAATGTGGGTGGCGATGGAATAGTCCCTGCAAAAAGCTGTTTTCTTGATGGTGCTGAAAATGTTACTATTGCTGATGCAGAACATCTGCCAACACCACATACCAGGTGGTATGGCACAAAAGAAGGGGTTGAACAATGGATTCAGTGGCTATAAGGAATAGTCGGGTAAGGCTTGCCGGGGTTGTAATTTTTGCATTTCTTCTTGCTCTGTCGGCGTGCAGTCAGGAGAAGCAGAAGCGTGATCCGAGGCAGGAGCATCTCGAATCAATGATGGCTATTCTTGCCCAGGTACAGAAAAATCTTGGCAGAATTCAGCAGAAAGAGGCTGTTGTTGAACGTCTCTCTTCAGGTGTTGAGGGGAAGGATTCAACAAATGTCAAACAGATTGGCCACGATATTACTACCAGCATCCGCTTTATCGATTCCACGCTGGCTGCAAGCAAAAATCTGATCAAGAAGCTTGAAGACGAGAACAGAACCTCCTCGTATCGAGTCGAATCTCTTGACAGGCTTGTTTCTGAGATGAAAGTCGCCATAAACACCAAAGACTCAGAGGTCAAAGCGCTCAAAGGTCAGCTTCAGAAGCTGAACAAGCAGATTACATCTCTTATGGCGACAGTTGATGTGCTTGACAAGTTTATACAGGGTCAGGAAGTACAGCTTTATACAGCCTATTACATTTCAGGTACCTTTAATGATCTTGTGTCAAAAGGTATTCTTGTTCGTATAAACCCGCTTGAGAAGTTGTTCGGCAGCGAGTATCGTCTTGCATCCGACTTTAATGTTAATCTTTTCAAGAAGGTTGACATTACTGAAACAAGAGATCTGTTTTTTGATAAGCCACTGGCAAACCTCAAAATCATAACACCTCATTCTGTAGGCTCTTATGAACTTGTTGGAGGGAAAACATCATCGGTTCTCCTCATACGCGATGAAAACGCTTTCTGGCAGAAATCCCGCTGTCTGGTGGTCGTTATCGAATAATCCGGAGATACTTTTCGAAGCTTGACAGTATACATCAGTACGCTTTAACTCTCTCATCCTCTTTATGAAAATCACCATATTCGGTTCGGGTTATGTTGGACTTGTTACCGGCGCCTGCTTTGCGGAGGTCGGTAATGATGTGCTTTGTGTTGATATTGACCAGCAGAAAATCAAGAGTCTCAATGAAGGGCAGATTCCTATTCATGAGCCAGGTCTGGATGAAATTGTTGCTGAAAACATCAAGGCAGGAAGGTTGAGGTTTACCACAGATATCAAGGAAGGAGTTGCTTTCGGGCTTTACCAGATCATTGCCGTTGGAACACCCCCCGATGAGGATGGTTCCGCGGATTTGCGTCATGTGCTCAGTGTTGCCGGTAGTATCGGCTCTTTCATGAATGAGTACAGGATTGTCATCAATAAATCAACAGTCCCGGTAGGGACGGCTGACCGGGTTAAAGAACAAATCAGTGCTGTTCTTGCCGAAAGAAAGGCTGAGATTGATTTTGATGTGGTTTCAAATCCCGAGTTTCTCAAGGAGGGTGATGCAGTCAATGACTTCATGAAACCCGAACGCATAGTTATCGGAGTTGATAACCCCCGCACCAAGGAACTGCTCCGTTTTCTCTATTCCCCGTTTAATAGAAGTTCCGATCGTTTTATAGCCATGGATGTCCGTTCAGCTGAGCTGACCAAATATGCGGCAAACGCCATGCTGGCGACAAAAATCAGCTTCATGAATGAAATTGCCAACATTGCCGAACGGGTGGGTGCTGATGTTGAGGCTGTGAGAAAGGGTATCGGTTCTGACTCAAGGATAGGATTTTCGTTTATATACCCCGGTGTCGGCTACGGCGGTTCATGCTTTCCCAAAGATGTCCGGGCGCTTGAAAGAACAGCCCACCAGCATGGGTATCATTCACGGATTCTCCAGGCGGTCGAGGCTGTCAATCATGACCAGAAAAGCTCTATTGTCAGAAAGATAAAGGAGCATTTCAGTGACGATATCGCGGGGAAGGTTTTTGCGATCTGGGGGCTTGCCTTCAAGCCCAATACCGATGATATGCGTGAAGCTCCCAGTCGAAGGGTTATTGAAGAACTTTTAACGGCTGGAGCAAGGGTCAGAGTCTATGATCCGGTTGCCATGGATGAGGTCAGACGGATATATGTCGATCGTGAAGAAATCGTTTATGCATTGAACAAGGAAGATGCCATTAAAGGCTCAAATGCCCTTGTTGTGCTGACCGAGTGGCTTGTTTTCCGCAGCCCCGATTTTGACATGATTAAAAGGGATCTCAGCCATCCTGTTATCTTTGACGGCAGAAATATTTACAGCCCTGAATTTATGGAGCAGTTCGGATTTACCTATTACTCCATAGGTCGCCCTCCGCGGGGAGTGGCATAACGTTACCTCCAGAAGCGGTAAAAGTGATGCAGCGGGCCGTTACCATGACCTGAACGGTAAGCGGCCCCTGCCTCAAGAGCTTCGTCGATATATGCTTTCGCCTTTCCTACAGCGCTATCTGTAGTTTCCCCCCTCGCTATAAATGCAGCAATAGCCGATGAGAGCGTGCATCCGGTGCCATGAGTATTGCCGGTCATGATTTTTTTTGAGCTGAACCAGAAAAACTGATTCTCATAGAGAAGGCAGTCGCGACACTCTTCACTGTCGCCGTGTCCCCCTTTGATGAGTACGGAAGCTGTTCCTGTTTCAAGGAGTTTTGCTGCTGTTTCTTCAATTTCTTCAGGAGTTGCCGGCGCATGTTTCATGCCTGTCAAGAGTGCGCTTTCAGGCAGGTTTGGGGTAATGAGCGACGCAAGAGGGAAGAGCTCTTCTTTGAGGAGAGGGATAGCCTCAGCGGGAAGGAGGGCAGTGCCGCCGCTGGATGCGAGAACGGTGTCGAGAATAACAGGAGGATTGCCTTTAAGCTCCCGAAGCAGTGACGAAACGGTTTTGATGGCAGAAATGCTTCCCAGCATGCCGATTTTAACCGCATCAATTGCAATATCTGCAGAAATGCTTCTAAACTGCCCTCTAATACATTTTTCATCTAAAGGGTTTACTGAGCTGACTTCGGTCGTATTTTGGGCTGTAAGGGCGGTTATGACCGATAATCCAAAACATTCAAGGGCGGCAAATGTTTTAATGTCAGCCTGAATCCCGGCTCCGCCGCTGCCGTCTGATCCTGCAATGGTAAGGACTGTTGTATATTTTTTCATGGCAGGCTTTTTTGTAGTGCCGAAAGGAGCTCGGAAGCAGCCTTCGAAGGCACCTCAGCTCTGCTGACTGCAGATATTACAGCGACACCTGCCGCTCCACGGGAGATTAGAATCGGTGCGTTTTCAATGGTGATGCCTCCTATGGCAACCACCGGAAGAGAGAGGCTCTCTACAGTCTTTTGCAGATTATCCGGCCCAAGAGGAGCATGCTCTTTCAGTTTGGAAACAGTCGGATAGATGTGGCCGAATCCGATATAGTCAGCGCCATCTTTTTCTGCCTGCACAGCTTCTTCCAGAGAAGAGGCCGAAACCCCGATAATGCGACTGTTTCCAAGCAGTTTTCGGGCAGCAGCGGCAGGCAGGTCATCCTGCCCGAGGTGAACGCCGTCAGCCTTACTTGCCAGGGCAATATCAACCCGGTCGTTGATAATAAAGAGCGCATGGTATTCGCTGCAAAGTTTCCCTATTGCAACCGCCCAGGCAAAAAGCTGGCTGCCTGAAGCTGTTTTATGCCGTAACTGTATCATGGCTGCCCCTCCCTTGAGGGCCTGTTCTGCCAGAGTAACCGGGCAGTATGCCTCATCGGTAATGACGCAGAGAAAGGGTGAATAAGGAATCATCTGTTTAGAATGCTATACAATTGTTCAAGGGTTTCCCTCATACGTGAAGTGTCTCGAAAGATAGACAATCCAGCAGTTCCGTAAGCACCCTCATCCATGCAGAGTGCTGCATTTTGAGGAGTCACTCCTCCAAGTGCATAGATTGGCAGAGAGCTTGCCCGGCACAGTTCGCCGAGTTTTTTAAGACCTTGAGGAGGGCCATATTTCCTTTTGGATGGGGTGTCGAATACCGGCCCGAACAGAAGATAATCAGCGCCTGCCTGTTCGGCAATGCGCAACGCTTCAGGAGAGTGAATGCTGCATCCAAAG
The DNA here is from genome assembly GCA_005843825.1 of Chlorobium sp. Classification (GTDB taxonomy): domain Bacteria; phylum Bacteroidota; class Chlorobiia; order Chlorobiales; family Chlorobiaceae; genus Chlorobium. Next base: position 12,937 of record SZXX01000030.1, read on the forward strand.
ATCAGATCAGGAGCAAAAGCGCGAAGTTTATCCGGAGGAACAGCGTTTTCCGGCAGATGGACACCGTCAAGACCGGCTGCCAGCGCAACATCTGCCCGCTCATTGCAGAGAAGCAGTGAACCCTCGGGAAGCCTTATTCCCCTGGCCCTCTGTGCAAGGGTTAAAAGATGCTTTGTATGGAGGTGTTTTTCACGGATTTGCACTATGCAGGGTATATGAGAGGGGAGCAGAGTAAGGTGCTCGATGAGTTCACCCCTGCCTTCACCCTGTTCCTCTCCGCTGCTGATCATGAAGATACGCGGCAGGGGAGTCCCTTTTCGATTATTATGCGGCATTCAAACAAAAAATGATTTGATTTTTCACTCTCTATAAATAATATTAATCCTGATGGCATCAAATGTCGTTTCGGGTGGTTTTTTCACCCTGAATCAACCCTTTTCTTAACGTTTTCAAGAGGTTCCAATGAGTGTAATTGAGCAGAATATCATCAAAGCCGGCTTTATTCTTCCTCAATTACCAACTGTTGCAGGCCTTTATTCGCCTGCAATAAGCTCCGGTAACCTTGTTTTTACCTCTGGACAACTTCCTCTTAAAGATGGTAAACTCATAGAACCAGGTGGAAAAGGCAAGGTCAATGAGGTACGCAAAGATGAAGCTTTTCATGCCTCAAGAGTCGCTCTTCTCAATGCACTTGCTGCGATAAAATCAGTGACAGGGACGCTTGACAGCATTGAAAAAATAGTCAAGCTCACTCTCTATGTTTCAAGCGAAACCTTCTTTTCGAGCCAGCACCTGGTTGCTAACGGGGCATCTTCACTGCTGCATGAGATTTTCGGTGAAAGGGGAGTCCACGCAAGAAGCGCTGTAGGCGTCACCGAATTGCCCCTCAATGCAAGTCTTGAGCTTGAGCTTATTGTTCAATATAAACCATAGCACCTGCACCGCTATACATCAAAAAAAACAACCTCCCCACTTCATATTTATTTATAAATATATCCTTCGCTCTTCAGTATAAAATCAATCGATATCATTTGTGATTTGTACCGTAACTCGTTGTATAATAACGAAATAAATAATAATTGAATTTTACCTTTATTCGACAGATGTGCCTATTAAAATTAAAATCTATATGTTTTTTATTTAAAGTTTATTGTTGGCATTATATTTTTTTATTTGTTTTTATTTTATGCTAAAATTACATAAAGTTTAAGTGATGAAAAAACGCTTAAGATGTTGTAATAAAATAAATAAAATACTTTATGCTAAATAAGTTTTTATTTATTTATGCTGTTTCTTTATCTGTAAAATATTTTTTTATATATATTATTTAATTCTTCATTTTTTGTTTGTTTGTTTTGTCTTTAACTGTTATTGGTATGTATTTTTATTGTTAGATATTTGGTTTTTATTTTTTTTGTTTATCTGTGTTGTAATAGCCTTGCAGGTGATCTTATTTGTTGATTCTTTGTTGTACCATATGCTTGGTAATAATTTCTTCTATGTTGTTTCGTCTCAAGATTGATGGTTTGTTTTTCATTGCTACTTGTTTGGATAATTATTCGATTATTTTCTCTCCCCTTTTTTGTTTTTGATGACAATAAGGTTTATGGGCAAGGGAGTGGTCAGCAAGAGGAGAAATGATAATTGTTGTGATTTTGCTCTCTGATCGGTAAACTGCGTTTCAGGCCTCAGTCGGTTGCTCTCTCATTTTTTGTAATCAAACCACTCGTCATGTCCCGAATACTTACCATTGTAATGATGCTTGTCGTGCTTGTTTTTGGCGTTTTTCTCGGCACCAGGCTCAATGGAGGCAGGGATATCCAGATGGCACAGCAGAAAAAAATGCTTGAAGCCTTCGGCCTGATGAAAGAGTTCTATGTCGACAAGGTTGACAGCGACAGTCTTGCAGGTGCCGGCATACAGGGAATGGCGGAATATCTTGACCCTCACACCGTATATCTAGAACCTGAAAAGGTCTCATTTTCCCAGGCTGAGTTTGACGGTAATTTTGATGGCATAGGTATCGAGTTTGAGGTTGTCAGCGATACCCTTCTTGTTGTTACTCCCCTTTCCGGCGGACCGAGCGCCACCGTTGGAATTGCTCCGGGAGACCGCATTATTGCTATTGATTCCGCTTCGGCGGTTGGAATAACCCAGCAGGATGTGCTTAGAAAACTGAGAGGCAAGAGAGGAACCAAAGTCCGGTTGAAAGTATTCAGGCCGCTCAACGGGAAGCTTATAGACTTTACTGTTACCCGCGGTAAAATATCCACGTCGAGTATCGACGCAGCTTTTATGATTAATAATAAGGTCGGCTATATACGGTTGAGCCGGTTCATTGCAACAACGTCGGAAGAGTTCCGCCGTTCGCTTGACGGATTGAAAAAGCAGGGTATGACAAGACTCGTCCTCGATCTCAGAGGTAATCCCGGTGGATTTCTTGAGCAGGCTGTTGCCGTTGCCGATGAATTCCTTAAAAAGGGCCAGTTGATCGTTTATACCAAAAGCCGCAATGGGGGGTCGGAGGATGAGCGATATGTAGCCAAATCAGCAGATGATGGTTATAGAACTGGTGAACTGATTGTACTGGTTGATAAAGGAAGCGCTTCTGCATCTGAAATTCTTGCCGGAGCCCTGCAGGATAACAAGAGAGCCCTTGTCGTTGGCGAGTTGAGCTTCGGAAAAGGACTTGTTCAGCGTCAGCTTCAGTTCGCCGACGGCTCAGCGATTCGCCTCACAGTATCGCGATACTATACTCCTTCAGGTCGACTGATACAGAGAGTCTATCGTAAGGGGATGGCTGGTCGTGAACGCTATTATAAAGATGCGATGGTAAATATTCAGCCTCAGAAACTCTTTAACGACCCCGACAGTTTACTCTACATGAAAAACAATGAAGTTTCTGTCTATAAAACATCATCGCTCCCGTCATTGGTTTTATCGCTTAAAGGAAAGGATGCCAAAGCCCACAGCAAACTTGCTGCGCTCAGGGATGCCGGTGGTATTATTCCTGATTTCTGGGTGACAGGAAGCGCTTTCTCCGATTTTTATCAGAAGCTGTTCCAGTCGGGTTCTATTGATGATATCGCGCTGAAGCTTCTTGATGATCGGAATAGTTCAGTGCAGGCTTATCGCACTTCATTGGACCGTTTTATTGCCAATTACTCTGAAGAGACCAATTTTGAGGCGCTTGTTGTAAAAACCTGCAAGGCTAAAAAAATTACTTTTGACAAGGCAGGTTTTGTTCGCGACAGAAAGAACATTGTCCGTGCCGTGAAGTCGAAGATTGCGCATCAGCTTTTTGGTGCTGAAGGGCAGATAAAATTTCTTGTACGCAATGCCGATCCAGTGGTCAAAATAGCCGAAACCGTGCCAGGCCGTCGACCTTGAGAGGGGATCATGACTCCGGATCTTTATTCTCCTTTTTAACGTTTTAAACGAGGGTATTATGTCAATAATTGAAAAAATCAACAGTGCCACCTGTACGTTACGTCTTCAGAAGGACTGGCTGAAAATATTTACCTGCCCTGTTCCAAGCTCTGATTTTCTTTCATTTGTCGGAATAGCAACCATCGATGCTCCTCAAAATGCTGTGCTGAGTCTTTTGTATGATGTTGACGCGGCTACAGAGTGGGTATGGAAAACAAAGGAAATGAAGGTGCTTCAGGAGCTTTCCGAGGATGAAGGCCGAATTGTCTACCAGCTGGTCAGTGCTCCCTGGCCTGTTTCAGATCGCGAAATCATAACCCGTTCACAAGGATATCTTGATCCTGATACATCTGAAGTTTATATTAAACTTGAGTGTATGGCGGATTATCTCCCTTTAAACGATAAATATGTGCGTGTGCCCCAGCTTGAGGGTGCATGGAACATTATTCCCTTGTCGCCAAACCAGTGCAGGGTTGTTTTTCGTCTTCATATTGAACCAGGCGGAGAAATTCCATCCTGGCTTGCCAATATTGCTGTTATTGATACCCCATATCATACCTTGGAAAACCTGAGGGAGATGGTCAAGAAGGAAAAATATCTTATTCCAGTTGAAGCCCCCTTCAAGAAATCATCTAAAGATGTCATCCAGAACTACGAGAAATTTATAACAGAGTGATCTTTTCCCGATTTTTTTTGCAGTCTTGATCAATACACTCAAAAAAAACAGTATGGATGTCGGGTCAATTCTTCAGGGAGACTGGAAATTTCGGATTGAGCACAAAGGGATAAAAATTTATTCCTCCAAGGTTAACGGCTCCGACATCCATGGTTTTAAGGGTGAGGCTGAGATAGAGGTGTCATTGAAAAAGCTTATCAGTCTTTTTCACGACATGCCCAGTTATAATCGCTGGGTGCATCATCTTGTGGACATGCAAATTCTTGACAACAGTGATCCTGTCGAGTATGTTGTCCGTCAAATTATCAAAACCCCCTGGCCGCTTCAACAGAGAGAGGTAATAATGCGCACAGGACTCACCTCGGCAGGTGATAATTCCGTGGTGCTTACGATGAAGGCCGAACCTGATTATCTGCCCGACAACCCGGAGTATTACAGGGTTCGTCACGCCACGGGAATGTGGGCTTTCAGGCCGACCACCCCAGGGTTAGTTAACGTCACTTTTGTCATGCACATAGACCCAGGCAAGGATGTTCCAGCTACTCTGAGTAATGCAGGAATGTTCGAAGTTCCATTCTATTCGTTGAACAATCTGAAAACCCTCCTGAAGGACCCTTCCTATAACCCTCCATATCCTGAGGAGATAGAGCAGCATATCTTTATCCTTGATGATACTCCTGATACGCTTTGATCAGTTTTTCAGGCCTTACCGGAACGGCACCTACTTCCTGACAGACTGTTCCGGCAGCAAGATTAGCTATTGTTGCATTAGTGACAATATCAACACCCGCAGCAGCTCCCAGGGCAAGCATCCCGATAACGGTGTCTCCTGCGCCTGAAACGTCGGAAACCTCCATTGATGTTGCAGGAATATGGGTAAATGAACCATTATAGAGAGTCATCCCTTTATCGCTTCTTGTAACGATAATGGTTTCAGCCTGAAGTTTTTCCTGAAGCAGCCGGCAGGCCTCTTCAATCTCGTGGTCGTTGTTGTGCAGGACTATCCCGAGTGAAGAGGCCATTTCCGAAAGGTTTGGCTTAAAAACAGAGCACTCTTTGAAGGCAAAGAAATTCTTGAGTTTCGGATCGACAAGAACAGGGATATTATGCCGATTCGACACCGTAATGATATGCTCAATGATTTTTACACTCAGCAGCCCCTTATTGTAATCTTCCAGTACGACAGCATCGATTGACTCGATAATTGAGTCAAAGGAGTCGATAACCGCATGTTCAACAGTTTCTTCAACATCCTTTCTGCTCTCGAAGTCAACCCTTGTAATGTGGTGGTTTTGCGAAAGAATTCTTGTTTTGCAGGTTGTCGGCCGTGAAGGGTCGCTGATCAGCCCTTCCGTTGCAAGACCGTGCTTACTGAACAGATCAAGAAGTATTTCACGGTTGCTGTCTGCGCCGGTAATGCCGATCAATATCGTTTTTGCTCCGATCGACTGTGTATTGAGCGCAACATTTGCAGCTCCTCCAAGCCGGTAATCCTCATGGGTAACATCCACTACGGGGACAGGGTATTCCGGCGAAATGCGTGAGACATGACCAAAAATATACTTGTCAAGCATAATATCGCCGATAACGGCAATCCGCTTGCTTCGAAAAGAGTCCAGGATGGTGCCAATGGAGCTTGCAGTCATAACCTCTTGTTTTTCGATGTTTTCTGTGCTCAGGAGATAAAAAATAGCAGGAAATAACGTTTAAGCAATGAAGATATGATTGTATGGTTTTATTTTGTGCTATTTTTTGTTATAATTAAAGCTAAGCATTTTTAAGCTTTATCTGAAAAAAGCGGGAACCAATGTTCGACAGTTTAAGTGATAAGTTAGAGGGCACCTTTAAAAAGCTCGCAGGTCAGGCCACCATAAATGAGATCAATATTGGTCTCGCCATGCGGGATATCAAGAGAGCTCTCCTTGGTGCCGACGTTAACTACAAGGTAGCAAAGAAATTAATTGAAGACATAAGGGAAAAGTCTCTTGGCGAACAGGTCATCAAAAGCGTATCACCTGCGCAGATGATCGTCAAAATCGTCTATGATGAACTGACTGAACTGATGGGTGGTGAGCAGAAGCCGCTCAACCTTTCACCCAAGAAACTTCCTGCAGTAATTATGGTTGCCGGTCTCCAAGGGTCGGGAAAAACAACCTTCTGTGCAAAACTCGCACTGCGTCTCAAGAAGAACGGAAAGAATCCTATGCTTGTTGCTGCTGACGTCTATCGTCCTGCTGCAATTGACCAGCTGAAAGCCCTTGGTCTGCAGGTTGATGTTCCGGTGTTTGCCATTGAGCAGCAGGATGCCATGAAGGCTGCCCTTCAGGGTCTTGAAGAGGCACGCTCGACCGCGAAAGATGTTGTTATTATAGATACGGCCGGACGTCTGCAGATTGATCAGCAGATGATGGCTGAAGCTGAGGCGTTGAAGCATGCTCTCAAGCCTGATGAGCTTCTGTTTGTTGTGGACTCCATGATGGGACAGGAAGCCGTCAATACAGCAAAGGCATTTAATGATCGCCTTGATTTTGATGGTGTAGTGCTCACCAAGCTTGATGGCGATTCAAGAGGCGGTGCAGCGCTTTCCATACGTCAGGTTGTTGAAAAGCCGATCAAGTTTATCAGTGTCGGTGAGAAGGTTGACGACCTTGACCTGTTCTACCCTGACCGCATGGCCCAGAGGATTCTGGGAATGGGTGATATTGTCAGTTTTGTTGAAAAAGCACAGGAAAATCTCGATCTTGAGAAATCTCTCGAGATGCAGAAAAAGCTGATGAAGAACGAGTTCGATCTTAACGACTTTTTCGATCAGCTCCAGCAGCTTAAAAAAATGGGCTCCATTCAGGGGCTTATTGAAATGGTGCCGGGCCTTAACAAGATGGTTCCCAAGCAGGATCTTGAGAATCTTGACTTCAAGCCTATTGAAGCCATGATCAACTCGATGACCAGACAGGAAAAAGTCAATCCTGATATCATCAATGGCAGCCGCCGTCAGCGTATTGCCAAAGGCAGCGGAACCAAAGTACAGGAGGTTAACCTTCTTCTCAAGCAGTTCTCGGAGATGAAAAAGATGATGCGTTCGGTATCAAAGCTGTCGCAGTCAGGCAGGAAGATTACTTCGCAGAATCTTGCATTGGATAAGTTTTTAAAACGATAAATTACACACACGCTGTTAAAAGTTAACATTAACTAAAATACATTAGCCTTGGTAAAGATCAGACTGAAAAGAGCAGGAAGAAAAAAATTGCCGGTATACCAGATTGTTGTTGCCGATGCGCGCTCACCACGGGACGGCAAGTTTCTTGAAGTTGTAGGCCATTACGAACCTACAGCAAAGCCACACGCTGTCACCATCAAGAAAGACCGTATTATATATTGGATGCAGACTGGCGCACAGCCAACAGCAACAGTAAACAGCCTTATCCGTACTACAGGTTTGCTTTATGAACTCAGGCTCAAGAGCATGGGTCGCAGCGAGGCTGAAGTTACTGCAGAAATGGAAAAATGGCAGGAGCATCAGAACGTAAGACGTCAGAAACGCCTTGCATTGAAGTCTCATCGTCGTACTGCCAAAAAAGCGGCAGAAGCGAAAGCAGCAGGCGCAGAAGCCTGAGATTAACTCTTTTACGGTGGGGTCGGAATGGAACTCTATATAACAGGAGTCATTCTCAAGCCGAAAGGATTGCAGGGTGAAGTGAAGGTGGAGTTGGTTACCGACTTTCCCGAAACTTTTCTTTCTCGCCGTGAGTATTACGCTGGCAAAACAGAGGATTCTGTTGAGCGGTTGAAAGTAAAAAAAGCCGCTTTAGCAGCTGGATTTGCATGGTTGTTCTTTGAAGGAATTGACACAATGGAAAAAGCAGAGGCCCTGACAGGCTGGAAACTGTTTGTTACTGAAGATCAGCTTTTGCCTCAACCTGCAAACCGTGCGTATGTGCACGAGATTATAGGCATGAAGGTTTTAGATCGAAATCGTACTGAAGTCGGGGTTGTTACCAGTGTGATAAGGATGCCCGCGAATGAAGTCTATGAGGTTAAGGTCGGTGAAAAAAAGATTTTGGTGCCAGCTATAGATGAATTTGTAGAAGAGTTCAATCTTGGAGAAAAGCACATAGTGATTCCAAGATTCGGCGAATTTCTGTGAATGGTTGACCCGGAACAGTTTGCTCAGAAACCCGTACTCAGACAATGAACGCAATAAGGATTGATGTTATTTCCGTCATTCCCGGTTTTTTTGATTCGACACTTGACACTGGACTGTTAAGCATAGCCCGAAAAAAAAACCATGCGGACATTCATGTACATAATCTGCATGACTTTGGACTGGGAAAGTACAAACAGGTTGATGATTCACCATTTGGCGGTGGCGCAGGGATGGTTATCCGTCCTGAACCGGTGTTTGCCTGTATCGAAGCGTTGAAGGCTGAAAGAGAGTATGATGAGGTGATTTTTCTGACGCCTGATGGAAAGTTGTTTGAGCAGTCTATGGCAAACAGGCTTTCGAGGATGCAGAACCTGATTATTCTCTGTGGTCATTACAAAGCCATTGATGAGAGAATCCGTCAGAATCTGATTACCATGGAAATTTCCATTGGTGATGTCGTTGTTTCAGGTGGTGAGATCCCTGCACTGCTTCTTATGGATGCTGTTGTCAGGGTTATACCGGGTGTTCTTGGTGACAGTGAGTCAGCTCTGACCGATTCTTTTCAGACAGGGTTGCTTGATAGTGTCTACTATACAAGACCCTCGGAGTTCAGGGGAATGAAGGTTCCGGATGTGCTGCTGAACGGTCATCACAGTAAAATTGAACAGTGGCGTAGTGAAAATGCACTTGAAAGAACACGCCAGCTTAGACCCGATCTTCTTGATCATAGAGTTTTAGAAGAATTAAAGAAAAAATAACGTAAATAGTTGTTGTCATGGATCAGTTAATTAAGTTAGTAGAAGCCACCCAGGCCGTTACCGATTTTCCGGAAATCAATCCGGGTGATACCGTCAAGATTCAGTTGAAGGTTATTGAAGGCGAAAAAGAAAGACTTCAGGCCTTCGAAGGTATTGTTATCAGCGACAGGGGAGCAGGCGGAAATAAAACAATCACAGTCAGAAAGATTTCTCACGGTGTCGGCGTTGAAAGGATCATTCCTGTCAACTCGCCAAACATTGAGAGCGTTACCGTAGTCAAGCACGGCAAGGCAAGAAGAGCAAAACTGTTCTACCTGCGCAAACGTACCGGCAAGGCTGCATTGAAAGTCAAAGAACGCAAGATCGTAGAGAAAGCCTAAGCTTTTTCCAAAGTCATAAGTCAATCCGGCACGCCTCGGCGCTGCCGGGTTATCTTAGAACGGTATTCCTTCTAACGGTACTCTTCAATACCGCCAAGACACCTTCCGTACACCTCTATCCTTGTTCTCACAAGCACAATTACCTTTTGCCATCGCGGCACAACTTCGCTACTTTTCATCCCGAAACGCAGTTGAGGGATCTATCCTCGTACGCTCTCGTCCCACAGTACTCGAACTTCAGCACTTTCTTAACATATACTTCGTTATTCTACGCGATAATACTTAACTTATTCGCTATATCGCATTGAAGCTTTTCCGGTTCACCCCATACGAAAAAAATATGATACGTTTCATTCATGCTTCAGATACTCACATTGATAGCCCATTGAGAGATCCCTTAACTCCTTCGCGAGATTGCTCATGCAATTTTTTCCCCCACCCATTGCCTTTACTGAACTGGGAGTATCCATGCTGCTCGCATTCGAAAGTTCTTTCCTGACTGTTTGACTGAAGTGAAATCAATTTGAGGAGTTAAGAATGGATCATGAAATGAAAATCGGCGGAACTCTTTTTGATCGAGTTGTCCATATCCTTGAACAGGCTCGCTCCAATGTGGTGCAGTCTGTCAATACCAATATGGTTATGGCTTATTGGCTCGTTGGCCGGGAAATAGTTGTTGAGATACAGGGAGGCAAAGAGCGGGCAGAATATGGAAAACAGGTGATTCAGACCCTGTCACGACAACTGACCGAGCAATATGGCTACGGCTATTCTGTTCCAAGTGTTAAAAGCTTCAGGCAATTTTTTCTCGCCTTTCAGGATCGGTTTGTCGAGGTCTCTCCCCAAAAAGCAAGCGATAATTTATCCTCTCTGCAAAAAAGCTACCAGCCGGGTAGCCAATTCGCAACGGACTTTTCCCCGAAGCTTTCATGGTCGCATTACCGTGCTCTTATGAGAGTCTCAAACCTTTCTGCACGAGAATTCTATGAGCAGGAATCCATTGAGTGTGGCTGGAGTAAAACGCAACTGGAACGGCAGATACAAACCTCTTACTATGAGCGGATTATTGCTCACCATGGCGAACAAGGGTTATTGCCAGTCAATCGCGAACGGTTGCCCGGTGAGAAAATCAGTCCGGTTGACGTGCTGAAATCGCCTATGGTGCTTGAGTTTCTTGATCTGCCTGACGTTCCGAATCTGCACGAAAACGCATTAGAGCAAACCATTATCAGTAACCTGCAATTTTTTCTGCTGGAACTGGGTAAAGGATTTTCCTTTGTTGCCCGCCAAAAACATATTCGCTTTGACGACGATGATTTTTATGTGGATATGGTCTTCTACAATTTTATCCTGAAGTGCTTTTTGTTGATTGACCTGAAACTTGGCAAGCTCACGCATCAGGATGTAGGGCAGATGGATGGCTATGTTCGATTGTTTGAGGATCAGTTTAAGGTAGAGGGTGACAATCCCACCATTGGCCTGATTCTTTGCTCTGACAAGAGTGAGGCGGTTGCCAAGTATTCGGTTTTACATGAAAGCAAACAGATATTTGCTTCAAAATACCTCAAATTCCTTCCCACGGAGGAGGAGCTAAAGCTGGAGATTGAAAAAGAACGCAGGCTCATTGAAGCAAATCTGGCTGACCGGAAAGGACTATCATCTTTCGATGAAAACATTGAGTTGCCTTGACAATCGCTCATAGGGATTTTGCCGGGACTTTTTCCCTGCAGTTTTAAGCCCGTGACAGGGACTTCTTATCAGATATTTCAACTCTTACTCGACCGGTAGGCGTTGTTATGTGTCGCTCTTTCGAACAAAAAAGTTAGAGGACTTGAAAATATTACCGAACTCCATATCGATGTTATTAACAGTCAATTGCACGCATGAAGGTTCTTTTCAATGCATGCGTGCCCCGGTGGTGTCGAATAATGATCAGGCTTTCGGTGCAGGTGCCATGATTTTAACTCTTTCAATAACGCTTTCAGGTGTCTGCGGCGTTGAGAATGGCAGCTGAAACGGGAGCTGAACTGGCAGATTTCCGATGAGACCCATGATCTGCTCTTTGAAGGGGAGATAGTTCGGAAGGGTTTCCACCACAAGGCCGAAAGCGCCGCTTACTGACTCCATAAAGTCTCCGAGAGCATCCTTGCTGCCCATTTCGCCCTTCACAATGCGGCCGATAAGGTTGCTGATGCCGGGGACAATCTGCTGCAGGGTGTCGTGCCCCATTTCCGCTCCGTAGGAGAAGAGCGCCAGCGGGTTGCTGAAAAGAATCCGGCGAACCTCTTCAGGGCGGGAAAGTACTTTGACCGTTCCCTCTTTAGTGATCGTGGCCTGACAGGCCATGCGTCCGCCGGCAGCAATCTGGCGAGGAGAGAGAAAAGCTTTTTCGACGTCGGTAAGCGGTGCGAGACAGTCGGCCCCATCCTGCACAGTCACGTAACAGGCCTGACAAACACCGTTTCCGCCGCAGATATATCCCACATGGCTGTGGTTGAGCCTTGCCGATTTGCCGAGGGTCTGCCCGACTGAAGAGGTGCAAATTTTGTCGTTAATTATGACATTCATAGTCTTAATGATTTGAGTTTTCTTGCATAGTTAACAATGCAGTATGAGGAGATAACTACCGTAAGTTAAGACCCGCAATAACAACTTGCAATTCTACTTCTTCGGGTTCTTCTGAATGAGACTTTGGGGTGATGAAGGAGAGTGCTGAGTTGCAAGTGTTGAGGGCTGAATGCGGAAGAGAATAAGATAGAGCAAACGGAAAAGGTATGAGAATAACTTCTCGTTGATTAATCCTCAAGGCATTTCTCCCATAGGCCATCTGGCTCCATAAGATAGGTGTCCTTCAGGCCTTCTTCCGCAAGCAACTCATAGTCGGTTGCTTTACGGAGGAGTATAGTCCCGTCTTTGTCAATGGCATAAAAATATATTTTATCGTCATTGAGCTGAAGCTGATTGCGAATCTCTGAAAATTTAGCCGCTTGCATGACACCTCCAATGATTTTTACGTAATATAAGAAGTTATGAAAGAAAGTGCTGAATGTCATGTTGAAATTATGAACGGTGTGGCCGTCTGCATTAAAATTACATGGGAGGCTGGATCAATTGCCTTCCATTCGTAGACGCGCTGCGAGTTCTTAGGGCTGAGTGTTTGATGGGGGTGTGGAGTGGAGCAGATAGACCTCTCACAGGAGTTAGGGGTGACAGGGAAGAGTGGGCAGTCGGCAGTGACGAAAGAGAGTGCTGAGTGATTGATGCGAGTGACCTAACGAATCATAATGGTGGTATACGGATGATTCCAGTGGAAATATCAAAAAGGTATTCGTTCAGGATTATGGTGCAGTCCAGTTTTCTACTGTTAAGCCATCTGCAATCATGCTGAAAGCTTTATCACAAGTAACAAGAATGGCACTGACTGCTTGAGCATGAGCAGCAATCATAAGATCAAGCGGGGAGAGCGTTACACCTGCGATTTCGCATGTTGCACGGAGATCGCCATAGACAATGGCAGCATCTTTGTCCCAGGCCAATATTTTAACCCGAATTAAAAACTCATGAACGCGGCTTGTAAGACCCTTGGGAAAGCAGCGCTTTGCCAGACCATAGCGTAATTCTGCCAGTGTGACCGAAGAGACCACAACACGATGTATCGGCACAGCCACAAGCCGTTCACGCACAATAGCTATATCTCCCTTTATAATGTGACTAACGATATTGGTATCAAGCATGTAGAGGCTCATTCTTTCCATTCCTCAAAAGGATCACGAAGATTATCCTGTTGCATTCGATCCTCAGCATTCATAAAATCAGCTGGCACTTCAGTTGTTTCGTCAAGCGCGAAGAGTCCGGTCCATGAATCAGGATGATGCGATAAAATGACATCTCCGGAAATGGCATCACGACGAATAAATACCTCATTGCCTTCAAAGCGAAACTCTTTCGGCAACCTGACGGCTTGACTTCGTCCTGATAGAAAAATTTTAGCTGTGACAGCCATTCTTTCCTCCTTGATAAATAATTGATGAAATATAAATCCCTTTTTGATATATATCAAGGTATTCATCATCTGTTTGTTCAAGCCCAGGTATACCGAAAGAAAAGTGTTGAGTGCTGAGTGAAGAAAGTGAAATCAGTTGGCAGTGGGCAGTCGGCAGTGAGAAAAGAGAGTGAGGAGTTGTTCAATACTTGCTGGTTCTCAGTCGCCAATTCTTTGGGTCGCGGTTGAGGTGCATGATAGCACCTAAAAGAACAATCTCTGATTCTACTCTGTAAAGGATGCCATAAGGAAACCTGTTAAGCAAACAACGACGTGAACGTTTTGAAAAATATTGCCATGCTTCGGGGAAAACTTTAATTCTATCAAAAGCCCGTTTGACTTCGGCTGCAAATTCATAACCCAAACCGGGGCATTGTTCGTTATAATGATCAACCGCTTCAGCAAATTCTTCTTCCGCGAAGGAGAGAATAACAATATTCATCTCTGATTTATCCTCGCAAAAACATCCTCTGCTGATGAAGCCTTGATTTCCCCATGTTCATAAGCGTCAATTCGTGATTCAACCTCTTCTGCCCAGGCAGCATCAATCTTACTGCTCACAGAACGATCAAAACTCTGAAAAAGCTTTTCGATGAGCTCGGCTCTTTCAACAGGAAGTAAAGCAAGAGCATCTTTGAAAATTCGATCAGCGACTATAGTCATATTTGTATCTTTAAATTCAGGTTAACAGAAAAATACACTCTTTCGAGAAAAATAAGTTACAGGATTTGAAAATAATACCGAACTACATGTCGATGATACTATCAGTCAATGTTACGCACGCAGTTTTTTTTCAATGAATATTGGTAATCCACCGATAACCCCGTAGCACTCTAAAAGAGGAGAGGATAGACCCCTCACAGGAGTTCGGGGTGACGGGGAAGAGTTGGCAGTGGGCCGTCGGCAGTGAAGAAAGGTTGTGGTGCGTTGCCTGCCTGGAGCTTAAATTGTATCTTGGCAAGGATAGTATTAAGGGCTAATAATGAACTATGAAGAAAGAAAAAGCGCTCTCAGACCCAGAATCCAAGGGAAATGAGTCCCGGTTAGATTCGAGACCTTTGGTTATTGGTGATTATACCCTCAACACTCTTGTTGTACAGGAGTTTTTTCTTGATGGTGGTGCCATGTTCGGTGTTGTGCCGAAACCTCTGTGGGAAAAAGTAGTTCCAGCTGATGCGTTTAACCGGGTTAAACTTGTTGCCCGCCTCCTTCTGATTTCCGGGAACGGCCGTCATATTCTTGTCGATACAGGAATGGGTTCTGCCTGGTCTGATAAGCTACGTTCCATATACTCCCTCTCTCCTTTTACGCTTTCCCTTGAGCTTCAGCGTTTCGGCCTTCGAACCGAGGATATAACGGATGTACTCTATACCCACCTTCATTACGATCATCTTGCCGGGGCATTCGAGCTGCAGGGCGGTCACCTGCAACCTCTCTTTCCTGATGCTGTACACCATGTACAGGAAGAGAATTACCGGTCAGCATGTTATCCTCATGCTAAAGAAAAGTCAGGGTATCCGGCCTGGTTTGTCGAAGCACTTGGCCGCCAGAAAAACCTGAACCTGCTCAATGGCGAAACAGAGCTATTTAAAGGCATCAGATTATCTCTAAGTAATGGACATACTAAGGGTCAGCAATTGGTGACTGTTTTTGATGATCACCTTACTCTTGTGCATTGCGCTGATCTTATTCCATTTGCAGCGCATATTCCTCTTCCCTGGGTGATGAGCTACGATATCGAACCCTTAACGGTGTTTGATGAAAAATCTGATCTCCTGGAGATGGCACTCAAAGAGTCATGGATCCTCTTTTTCGGTCACGACCCTCTTCATGAAGCTGCAACAGTGCGTCGTGATGAAAAGGGCATAGTACCTGATCGCTATATAACCCTGTAAGATGCCAATCACCATTCATAAGGGAACGAGCCTATTGAACAAGCAGGATATTGAGCTTTTTCGCAGTAAGATTTTTGATTTTTACCTACAGAACGGAAGGTCATTTCCATGGAGAAAAACTACTGACCGGTATGCCGTCATGATCAGTGAGATCATGCTCCAGCAGACTCAGGCTGAAAGGGTGGCTCCGAAGTATGAGGCATGGCTTCAGGAATTTCCTGATATTGCATGCCTTGCATCAGCTCCTCTTCGGGTTGTGCTGTCGCTCTGGAGCGGACTTGGCTATAACTCAAGAGCAGTCAGGCTGCAGCGTTGTGCAGCTATCATCAGAGACTCTTTCGGTGGAATAGTTCCGGGAGAGCCAGCGGTTCTGAAAACGCTTCCAGGTATTGGTGAGTATACCTGTCGATCCATTCCCGTATTCGCCGACAATTTTGATGCTGCGGCTGTCGATACCAATATCCGGCGAATAATGATTCATGAATTAGGGTTTCCTGAAGATATTTCGCCCGCAATACTTCAGCATGCAGCAGAAGCCCTTGTTCCGCCAGGAAGAAGCCGCGACTGGCACAATGCATTGATGGATTACGGCTCTCTTGTGCTGACCAGTAAAAAGACAGGTATCCGCCCCTTGACCAGGCAGTCAAAATTTCAGGGCTCAAAGCGCTGGTATCGTGGAAAACTGATCAAGGAGCTCGTCAGTACGGATGGACTCTTTCTTGAAGAGATCAGTGAGAAATATGCAGCCTGCCCATGGGATATTGATGAAATAATCAATGATCTAATATCCGAGGGATTGGTTGAACGCCAGAAGAGCACCAGTTCCGGTGCTCTCTCTATGCTGAAAATCAAAGGGAGCTGAGCGCTTCTATTCGGTATTATAGACCATATTCAGGGTATTATACACTTTGTCAATTTCGGCAGCATATTTATTGATAATGTCTTTACGCTTAAGCTTGAGTGTCGGGGTCATGTGACCGTTTTCAATGGTAAATGCATCATCGACAAGCAGAAACTTGCGAACCTTTTCATGGGTTGCAAGCTGACGTGAAACGGTGCGCATGAGCTTTTCGAAAAGCTGCTGAACACTCTTGTGCTGGATCAGCTCCTTGTTTGAGGTCACCTGAATACCTTCAGCAGCGGCAAATTCTTTGATCTTGCCGAATTCCGGTACAATAAGTGCGATCAGAAAGGGCCTTTTTTCACCTATTATGATAACCTGATCCACATAAGGGCTGTCTGTAATCAGGTTCTCTATAGGCATCGGAGCAATATTTTTGCCCCCGGATGTTACGATAATATGTTTTTTACGGTCAGTTATCTTTAAGTAGCCGTCCTTGTCTACCTCTCCGATATCGCCAGTGTAAAACCATCCATCTTTGATAACCTGCCGGGTAGCCTCTTCATCCTTCCAGTAACCCTTCATGACATTCGGCCCTTTGAAAAGTATTTCGCCGTCTTCAGCAATTCGCAACTGGACGTTATCAACGGTAGGCCCTACGGTGCCGTACTTTATCTTTTCAGGTCTGTTTACGTTTGTGATGGGTGATGTTTCAGTCAGACCGAAACCTTCCAGAATATTGATATCGAGCGCCTGGAAAAATTCGCCGATCTTTTGAGGCAGTGCAGCGCCACCTGAAACAAAATAACGAAGCCTTCCGCCTAGCTTTGTTTTGATTTTATGGTAGACAAGCTTTTCGGCAATAGAGTGCTGTAACGTTACTATTGTTGATGATTTGCCTTTACTGTTGATTTCACGGTGATACTTTTCTCCAGTGCTGAGCGCCCAGTTAAATATTTTCTTTTTTAAGCTGCTTTCTGCTGCAATCTGCTTGAGTATGCTCATCTTAATGCGGTCAAAGAGCCTTGGCACCGTAAACATTATAGTGGGCCGTGCTTCCGTCATATTAAGTGAAATTGTTTCAACACTTTCTGCCAGATAGATGCTTGCTCCACAGGAAAAAAGAAGGTAATACCCGCCGGTTCGTTCATAGGCATGAGAAAGTGGCAGAAAAGAGAGTCCCCGGTCGGATTCGTCAAGACAAATGATTGATGAGCTTGATTTTACATTTTCACAAATATTCCGGTGCGTAAGCATCACCCCTTTCGGAAGTCCAGTTGTTCCTGAAGTGTAGATAATGGTGGCGACGTCGTCAGGCTCAACAGGAGCGGCCTCAAGAAACCATGGCTTTTCTTCAAGCGTTTTTTTGCCTTCCTCCTTAGCCTGGTTCAAATCAATGACATCTTCAACACTCTCCTCCAGATGGTTCATGACGACAACGAGGCACAATTCCGGCAGGTTCTGCCAGATCGAGATTATTTTGCCAAGCTGGAGCATATTGGACACAACTATTGCCTTTGCGCTGCAGTTGTTGAGAATGTATTCTATTTGGTTGGGAGGCAGGGAAGGGTAGAGTGGAACATTGATAGCGCCGAGATTCAGGATTGCCATATCAGACAGATACCACCCGGGTCTGTTTTCCGAAAGTATGGCCACGCGGTCCTTTGAAACAATGCCGTTTTGTTTTAAAAACGCAGAGAAATGGTGGACATCCTCTGCAAGCGTATGGTATAAAATAGGTTCATAGAAGCCGTTTACCTTCCTTGCAATCGGAAATTTTGATTCCTCTCCTCTGTAATGGGCGAAAACAGATGAGAAAAGTTCAGGCAGTGTCTGAAAATCAGAATTGATCAGTCCCATCAGCAAGAAAGTTTTTCTTGTGGAAAAAAAGCCTTTTTAGAGAAAAGAACCAGAACGAGCGACAGGGTTTACAATATGGGGTATAATACCTGCCTCGGCGTCCTTGCAGCCGAGCCATGGTTCTGTTGTTAATTAACAAATTATTCACAATACCCCATAGAGCGCTTTGTATTATTTAACAGCAAGGTGCGCTGAAAAATAGCTTTAATTCATTTTTTTATTGATGGTTACGCTGTTGTCGATGCATTGTGAAAAAAACTACAAAAATGACCATTTTTCACCGGACACTACTGACAGAAAGGCTTCAGGTTTTTCATAATCGCTATCGTGCTGGCGAAAGCGTATAAAACTACAGGGATTTTTTATATTAGGTCCAAGAAGCGTTATGGTAATCGAGGATTGCGCCTTCAGCCACTCTTGTGGCGACATACCTTACTGCCGATGATGATGTATTTTTTTGTTGAAGGCTCCATTTTTATAGCTTTGTTTCCTGATTTTTCATGCAGATGACTAAAAAATCCAGTTCTTCATGGACTGGCTATGCCGGACTGTGTCTCGGTATTCTCCTTATTGTCTATCTTTTCAGCCAGGTTGACCTTCAGGGTGCGATTGGACGGATTTCGAAGATCGGTATTTCATCACTGCTTATTCTTCTTCCTTATCTGGCTCTGCACCTTATAGAAACATTCACATGGATCAAGCTTTTTCCAGAGAGCACATCTGCCATACCTTTTTTCAAGCTTCTTAAAATACAGGTCATATCGGAAACAGTTTCCATGACCCTGCCTGCGGGAGTTGCTGTTGGAGAGCCGCTTCGCCCATTTCTCTGCTATCGTTTTCTGAACATTCCACTTCCTGCAGGTGTGGCAAGTGTGGCCATCCGCAAACTCATGCTTGGCGTAGCCCAGGGAATCTATACTCTTATTGGTGCTCTGGCAGGGTTTTCACTACTGCAAAAGGCTTCACTTCAGATGCTTGGTTTTGAGGGACTTGGCTATATAATGGTCGCCACCGGTACCATGATTTTTTTGTTTTTTCTTTTTCTTCTCATGCTTTTGCTCAACGGAAAAGCTGCGCATAATCTGCATGGCTTTTTAATGCGTATTCCCTTCAAAAAAATAAAAGCATGGCTGATTGCAAAAGAATCCGGCTTTCAGGATACCGACAACGAACTCAAGAGTTATAATGGCCCGTTTACCGTCAGGCTCTTTATGGTCATGGTTTACTATATCCTTGCCTGGTTTACTCTTGCCATTGAGAGTTATATTATTCTCACGCTCCTGGGTGTCCATATCTCCTTTCTGCAGGTACTGGCAATTGATACAGCCATCACCATACTCAGGGCTTTGTTCTTTTTCATTCCGTCAGGACTCGGAGTGCAGGATCTTGGATACCTTGCTTTTTTTCAGGCACTTGGCATTCATGATTTTCTTGCCCTTGGTGGTGCATTTGTGCTGTTAAGGCGCTTCAAAGAGGTGCTCTGGTATGCAGCAGGGTATTGCGTCATGTTTTTTTCAGGAGTGCATCTCCGCGATGCTGAGGGGGCCTCTAACGGAGAGTCATGAAGAAAAAGATTTTATTTATTTGCGGTTCGATGAACCAGACAACCCAGATGCATCAGATTGCCGGTTGGTTGACGGATTATGACCAGTATTTTTCACCATTTTTTAGCGATGGCATCCTTGGCAAAGCCAGTGATATCGGTCTGCTTGAGTTTACCATTATGGGGAGCAAACGCTCACAGCGTACGCTCGAATACCTGCGTTCACACGATCTGAAGCTTGATATCGGTGGTTATCAGCACGCTTACGACCTTGTTGTAACCTGCACTGATCTTATTGTGCCGAAGCATATCAAGAGCAAGAAAATTGTACTTGTTCAGGAAGGCATGACAGAGCCTGAAACGGTACTTTACCATTTGGCACGAAACTTTCAGTGGGTTCCCCGGTGGATTGCCGGTACATCGACAACAGGGTTGTCCGACTCCTATGAAAAGTTCTGCGTTGCCAGTGAAGGGTACCGTGACCTTTTTATTCGCAAAGGAGTAAATCCCGATAAGATTGTAATTACCAGTATTCCTAACTTTGACAACTGTGAGCAATACCTGCAGAACGACTTTCCATATCACGATTACGTTTTAGTGTGTACATCCGACAATCGCGAAACGTTTATTTACGAAAACAGAGTTAAAAATATCCGCAAGTATCTTGAGATGGCAGATGGCGGTCAACTTATCTTCAAGCTGCATCCCAATGAAAATGCGGAAAGGGCAATACGGGAAATCAAGCAATATGCCCCAGAGAGCATTGTCTTCAGTGAAGGAAAGACCGAAGAGATGATTGCAAACTCCCGCATGCTCATTGCTCAGTTTTCGTCCACCATTTTTGTAGGATCCGCACTCAACAAAGTTGTGCACTGCGGCTTGCCGCCTGAAGTGTTAAAATCGCTTACTCCCTTGCAGAATAAGTCCGCTGCAAAAAATATCGCCGATGTCTGCCGCCAAGTCATTGAAAGCTGAACGAACAAGTGGTGGCTAAGAAGAGCTGTCCATTTCAGGAAAACTTTTGTTTTGTCGGGGTTCAGGAATCAGCCCAACCTACATGGCGGAGGTGAAGTTTTGAATAAATAGAGGTGGGCTTATGATTCACTTGAGATTCTTTTTGCCGTTTCCAGCGCAAGAAATAGTGTATTCGGAGAGTCAACATATTGGATGAAGCCGTAATGACGGTAGAACCCTGCGGCTTTATCATCTTTAGCGTCAACCAGCAGGGCATATGCCCCTATCGGTACATTACAAGCCTTGATTATAGCATCTGCCAGTAATGCGCCACCAATGCCTTTCCCTTGATAAGCCTTGTCAACGGCGAAGCGTCCAATCCTGACGGCAGGGATGGTCGGATAACGGGGGAGTTTTTTGGAGATGTTGCCAGGCAACATGTTCAATGGAATTTCTGCCGCCGACATTGTGTAATAGCCGGCAACACGTTGGCGGGAGATATCAATTGCAACAAAGCACTTTGCGACATTGCGCCGGATGTCTTGAGTTACTTGTGTTGCGAAGCAGGTATCTAAAGGGGTTGATCCGCTATTAAATTCCGATCTGTTGTGTGAATTATCCAGAGCAACTACCAGAAATTGTGGCTGGCACATAAGGATCAATTATTTTTTCTGACCGAAGAGTTCAGTCCTTTTTGCAAAGGCGAGTCGCAAAGCATCAGAGGGCTCAGGAGGAGTTATCAAGGCGTTTGCAAAAAGCTCCTGGTCAACCAGTGATAACCGGATAATGGAAGTATCCTCAATAGTTTTCTGGGCAGCCTCCACCGCGGCACAAATTACAAAGTCAGTTACCGTTCTGCCTTGAATTTCTGCTGCCCGCTTGATCTGGATATGCGCATCATAATGGATGCGAGCCTCAAGCCGGGCCTTTCCACCAGCCTTTTGTTTTGCGGCGCTTCTGCTTTTTTGCGAAGAACCTATGGACGGCTTACTCTCATTTGGGGTTGCTTTGTTTTCTTGTTTTAATGTCGTGCTCATGTATAGATCATTATATTCAAGTGTATTGTACGGCAGATTACCGGAATATAGAGAATAAATTGTATAATACTGCATCGTCAACTAATCCGGATCCGCCAGTAAAAGGGAAAAGCTCTAAGCAACGGGGGCTTTTTTTATTAAAGATATCGGTATATTTAACGCCGCATGATTCTCCCTTGGAGCCTTTATTTTTTTACCCATTGGCTGGTTTTGTAGCATATTTTTTAGCGTTAGTAATAGTAAGTCATTTATTATCAACGTCTTATATTTTATTCTGAAGGTTATAACGTACTGTTTTTTTCTATGCATACAGTAGCAATCATTCCTGCAAGGGGAGGGTCAAAAGGCCTCGAAAACAAAAATATTTATCCGGTGGCAGGAAAGCCCCTGCTTGCATGGACTATTCTGCAGGCTTTGGCATCGACAAGCATTGAGCGTGTTTTTGTCACCACTGACGACTCGGCGATAGCAAAGGTAGCTAAAGAGTATGGGGCAGAGGTGATCGTACGTCCAGCTGAACTTTCGGGAGACAAGGCCACTTCGGAATCGGCAATTCTGCATGCAGTAGGAGTTATCGAGCAGGACTACCAGATTCCAATTGACGTTATTGTATTTCTTCAGGCAACATCCCCGTTACGCAAACCCGGAGACATTGACAGGGCTGTAGAGATCTTTATACGCGAAGGTGCCGATTCGTTGATATCGGTTACCAAAGCGGACGATCTTACAATCTGGGAATCAAAGGACGGCGAATGGACAAGCCTGAACTTTGATTACCGCAACCGAGGCATGCGCCAGGACCGGCCGGCACAGTTCATTGAAAATGGTTCAATCTATATATTCAAGCCGGAGACACTCCATGTTTTTGGCAACAGAATCGGCAAAAAACTCTCAGCCTGTGAAATGGAGTTTTGGCAGACATGGGAGATTGATACTATCGAGGAAATAGATTTAATTGAGTATTACTTTAATAAAAAAAACCTGGCCCCTCAGGATGTGAACCAATAAAACCCTTAGATCAAAGTTTTATGAATTTCTTTTTATCCACCGATCTGGTTATCGGAGTAAATGAAGCGCTGAACCTGAACGGGCATTTAGCTCAACTGGCAGTCAAGAAGCCCGGCATTATCTACGATGCCAACCTGGCTGGCAACCTCTATTTTCAGGATGTTTTGAAGGCCCTTACCTCTGAAAATGCCAACTCCGTAGTCTATTGCAATGAGTTTGGGGGTGAGCCGACCTATGCCCATCTTGAAAATGTTGCTGAATTCTTCCGCAGCAATCCGCCGGATGTCATTGTTGCCATAGGCGGCGGCAGTACCCTTGACCTTGGAAAAGGGATAGCTCTGCTTATGACAAACAACGTTCCAGCCCTTTCACTCAAAGGATTTCCAACAGGGGTCAACGATCCTCTGCCACTGGTAACCGTCCCTTCACTGCTCGGCAGCGGAGCTGAGGTAAGCTTTAATGCGGTATTTATTGACGAGGCAGAAGGACGCAAACTTGGCATCAACAGTAAAAAGAACTTTCCTAAAAAAGCAGTTATCGACCCCCAGCTCTCAATGACAGCACCGATTGAAAGTGTTATTGCTTCAGCCATGGACAGTCTTGTTCACTGTGTGGACAGTTTCGGATCTGTAAAGCATACAGCTTTGAGCAGAATTTTTTCAATCGAGGGCTTTCAGCGCACCTTCTACGCCTTGCAGCAGAACCAGCTTGACCGCGCAGAGTCAAGGCTCGATCTTGCCATTGGAAGCGTTTGCGGTACCGTAGCTCTCATGAACTCCGGAGACGGCCCCACAAACGGGTTTGCCTATTACCTTGGAGTCAAGCATCGCGTTCCGCACGGTCTCGCCGGAGCGATTTTTCTCAAGGAAGTCATGCGCTACAACCATGAACATGGTTACGAAAAGTATGCACTTCTCAACCCCATGCGGTCATCGCCATCACCAAAAGAGGCTACTGCAGAACTGCTTGAAGAGATGGATGAACTCTATCTTCAGCTCAAGATACCAACGCTTGTGCCTTACGGGTATGGCAAGGGTAATGCGGCTGAATTTGCCCGCAATGCATCGGAAGCGCTTAAAGGATCATTTTCAGGCAATCCTGTCGAATTTACAGAAGAGTCGGCAAGAGCCGTTGTTTTTCAATTAACCTAAAAGAACAGGACATATTATGGCGGGTGCAGAACTCATCGGTCGTGAAGAATTGGCCGAAATACAGGAGCTTTTCAGCAGGGAGAAGGTCAATCTATACCGTTACGGCGGAGGCAACTACAAGGCGAGAGAGTTTGAGGAAAAATTTGCGGCGTGGATAGGGGTAAAGTACGCCCATGCAGTTTCTTCAGGCACTGCAGCCATTCATTGCGCTCTTGCAGGTGCAGGAATCGGGCCTGGTGATGAAGTTATCACAACGGCATGGACTTTTATTGCTCCGGTGGAGGCTATCAGTGCTCTTGGAGCAGTGCCAGTTCCGGTAGAACTTGATGAAACCTACCATCTCGATCCATTGGAAGTTGAAAAGGCAATTACGCCTGCAACCAAAGCAGTCGTTGCAATTCCTATGTGGGCTTCGCCTAAAATGGACGAACTCTCAGCAATTTGCAAAAAGCACGGCCTCATACTGATCGAGGATGCCGCCCAGGCACTTGGCGCATCATATAAGGGACGTAAGCTCGGCACCTTCGGCAGTGTAGCCTCATTCTCGTTTGATGCAGGCAAGACTCTCCATACCGGTGAGGGTGGAATCATTGTCACCAACGATAAAGATATCTACGATCGTGCAGCCGAGTTCTCCGATCACGGCCACATGCACTTGCCCGGGTTACCGAGGGGTAAAGATCCAAGACGCTCCAAAGGCCTTAATTTGCGACTCAGCGAAGTCACGGCGGCAATCGGACTGGCCCAGCTGGCAAAAATTGACACTATTCTCTCTAAAGCAAAGGAGAACAAGCGTAAAATCAAGGATGCCATTCGTCATCTTGATAACATTATTCTAAGACCATTCAGTGACGAAGCCGGTTCGCAGGGCGACACCCTGATTTTCAGGGTCAAAAACCGTGAAGCTGCGCTTCAGTTTGAAGCACACCTCACTGAGCACGGTTTTGGAACCAAAATTCTGCCCGAAGCTCTTGACTGGCATTTTGCCGGGGTATGGGGCCACCTTCTTGGTGAGTACGACCGCTACAACACCGCCGATCTCGAAGCCCTCTGGCCGAAAACAGGCACCATGCTTCGCAGCAGCATCTGTCTCAACATTCCAGTGCTGATTGACGATGCTACAATTCAGAGTCTTGTCAAAGCGATCATCTCAGGTGCGGCAAAAATAGGATAGAAGGGGATTGACGTGCAATAAAAAAGCCTGCGAATGCAGGCTTTTTTATTGTTGCTGGAGGCGAAGAGCGGACTCGAACCGCTGTACAAGGTTTTGCAGACCTCTGCCTAACCACTCGGCCACTTCGCCGTTAAGGGAATGTTAAGGTAAGAAAAAGAAATTCTCAAACAAAAGCTTTGCAAGGTTTAGCTCTGCTATTTTATCCTTAACGTTACAGGCCCTGAAGAATAGGGTTCAAACCGCTTAACACTTGCCGAATGTGTGATATATTAAAGCTGAATTTTTCGATCTACATTCAAGATACTTGATGCCTATGGCTTTTGACCTGAAAATGACGCGAGTCCTCAAGATCGTTGCACTCTTTGAAACTTTCAAAGGGCTTCTCGGCCTCTTTGCCGGAACAGGTATTTTTTTTATGAGCCAGCAGAATATTCAGCTCTATGCAGGTCAACTGATCAGGCATTTTCATCTCGATCCTGAACAAGGTATTTCTAAAATCATTATTGATGCAGCCGGAAATCTGACCGATAATCGAATACGCTTTCTTTTCCTTTTTGCTTTGCTCTATGCGCTGATGAGGTTTGTTGAAGCTTACGGGTTATGGTTCGCAAGGCGATGGGCAGAATGGTTTGCGTTGATCAGCGGCTGCGTTTACCTGCCAATTGAACTCTTCGAGTTGGCTAAAGGGTTTACCTGGCTTAAGATCGGGCTTGTGATCATTAATCTCGTTGTGGTACTCTATATGGCGTTTGTCCTTAAGCATAACCAGAAGGCAAAAATGCTGGAAAAACATCACGGAACGTTGTGATTGTTCACAATAGCTTAGGCAGTCCCTAAATTCCAATTCTCATGCATGATCTCATATCTTTTTCAATACTTCTGATTCTTTTTGCACTGCTTGCTTTTGTGGCATACCGCATCGTGCGTGATGCTCCCGGAAAAGCAGAACTTCAACGACTTCGCGGCGTTGAAGAGGAGGCACGCAAAACGGAAACAAGGCTTGAGTCTAAAACACAGGAGCTCGAAAATTTAAAGATTCGCTTTGCCCGCCTTGAATCTGATTTTGAGAACGGGCAGCGAAGCGCTGCCGAAAAAACCGCCCTGATGCAGGAGTCAGAGTCACGGCTTAAAATCGAATTTGAAAACCTCTCCAACAGGATTTTTGAAGAGCGGGGGAGGGCAATCGGCATAGAGAACCGCGAGCGCATGGATGGACTTCTTCAGCCTCTTCGCGAGCAGATCGATACTTTCCGTAAAAGGGTTGATGAGGTTCATACCATCGATACTGAACTTTCAGGACGTCTTGTCGAGCAGGTTCGCCAATTGCAGGAGCTGAGCGGGAAGGTGAGTGACGAGGCCAATCTTCTTGCAAGGGCTATCAAAGGCGACTCGAAAAAGCAGGGAGACTGGGGTGAAATGATTATCGAACGGATCTTTGAAGCTTCGGGACTTGAAAAAGGTAGAGAATACCTGGCGCAGGAGAGTTTCCGGCATGAGGATGGATTGCTGAAACGCCCCGATTTTATGGTGATGCTGCCATCGAACAAGGCTGTCATCGTCGATTCAAAAGTTTCACTGACAGCCTTCGAACGCTTCTGTCGCAGTGATGATGACGCCGAGCGTCAGCAGGCCATGAAAGAGCATGTGCAGTCCGTCCGTCGCCATATAGCCGAGCTGCAGACCAAAGAGTACAGCGGGATTAGAGGCAACAGTACCCTTGATTTTGTCATCATGTGTATTCCCATCGAACCCGCCTGGCAGACAGTCATCCAGGCCGACCCCGAACTGATATACGATCTTGCCGGAAAAAATGTGGTTTTGTGTGGCCCGACCACACTGATGATCACCCTTAAGCTTATTGCGCAGATCTGGCGGCGGGAAAATGAGAACAGGAATGCTGAGCTTATCGCCGAAAAGGCAGGAAAGATCTACGATCAGGTTTTTCTTATTCTGGAGTCAATGACAGATGCAAGAAAAAAGCTTTCAGGCCTGTCGGACTCCTTTGATCTGGCGTTAAAACGCATCAAAGAGGGACGTGGCAACCTGGTGGGCAGGGTAGAGGATATCCGCAGGCTTGGAGCAAAGGTAAGTCGCCAGATACCGCCAGAACTTACTCTGGAAGCAGAAACCGATGACGATGACAACGAGTGAGAGCTTTATGGCCTTGATTCATCATAAGCCTTGATGTCCCGTTCAATATTTGATCCCTCACTGTTGAGGGCGACCTTCAGGTCATAATCCATCTGAAGCCCAAACCAGAAGTTGGCTGGAGTGCCGAAATACCGGCCGAGACGCAAAGCGGTTTCGGCCGTGATGCTTCGTTTTCCAGCTATAATTTCGTTGATGCGCCATACAGGAATCCGGATATCTTCTGCAATTCTTTTTTCGGTTAAGTTCATGGGGACGATATACTCCTCAAAAAGAACGGTTCCGGGATGAAGCGGCGATAATATCCTGCCAGACATCGATTGAACTCCTCATAGTTACCTCAATTTGCAATCCTCTACCAGTGTACAACAGATTACCATTTTATTATTGCTTTTACGTTCTTTATTCTTTCCGTTATGCAAATGCCAAAAACAAAATCAGTATAACTCTCCACGACTCTGCATGTATTACAGCGCTGGTTATTGATACGATTCCAAAATTCAATCAATTAATGTTACATTAATGTTAAATAAAACAGCTCAATGATGGAGCCCCGTGGTTTCCTATGAGTAGCCAATGGCTTTTATTTTTTTGTCCGGAATATAGCAAGTACCCTCAATGACTGAAATGCAGTATGGTAATCAGCCAAACCTCGATATAGACTTGCGCTCAAAAGCCGAAGAGCGCCTCAAAAACATACAGATGAGCACCACGACGGTTGCTCAATCCCCGGAAGAGATGGCTGAAACCGAACTCCATCGAATGACTCGTGCTCTTTTTGCAACCAACAGTTGCAATCATGCACTGATTCATACCGTTGATGAAATTGAATTGCTGCATAAAATATGCACCATCATGGTGGACATTGGGGGTTACCGGATGGCCTGGGTTGGCTATAAAGAAGATGATAAAGAAAAAAGCCTTCGCGCGGTTGCTCATGCAGGTTTCGATGAAGGTTACCTCAGTTCAGCCAGAGTAACCTGGGCTGATGCTCTACTTGGCAATGGGCCTACCGGCACTGCTATTCGCACTGGCGAGCCATGTATCATTCGCGATATACGAAAAGAACCTAAGTTCAGTCCATTGTTACATCAGGCCCTGGAGCGAGGGTATGCTTCAGTGCAGAGTTTACCGCTTATAACTGAAGGCGAGGTTTTTGGCGCCATTACTATATACTCGGAAATACCGAATGCCTTCAGTACAAAGGAGTCAGAGCTGCTCACAGGACTGGTGGACAATCTGGCCTATGGAGTCAAGATGTTGCGAGACCGCAAGGCAAAACTAAAGGCAGAGGGTAAGCTGAAGGAAAGTGAAGAACGTTTCAGACTGATGTTTGAGCAGCATTCTGCAATCATGCTGCTCATAGAGCCGGGAACATGGAAGATCATTGACGCTAATCAGTCAGCATCTGATTTTTATGGATTCTCTCTTGATGAGCTCAAGCGAATGCGCATAGATCAAATCAATCAGGACTCACCGGAAGTCCAAAAGGGTAACCTTGACAAATTCAGGACGTCGAAGCCGAATACATTTGTATTTCATCACAAGCTGGCTGATGGCTCCATTCGTGAGGTGGAGGTTGTAAGCAACAATGTTTTGATTCAAGGGAAAGAAGTTTTTTTCTCCATTATCAGCGATATCACTGAGCAGAAGCAGGCAGAACAGGCGCTGAAAGAGAGCGAAGAGCGCTTCAGGATGCTCTTTGCGGGGAATTCGGCCGTCATGATTATTCTTGATCCTGCAACAGGGATTATTACTGACGCGAATCAGGCAGCGGCTGACTTTTTCGGGTGGCCGATTGAGGTATTGAAGCAGATGAATATTAACCAGATCAATACCCTTACACCTGAAGAGATTACTCAGGAGCTGAATAAATGGCAGGCTCTGAACCAACGGGCACTTTTCATTTCCTCACCGGCGTGCTGATGGCTCAGTGCGTGATGTGGAGATATTTGCCAAGAAAATCGAGATACAGGGCAAAGAGGTTATCTACGATATTGTTCACGACATTACTGAGCGCAAGCAGCAGGAAGAAGCACTGAGGAGAAGTGAAAAACAGTTCAGGTCAATGTTTGAGGGCCATTCCGCGGTAAAGTTACTTGTTGATCCTGATACCGGCAAGATCATCGATGCCAATAGTTCAGCAGCTGACTTTTATGGATGGTCAGTTGAAGAGCTGCGAAACATGCGTATCCTGCAAATCAATACCCTCACTCCCGAAGAGGTTAAGGCTGAAATGGAAAGAGCGAGATTGATTGGAAAAACACAGTTTTCATTTCGACACCGCAAAAAAGACGGCTCTATTCGAGATGTGGAGGTATTCAGCAATCCAATCGAGTTTGAGGGAAAGTCCATTCTATATTCGATTGTCCATGATGTCACTGAAAGGAAGCTCGCTGAAGCAAAAGTTCTTGAAATCAAGGAGCACTTCGAGGCAACCATAGATGCCGCCGAAATTGGCACCTGGGAGTGGAATGTAGAAACCGGTGAAGCCATCCTGAATAACCGCTGGTTCGAAATAGTTGGATACACCCCGGAAGAGCTTGCTCCGGTAAGCATTCAGACATGGGCAGATCTGGCGCATCCGGATGACTTCAAAGAATCAATGGCGATTGTGGAAAAACATTTCAACGGCGACTCGGAGCATTATGAATGCGAATGCCGGATGAAACATAAAGACGGTCATTGGGTCTGGATTTTGGACCGCGGTAAATTATTGACCAGGACACCTGACGGGAAACCTTTGCGAATGCTCGGCACCCATACTGATATAACGGAGCGAAAACTTGCAGCTGAAGAGAGCGACCGCTTGAAAATAGCTTTTATGGCCAATATGAGCCATGAAATACGTACCCCGATGAACGGTATTCTCGGCTTTTCAGAACTCTTGAAAGATCCTCAGCTTTCAGGAGAGGAGCAGGAAGAGTATATCGAGCTTATTCATCAGAGCGGTCAGCGGATGCTGAATCTGATTAATGACCTGATGGATATCTCCAAGATTGATGCAAAAGAGGTAAAGCTGCAGAAAACTGAAACGTCGGTTAACCAGCTCGTAAGAGATGTTGAGGCTTTTTTCAAACTTGAAGTCAATAAAAAAGGATTGCACTTAAGCTGTACAGCAGGGCTTTCTGACGAGGAGAGCATCATCGAAACGGATAGCATCAAGCTCAACCAGGTCCTTACCAACCTGATCCAGAATGCTTTTAAATTCACCTCGAAAGGTGGTATTGATTTCGGCTACACCAGAAAAGAAAAGTGCCTTGAGTTTTATGTGATCGATTCAGGCATCGGTATTCCTGCCGGTAAAAAAGAGAAGATTTTTGAACGGTTCCATCAGGCAGATAACTCTCTTACCCGCAATCATGAAGGAGCAGGCCTTGGATTGAGCATATCAAAAGCATTGGTTGAGATGATGGGTGGCAAAATCCGGGTCGAATCAGTTGATGGCGCAGGAAGTACCTTTTGCTTCACGTTGCCGTATAGCCCTGTTCATATTCCTGAAAGCGTCCCATCATCCAGCAAGGAGATGAATGATGAGGCTCCATCGCTGACCATTCTCATTGCTGAAGACGATGATTTGAGCTCCATACTGCTTAAAAGGAGCCTTAAAGGCGAAAATATCAACATTCTTTGTGCCGAAAACGGCTGGGAAGCGGTGGAGCTGGTCGAGCATCATCCGGAGATCAATCTAGTGCTTATGGACATTAAAATGCCGGTGATGAATGGCTATGAGGCAACAAGAATCATCAAAAAGCAGCGTCCTGATCTGCCTGTTATCGTCCAGTCAGCCTTTACATCAAAAGAGGAGAGGGAAAAAGCCTATGAGGCAGGATGCGACAACTTCATAACCAAGCCCATCAAAAAAAGCGAGCTGCTCGAAATGATGCAGTCTCTGTTGCACTGGTAAACAAGGCTTCTTGCCATGCAATGGCGTGCTTTTCAGGCAAAAAGTGAATTGTACTCAATCAGTGTTGCCGCATCCTGGTCCATTGTGTACTTTATGAGAGTAGCCTTATGCGCCGTGCAATGAATAATTTCGTTCGAACCTGGTTTGTATTGATCGTTGAAGAAAAAAATATAACAACGGGAGGTTTGTATGCCAACAACACCATTATCAACCGAAGCCAAACAGGTTATTTATCGCGCTATAAGTGACACTCATTTTCGTGATGCTCTGGTTAAAAATACTGCTGCTGTATTACATTCTGAAGCATTAGGTTTGAGTGAGGCAGATATTGCCGCCCTCAAAAAACTGAAGCCTCAGGGATGGGGTAAGCTGAGTGCGAATGAACTTAAAAGTAAACTTGGTTCAACAACGCACAAGGCCTAAGGTATTTTGCATTAAGAGGTTATATAGCAGAGGAATAGGTCCTATAGGTTGTATGGGACCTATAGGACTTATAAGGACGGTGAGGGGAGAATAGAAGATAGATCCCTCAATGCGTTTCGGGATGACCTTTTCACTTTCTGAGGATTGTTAATCAGTGTTTCCTTCTTTCATTCTGCGGAGATATGCCGGAGTATCTGTCAGGCCTTTTTGAATTCTATCCGCCCGCAACTCGATTTTGGTCTGAGGCAACGGATTATGTTCAAGAGGCTCGCCATCACTGTTCAATGTCTGTCTGCGGATATAGGCTGGTATTGAATAATCAATAGCTGGCGACGCATGAGTCCCGTAGCCGATGCTGCATGTTTCCAGAGGCTGGGGCTTCGGTTCCTTACTCATCTTTCGTTTAAAGCCAGTGACAATAATCGTAACCCTTGTTTCATCCGATATGCTTGCATCGTCTATGTAACCATTGATAATATTGGTTTCACTGCCTACCTGCTCCTCGATAAAGGTCATAGCCTCGGTCATATCTCTCATGGTCACCTCTCCGGTAATGTTGACCAAAACTCCTTTGGCACCATGGACCACTACGCCTTCCATCTGAATATTGCTGAATGCATCCGTTGACGCCTTGAGGGCACGTCGTTCACCTGATGCGGCAGCTGTACCGATAACAGCGTCACCCGCATTTGTCATAAGGCCTGAGACATCTCCGAAGTTGACATTGATATGTCCCCGGCTGTTGAGAATGTCGGCAATCCCTTTCGCGGCCCTGTACATGACATCGTTTGCCAGATTAAAAGCCTCATTGACGGTTGTGTTCTCCTCTGCACTGCTCATAATCTGCTCATTGTCGACAAGGATCAGCGTATCGATGTACTTACGCAGCTCGCTGATACCCTCATCAGCTGTTTTCGCCTTCATTTTTCCTTCGCAGTTGAACGGCTTCGTTACCAGTCCAAGAGTGAGGATGCCCATGTTTCCGGCAATCAGGGCAACCAACGGGGCAGCCATGGTTCCTGTATTTTTGCCCATTCCTGCCGCAATAATGACTATATCTGCGCCATGCAGTTGAGCTGCAATATGCTGGCGGTCTTCTTCAGTAAAGAGAGGATTGTTTAAGGGGCCTTTCAGAAAAGCAGCCGCAGGTTCTATCACATTTCCAGCGTTTTTACCGATTCTTACCCTGATGGGGGCCTTCGAGTTCAAAAGCTCCTGCGGCTTGGTATTGAAAGCGATATATTCAACCCCGCTTATTTCATGCTCAATCATCGTGTTCAGCGCATTACAACCGCAACCGCCTACGCCGACGATTTTAATGGATATTCCTTTGCATTGCGCGTTCTCAAACAGTCCAGGGTCAATTTCGAATGCCATTGTCAGGTCTCTTCTCTTGTATAGGGTTATGGAGAGTTGCCCATTCTATTTCAAATGGATCGGGTATACCAATAAAATCTAAACCAAATTTAACTGAATGTAACGTATCAATTCCTTCTCCTGAAATCTCTGAGAGAAAATGTCTCTATGCGGGAATTTTTATTAAATAAAATTGTTTTATTCTAAACTGATACTATATTAGTATCAATTAAACGAACAGCAATGAAAGTACTGACCAAGAATACGGATTACGCTATACGGGCCCTGTTGGCGCTATCAGCAAAGAAGGGAAGTTATCTGTCGGCAAAGAGTATTGCGACTGAGCACGATATCCCTTACCAGTTTCTGCGCCGTCTGCTCCAGGAGATGATCCGTCACGACCTGATTGTTTCAAAGGAGGGAGTTCAGGGTGGATTTATGATGGAAAAGGATCCGGATGAGATCACAGTCACGCAACTGATCGAGATTTTTCAGGGCAAGGTGCAGGTATCGGAATGCATGTTCCGCAAGCAGATTTGCGGGAATCGTGCCCGCTGTGTACTGCGTCACGAAATCATGCGAATTGAGCAGGTTGTTCAGAGCGAGTTTGAAAAGGTGACCATAGGAAAGCTGCTTCGGGACCTTGAAACGGCCAATCAAGTGAATCAAAAAGAAAAATAACAACCAGCTGAAATTGAACCTCTTAAAGGAGTAATCCATGAAACGTCAGATTATCACAATAGATGAAAAAAGATGTACCGGTTGTGGCGACTGTATTCCGGGTTGTCCCGAGGGAGCCTTGCAGGTGATAGACGGCAAAGCCCGCCTTATCAGTG
Source organism: Chlorobium sp. (assembly GCA_005843825.1). Taxonomy (GTDB): domain Bacteria; phylum Bacteroidota; class Chlorobiia; order Chlorobiales; family Chlorobiaceae; genus Chlorobium. The sequence continues at coordinate 46,499 of SZXX01000030.1, forward strand.
ACCTGTTTTGCGATGGACTTGGAGCATGTATTGGCCACTGTCCGACAGGTGCCATGAAGATCGAAACCCGGGAAGCTGAACCCTACGACGAAAAGCGCGTCATGCATGAGAGTATTGCGAAAGGTGGAGCGAATGTCATAGCGGCTCATCTTCATCATCTGATGGATCACGGTCAGAGTGACTTTGTGCAGCAGGCACTTGAATATCTCCAAGAGCAGGGGATAGCGAACCCTCTTGAAAGTGAACCTGCAGGAATTCCTGCACTGCAATCTGCTCATACTGCCCACACTCATGCACCGCAAGGTGGAGGATGTCCAGGCAGCAGGACTATAGATTTCAGTGCCAATGGTAAATCTGAAGCAGCGGTTGCCACTATGGCTGGCGCACCAGTTCCAAGCGCACTCCGCCAGTGGCCGATCCAGCTTCACCTTGTGTCACCGCAGGCACCTTATTTCCAGGGGTCCGATCTCCTGCTTGCAGCTGACTGCTGCGCATTTGCTGTGGGCGACTTCCATGGTACTTTCATGAAGGGTAAAAGTCTTGCAATAGCCTGCCCGAAACTTGATTCGGAAATGGATATTTATGTCGACAAACTCGCAGCCATGATCGATCTGTCGCACATCAACACCATCACCGTTGCCATTATGGAGGTGCCATGCTGTGGAGGCCTGATGTCGATTGTGGCCGAAGCCCTGCGAAAGTCTAAGCGTAAGGTGCCGGTGAAAAAGGTGGTTATCAGTCTGCAAGGTGAGACGTTATCGGAAGAATGGGTTTAAAGCAGTGATTAGGGGCACCTTTGATCCTACAAATTTGTTATAAAATAATAACGGGGTAGAGGCGATGCTGAAAGATGCGATGGGTGGATACAGGGGGACGGCAACGGAGATCAGCCGTGTTATTGCTGAACACCCTGATAATGCAGAAGCGTACTATGATCGGGGTAATGCCCGGAGCAGCTGCGACGATTATGAGGGGGCTATAGCTGATTTCACCATGGCACTAAAGGTAGGCCTCCGCTTTCGGGAAGCCATTACGGCTTATGGAAACCGGGGTATAGCAAGGGTAGAAAGTGGTGATATGGAAGGTGCCATTCAGGATTTCAGCGAAATCATAAAGCGAAAGCCAACAAATCGGAGGCTTTTAAGTACAGCGTATAAGAACAGGGCTTTGGTAAAAGAAAAAATGGGCGATAGCGAAGGGGGGGCAGGAGACAGAAAAATGGCTCATTTGTTATCACCGGATGTAAACACTCAATAACCAATAATGGAGAATAGAACGATGGGAATGTTATGTAATCAATGTCAGGAGAGCATTCATGGAACAGGCTGTACGGTGCGCGGGGTATGCGGAAAAGATGAACCTACTGCCCAGCTTCAGGATGTGCTGGTCTATGCGACCGAAGGGCTTGCACTGGCGGCTGAAAAGCTTGAGGGAAGTGTATCAAGGAAGGTCGGCCAGCTTATAAGCGAATCACTCTTTGTCACGGTAACCAACACCAACTTTGATGAGGATGCAATAGTCGCCCAGATACGCAAAACCCTTGCAGTACGGGATGAACTGAATGCTACGCTCGTTCATCCGCCGCATCATGATGCCGCACACTGGACTGGAAGTTCAAAAGAGGATTTTCTTTCGAAAGCTCTTGAAGTCGGTCTTGAGAGCTTGAGTGAGAATGTTGACCTGCGATCACTTAAAAGTCTTGTGCTTTTTGGCCTGAAGGGACTTGCGGCCTATACAGACCATGCAGCCGTACTCGATTATCATGATGACGATATCTATGCTTTTTATGTAAAAGGGCTAGCTGCGCTAACCAAAGAGCTGTCGGCAGACGAACTGACAGCTCTGGTGCTTGAGACCGGTGGCACAGCAGTCAAGGCAATGGCACTGCTTGACAAAGCAAACACAAGCACCTATGGCCATCCTGAAATCACCACGGTGAAGACCGGTGTGGGCAAAAACCCAGGTATCCTGATTTCCGGCCACGACCTCCGCGATATGGAGGACCTCTTGAAGCAGACAGCCGGAACAGGTGTGGATGTCTACACCCACTGCGAGATGCTCCCTGCGCACTACTATCCGGCGTTCAAGAAGTACCCTCACTTTGTTGGAAACTACGGTGGTTCATGGTGGAAGCAGGACAAAGAGTTCGATACCTTCAACGGCCCAATCCTTATGACCACGAACTGCATCGTTCCCGTTCGAGAATCTTATCGCAACCGCATGTTTACAACAGGCATGGCAGGCTATCCCGGACTGAAGCATATTCCGGCACGGGAGAACGAAGGACAGAAAGACTTCTCGATTCTTATCAAACTTGCCCAGAGCTGCCCTCCACCAAAAGAGATAGAAAACGGCACCATCACTGGCGGCTTTGCACACCATCAGGTGATAGCTCTTGCCGACAAAGTGGTCGACGCAGTAAAGTCAGGAGCTATCAAGCGGTTTATCGTCATGGCCGGCTGTGACGGACGTCATGCTTCACGCCAATACTATACCGACGTCGCTGCGGCACTTCCCGACAATTCCATCATCCTTACTGCAGGATGTGCCAAGTACCGCTACAACAAGCTTGAGCTTGGCGATATCGGCGGCATACCCCGCGTGCTCGATGCCGGTCAGTGCAACGACTCCTATTCGCTTGCTGTGATTGCCCTCAAACTCAAGGAAGTATTTGCGTTAGAGGATATCAACGATCTGCCGATCTCCTTTGATATTGCATGGTATGAACAGAAGGCTGTTACCGTTCTTCTTGCCCTGCTCTATCTTGGAGTAAAAGGCATTCGCCTCGGACCAACACTTCCCGAGTTCCTGACTCCCAATATTGCTGCTGTGCTGGTCGAAAAATTCGGCATTACACCAATAGGTAAAGTTGATGCCGATATCGAAGCCATGATGGCGGGTGCCTGAACAAATCCTAGTCGTTAGTTTCTTTTTATCGGTCACTTTTTGATAGATCCCTCCTTTGTCGGGATGACAAGGAAGGGATCTATTGCCTATCAGTAGTATACCATGGCGTAGAACACATTTTTTTTGATCTCGTTCATGACAAACTGGTAGCTTTTGTCGTTGTTCCACCAAAGCAGCGGGTTCCACCATGTCGGGTCAGTAGGCACGAGGATAAATTTTTTTGACGATCCTTCAAATGATTTGCTCCAGGTCTCTTGAAGACGGAGCAAGTGAGGGGGGTCGCTGACGACAATAGCACTTTTCCACCCCTTTTCTTCCATTGTATCCGATGTGTTTTCAGCTTCCTCCCAGGTAGTTGTGGATTTTGCATCGACCTTGATCGCCCTTTTAGGGATTCCAAGCTCTATCATGCGACGCTCCCTCCAGTTTGGATGACCTGGATTGTAGAATCGTTCGTCAATACCCGTCAATATGATGTGCGAGGCATATCCTGCCTTGTACAATTCAGCACCTTTGCGCACCCTGAGACCGTTATCGCCTCCCAGTACAATAATAACGTCTGATTTTTCAGGACTACCGGCATGTTGTGAAACAATAAACCCAAGACTTAAAAAAACGATGACAGCAGCTGCGCTTACAACAAGAAGCAAATTCACTATCAGTTTAAACAGGATTTTCATAGACTCGAGTGGGGGTTGTTCATCTTGCCTTGCAGTTGCATTGCCAGCCTTTAAGTTGAATAATAATCATTTTTGCAGAAACCTTTTACGGGAGCTTTAGGGAGAGGGTCGGATTGTTTTTTCTTGAAGACACTTGTATTGAATCCGGCAAAAGCGGCAGGGGTGAAAAAAAACAGCAGGCAGCTTTGTAATAAAGCGCCTGCTGGAGGGGAAAGTTGTAACTACTCAGTCCTGGGTTAAAAAGCGTACGCCAATCCTATTGAGACCACAGGATAATACTTGAATTTATCTGTCTTGTCCTTCAAGTCAGCGATTTCCTTGTTAAGGTTTGTCTGGAATGTAGGGTCAGCTTGTATGACTGGGTTGGTTGCTGCAAGCGAAACGTTGGGAGTTCCCTGGAACATGACGCCAAGATCAAAAACAAAAGAAAGACCGGAATTTTTTCCAACAGCATTTCCCCATCCAAGGCCTAAATAAGGAACTGTCTTGTTGAAGTCAATACCGCCTGTCAGTGAGCCAATCGTAGCTGTTGAATATGTAGTTCCTCCAATGGTGTAAGTCCCAACTACTGTTGTTGTGCCGGTAGCGGTTACCTTGTTGTTATTGAAAATAACTCCGGGTGAGAGCCTGAACCCTGAATGTTCAAACGGGTACCAGTCTAGCAATACAGGGTATGACCCCAGCGACAGCTTGTAATCATAGTTAATCTGATTCTGTGAGGTCGAACCGCTGTAATTATAACCGTTATAGCCAGCTCTTGCATTAAAATTAGGGGTTAATCCAACAGTAACCTCTCCTCCAAAGCCGAGTGTGGAAGCTTTAGCTCCAATGGCGATATCCCCTGTGTTGGCAAAAGCGGATGATGCACATCCAAAAGAAACCAAAGTCGCAAACAATGCCTGTTTCAGATACCGATTTTTCATGCCATCTCCTTTTTAATTGTTATATGCTTTACAACTACCAATTTACAAACATACAAAATTACTGTGCTAATAAAAAAAGATGGCGTAATTTCATGTTTCGCTTCTCATACCTCACTCAGCTATGGTCGAGTGCAAGCAATGTTCAGGGCGCAAACCGTTTGTCCGTCAACTTTCCGCCCAGAGCGACGAAGAGTGCGGTCGTATCCTGCAGTTGCTGGGCCTGGGCCTGCAGGTAGCTGATTTTAGCATGATGATACTGAATATCAGTGACCATTACCTGAAGGTAGTTAGCTGTTCCAGCCTTGTAATTCGCCTTAAGAAGATCCATTGCAAGTAGGGCATCCTTCACTGCCTGAGATTCGGTCTGCACCAGTTCGGCGTCGTGCTCTAAAGCTCGCAGGATATCAGCCACTTCAGCAAAAGCAGCAAGAACAGTTTGTTTATAGCTGGCAAAGCTCTCTTGGTAAGCATCAATTGCAGCCCGACGTTGCGCTCTCAGTGTGCCGCCTTTAAATATCGGGGCCGTTAGATTCCCTCCCAGGTTCCACACATTACTGTTACTGTTTAACAGATTGCCCAGCGTTTGACTGGTCTGTCCATAACTTGCGTTCAGAGTGATGCTGGGGAACAGTGCCGCGGTAGCAACGCCTATGCCTGCACTTGCTGCATGCAACTGCGCTTCGGCAGCAAGAATATCGGGGCGCTGGCGAACCAGTTCTGAAGGCAGGGATAAAGGTAACTGTCGTGGCAGTGAAATATCAGTCAACAGAACTGCAGGTGGCTGAAATTCAGCAGGCATCCTGCCCTCAAGCGTAGCAAGAAGATGTTCTGCCTGGCTTACCTTCTGCCTTAGTGGAGGGAGTGTTGCTTCAAGCGTTTTCAGCTGGATGCGCAACGTGAGGAGTGCTCCATAGGTAGCAATGCCTGCCTGGTATTGTTTTTCAGCAATGCTGATCTGATCTTTTTCCAGCGCAATCAATTGCCCGGTCTCATCGAGTTGTGTACGATATGCAGCTATGGCAATAGATGTGTTAACAATATTCCCGGTCAGCATCATGTATGTGCCAAGGGTTAGAGCCCTTTGCTGGTCGACCTGTGCCGCCAAACCTTCAACAGCTCTTCGTTGTCCTCCAAAAATGTCGAGCGCGTAGCTTACTGATGAAGAGAGCGTTGTCAAATTAAAGATACTGGCAGGTAAAGAGCTGCCGATGGTTGAGGGGGAGTTCCGTTCACGGACCTCGGCAAACGCGGCGCTGAGTTGCGGATAAAAAATGCCGGAGCCTGCACGCAGGTTTTCCTGACTCTGCCTGAGACGGGCCTCGGCAGCCTGTAAGCCGGGATTATCAGCCAATCCTGCACTGACCGCGTCATCAAGCTGCTTTGAATTGAATGCGTGCCACCAGTTGGCTACAGGAGCAGCGCCATCTTCAAAGCGCTGAGGAAGTCCTTCAATCGTAGCGATCTCTTTTGGGTCGCCTCCCTGGTTGTATTGGGTTACCTTTGGCGCTTCAGGACGAACAAAGTCCGGACCAACGGCACAGCCCGATAAAAGGAAGAGGGATATCCCGAATGAAACCAGGAGAGCGCTGCCCCTGCGATAGCCCTGAAGTGCAGTGCTATTTTTTAGGGGTACTATGTTTTTCACCAATGTAGACATCAACAAGTTGGCCTGGATAGATTGACACACCTTTTCGTTTTTCAAAACTGAAAATAACCGGCAGAACACGTACGTCAACCCGCTCTGTTCTCTGGCTTGAGAGTTCGATCTTGGGAGTAACATTCGGCTGTATTCTTACAAATTTCAACGGAATGTTGATATCCGTTCCATGGATAAACATCCGTGCTTCAATATCAGCGGGATCGGGAATTCTGTGAATCAGTATCTCATCAATGTAACAGCGAACAGCAAGACTGCCCTCTGTATTTCCCAACACCATAACAGGTCGAAACGCTCCGGTATAGCTGCTATAGACACCCTGGCTTGAAATATAACTGCCGACAGCAGTGTTAACCGACAACACAGTGCCTTCCGAAAGTGCTTTGATGGAATACTTCGCCAAAAGAGCGTTAGCAGCCTCGTACTGCTTTTGAGCAAGCTCCAGAGTTGCGTTTGCCCCCCTGGCAGCATTTTCAGCCGTATCGAGAGCATCTTTACTGACTGAGCGCGCATCAAGCGTCCAGGAGGCTTTCAGTTTGCCATACTGATCTTGCAGGTTTTTACGTGTTGCCTTCGCTACATCAATCTGGGCTTTGGCCGAAGCAGTTGTGGCCCGCTGTACAGAGTCGTCCAGAATCAACAAGGGTGTTCCAGCCTTAACATGCTGGCCTTCAGCAACCAATATTTTTACCACCGTACCTGGAACTTCAGGATAGAGGTTGATATTTTCACCACTGGCCTGAGGGGTTTCAACGATGCCATTAGCGTAAATCCCTTTGGCATAGGGATTAGATGCGGGTTTGAACGCCGGTGTCTGAGGTTTTGCCGGTATCCCTGAAATATAGGCACTACCGATAGCGAGCAGAACTCCCAGTATGGCAGATCCGATTAACAGTTTATTTCTCATACGTACTGTAATGTGTTCCGTTCAAAGGCTGTTATTTTTCCATCTTCCATTTTCATGATTGAGTCCGCAAACTCATAGATGCGACTGTCATGCGTCACAATAATGACGCACCGGTCCGGATTGAGGATTTTTGTTTTGATGAACTCCACGATCTTTTTTCCGGTATCACCGTCAAGAGAGGCTGTCGGCTCATCAAAGATCAGAATATCGGGTTTGCCTGCAATTGCCCGCGCAATTGCAACGCGCTGCTGCTCCCCACCACTCAGCTTGACCGGCGGTAATTGTGCCCTGTCTTTAAGCCCGACGATATCAAGGTACTCCATGGCAACTTTAATGGCTTCATTCCAATCCATTTTTTTCAGTATCAAGGGAATCGCCACATTTTCCACCGTGGTAAGGCGAGGAAAAAGATGGTAATCCTGAAAAACAAAGCCGATTTTGTGCAGGCGGAGATCAGCAATATCATCACTTTTCATTTTCCAGATATCTTTGCCCTCAACGAGAACATTGCCCTCGTTTGGTTTGAGAATGCCAGAAATCATGCTCAGCAGGGTTGTCTTGCCGCTTCCTGACGGACCAACGATATAGAGGAGCTCTCCAAAGTTTGCCTCGAAACTTGCGCTCTTCACTGCGGTGGTCTTCGTCTCTCCTTCGCCAAACCACTTTATCAATGCATTTGCCTTTATGGCTACTTTTCCCATAGTCAGCCTCTGAAAATATCAAACGGTTGTATCTGGAGCACTTTACGAATCCCGATATAACTTGAAACTCCAGCCATAATGAGCACCATAACAAATGCAAAGGTGAGATTGAAATACGTAACCTGTGCAGCATAGCTTGGCAGGCGCAGCTTGGCAAGAATCATAAGGCCTGAGGCAAGCCCGACACCGATTCCATAGCCGAGAAGTGCAGTAAATGACGCCTGAAAAAGAATCATGGCGATAAGCTCGTGGCCTTTGGCTCCAATGGCTTTCAAGGCGCCAAAGCGTTCCATGTTTTCAAGGATAAAGGTATAGAATGTCTGGCCGGAGATTGAAAGACCTACTATAAAACTGATTGCCGTCATCATCAGAACATTCATACCCATGCCGGTCTGGTAGGTGTAAAAATCGGAGATTTTCCCGACAAACTGATCGCGGGTAAGTGCCTGATAGCCAAGTTTTTTGACTTGCTGCTGAATAAAAGGAATATCGGCTTCACTTTTTGGTTCGATCAGTACATAGGAAGTGGTAAAACGCATCGAAGGAATGTAGGTTATTGCCCTGTTATAGGTCGTGTAGACCGTGGGGATGCCAAAAAGACCCCCTGATGCAACTTTTGCCAAACCGACGACTAACCCACGATGATCGTTTATTTCAAATTCCGTACCAATTACGGGATTTTCAAGCTTTTTGAATTCCGCATCCTTGACCACAAAAAAGGCTGATTCAGCATATATATCCTCAATCTTTCCTTCTATCAATTCAGGTCTCCCATAGAGAGTCGCATCGTCAAGGCCTACAACAGACACTGCCTGATAAGCTCCACTTTTCAGCTTTACCAGTGCGTTGCCAAAATAGATAGGTACGGCATATTTGACGCCATCGATACTTCTTGTCTTGGAGAGTACATAATCAGGCATGGGGATACTGCTGGTGGCGTTGTTCACTGCCGGGTCCATAACCCAGATTTTTGCCCCTATATTATAAACCGATGCTGATGAACGGGATAATATTCCTGAAAACATCGACATCATCATGATCATGAGAAATACTGCGAAGGTAATACCGACTAAAAGCGCGATAAACTTGCTTCTGTCATTCACAAGCAGCTTCAATGCTATTTTAAGAATTCCTGACACTTGCTATCACCTGTTGTTATTTGCTAATATTATAAGGGCATACTGGACATTAACCACTGCCTTATATTATAAGTTTATCATGGGAGTCAATCAAGCAGATTGTATGTTTTGTTTTTGTGTGATGTTAACTTGTCGTCTTCAATTTGACGATCATTATGTTTTTTCCCTGCGCAAGAATTTCAACTTTTTTCCCATGGAACCCTCTATGTAGGTTGGGGTGATTCCTGAACCCCAGCAAAACTAAAGTTGTGAGAGTATGCGGGGATAACTTCTTTGTCATCCCGACCGGAGTGGAGGGATCTAAATGTTGTGGATGAGAAAAAATAATGTTTGGATTGTTGGTGGGTTTATTATTAGTTTAATGTTGAGATATTTAATATTGATATTTGTTGTATGATTACTGGTGTCGCTTCATATTCGGATACTGAAAAAAGGGCTTTGAGCGCGTATACAAAGTTGATGCGGGCTGCTGAGTCGGTAACCGGGCGGACGAGCCGTATTCTGGCTGATTTTAATCTGACAGTGAGTCAGTTTGGAGTTCTTGAGGTCCTCTTTCACAAAGGTTCTCTTTGCCAGAGTGAACTTGCCGCCAAGATTTTAAAAACCACAGGCAATATTACCATGGTTATTGATAACCTGGAGAAGCGCAGCCTGGTGAGGCGTGAGCGTGACCTCGATGACAGGCGTTTTATAGCCATTCATCTGACGGAATCGGGGTATTTGCTGATTGCACAGGTTTTTCCGTCCATTATGGAAGCCATTGTCAATGAGATGAGTATCCTTCAAGAGAGTGAACAGGATGAGTTGGCAAGGCTTTGCCGTATCATCGGCCTGCAGGAAGAGAGGTGTCTGGAAAGTTGATTTTTTTTACAGCCATATAGTTTAACGTTAAATAACTCTACAATCAATCAAAGGAAAAAGGAGACTGAAAATGAGAATGAACATCACCAAGACCTTGCTCACCGTTGCAATTATGGGTGCACCAGCACTTGCTCATGCAACACAATGGAATATTGATGCCGATCACTCGAATGTCGGGTTCAGTGTCAGTCATCTTATGGTATCTCATGTAAAGGGCAACTTCAACAAGTATAGTGGCGTTGTTGATATTAATGATAAAGATATCACGAAATCCAGTGTCAACGTCACTATCGATGCCGCATCCATCAACACGAACGTCCAGAAGCGTGATGAGCATTTACGGAGCGCTGATTTCTTTGATGCAGCTAAATACCCGACTCTGACTTTTGTTTCAAAAAAATGGACACAGGCTGGCAAGGGCGCATTGAAGGTTGCTGGAGATCTTACGATTCATGGTGTCACCAAACCGGTAGTGCTTACTGTGGCCCCGTTCTCCAGGGAGAGCAAGGATCCATGGGGTAACTTGAGACGCGGAACTTCAGCAACTACAACCATCAATCGCAAGGATTACGGGCTGGTCTGGAACCAGGCGCTGGAAACAGGTGGAGTGGCTGTTGGCGAAGATGTCAATATTTCGCTGGACGTTGAACTGGTCAAGGCGAAGATTAATTAGTTGGCAGTCCGCAGTTGGCGGTAGGCAAGAGTGGTGAGTGAACAGTGACTGCTGATTGCCAACTGCCAACTGCTAATGTCTGATCTTTGTTGAATCTATAATGGAGAGGTGATATGGGACATGTAATGCCGGCTGTTTTTTTCGGGCATGGGAATCCGATGAATGCGATTCAGTCGAATGCATTTACTGAGGGGTGGCGAAGGTTTGGGCAAAGCATACCCCGACCTTCGGCAATTCTTGCCATATCTGCTCACTGGTACGGACCTGACCTGGCGGTTTCAGGAAGCGTTTCTCCCGAAACCATCCATGATTTTTACGGATTTCCCAGAGAACTGTTTGAGGTGAGCTGGCCGGCCCCAGGGAGTCCTGAACTTGCGGAGCGTGTGCGGAAGATCCTTTTGCCGAATGATGTGCGTTTTGATGCTCACCGGGGTCTTGACCATGGCGTGTGGGCAGTGCTGTGCCATCTCTATCCGGATGCAGATATTCCGGTTGTTCAGCTCAGCATTGATAACAGAAAGGCTCCAGAGTTTCATTATGAGATCGGCAGGCTTCTTCAACCGCTTCGGGACGAGGGGGTGCTGATTGTCGGAAGCGGCAATATTGTTCACAACCTTCGTGCTTATGATTGGGAAAATGAGCAAACTGCAGCTTTCGACTGGGCTGTTCGGTTTGAAGATGCGACCAGAAAACTCATGCTTGAAGGGAAAGATCGTGAAGTTGCTGATTACTCTTTTCAGGGAGAGGATGCAAGGCTTTCGGTGCCATCTCCTGACCATTTTCTGCCTCTGCTCTATGTGCTTGGCTTACGCAGAGAGCATGAACAGGTGAGCTTTCCAGTTGAGGGGATCGTGGGAGGGTCGCTTTCCATGCTGTCGGTCAGAGTAGGATAGTGAAATCAGTTGGCAGTAGGCAGGGAATCTTAGGAATAGGGAATGGGACTTATAGGCCCTATAGGACGTATAAAAGACGGTGTGATAGGGACTGGGGATAGTTGGCAGTTGGCGGGAAAAGATGGCTCCCTCCTTTGTCTGCATGACAGAGGAAGGGAGCGTCGCAATGACCCAAATAGGGGAAAATCAGGACGGTTCGGTCAGGTCGGTTGTGGCGTCAGGCTTGGCTGAGGGATTTGGCAGCTTTTCTGAAGGGACGTTGAGCAGACGAACGGCTCCGGCAAAGCGCTTGTCGAAGTAACTTTGTTTCAATCTATCTTCGGTGATGCCTTTTGAGAGTGAGGAGTGGATAAAGGTGTCGTTGCCGATAAATATCCCCACATGATTGATTTGGTGGCCATGTGTCTGGAAAAATACGAGATCGCCTGGTTGGAGGTCATTTTTTCCGACCTTGTTGCCGATAGCAGACATCTCTCTTGAAGAACGGGGGAGCTGCATGTTAAATGCCTTGTCGTACATGAAGCGGACAAAACCTGAGCAGTCAAATCCCTTGGCTGTTTCTCCACCGAAACGGTACCGGGTTCCAAAATAGTGGGTGACATCGCTGAAGAACGATCCCATATGACCAAAGCTTTGATGGGCGTGTTCAGAACCTTTTGTTGTCAGTTGCTCCTTTACTACTGCATCTGCAGTGGAGTCACAAAGAGCTGTTGAGGGGTGTGCAAATTGAAGTGATGATACTGTAAGGCAGAGAGCAATAAAACGAAATGGTTTGAATCTATTTTTCAGCGCAATATTTATACGCAGTGGCTGTTCGAAAGTGTGCTGTAAAGGCATAGGCGCTGTGTTTAAAGGGGGTTCAGGGCGTCGAACTGCCGGAAAAAATTTATCTTAAAAGTATAAGAACATATCGGGATATATCCCAATGTTTTTACGGATAATAATGAGTTTTTCCTTTTATATCAGCAATGCTTTTCAAGATGAACCGTAAGATAGTTACTTTCAAACGGTAGGGAGGGAAGTTGCGTCATATATTTTTTGTTTCACCTTTAAACTCATTCTCTGATGACCGGATTTGATGCCCTCAACGAACCTCTTGGCGTTGAGGAGATGCTTGTTCTTGAAGCGTTTCTGATATCAGAACGATCTTCCGGCAACGCCATGTCGATTGATGCTCTCGATGGATTCTTTGCAGCTCTTGTTATCGGGCCGGCGACGGTTTTGCCAAGTGAGTGGATTCCGTTTGTGCTTGGAGCAGAAATGGAAGGGGAATTTTTGTCGATTGATGAGGCTCAGAATATCATGCAGCTGCTTTTGCGCTATATGAATTCGATTGCAGCTGCTTTTCAGGGTGATGCGGAGGAGTTTGTTCCAATTTTTGAATGTTGCGAGTTTGAAACCACGGAGGACGAAGATTCAGCAGCTACCTCCTGGGCTCTTGGATTTATTATGGGTATGGAGCTGCGGTTTGATGAGTGGAAGCCGATCTTTGATGTGGAGGAAGAAGATAGTGAAGATGATGACTTGATTCTTGCCCCGATTCTTCTTCTTGCCGGTCAGGAGAATGAGGCTCATGAACTGACGGCTAAAGACAGGAATTTACTTAAAGAGCTTGTGGGCGAAAGCGTTATGAACATTTTCAGATTCTGGCTGCCGTATCGTGAACAGGCTTTACAAGCGCTTCAATCCAATGAAAAAAAGCCTGGAATCATTCCTTTTGACGAGAATCCATCTCTTTCCGGCCCTGACAGTCAGTAAAAAACAGCCCTTTTTCTCTATGATTCGCCTTCTTGTTGTTTTCTTTGTGCTTGTTATTGCGCTCCCTCTTAACGCGGAAGAAAACAAGGACTTTGTTGATATTTCAGAGCTGGACGGTTCTCTTATGCTGGATATCCGCTATGCTACCAGCAGGAATTTTACCGGAAAGGTCATGTATCCTGTTGCGCGCTGTCTGTTGAGGCGAGATGCTGCGCTAAGGTTGATCAGGGTTGAGCAGAAATTAAGAACACAGGGTTACCGTTTAATTATTTTCGATGGCTATCGTCCGCTTTCGGTGCAGAAGAAGTTCTGGAATATTCTTCCGGATGAGCGCTATGTAGCTGATCCTGCAAAGGGATCGAGGCATAATCGAGGAGCTGCGGTCGATGTAAGTCTCGGTGATCTTGCAGGTAATCCTCTTGCCATGCCTTCGGACTATGACGATTTTTCAGAGAAAGCCCATCGTGATTATGCCGGCGCATCTCTTGAAGCGAAGAAAAACTGTGCACTCCTTGAAGCTGCCATGAGTGAAGAGGGATTTGATCCCTTTCCCACAGAGTGGTGGCATTTTGATGCTCCGGGATGGGAGCGGTATCCTGTTTCAGATTTTTCTCTCGAGGAGTTTAAAGGAGTGAATGCTGAGGTGTCGCCAAAGGGAAATGATTGAAGGTGAAGAACGTATGGAACTAATGAGAGTATGACGGATCGTTCTCTGGGAGTTGTGATAACCGGCGGGAGTGCCGGACTTGGATATGCTCTTGCTTCAGCCTTCCTTGCCGCTCGGGATCGTGTAGTTATTTGCGGTCGCAACCATGAGCGGCTGAAGGGGGCGTTACATTCGCTCAGTGAGGCATTTCCAGAGGGAGAGGTTTATGGTATACGGTGTGATGTTGGTAAAGCGAAGGATGTAGAGAAGCTTGCCGGGTTTGCCGCCGACCGGCTAGGGAGGGTTGACCGATGGATTAATAATGCCGGTACAGCGGGTCAATTGAAGCGTCCGTTATGGATGCTCCGGCCGGATGATATCCTTGAGACCTGTACAACCAATCTTTCAGGCTCACTATTGCTGTGTGCTGAAGCTGTCCGGCTTATGGACACCCAGCCACCCTCACCGGAAGCGATCTACCATATCTTTAATATGGGTTTTTCCTTTTCTGGTGCGGCTTTTTCGCGTTCAGCAGTGCCTCATAAGGCATCAAAAAGGGGAGTGGCTGAGTTGACTCATTTTCTTTCCCGTGAGTTGCGGGCGGCAGGAAAAACCAGCATCGGAGTGCATGAGTTGAGTCCTGGTCTTGTGTTGACCGGGCTGCTCCTGAAGGACGCTTCGCCGGAAGCGATAAGGCTGTTCAGGGTAATTGCAGAGCGACCTGAACATGTAGCGACTCGACTTGTACCGAAAATCCGATCGATTACCGGCTCTAATCGCCATATCAGGTATCAGCCTTTTGTGGTGACGCTTTTGCGGGTGATAAAGGCAATCCCTGGGATTACAGGAAAATAAGAGAGTGTTATTCTGGGGTATCGAGCTCTGAACTCAACTCTTTCCAGAGGCTGCTGTATGCCTTTGCTGCAGTGGAGTTTGGCAGAACTGCATTGAGCGGAGCACGATAGATGCCCATTTTTTCAACTTCAGAATTGTAGGGAATAGTCTGGGAGAGAAATCCCGGGGTGTTTCGGAATTCATGAATGATATCGTGATGCATTTTCTTTCTTTTTTCTACCATGGTGAAAAATGCACGGATTTTTGAGCTGTCAAGATTGTTGTTTTCAAAAAATTCTTTCAGCTGAACGTAGGTGCGTATTGAAAGCGTTGTCGGAATCATGGGCACGAGGATAATATCGGAGGCGGCAAAAACACTCTCGGAGAGAAGGGTAAGGTTTGGTGGGCAGTCAAAAAAAACAAAGCGGTAATCTTCGCTCAGTTCCTCAAGGTTTTTCTTGAGTTTTTTTCTCGGCTTTTTCTCATCGGAAAGTTCAATATCAAGGTTCCGGTATGAAAAGTCTGAAGGCAGCAGGTCGAGGTTTTCAAAGTCGGTTGCCTTGATATTGTTATGGATTTTTTTGCTGCCTTTGAGAAATTTGTCGCTGTTGAACTTTTTCGATGCGGTAATCCTGAAATAGAAGGAACTTGCTCCCTGCGGATCGAGATCGCAGATCAGCGTCGGTGGGGAGCAGAGGGCTGAGAGATAAGAGAGGTTGACTGCTGTAGCGGTTTTTCCGACTCCTCCTTTGATGCTGTAGAGTGCTATTGTTTTCATTGTCAGGGAATTGCTCGTTGGAAGATCTTAAGAGAGGTGAGATTTCTCTTTGACTAATATAGGAAGATATGATCTAAATGAAGGGGTTTGCCGAGCCCTTTGGCTATGAGATGGTGCTTTTAAATAGAGAGAGTTTTTCATAAATTACGAGACTGTATAATTTACTAAGAGTCTATAAAAGGTTGGCTCAATCAAACTCAACAACCGGTTCTCAACAACCTGTTTCCAACAACCTGATGAAGCATCCAGTCTCTTTTCTTCTTTTGTTGTTATTCCTTTTTGTCGGCTGTTCCGGAAAATCCGTTGAAAACAGAGGTAAAGAGGACTCTGTGAAGAGCAAATTAAAGATTGGTCTGGTTTTTGACGTTGGTGGAAGAGGTGATAAATCATTTAATGATTCGGCTTATAACGGCCTGGAAATTGCAAAGCAAAAGCATGGGGTATCTTTTATTTACCTTGAGCCGCAGGGGGAGGGAGCTGATCGTGAAGCAGCCTTGCGCCAGATGGCAACAGACCCTGATGTTGGATTGATTATCGGTGTCGGTATGCTCTTCAGTGAGGATATTACTGCAATTGCTTCTGAATTCCCTGACAAGAAATTTGCATGCATCGACTACATCAGTAAACCTGGAACCCGTGTCCCTGACAATCTTCAGGGAATTGTTTTTGAAGAGAAAAAAGGTTCTTACCTGGCCGGCGCTCTTGCCGGGCTTGTTACCAAAACAAAAACAGTCGGGTTTATCGGCGGGATGGAATCGAATATCATCAAAAAGTTTGAGACAGGTTTTATTGATGGAGTCCACGCAGTCAACCCCGGTGCCAGAGTGATTTCCGGTTATGTAGGCATGACTGGAGCTGCGTTTGCAAATCCTGCTAAAGGCAAGGAGCTTGCGCTTGGCCAGTATGGAAGGGGAGCCGACATCATCTATGAGGCGGCAGGGGCTACCGGGCTTGGAGTCATTGAGGCTGCCAGAGTCAGCAAAGGTCTTGTTATCTGCACTGATCGTGACCAGGAATCAGAAGCTCCCGGATTTGTATTGTCAAGTATGACAAAAGCGGTTGACCGGGCAGTTTTGAAAACTGTGGAGAATGTTCTGGATGGAAGCTTTAAGGGTGGACGCGCTTCAGTATTTGGTTTGGCCGATCGTTACACGGATTATGTTTACAACAATAAAAATGCATCGCTGATCGGTACTGAAAATCATGAAAAGGTTGAGGATATTCGCAAAAAAATCGTTGAAGGGAAAATTGTTGTCAATGAGACCGCCGTTGGACAATAATGGTTGCATTACCTATCGCACAGTGATTGCTGTGAATGGTCTTGCGGTGAGCGGAAAATTGAAGGGATTGTTAATTGACTGAAGGTAGATTACTGGTGAATAAAAAAATACTTGTAACCGGCGCAACCGGTTTTATTGGTTCGGCTCTTGTGAAAAAACTCGCTCTTACTTCTAATGAAGTTTCGATTATTGTCCGCACAAGTTCCGATTTGACCTCTCTTGAGGATGTTCTGGACAAGGTCAAGCTTGTCTATGGTGACATTACTGACAGAGCCTCCCTTGATTCTGCCCTGCAGGGTATTGATTATGTCTATCACTCTGCCGGTCTTACCTATATGGGTGATAAAAAAAATGAGCTTCTCTACAAAATCAATGTTGACGGAACTCGCAATGTTTTACAAGCTTCTCTTGCTGCAGGCGTCAAGAGGGTTGTGCATGTCAGCTCGATAACTGCAGTTGGAATTGCCTTCGACAAAAAGCCGCTTAATGAATCTTCTGAATGGAATTTCAAGGCCATAAGCCTTGAATATGCAAGGACAAAACATATGTCCGAAATTGAAGTTGCTGAAGCTGTAAAAAAAGGACTTGACTGTGTTATCGTCAATCCTGCATTTGTTTTTGGCGCTGGTGATATCAATTTCAACGCTGGACGGATCATCAAGGATATTTACAATAGAAAGCTTCCGTTTTATCCGTTAGGAGGTGTCTGTGTTGTCGATGTTGAGAACGTAGCCGACACCATCATTACCGCTATGGAGATAGGGAAAACGGGGGAGCGTTATATCATCGGCGGTGAAAATGTGTCGTACAAGCAGCTTGCCGATACGATTTCACGGATAACAGGCGCACCGAAAATTCTTTTTCCCCTCCCTTTCTGGATGGCAAGAATACTTAGGGCAATCCTTGACAGGTACAAGAACAAGAACCGTGTCTCGAAACTCTTCAACCTTTCAATGTTCAGGGTTGCCTCAGAGTTTCTCTATTATGATTCAACAAAGGCGGTGCGTGAATTGCATATGCGGGTTGAACCCCATGAAAAGAGCATAATTAATGCCTACGAGTGGTATCGCGAACGAGACATGCTTAACTAGACGCCTGGCAGCTCAGACGTTTTTCGATTCAAGTGGTTTCCGGCAGAAGATCAACATTCGTGGTGAATCATTGTTCTCAAAAATGTCGCCCTGATAGTTGCCGGCTATGCTTTCTACAGAAAATCCCGCCAGCTGCAACAGGGCATAAATCTCTTCTCTGGGGTAGAGCCTTACTGACTCGCTGAAGCTGAGTCTTTCACCGATTTCTGGCGTAATGGTGATGGTTTTTGTAATCTTATCATCATTAAAGGCCCGCTGTTCAAGGATCGTAAGGTTTCCCGATGTTCGCCTGGTCTCGGAAACAAGTGTTCTCTTCAGCTGAACAGGATTGATAAGGTCGAGTACGTACCATCCGCCCTGTTTCAGCGCACTGTAAACCTTGCCGAGTACCACCCTGTCTTCCTCTTTCACATCAAAATAGCCGAAACTGGTAAAGAGCTGCACGACAAGATCAAAGCGATCAATGTCGGGGATGTGGCGCATGTCGCAGCAGGTAAGTTCGAGCTGAAGCCGGCAGTTCAAAGCTTCTTTGCGGGCCTCTTCTAGCAGAAACGGCGAAAGGTCATTGCCTGTAACACAGTAACCGAGCCGGGCAAGTTCGTGGGCATGCCTTCCTGCTCCGCAGGCAATATCGAGTATTGCGATTGTTGCAGGATCTTTACGGTCAAGCCCTGATATGGAGAGAATTGTGCGAATGCAGCGTGCGGCTTCATCCTGATCGCGGTGGCTGTATACTTCAAGATAGAGAGGGTGGTTAAACCACGATTCAAACCATTGAAGTGACTGGGTGGCTCCTGAACCATCGGGACTCTCTGCCATGTTCTTGTGAGAAAAAGGAGTGATAAAGAAGGGGGGAATTCAGGGCATTGCATAATGCCCTGAAGAAGCATCCGTGCGGTACTTATTTCGCGTAATCAGCAATTGCTTTTGCAAGAATAACCTGATCATTTTCGCCGTTTGGAATGCGGACGTTTTTCTCGATGAATTTCCATGCATTGGTTTTCTCTGATTTAACAGAAAAGATCACTTTTGCACATTTGAAATCACTGGAACCTGATTTTTTGCCTTTATCTGCAAACGTTTGTTTCTTTGCCATGACTCGTGAAGTAGTTCTTTTGGTTAAGCCGCAGTACTATTGTTTTGTACTCAAAATGAACATGAAAGTAATAAAAATATATCCGATAACCAAGAGATCCCATTATGGAATTACTTCTAGAGAGAGCCTGATTCATGAAGTTTTCCCTTATGGAAGATTGCATTTGACCTGCCTTTCAGAGATCGGTTGAAAAAGGGCGTATTTGATGATTTGGATTTCAGGGACTCCGGGGTGACTATCCACCGGGTGTCAGGATTGATGACGGTGAAATTAGCCTGCTCTCCCTTTTTGAACAGTATCGGCTTGAGGTTAAGTATTTTTCGCGGGTTGACCGACAGCAGTTCAATAGCCCGGGAGAGGGTAATCACCTTTTTATCCACCAGTTCGGTTATGGTAAGGGCAAGTGAGGTTTCAAGCCCGATAATGCCGAATGATACCTGATCCAGAGGGCACTCTTTTTCGTGTGATGCATGTGGCGCATGGTCTGTAGCTATGGCATCAATGGTCCCGTCACGAAGTCCATCCAGGATGGCATTTCGGTTTTCAACGGAGGAGAGCGGCGGCTTCATGATATAATTACCCTTCCGGTCGGCATTGAACAGATCTTCATCACTGAGGGTGAAGTGGTGCGGGGTTACCTCACAGGTAACCTGAAGTCCATCCTTTTTTGCTTTACGGACAAGGTCAAGTGCTGCTTTTGTGCTGATATGGGCAACATGGTATCGCGGCCTTTTGAGAGGGTCATGCAGCTTGTGCTCTTCGAGGTAGTGCATCAGCAGCAGATCCCGGCTGAGCGTTATCGCTTCAGAGACATCGGGAATGCCTTTCAGACCGAGTTTGGTCGAAAAGAGCCCTTCATTCATGACGGCTTTTTCAGTAAGCGACTTTTCTTCGCAGTGCTGAATGATGAGCAGATCAAAGTTTGAGGCATACTCAAAGGCTAAGCGCATGATCTGGCTGTTCTGAATGGCTGAGCCGTCATCCGACACGGCAGTCACTCCGTAAGAGCGGAACTTTCCAAAGGGGGCAAGGTGTTCGCCTTTGCTGCCTTCTGTCATTGCTCCTATCACTTCGAGATCTACCGGAAGTGTGGCGGAGTGATGGCGGATATAGGCTACACCAAGGGGGTTATCGATGACCGGTTTGGTATTGGGCATAAGGGCAACACCGGTGAATCCGCCTGCTGCGGCTGCATTTGAACCGCTTTCAAGGGTTTCCTTATACTCCTGACCTGGTTCCCTGAAATGGCAGTGCATATCGAAAAGCCCGGGAGCGATTATCTGGCCGTTCAGATCAATAATCCGGTCTTCCGGTGAGGCTGTTATAACTTCATTACCGGATACGACCTCTTCGATGATGCCGTCGTCAGCCACTTTTATGGAACCTGCAGTATCGAGATGTTCAAGAGGATTGAGAAGACGTCCATTCTGAAAGATAAAGCTCATGGTGCTGAAATAATTATAACGTTATATAACTCGTGCTTGAAGGCTTACAAGCTCCCTCGGACTTTGATCTCCATTTCCATGCATTGAAAGCATGGCTTTCAGAGTATCTCCGGGTGAAACTTTGCCCACACCAGCGGGTGTTCCTGTAAATATAAGGTCACCGCGACGTAATCCGTAAAGATACGACAAATAATGAATAAGCATGGCCGGGCTATGGAGCATTTCCGTAACCAGCCCCTGTTGAACCCGTCTGCCGTTCAGCTCAAGCGATATTTCAATATTCTCGGGAAAGAGGGCATCATTAAAAGGAATAATATCGGAGATCAAGGCGCTTTTTCTGAATCCTTTGCTTTTAAGCCATGGGTTTCCTGATTTTTTTGCTGCAAGCTGAACATCGCGGAGTGTCATGTCGAGACCGGCACCAAAGCCGCCAATGTATTGTGGTGCCTCTTCAATAGAGCATCCATCGCTTGATTTTCCGACCAGGAGAACAATTTCAGACTCATAGTGCATTGTATTGGATAGGGGATGACCTTCAAACCCGGGCATGGTTATCACTCCTTCAGTTTCAAGGGCCGTCGGTGGTTTCATGAAAATAATCGGCTCATTGTCATGTTCCTCACCAGCTTTTGAGGCAGTTCCCTCAAGCAGCTGCATTTCCCGGGCATGTTCAGAGTAGTTTTTTCCAACACAATAAATAGCGCCGGGCGCAATAGTTCTGCGATCAAGAAGGGTTTCCATATCGTATTTTATTATTTTAGCTTGACGTAATGTACTGCATCTGTTCAAAATTGTTTGAGGAGAAATTTGTATATCATCTCACACACATACCCCTTTTATGAGTAAAAGAAGAGCTCCTCTCGATGATTTTTCTGAATTGCGGTCAAAGGTTGAAAAGCTCCTTGAGAAAAATCACATAAATAGCCCGAATCTCTCCTCTTCATCCCTGGAAATGCTTCAGCTGCAGCAAGCGTTGGAAGTTCATCAGATGGAGATAGAAATACTCAAGAAGGAACTCGTTCAGACGAAAGATGAACTGGAAAAAAGCCGTCAGCGATTCATTGTTGATATAGCCGATCTGAAAAATGCCGGGGAAACAACCAACAAAGCCAAGGATCTCAATAAAACCATTATCGACAGTATTCCCGGTCCTTTTTATATAATCGACACAAAGGGTTTCTATGCCGGCTGGAATGCTTATGATCGTGATGTAATTGCCGGTAAACCCGAAAGCGAGATGGCGACTATGCAGGTTATTGAGACTGCACATCCCGAAGATCGGGCACTCATTCAGGAAAAGGTTGCAAGTGTATTCGAGCATGGTATTGATGAAAGTGTGGAAGGAAGGATACTTCTTCGAGGCGGTCCGGAATTTCGCTGGTTTGTAATGAACGCGAGAAGAGTAATAATTGATGGTAATCCCTTTCTGATAGGTATAGGTACAGACATCACTACCCGTAAAAAAATTGAAGATGTACTGCTGTTTCTGTCACATACGAGCTACGTTTCGCAGGATGAACCATTTTTTAATACTCTTGCCCGTTACCTTGCCGAGTGCCTCGACTTGGACTATGCCTGCATTAACCTTCTTGAAGGAGACGGGTTGAAAGCAAGAACACTTGCCTTCTGGTGTGACGACCATTTCGGAGAAAATGAGGAATACATTCTGAAAGACACTCCCTGTGGTGATGTCGTCAGAGAGGATATTTGCTGTTTTCCTGCAGATGTCAGTCAAACTTTTCCTCAAGATCAGTTACTTAAGGACCTGCAAGCTCAAAGTTATGTCGGAGTCACTCTCAGGGATCACTCCGGTAACCCGATCGGTCTGATTGCCGTCATCGGACGACGTCCGATAGTCGATCAAAAAATGGCTGAGGCTATTCTGAAAATGGTTTCAGTCCGTGCTGCCGGGGAACTTGAAAGATTATTGAGCGAAGAGGCTTTACGGGAAAGTGAGAAAAAATACCGGGAGCTATTTGAAAGAGTCCCGATTGGACTTTACAAGATCACATTGGACGGAAAAATAATAAGTGCAAACCAGGGTTGTCTCGATCTAAGCAGATGCCCAGCATCAGAAATAAACGCATGGTTTGAACAGGATACAACGAAATTCTATGTTCACCCGGAAGACAGCGTGCGATTGAGGGAACTTATCCTCAAACATGGTTATGTCAATAATTTTGAAGCTGAATTCCTCCGTATGGACGGCACCATTGCCTGGCTCAGCAATACTGCAAAATTTGTGCGAGGTGAAAATGGAGACCCCGATTTTATCGCCGGTTCATTAATCGATGTTACCAAACGCAAACAGGCCGAGGATGAACTGAAAAAGCTGAGTGTCGCCATAACGCAGAGCCCGGCAGTTGTTCTCATTACTGATCCTGAAGGAAATATCGAATACGTGAACCCTGCTTTTTCGATGATGACTGGGTACAGCATCGAAGAGGTTAAAGGAAAGAATCCCAGTATTCTTCAATCAGGTCTGATGCCGCAGGATGTGCATAAAAATCTCTGGGATACCATTCTTTCTGGTGATATCTGGCATGGCGAAATGCACAACAGAAAGAAAAACGGAAATCACTACTGGACACAGGCGGTCGTTTCGCCCATTAGGGATGAACAGGGAAAGATCACCAATTTTGTCGCCGTCAATGAAGATATTTCTGAAAAGAAAATTCTGTGGAACGATCTTGTCGAAGCCAAAGAAAAAGCAGAGGAGAGCGACAGGCTGAAAAGTGCGTTTCTTGCAAATATCAGCCATGAAATACGGACCCCGATGAACGGCATTCTAGGGTTTTCAGAACTGCTTAAGGACGCCAATCTTTCTGGGGAGGAACAGCGGGAATATATCGACCTCATCCAGCAGAGCGGTGAACGCATGCTCAACCTCATCAATGATCTCATCGATATTTCCCGTATTGATGCCAAGGAGATTGCACTGCATATATCCGAGATACCTGTCAACAGAATTATGTATGATCTTTATGCTTTTTTCAAGCCTGCGGCTGAAATAAAAGGGTTGTGCCTCAACTACAGCGATGGACTGCCTGACAGCGAAAGCTTCATAGAAACTGACGGAAAAAAACTTGAACAGATACTGACAAACCTTGTCCACAATGCTATAAAATTCACCGATGAGGGGCGCATACATATCGGCTATGAGAGAAAAGACGATATGCTGGAATTTTTTGTGTCAGATTCAGGCATCGGTATTCCGCAGGCAATGAAAGAGAGTGTTTTCGACCGTTTCAGGCAGGTGAACAGCTCTCTCTCCCGTAATCATGAAGGGGCAGGCCTCGGTCTGAGCATTTCGAAAGGATTTGTTGAACTGCTCGGAGGCAGGATATGGGTTGAATCGGCGCATGGCGGGGGAGCCAGATTCATGTTTACGCTTCCATACAATTCTTCTGGATCGGACAAAAAGCTCCAGCCTGATGCTGATCCTGCGATACCGCAATCTCCAGTATCGGAGCCCGGGCTGACAATCCTGATAGCTGAAGATGATGAGATAAGCTGCATCCTCCTGAAAATATTCCTTAAAACGGACAACGTCACGCTCCTCTCTGCGGGCAACGGAAAGGAAGCGGTCGAAATGGTAGCGCTCCATCCGGAAATTGATATCGTATTTATGGACATCAAAATGCCGGTAATGAACGGCTATGATGCGACTATACTGATCAAGCAGATGCGTCCGGAATTGCCAGTTATTATTCAGACAGCTTTCGCCTCGGCAGATGAAAGGAACAAAGCCGGAGAAGCCGGCTGTGATGGGTTCATATCAAAGCCGGTCAAGAAAAATGAGATTCTTGCACTTATACAATCTCAGCTGAAGCGCTAGATCTTCCGGCATGTGAAGAGGTTGTTACTCTCACCTTTTCTATCCAGCATGGTTCTCAAGTTTCCTCGCTTCAGTTTGCGGGCCTTTAGCCGTTTATCGGCACAATAAATGGCTCCTGGAGCAATAGTTCCGGGTTCAAGAGGGGTTTCGGCGTTGTATTTTATTATTTTACGGTAAAGCGGATCATAGTCATGCCGTGTATCTGCTCAATATTCTTTGAGGGGGCAATCTACAGGAATGATGAGGGACGCAGAGAGTAAACCCAAGTCGGGTGCAGTGGCGCGGGATGCCGGCGTTGCTGATAAAAAAGCAGCTCTCAGGGTCAGGATGCTGGCCTTGAGGCGTTCGATTTCCGAAAGTCTGCGCACTGAAATGAGTATGGCTATTGCCGGGAATGTTTGTGGGTTACCCGAAATTATTGATGCTCGACATATTCATCTCTACCTAGCCATTCGCGCTTCTGGCGAAGTGGATACTGCAGCCATTATTGATCGGCTTTCAACTATGGGTAAAGAGCTTGCGGTTCCGGTTGTCATGAATGGTCATCTCGTTTCGGCTGCTTTTCAAAAAGGTGATCCTGTTCTGCCTGCACAATTTGGCCAGCCAGAACCTGAGGATGTGTCGGTTGTCGATGAATCACTCATTGATGTTGTGCTGATACCTCTCCTTGCTTTTGATGCAAAAGGTTATCGTCTCGGATATGGCAAAGGGTTGTATGACTCTTTTTTGCATCGTCTTACAGTGAAGGGGAGGAGGGTTAGGCTTATCGGTCTTGCATTCAGCCGGCAGATGGTTGATCAGGTTCCTGCCGACCAATGGGATGCCGGCCTTGATACTGTTGTTCATGAACATGGAATTATTCGGTTTTCCTGAATATTTTTGTAATCGCATATGCTGACATTGTCAGAAAAAAAAGGAAAGATATTGGCGCCTGCACCGGAGATAAATTTTTTTGATCCCTCCCTGTATGTCAACAGGGAGTTGAGCTGGATTAATTTCAACCAGCGGGTGCTTGAAGAGGCGCTGAGTCCCGACGCGCACCCGCTTCTGGAACGGGTGAAGTTTATCTCGATTTTCAGCTCAAACCTTGATGAATACTTTATGATCAGGGTTGCGGGTATCGAAGATCAGTATGAGGCCGGTATTCAGGATCGAACAATCGATGGTCTTACTCCTGCTGAACAGCTCGAAAAGATCCGCACGATGGTTTTGCAGCAGCTCTCCGAGCGTTATGAGTGCTTTTATCACGACCTTTTGCCTGCCTTGAAAAAGGAGGGTATTGAGTTGCTTACGGTAGCTGAACTTTCACCAGTGAAGCAGCGGGCGTTGAGTCATTTTTTCCGGAAGGAGATCTATCCGGTGCTTACTCCGCTTGCATTCGATACTGGTCATCCGTTTCCTTTCATGTCGAATCTGTCGTTGAACCTCGCCATTGAACTGGAAGATGAGGAGAACGGCTCGCTCAAGTTTGCCCGCGTGAAGGTTCCTAGCATTCTTCCGCGTCTTTTGCGGCTCAACGATATAAAAGGTTTTAATGATGATGACGGTATAATCCGCTTTATCTGGCTTGAAGATCTCATTGAAAACAATCTCTCGCATCTTTTTCCGAAGATGAGGATTACCAGGTCGCATCTCTTCCGATTGATTCGTGATGCTGATATTGAGATTGAGGAAGATGAAGCAGGCGATCTTTTAAAAACCATTGAGCAGGGGCTCCGGTCACGCCGTTACGGCAAAGTTGTGCGCCTTGACATTACGCCTGCAATGCCTCAGTCGGTGAGAAAACTGCTCATGAAAAATCTTGAAGTTGCCAAAAGAAACGTTTATGAAATAGATGGAGCCCTTGGGCTCAGCTGTCTTATTGATCTTTTGAAAATAGAACGGCCGAACCTGAAGGATGAGCAATTTGTTCCGAAAAACCTGATTGAAGAACAGTTCAGTGGTGATATTTTCGGCGCTATAAGGTCTAAAGATCAGCTGCTCTACCATCCCTATGACTCGTTTCAGCCTGTCGTTGATTTTATAAACCAGGCCGCAGCAGATCCTGATGTCCTTTCAATAAAACAGACACTCTACCGTGTCGGCAGCAATTCGCCGATTGTACAGGCTTTGATGAATGCTGCTGAAAGGGGCAAACAGGTAGCGGTTCTGGTGGAGCTCAAGGCGCGATTTGACGAAGAGAACAATATTGTCTGGGCGCGTGCTCTAGAGGATGTAGGGGTGCATGTGGCTTATGGCCTTCCAGGTCTTAAAACTCATGCGAAGCTGACCTTAGTTGTTCGTCGTGAACAAAAAAAACTGAAGCGCTATCTGCATCTTGGAACCGGTAATTACAACCCGGCTACAGGGAAAATCTATACTGATTATAGTCTGTTCACGCTCAATGAAGGGCTTGCCAACGAAGTCGCTGAACTGTTCAATGCGTTGACCGGGTATTCAAAGCATACCGGATATAAAAAACTTCTTGTTTCGCCTATCAACACCCGAAAGCGTCTTATTGAGATGATTGATCGCGAAGTTGAGTGGTGCATAAAGGAAGGAAAGGGTAGAATAATCATGAAAATGAATGCCCTTGTGGATGCAAGTACCATCCGGGCACTCTACAGGGCTTCCTGTGAAGGTGTTGCCATAGACCTTATCGTTCGTGGTATTTGCTGTCTGAAACCTGGAATTCCCGGGATAAGCGATAATATCCGGGTTATCAGCATCATTGGCCGTTTTCTTGAACACAGCCGGGCATACTACTTTCATAACGGAGGAAAAGAGGAACTCTATCTCGGCAGCGCCGATATCATGCCAAGAAACCTCGATGACCGGGTGGAAACCCTTTTTCCCGTTTTCAATAAATCGCTTATCCAGGTTGTCAAATCGGATCTTGATCTTATTTTAAGCGATAATGTCAAAGCATGGGAGATGAACCCTTATGGCTTATATGCAAAGATTGCTGATGGCGAACCGAAAGTTAACAGTCAGGCTCTCTTTTTAACACGGGCACTCTTTAAAAGGAATTATGTAAATTCAAAGTAAACAAACTATGAAAATTGCTGTTGGTAGTGATCATGCAGGGGTTGAATTAAAGAAAACTGTTATTGCCTGGCTTGAGCGTAATGGTCATGAAAGTAAAGATATGGGGCCCTATAATGAGGATTCGGTTGATTATCCCGATTATGCGCGTAAAGTTGCCATAGCGGTCGCTGATGGGCTTTATGATCAAGGTGTTCTGCTCTGTGGAACCGGTATCGGGGTTTCAATTGCAGCAAACAAGGTTAAAGGTATTCGTGCTGCGCTTTGCTGCAACCCGGAATTTGCAACACTTGCCCGGCAGCATAATAATGCCAATATTATCTGTTTATCGGCACGCTTCAGCGATAAAGAGGCTATTGAAAAAAGTCTTCATAATTGGTTTTCGACTGATTTTGAAGGCGGCAGGCATGAACGGAGAGTGAATAAAATCGAACCATGTTGCTGAATGAATACATAGAGAGTTGTCTCGTTGCACACTATCCGTTTTTTACGGATGATGCTGCTGTTGCCGATGTGATTGCCTCTATGCAGGAGGGAGGTCTTGCATGCGTCCCTGTAGTGCATGATGGGAAATTTCTTTCAATGGTGACTTTACTCGACCTTTTACCGGTTCTGCAGTCCAGAAAAAAGGGCAGTCAGAGCCTGAGGGATCTAAAGCTTGAGCAGTCGGGCAGTATCGGAGGCAATGAGCATCTTTTTGATGTTTTTTCAAGGATCGGTTCTTTTCCCGGGAGCCTCATCCCTGTTTCGGATGCAGAGGGGCTCTATCTTGGTGTTATTCAAAAAGGGACTGTGCTTGAAAAAATAGCCAATGTTTTCCATTTGGGAGATGTTGGAATGACCCTTGAGCTGAATATACCTGCATTTGAGCTGAAGCTCTCGGAGGTTATTGCCACCCTTGAAAAAAACGATGCGACGGTGCTGAGTTTCGGCATGTATCCTTCGACTGCTGAGGGTGATGGAATGGTTGTATCCTTCAGGGTTCAGACCCATGATCTCTTTCGGCTTGTGAAAAATCTTGAAAAATACGGCTATTCGATTCGCTATACTTCAGCTTTCTTTACAGAGAGAGATGATGAACTCAGAGAGAAGGCTCTTGAGTTTATTCATTTTATGGATATGTAGAGCGCCGAACGCCTGCCAGGGAACAGTAACATTTCCTTAACGTTGGAATCCAATGTCAATAGAGAACTTTACCGCGCTTGCCGCACGGATCCGGCAGAGTGCAGCAGAGATTTATCCTGAAATTATAGCCTTACGCAGGGATATTCATCTTCATCCTGAACTCTCTTTTGAAGAGGTAAGGACTACAGCGCTTATAACGGACTATCTTCTTGGTCTCGGTATAACCCCTGAGCCGCCTTTGCTTAAGACTGGAGTTGTGGCTCTTATCAAGGGTGGAGGTTCATCGTCCGAGGGCCATCTTATTGCGTTACGGGCGGATATTGATGCGCTGCCGCTTAATGAAGAGAACTTGCACGATTTCTGCTCGCTTGAAACTGGAAAAATGCATGCATGCGGTCATGATATGCATACGGCAATGCTTCTGGGCGCAGCTAAAATCCTTGCCGGAATGAAGGATGAGCTTGAGGGTGATGTGCTTCTGATTTTTCAGCCCGGCGAAGAAAAAACTCCCGGTGGAGCAAAACCTTTGCTTGATGCAGGTCTTTTCGAGCGATTCAATCCGGCGGTTATTATCGGACAGCACTGTTTCCCAAATGTTGCAACAGGAAAAGTTGCCCTGTGCAAAGGGAGTTTTATGGCTGCTACCGATGAGCTCTATTTTACGATAACAGGGCAGGGTGGCCATGCTTCGGCTCCTCATAAAGCAGCTGATCCGGTGCTCGCTGCAGCTCATATCATTACAGCGGCCCAGCATCTTGTCAGCAGGGTTGTTCCGCCTCATCAGCCTGCGGTCGTCTCCATTGCATCAATTCATGGCGGCAATGCTCCTAATGTCATTCCGAGGCAGGTGACCATGTCCGGCACGATGAGAACCATGAATGAGGAGTTGCGAGCCTTGCTTCAGGAGCGGCTCCGCAAGACGGTTACGCATGTTGCTGAAGGACTTGGCGTCGAGGGGGAAGTTGAAATCAGGAAAGGTTATCCGGTACTGTTTAACGATCCGGCTGTGACTGAACATGCGGCAATTGTGTGCAGTGAGTATCTTGGCAGCGACAATGTGCTTGAAAGTGAGCCGATCATGACGGCTGAGGATTTTGCATACTTTCTCCAGGAGCGTCCCGGTACATTCTGGCAGATTGGCACTGGAACACCGCTTACTGAAAAAAGCAATACACTGCACTCTCCAACCTTCAATCCTGAGGAACGTGCCCTTGAAACCGGCAGTGGTCTGCTTGCTTTTGCGGCAGTCAGGTTTCTACGAATATTCCAGCCCTCATAAAAAAAGCGCCGTGCGGCGCTTTTTTTACTTAAGAGTGTTTCTTTCTGCCCTCAATTATGCTTTTCCGTTGGAGCCAAGGACGTTGTTGATTTTGTGGACATAGAGCTTTTTGAGAGCATCCCGTGCAGGTCCAAGATATTTTCTTGGATCGAACTCTTCCGGTTTTTCATCAAGCACTTTACGGACAGCAGCAGTCATCGCCAGACGACCATCAGAATCAATATTGATTTTACAGACAGCTGACTTGGCTGCAAGGCGAAGCTGATCTTCGCTGATACCGATTGCATCTTTCAGTTTTCCGCCGTGTTCATTGATGATTTTTATCAGTTCCTGTGGAACCGAAGAGGCACCATGCAGAACGATAGGGAAACCGGGGATACGCTTTTCGATTTCATGAAGGATATCAAGGCGGATTTTGGGATCTTCACCCGGCTTGAATTTGAATGCGCCGTGTGATGTGCCGATAGAAATTGCAAGACTGTCTACACCGGTTTTTGCAACAAAGTCTTCAACTTCTTCCGGCTGAGTATAGGTGTGGTGTGCGGCAGAAACATCATCTTCAATACCGGCAAGCACTCCAAGTTCTCCCTCTACAGTCACATCAAATTGATGGGCATAAGCGACAACTTTTTTGGTCAATTCGACGTTCTCTTCATAAGGGAGATGTGAACCATCAATCATGACCGAAGAAAACCCGGACTCGATACAGTCTTTGCAGAGTTCAAAGCTGTCTCCATGATCGAGATGGAGAACTATCGGGACAGGTGTTCCGAGTTCGGCGGCATAAGCAACAGCGCCTTGAGCAAGGTACCTTAGAAGGGTTTCGTTCGCATAGCTTCTGGCACCCTTCGATACTTGAAGAATAACAGGAGATTTGGTTTCGGCACATGCAAGTATAATGGCTTGCATCTGCTCAAGATTGTTGAAGTTATATGCTGGAATCGCATAACCCCCGGTGACTGCTTTGTTAAAAAGTTCTCTGCTGTTACAAAGGCCTAGTTCTTTGTAACTGATATTTTTCTTTTCCATTGAAAAGCTCTCCTTTTATTATTATTATGTGCCGTATTTTTTACTCAGGATACCAGCCCGTAACTGAATACCTTACGTCCTCAAATATAGGTATAATAATTATTTTCTCATTTATAATTTGCTTTGAAGCTGTTGCCAAACCTTTGACCATCATATAAAGAAATGTTTAGAAAAAGTCTGCTTCTCACCATTGTTTTCCTGGGAAGTACTGAGTGTCTGATTGCTGCAAATGCTGTTAAATCTGCGCCTGCTGAAGCAGTTGTTTTATTTAAACCTACCGAGGCAGAGGAAGAGGCCGGCAAATATATCACTCAAAACCTTTTACTGAACCATTTCAGAAAAGTATCGGTCAATGACTCTCTTTCACAACAGATATTTAATCGTTACCTCGATAATCTTGATGGCACAAAAAGCTACTTTGTGGCAAGCGAGGTGGAAAGCCTCAGAAAGATTTTTGTAACCAGGATTGATAAGGAATTTCTTGCAGGAAAAGCAAATTCCGGTTTCGGCATCTACAACTTTTTTCTTAAAAGAGCGAAGGAGAAGATGCGGTTTATGAGGGCTGCTGCGGATACCATTCATTTCAACTTTTCAATACCTGAAACCATTGACCTCGACCGTAAAGCTGATCCGTGGCCTGCTGACCGCCGCCAGCTTTATGATCTTTGGAAAAGAGAGTTGAAATATCAGTGGCTTAATCTTAAATATTCAGGCGAAAGCAGCACGACTGTTCGGGGAGCGCTGGAAAAAACGTTCACAAACCGCCTCAACCTTCTGAACCACCAGAAACCTGATGATGCTTTTCAGGCATACATTTCGGCGGTGACAACCTCCTTTGATCCGCATACGAGCTATTTTTCTCCTGACGAGTTTGAAAACTTTCAGATCGACATGAGCCGCTCTCTTGAGGGAATAGGGGCTAAACTGCAGACCGAAAGCGAGTATACCCTTATCAATGAGGTTATTCCGGGAGGGCCGGTTTTTAAAACCAATCTTTTGAAAAAAGGGGATAAAATTATTGGCGTCGGTCAGGGGCCGACCGGTGAAATAGTTGATGTGCTTGGCTGGAGAATCAATGATGTTGTTAAACTCATCCGTGGAAAGAAAGGCACCATTGTTCGTCTTAAGATTCTTCCTGCAAGTCAGGCAGGTCGTGGACCGGCAAAAATAGTGCAGATCTTGCGGGACAAGGTTGATCTTGAGGAGCAGGCCGCCAAAAAAAGCATCATTCAGGAGGGTGGCAGAAAAATCGGCGTTATTACCATACCATCGTTTTACCTTGATTTTGAAGCCCAGCAAAGGAATGTCGCTAATTATAACAGCACCAGTCGTGATGTGGCCCGTATTCTGAATGAACTCAATGCCGAACATGTTGACGGTGTTGTGATTGATCTTCGTGATAATGGAGGCGGTTCGCTTGAAGAGGCTGTTAATGTTACAGGACTCTTTATTACATCAGGGCCTGTAGTGCAGGTCAGTAATGCTACGGGCGGTAAAATGGTGCTCAGGGATGAAGATCGTCGCATACTTTATAATGGACCTCTTGCACTCCTTGTCAACCGCTACAGCGCTTCAGCGTCTGAAATTTTTGCTGCGGCAATTCAGGATTATGGACGGGGGATTATTGTCGGAGAGAGAACATTTGGAAAGGGGACGGTGCAAAGTCTTGTCAAACTGACAAGGCCGTTTACTTTTTTTGGAAAGAAGCCTGAACTTGGAGAGCTGAAGCTGACTATTGCAAAGTTCTACAGGATTTCCGGAGGCAGCACCCAGCATAAAGGAGTAGTGCCTGATATTGCCATGCCGTCTTTGATTGATACCACTACTATCGGAGAAGATACCTATACAAGCAGTCTTCCCTGGAGCACTATTTCAAAGGCATTTTACCGGCCTACTGCAGAGGTCAATCAGGAAGAAATTGGTATGCTGAAGAAAAAATTTCAGGAACGCTCATTGAAAAGTCATCAATACCAGGCTTATTTACATGATGTGAATGTTCTTAACCAGATCAGGAAGAAAAAAATGACATCACTTCAGGATGTAGCCTTCAAATCGGAAATAGATACGATCAAACAGATCGAAAAACAGTGGGCACAGGCTCCCGATTCAGTTAAAAGTCTGAACAAGGATATTCTGATCAACCAGTCAGCGGCGATTGTTTCTGATATGGCAGAGCTTAAGTCTATAGAACGTCACACTGTCGTCAGGACATCGTCACCCGTGTTGAATTAAAGCTGCTTTCTGGCCTCTTCGATCTGGTATGCAACCGAGTCAAATGAACAGCTGCCGTGAGTCTTTTTTGAATTCACGCTGCTGTCCGGCTTGAGATAGTCGTAGATGTCCTTTCCGATAACGTCTGAAAACTCCCTGAACTTCTCCACAGGAATGTTCGGCAGTGTAACCTCCGAAGCAATGCTCCAGGTGACAATTTTGCCTGTAATGCGGTGAGCATCGCGGAAAGGGATCTGTTTGCCGACAAGATATTCAGCTATTTCAGTAGCAAGGCTGAGATCCTCTGCAGTCAGTTTAGCAAGTCGTTCCTCTCTCAGCGTCGTATGTTCCAGCAGTTTGGCAAATATTGTAACACTGGACACGGCGGTTTCAGCGCTGTCGAAGAGTGGCGGTTTATCTTCCTGCATATCGCGGTTGTAGGAGAGCGGAAGGCCTTTCATGATGGTGAGCATCGAAACCAGGTTTCCGTACACCCGTCCTGTTTTACCCCTTACAAGCTCTGCAATATCGGCATTCTTTTTTTGCGGCATGATGGACGATCCTGTAGCGAATGCATCACTGATGTTCAGGTAGCCGAATTCGTAGGAGCTCCAGAGGATGAGATCCTCGGCAAAGCGCGAGAGATGCATCATGATCATGGAGCAGTCGGAGATAAATTCAATCACGATATCGCGGTCGCTCACAGCATCAATACTGTTTGAAAAAAGATCATCGAAACCAAGCAGTACGGCGGTTCTCTCGGCATTGAGCGGAAGAGTGCTGCCTGCAAATGCTGCTGCTCCAAGCGGAGAGATATTCACCCGTTTCAAGAGGTCGGCGAGGCGCTGACGGTCACGCAGAAACATGTTGAAATAGGCAAGGTAGTAGTGGCCGGCGGATATTGGCTGGGCACGCTGCAGGTGGGTATAGCCAAAGATGATGGTCTGGCGGTATGTTTCTGCTTTTTCAACAAGCACCTTCAAAAGGGTTCCAAGCGCTTCCTGGAGTTCGCCAATCTGGCGGCGCATATAGAGGCGGGTATCGGTAGCAACCTGATCGTTTCGGCTCCTGCCGGAATGAAGCTTGCCGGCTGCGGCTCCTATTTTTTCCTTAAGCCGGTTTTCAATAACCGTATGGATATCCTCATCTTCCCAGTGCGGTACAAGTTTACCGCTGGTGAGTTCCTCCTCAATTTCACGCAGTCCGTCAATGATCTGGCGAGCCTCATCGTTGCTGACAATGTTTTCTTCAGCAAGCATTGTGACGTGGGCTATTGAGCCTTGTATATCCTCGCGATAGAGTTTTTTATCGACATGAACCGAAGAAGAATAGAACAGTGCATCCTGATCAAAAGGCTCTGAAAAGCGGCTCTGCCAGAGCAGTTCTTTTTTCTTGGTCATAAGAGGTAGTGGTTGTTGAGCGTATTGGTGTAATGAAACTTGCAGGAAAATAATAAAATCAAAGAGAAAAAGAGGCCTCCTGGTGGTGATGAAGAGCAATATTCTTCAAGATGCCGGCCAGGAAGAGCAAGAAAGGTATTGCTTTATATCTGGCTGACAATGAAAAAGGGAATTCGTTGAACTGATTTTTTAAGAATGGTGTTCAACAAGTACAATGAGTCGATCCGAAACAAACCATAGAAGGACAATTTCATACATGATAACCATTCGAAAATCTTCAGAGCGTGGACACTTTGACCATGGCTGGCTCAATACATACCATACGTTTTCTTTTGCCGGTTATTACGACGAGAAATATGTGAGTTTTGGAGCATTAAGGGTTATTAACGAGGATCGGGTTCAACCGGGCCAAGGGTTTTCAACCCATCCTCATCACGACATGGAGATCATCACCTGCGTCATGGAAGGTGCTCTTGCTCATAAGGACAGCATGGGTAATAGTTCGGTCATCCGTGCAGGCGAGGTACAGCGGATGACTGCCGGTACAGGAATAACGCATAGCGAATTCAACAACTCATCAACCGGGTTGGTTCACTTTTTCCAGATATGGATTGTTCCGGAAGAAGCCGGACTGACTCCGGCCTATGAGCAGGTATTATTTACTCCTGAAGAGAACAGAGGGGTTCTATGTCTCATTGCTTCCCGTGATGGTCGTAACGGCTCCTTAACCATCCATAGAGATATCAGCCTTTACTCTGCCGTGCTTGCTCCTGATCAGGAGATTATTTACAATATTGCACCAGAACGCAGTGTGTGGCTGCAGGTTGTTCGAGGCAGGTTATTATTAAATGACTATTTACTCGATGAGGGTGATGGTGCTGCCGTAACTGATGAAGAGCTGCTCAGTATCAGTGCAGAAGAGAGTGCAGAAATTCTGCTTTTCGATCTCGACTGATCCGAATGCGTTTTCAGGCTTTCTTGACGAATTCCGACTTCAATTCCATAGATCCGAAACCCTCGATTTTGCAATCGATGTCATGGTCGCCGTCGATGAGACGGATGTTCCTTACCTTCGTGCCGCCCTTCAGAACCGATGACGCTCCCTTGACCTTGAGGTCCTTGATCACCGTCACGGTATCGCCATCCTGCAATATATTGCCATGCGCATCCTTCCAGACGCGTTTTTTTTCTAACTCAGGTTCTGCAGCGCTGCTCCATTCGTAGGCACACTCAGGGCATGTCAGGAGCGTGCCGACTTCGTAAGTGTATTCCGAGTTGCATTTCGGGCAGTTTGGCAAGGTGCTCATGATTTTCCTTTTTCAAGATTTTTCGGGAAAGATTTTCGCGATAAAATAATGATTTACTGCAATGCTCCTACTAAAAAGATTCAGCGCATCCTTAACAAAGCAAGCTCTAATCTCAAATTAATGCGCAGGTTGCGCCTGCTCTGCCTGATAACCCTGAATAGCAGAAACCCGGTGGTGCACAATTCTTTATCTTTGAAATATATAATGCGTATAGTAGATTCAAGTATTGATTATGTATTTAATATATGCCAGTGCCTATGTTCCTGTGAAGACCTGTCTATTTAATATCTAAATACGATGAACATGAAAAAGATTACATCATTACTGGCTTTACTATCTACCGGGCTTTTGATGTCAACTCCGGCATATGCCGTTGGGCATTACGTCAGTGGAAGCATCGGCATCCCTGCCTATCAGGATTTGAATTCAACCTACTCATTCTACGATTCTCCAACTGTTAATCTGGCTCGGGATACAAATATATCACTCAATTCCGGAGTGTTGCTCTTTGGTGCGCTCGGTATTGATTATGGAACTATCCGTATTGAAGGCGAGCTGGGCTACCAGACATTCAGTTTTGACAAGATTAAGGTGCATTCAACAGGTATTGGCAATACACCTGCCAATATAGTTTCCCAATATGTTTATAACACCTCAGGGACAGCATTCAATGAAACATCAACATTCGGGTTAACAGGGAAAGGAAATGTCACTTCGCTTATGGCAAATGCTTACTATGACATCCCTGTCGGAGGATGCATCAAGCCTTTTGTAACCGCTGGTGCCGGCGTGGCCCAGGTTCGCTATGTTGATTATAACACTAGTAGCCTTCCGAATCCCGATTACAGTAACGTGTTAAACCGATATAGCGAGAACGCGACGGCGTTTGCCTATCAGCTTGGTGCTGGTATTGCAGTTCCAGTGAGCAGGAACGTGACACTTGATGCCCGTTATCGCTACTTTACGACAGCTCGTTATAATATGCAGAGTTTTGGTGGAGATACTTCCTTGCAAAATCACCAGTTCCTTGTTAACGTGCGGGTCGGGATCTGACGTAGATCGCTTTATAGCCAGACAATCAACAATGCTGAGGTGCTTGAACTGATAAGGCAATTGCCCTATTGGTAAAGTGTTTGTTTGGGGGAAAGGGGGAAACAGGGTGGAGGTATCGTGTAATCGGACTGGACTACATGCTTATTGAGGATGACGCAGTTTCGAGCTCATCCGTTGTAAACTCGTATCCTTCTCGCTGGATAAAAGCCATCTTTGTCTCAGAATCCTCCATCCTAAGTACAGCTCCATTAAACTCTTCGTCATTCTTCATTCTTTCGAGGAATGCCTTGGCGTGTTCCTGTGACATGGGTAGTTCCTTTGGTTATGTTAGGGTAATTGTGTCAATAAATTCTCTTGAGCTACTATAAAATTGAGTGAGTATAGCAATAAATTGCAGCATCGTCAACCTTATCTGCTTCAGCCAATTAAATAACTCACTTTTTATTCTGCCTTGAGGCGGCTTGTGTTGATAGGCCAACTGCCGGCCGGCACCATTTGCGGCGATGTTTATGGGCCGGATATCAAGGCAGGAGAAAATTGCCTGGCAGCAGGCGAGATGCATTACTATTTGGAAAATAATTAATATATTAAAAGCTTAGATCAAGCATAGTTATGTATACCTCTGCCCCCCTTTAGGCTGGCATTTCATATGAATTGACTTAAATAAGCAATTTAACCACCCCCATGGCCCAAAAAGTGCACAGCAATAATCTACAAACTCCAGTAGGGTTATGTTCTCTTGCCGAAGAGGGCACTAAAAAACATATAGCCACTAGTCGATCCCGTCTCAGCACTACCTCCTCACCCGAAGAAATGCTCAGGCTTGTTCATGAGCTCGAGGCTCATAAGATCAAGCTTGAAATGCAGGAGCAAGAACTGGCCCGGACCAGGCATGAGCTGGAGGATAGTATCAACATGTACGCTGAACTTTATGACTTTGCGCCAGTAGGGTATTTGACTTTGGGCCGTGATAGTAAGATTCAGCAGGCAAACCTGACTGCAGCCAAGCTGCTTGGAGTTGATCGCTCCCGTTTACTTGGGGTGAAATTCACACAATTTGTTGTTCCCGATGACTATCGGGTAATTGATACACTGCTCGAAACAGTACTCACAAGGAGATCACCTGCTATCTGCGAGGTCAAGCTTTTGGCCGGCGTTTCTCAGGGATCCCGGATTCACCCGGGTCACTTTAGCCGTAAGATTCGTATTGAAGCTGGAGTAAGTGATACATCTCATGAATGCAGGATAATTTTCTCGGATATTACCGCTCTTAAGGTTGCTGAAGAAGGTTTACTCAAGAGTGAGCGTAACTTTCTTTCCCTTACGGAACAAATGGCAGATGAGGTATTTGTCATCAACTCTGGCGGGACATTAAGCTATGTTTCACCAGTTGTTGAACAGCTTTTCGGCTATCTGCCACCTGAGGTCATCGGCCACTCCTTTACCGACTACATGCAGGAAGAAGATAGAAATTGCGCCTTAAAGGTATTCAACAACACTCTGCAGCATAAAACAACGAATCAGACGTTCGAAGTCAGGTTAAAGAGAAAAGACGGTTCGCTCTTTGACGGAGAAATTCGTATGCAATATTATCAGGATCAGAAGATCTCCGGAGTGATCGGCTTGATCCGTGATGTCACTGATCGCAATCAGGCCGAAAAGGCGTTGAAAGAAAGTGAGAGGATGTTCAGAAAACTCTTCGAAAATCACTCGGCTGTCATGTTTGTCATTGACCCCTATACCGCCGACGTCCTTGATGCTAATCAGGCCGCTGCTGATTTTTATGGCTGGTCAGTTGAAGAACTCAAGCAGATGAACTTCCAGCAGGTCGCTGACGTTCCGATGCAAGTGTTAAACAGCCACTTTAAAAAAATAATAGCTTCAGAGCAAAAGCGCTTTGTCCTGGGTCATAAAAAGAAAGACGGCTCTTTATGTGACGTGGAGGTGTTCAGCAACCTGATTGAGATTGAGGAGAAACAGATTCTCTATTCTATTATTCATGATATCACAGAGAATAAGCGGGCTGCAGAAGAGAGCGACCGCTTGAAGTCAGCGTTTATCTGCAATATCAGCCATGAGATACGCACTCCCATGAACGGTATTATGGGTTTTTCAGAACTGCTCAAAAACCCTCATCTCACAGGGGAGGAACAGACTCAGTATCTTGGCATTATTCAACAGAGCGGCGAGCGCATGCTGACTCTGATTGATGACCTCATGGATATCTCAAAAATTGATGCCAAAGAGGTTAAACTGCAGATAACCGAAACTCCTCTCAATCAGCTCTTGCGTGATCTTTTAGCGTTATTCAAGCAGGAGAGCGATAAAAAAGGATTACGTTTATCCCTGACTATAGCCCTTTCCGACGAGCAGAGTATCATCGACACAGATAGTCTCAAGCTCAAGCAGGTTTTGACCAACCTGATCCAGAATGCGATGAAATTCACCTCCAAGGGCGGGATTGATTTTGGTTATACCGTGGAATCCAATCTACTCGAATTTTATGTCATCGATTCCGGAATAGGTATTCCCGCCGGCAAAAAAGAGAAGATGTTTGAGCGCTTTCACCAGGCAGACAACTCTCTCACCCGCAATCATGAAGGATCAGGTTTGGGATTGAGTATTTCCAAGGCATTCGTTGAGATGATGGGTGGTACTATCAAGGTCGAATCGGTCGAGGGCGCAGGAAGTAATTTTTCTTTTACGATGCCTTATCACCCTGTCCGCAAGCATGAAATTGTTGAGCATACCGCTGTGGATACAGCTTTGGCCAAACCGGCTCTCTGCATTCTCATAGCTGAAGATGATGCAACAAGCACCCTGCTGCTTCAAAGTATTTTGAAAGGCCAGAATATAACCATTCTATTTGCCGAAAACGGCTGGGAGGCAGTTGAGCTCGTTCAGCACCACCCTGAAATCAACCTGGTGCTTATGGATATTAAAATGCCGGTCATGAATGGGTATGAGGCAACCCGACTCATCAAACAGCATCGTCCTCTCCTGCCAGTTATAGCCCAGTCAGCTTTTACAGCCATAGAAGAAAAGCAAAAAGCTAAAGAGGCCGGGTGCGATTCCTTTCTTACCAAGCCCATTAACAGCAGTGATCTGCTCGAACACTTGCAGGCTCTGCTGAGCTGGTAAGCCGCAGTGTTCAAATGCATAATGACAGCGTCTTAATCAGGCTTACAGAAGAGAAACGGTTTATTGCACATCTTATCGTTTTCGATACGATTGCGAAATTTATTGGTCAACAATTTCTTGTGTTAACAAAAAATAAATTAATAAATTACTGAAAGGGGTGTTTATAATTCCCTCCTTCCTTCAAGAAAGGAGTCAATTAGATTCTTTCATCTCTCTATTATTTTGAATTTCGACCCTCCACCCCCAATGGATCAGCTTACAAAATCAAGTGCTTATTTAGATCAAGTTCCCGCTATTATCATTGTTACCGATTCTTTTGGTGATATAGAATATGTGAGCCCTCTTTTTACTGAGCATACTGGATATTCTAATGATGAAGTGACCGGCAAAAATCCTCGTTTTCTCCAGTCAGGACTTATGCCTAAAGCTGTGTATGAAAATCTCTGGCAAACAATTCTTTCGGGCAGGGTGTGGCGTGGAGAGTTGCAGAACAAAAAGAAAACCGGTGAACTCTTTTGGGAGAAAGCAGTTATTTCAGGCATTCAGAATGATGGTGTGATTACCAATTTTTTGGCGATAAAAGAGGACATCACAGCTGAAAAGCAACTCAGGGATGAGCTGATTGCCTCTAAAAGTCTTGCAGAAGAGAGAGACCGATTGAAATCCAGGTTTCTCCACAATATCAGCCATGAGATCCGCACCCCGATGAATGGTATTCTCGGTTTTGCACATCTCCTGAAAAACCCTCATTTATCAAAAGAGGATATGTTTTTATATACTGATATTATACGTATGAGCGGGGAGCGTTTATTGAATCTCGTAGACAATTATACTCTTATTTCCTCTATTGAAGCCGATGAGATGAAGGTGCAGATAACCCCAACATCGATTAATGAACTGTTGCGTGATCTCTATGCAACATTCAATCCTGAAATGATCAATAAAGGATTGCTTTTTAATTATAGCATCTCTCTCTCTGAAGACGAAAGCGTCATTGAAACCGATGGTGGCAAGCTCTCCCGGATATTGACCAACCTGATCCAGAATGCACTTAAATTCACCAGTAACGGGAAGGTTGACTTCGGCTATACCAGAAAAGCAGATTTTCTGGAGTTTTATGTCAGCGATTCCGGAATAGGTATTCCTGAGGACCAAACAGAAAATATTTTCAAACCCTTTTACAGTATTGACAGCATCTTGTCCAGTGGCGACGACGGGGGGGGGCTGGGGTTGGCCATTACCAAGGGATTTGTTGAAATTCTTGGAGGTTCAATACGGGTCAATTCAGTTGAGGGAGCCGGGAGTAACTTTGTATTCAGCATACCTTACTGCCCGGTAAATACGATATCTCATCTGCTTTTGACGACCAAAACGGATGAATTTTTTCCACGTTCACCTCTCTGCATTCTTTTAGTCGAAGATGATTCAACCAGCACACTTCTGCTCGAACAGATGCTTAAAGGCGAGAATATTACTTTCCTTTATGCCAAAAACGGCTTTGAAGCAGTTGAACTCGTCGAGCATCATCCTGAGATCAGTCTGGTGCTGATGGATATTAAAATGCCGATCATGAATGGGTATGATGCAACCAGGCGCATCAAAGAGCAACGGCCTCAGTTGCCAGTTATAGCCCAGACTGCATTTACTGCCAAGGAGGAAAGGGAAAGAGCCATTCAAGCCGGGTGTAACGGCTTTATCACCAAGCCAATCAAGAAAAGCGAACTGCTCGAACTTATGAAGGAACTGATTCTCAATTAAACAGTGAATCTTTCCTTGGAGGGGTGCAATCTCTCATTGCTTCAGCAGTCACTTATGATGAATTGGAAAATCAATTGCCAGCGTGTTCATGCCCTTGATTCTGCCCTTGTGCCTGGCTTTGTCCATGATCCTGGTGTTGCTGCCGGGCACCCATAATCTCATACCTGTCGCTTTCATGTCTTCTTCTATCGGGTCTGCCGCTTTCATCCCAGGCGCAGCCTGCGAATAAGAAAATCATTGCGTAGATAATCATCTTTTTCATTCGCATCTCCTTTAAAGCGTTCTCGATAACAAAACCATGCAAGGCATAAGGCCTCGATGGATTAATAGCGATGGATTCTATCTGAATAAATATATATATTTATCCTGCTTAATATGAGCACTCATCTCGATCAAGATATATTGAGAGTCCATCTCTCTAACACCTGCCTCTTAGCCCGCAATGGGATACATTGGTGCAGTGATACTTGTTCAGTGTACAATTGAATAATTTAAACGGAGATTGGGCATGACAAAGTTTATTACTCTTGTTGTGTCAGTAATCCTTGTTACTTTTTCTTTTACAGGGCTGGCTGACGCAAAATCCACTCACCTCAGATTAGATCCCCAGGTCGCTTTAGGCGCTTACAAGGGGTTGGTTGAAGATCATTTAGCTGGTGTTTTACGCACTACAACTATGATTGCACTGACTTCAGAAGCCAAGTCGGCTAAGTGGGAAAGAATCAAACCCCTGCTTGATCGTTTCAGTAAAGATCTTCCTACCGGGCCATCAGTATGGTTTGCGCTCCCTGATGGCACTTATTACTCAGTCGAATCTGGAGGATTAACCGAACAGAATCTGACGAGTCGTCCATACTTCACAAGACTTCTCGAAGGTCAGGACATTTTAGGCGACCTGGTGATCAGCCGCTCAACCGGCCAACGCTTTGTGGTTGTCGGCAGTCCAGTGATTGAGAATGGAAAAGTTGTAGCCGTGATTGGCGTATCAGTAAAAGTTCATTTATTGTCAGCTCTTATTGAATCGAAAATGAAGTTGCCGGAAAAATCATATTTCTATGCCCTTGATTCAGATACTAAAATTATTCTGCACAGATATATAGAGCGTGTTTTTAAAATGGTGGAAAATGTCGGGGATGAAAAGCTTGCTGAAGGGTTTAAAGCCAGTATGAAACAGGATGAGGGCATTTTCAACTATTCCCTTCATGGCAAGAAGATGAGTTCAGTTTTCCAGAAGTCAAAGACGCTGGGATGGTATTTTTTCATAGCCCAGGAAGGGAAGTGATTGTACCATATTATCCTGTGAAATCATGCAAGGTCGAAACGATCAAGGTTCATCACCTTATCCCATGCTGCCACAAAGTCACCTATGAACTTCTGCTCTGAATCGCTGCAGGCGTAAACTTCAGCGAGCGCCCGAAGCTGGGAGTTCGAACCGAAGACGAGATCAACGATGGTCCCAGTCCACT
Source organism: Chlorobium sp. (assembly GCA_005843825.1). Lineage (GTDB taxonomy): Bacteria > Bacteroidota > Chlorobiia > Chlorobiales > Chlorobiaceae > Chlorobium. Next base: position 89,399 of record SZXX01000030.1, read on the forward strand.
TGAGCTCTCCTGTAGCCCGATCGTGCCCCTCCAATACCTCTTCGGATGTGACTGACTTCTGCCACTTCGTTTGCATGTTGAGGAGATTCAGGAAAAAATCATTGCTCAATGTTTCGGGCCGCCTGGTGAAAACACCGAGTCTGGACTGGCCGACGTTTGTGTTCAGGGCACGGAGGCCGCCGATAAGAACGGTCATTTCAGGGGCAGTCAGCGTCAACAACTGCGCCTTGTCGATCAGCAGATCAGCAGCCGAACACTCGAGTCCCTTTCGGAGGTAGTTGCGGAACCCGTCTGCGAAAGGTTCCAGTACGGCGAACGAGTCCACATCGGTCTGCTCCTGCAACGCATCCATGCGCCCCGGAGAGAAGGGAACCTTTACATCGTGCCCGGCCTTTTTCGCGGCGCCTTCTATGGCTGCGCAGCCACCCAGAACAATCAGGTCGGCAAGCGAAACTTTCTTGCCTCCAGACTGGGCGCTGTTGAACGCGCTTTGGATGCCCTCAAGAGTCTTGAGCACCTTCCCGAGCCGGGCAGGCTGGTTGACTTCCCATTCCTTCTGGGGTGAGAGCCTAATGCGGGCACCGTTTGCTCCACCTCTCATATCAGAGCCCCGGAATGTTGACGCTGACGCCCAGGCGGTCGAAACCAGTTCGGGGACAGAGAGAGCTGAAGCAAGGATGTTTGCCTTGAGAGATGCAATATCATTTTCATCGATCAATGCATGATTGAGAGGAGGGATGGGGTCTTGCCAGATGAGCTCTTCTTTGGGAACTTCAGGGCCGATATAGCGCGTGCGAGGACCCATGTCGCGGTGAGTCAGCTTGAACCACGCACGGGCGAATGCGTCGGCGAACTGATCCGGATTTTCATAGAAGCGCCTTGAAATTTTTTCATAGAGAGGGTCTAACCGCAATGAGAGGTCGGTGGTCAACATGGCGGGCGAGTGATGCTTCGACGGATCGTGGGCATCGGGCACTGTACCGGATCCAGCGCCATCCTTAGGGGTCCACTGGTGCGCACCGGCAGGGCTCTTTGTCAGCTCCCATTCATAGCCGAAGAGGTTCCGGAAGTAGTCGTTGCTCCATGTCGTCGGCGTGGTGCTCCAGGTGACCTCCAGACCACTGGAGATTGTGTCATCACCTTTGCCTGTTTTAAAGCGGCTCTGCCAGCCAAGGCCCTGTTCCTCGATGCCGGCAGCTTCCGGCACAGGGCCCAGTAGAGCAGCATCACCTGCACCGTGGGTTTTGCCGAAGGTGTGACCGCCAGCGATGAGCGCAACTGTCTCCTCGTCATTCATGGCCATGCGGGTGAAAGTCTCGCGGATATCCCGTGCAGCAGCGAGCGGATCCGGTTTCCCGTTCGGGCCTTCCGGATTTACGTAGATAAGGCCCATCTGAACTGCGGCAAGAGGATTATCAAGCTTCCGGTCGCCGCTGTGGCGCTCGTCTGCGAGCCACTTGTTCTCAGACCCCCAGTTCATGTTTTCTTCCGGTTCCCAGATATCCTCGCGCCCGCCGCCGAATCCAAAGGTCTTGAGTCCCATTGATTCCAGAGCGACATTGCCGGTAAGGATCATAAGGTCGGCCCAGGAGATTTTGCGACCATACTTCTGCTTGATCGGCCAAATCAATCTGCGTGCTTTGTCCAGGTTGACATTGTCGGGCCAACTGTTGAGGGGAGCAAAGCGTTGATTACCTCTCCCTGCTCCGCCTCGACCGTCGCCGGTGCGGTATGTGCCTGCGCTATGCCATGCCATGCGAACGAAGAATGGGCCGTAGTGGCCGAAGTCGGCCGGCCACCAATCCTGTGATGTGGTCATCAGCTCCAGAAGATCCTTTTTCACAGCATTCAGATCAAGGCTCTTGAACTCTTCAGCGTAGTTGAACACCTCGCCCATAGGGTTTGACTCTGAGGAGTGCTGGTGCAAGATGTTCAGCTGCAGTTGATTGGGCCACCACTCCCGGTTCGATTTTGCTCCAGCGACTGTGCCTGTTTTGGTGTCGCCTGAGAATGGGCACTTTTCTTCGGATGACATGGTTATCTCCTACGGTTCTTTAAAATGGTGATAGAACCACTCTTTCAACTGGATTTATTGTAAAGTGGTATGATTAGATTAATATATAATAAATATGTTTTATCGGTATCTAATTCGCTATAATGTGTTTATTTTTTATATATAGAGGGTTGGAGTAAGGAGTGATTATTATCTTCTGTTTCCTTTTTTTATACGCGAACAGTTGAGGAATTTCATTGCCTTCAGGTTTGATGGTTTAAACGAAATGCAAATAGTATGCTTATCAGATAAAGAGGAATGCATGTCAGAGAAGAAAAGGTTGAATAAAAACTCAAGCAAGGCAAAGATCGGAGAAGCTAAGGATGCGCTTCATCGTTTCCTGTGTACCCATATGAGGCACGGTTACGCTTACTACAGGATGATTGCCGATGAAGAGAATCAGGTTGATTTTGTATATGAAGATGTGAACGAAAGTTATGAAAAGCTGACAGGTTTGAACAATGTTATAGGCAAGAGAATTACGGAAACGCGACCAGGCCTGGCCAAGTCAACTCCAATTATTTTTGAGAAATACGCAAGGGTCGCTAAAACAGGGATTCCTGATGCTTTTGAAATTTTCATCAAAAATGAGAACCATTGGTATGATGTGTCCCTCTACAGCCCTAAAAAAGGCTATGTCCTATCAATGCTTGATGATATCACTGAACGGAAACTGGCTGAGAATAAACTTCAAAAATTGAGTGTTGCTGTTGAGCAAAGTCCAGCTATTGTTGTCATTACAGATACTCAGGGCAATATCGAATACATTAACCCGACGTTTACTAAGGTTACAGGATATTCTGCTGAAGAGGCAAGAGGTCAAAACCTCCGTATCCTGAAGTCAGGCCAGATGCCTCAATCAGTCTATGAAGAGCTTTGGAAGAAGATTCTTTCAGGCGATATCTGGAATGGAGAGTTGCACAACAAGAAGAAAAACGGTGAACTTTACTGGGAACAGGGGGAAATATCGGCCATACGGAATAAAGAGAACGTGATAACCAATTTTCTGGGCGTAAAGGTTGATATCACCGAACAGAAAAGAACATTGCAGGAGCTGATTGATGCTAAACAAAAAGCTTTGGAGCGTGACCTTATAAAAGCAGCGCATCTTGCCTCCATCACCCATGAGCTGCGAACCCCTATGACCGGAATTCTAGGGTTTTCAGAACTGTTAAATGACCCTGATGTGTCGCAGGAGGAATCGGCTGAGTATATTGATATCATTCATCAAAACAGCCTGCGCCTCCTGACGCTCATTAATGAACTCATTGATATTGCATGCATTGAAGCCGGAGATAGCAAAGTGGAGCTTGTTGACACTTGCGTCAACAAGCTGCTGCAGGATATTGCCGCCTTTTTCAAACTTGCAATCAACAAAAAAGGGTTGAGTTTGACGTGTACACAAGGGCTTCAAGACAGCGAAAGTATCATCAATACCGACAGAGCAAAACTCACACAGATATTCACCAACCTTATCAGTAATGCTCTTAAATTCACTCTTACAGGTGGGATTGAAATTGGTTATACGAGAGTCAATGACATGCTTGAGTTTTATGTCAAGGATTCAGGGATCGGTATTCAGCATGCCATGCATGAAAAGATTTTTGATCGATTCGTTCAGGTGAATAATCCCTTAACAAGGGAAATTGAAGGTGCCGGACTCGGGTTGAGCATTTCCAAAGCATATGTTGCAATGCTTGGCGGAACCATCATGGTCGATTCCGTTGAGGGCAAGGGCAGTTCTTTCTTTTTCACCATACCCAATAACCATTCTCTCTGCCGAAAACGGATGGGAAGCCGTTGAGTTTGTTCAGCATCACTCTGAGATCAATATCTGGTACTTATGGACATCAAGATGCCGGTCATGAAGGGTTTTGAGGCCACCGGGCTTATCAAAGAGCAGCGTCCCGACCTGACGATTATCGCCATTTTGTGCATTTTTAATTGATGAGTGAACTGCTCCACCTGAAACCGTATTTTTATTACTCCGGGGGCGGCGATTGTTCGCTCAAGAAAAAATCCTTCTTTGAAGTGGCAAGGGAATAGAGTAGTTCTCCTTTTGATTACGGGACGGTATTCATACCGTGTTGTTCACCTTTTTTTCTGTAGGTAGCCCTGTCGATTTTTTGTGATCCGGGCAGCATAGACCACTCACTTATGCGATAATAATAAACAGGTGTCTTAAGCTTGCCAAGAGTGGTATGCAAGGTCTGAATGATTGAGTCGTCATCGGGGTTATTCTCTTCAAAGGTCTGGATAAATGCAGCCGGTCGCTGGCCATACTCCTGATCGGAAACCGGCACAACAAGTGCTTCACGGATACCATCAATCATCATCAGAGCTTTCTCTATCTCTTCAGGGTGTATGTTTTCGCCTCCTGAGATAAACATATTATCCCTTCGGCCAAGCACCGTAACGGTGCCATCATCATCTATATAACCTATATCGGCGGTATGGAACCATCCTTCAGTGTCAGTTTGAGGCTGAAGGATTCCCTCCGAGAGGTAGCCCTGAAAAAGGCATGGCCCTTTTACAAGAAGTTCGCCATTTTCTGCAGTTTTGATCTCCCTGTAGGGCAGGAGTTTTCCGCTGTTTTGCGTCCAGTTGCTGATTGGAGATGAAGATGTAGTGATCTGGGTGCTCATCTCTGTTGAGCCGTAGCTAAGGTAAAGAGGAATGTTGTGGCGGATGGCATCGTCAATCAGGGATTTCGGAGCGGGACTTCCGCCGAGGAGAACTGCTTTCAGGTGCCGCAGCCCCTCTGTGCTCTTTGAGTCGGAAAGCAGCCGATAAAGCTGTGTAGGTACTACAGAAAGGTGCGTCACAGCGAACTTCTGCATGGAGAGCGAGATAGTGTCATCTGCATGCCCGATTGCAACAGCACCGCCTGAGATGAGTGACCTCAAGAGTATTGCATACCCTCCGATATGGTAGAGGGGGAGCGAAAGAAGCCAGCTATCACCAGGGCCGAAAGGGATGTTTTCATTGGAACCAAGTGCACTGTACCAGTGATTTGCAATACTGTGAACAGCGGCTTTTGCCACTCCGGTGCTTGCAGATGTGTGGATAATGCTTGCCAGCCGGTCCATTGCTTCAGGTAACTCAACATCCAGTTCGATAGAGCAGCCTTCAGCGTTTTCAATAATCGAATGAATCGTTTCGGTTTTGATACCAGGGAGCGAATCGTGCTGCAGGGTATCAGTCAGTACCAGTTGAGGGCTAAGTTTGTCAAGCGTAGCTTTCAGAAGGTGTAGAGGGAAGCGGTTATTGAGCGGTGCAGCAATCATTCCTGCTTTCAGTATCCCCGCCAAAAGAGTGGCCATCTCGGGACTGTTTGGCGAAACAAGAGCCACAATATCACCGGTACGAAGTCCTTTCTTGTAAAGGAGGTTTGCAATCTTTATCGCCAGGGTATTGTACTTTTCAAAGGAAAGGGTTTTCTCTCTTATTCTCAGGGCCGGTGAGTTGCCAAAAAGCCTTGCAGCCCGTCCTGGAAGGTCCATAGTGAGATGGTGTTTTTAGAACAGGCGCAGGCCGGAACACCGAACCTGCGCGCAGCTCTGAATGCGTTATCTTATTTCCCTTGATTGACCTCGCTGAATGTTTTCAGACCAAGGCCATACAGATGAATAAAGCCGGCAGCAGCCTTATGGTTAAAGGTGTCGGCTTCTGTGTAGGTAGCCAGCTCCTCGTTATAAAGCGAGTAGGGTGAATTTCTTCCAAGAAGCGAAACCCCGCCTTTATACAGCTTCAGGCGTACAAGACCTGTAACAGGGTGCTGTGTTTCATTCACAAAGGCGTCAAGAGCCTTTCTCATTGGAGAGAACCAGGTGCCGTTGTAGATAAGGTTGGCATAATCCTGACTGATATTCTTCTTGTACTGGAATACTGATTTTTCAAGGGTAAGGCGTTCGAGTTCGCGGTGAGCGAAATGAAGGATGGTTGCTGCCGGGGCTTCATAAATTTCGCGTGATTTGATGCCTACAACACGGTTTTCGATCATGTCAAGCCTACCAATGCCGTTAGCAGCACCGATTTCATTAAGACGGATGATAAGGTCAAGGCCGCTTAATTTTTTGCCGTCAAGAGAAACAGGAATACCTTTTTCAAACTCGATATCGACAACGGCCGGAGTGTTTGGAGCATTTTCAGGAGAAGTGGTTATCTGATAGGCATCTTCAGGTGGCGCAACCATTGGATCTTCAAGGACACCGCACTCGATACTGATTCCCCAGATATTTTCGTCAATGGAGTAAGGGCTCTTTTTGGTGGCAGAAACGGGAATGTTGTGTTCATTAGCATAGGCAATTTCTGCTTCTCTTGAGGTGAACTCCCATTCCCGCAGGGGAGCCAGCACCTTGAGATGCGGGGCAAGTGAAGCGAAGGTCACTTCAAAGCGCACCTGGTCATTGCCTTTACCCGTGCAGCCGTGAGCAAGCATGGTGCACCCTTCGGCGATAGCGGTATCAACAATAGCTTTGGCAAGCAGGGGACGTCCAAGTGCTGTTGCAAGCGGGTAAACATCTTCATAGAGAGCTCCTGCCTTGAGTGCACGCCAGATATATTCTTCAACAAATTCCTTGCGCAGGTCAACAAACTGGAATTTCGAAGCACCGGTGGATAGAGCCTTCGACTCAAGGTTTTCAATCTCTTTCTGCTGGCCGAGGTTACCGGTAACGGCAACGATGTCGGCGCCATACTTGTCTTTCAGCCATTTGATCATAATGGAGGTGTCAAGTCCACCGGAATAGGCTATTGCAATTTTTTCCTTGCTCATTGTTGTTCTGTGAATTATCAGTTTTTGGAAAGATTTTTATGAATATATGATATCAAAGCCGGAATGTTCTCCACTGAAGTCGGAATAAGCAGCACCGTATCATCTCCTGCGATAGTCCCGAGAATAAGCGGACTTCTCAGTTGATCAAGATAGGATCCCACACCGTGAGCTCTACCAGGGAGAGTCTTGATAATCACCGCGGTTTCATTCGAATGAACAGCAAGCACCTCAATGCCGACCAGCCCTTGTATTATACTGCTGGCGTTATCATCAGGAAACCGCAGCCTGTAGTTTCCGTCTGTTTTTGAGCGCATGATTCCGAGCTCTGCACAGTCACGCGAAAGGGTTGCCTGCGCAACGTTCATTCCTGAGTCACGGAGAAGTTGCAGAAGGTCGTGCTGATTTCCAACACTATTCTGCTGCAGGATCTCCCTGATCTTTAACTGCCGGGCATGCTTGTTCATTCTTACTCCCCTGGTTCAGGACCTGATTTTTTTAGAAGCATTCAGCAACCTGTGGGTCAGATGAAATTTTCTGTACTCTTCATGGTTCAACAGTTTGACCAGAAGTGCTTTCTGGACATGAAGCCGGTTTTCGGCCTGATCAAGAATAATGGATTGCGAGCCATCCATCACCTCTGAGCTTATTTCCTCACCACGGTGAGCCGGCATGCAGTGCATGACCACTGCCGTCGGCTTTGCCTTGGCAAGCAGGGAGCTGTTGATCTGAAAAGGAGCGAATATCCTGAGTCGCTCTTCTTTCTCCTGTTCCTGGCCCATACTTGTCCAAACATCGGTATAGAGCACATCAGCGTCGGTTGCTGCTTCAACAGGGTCGTGGAGAACCTCAATCCTGCTGATTCCATTTTCCCTGGCGGCATCAAGCAGTCCCTGATCCGGCGTATAGCCTTCAGGACAGGCAAGAACAAAGTGAAAGGGGAGCCGTCCTGCCAGTTCAATCCATGAATTGGCAACATTATTGCCGTCACCTACAAATACAACCTTTATATTGTCATGCCACAACGACCGCTCGTAAAGGGTAAAAGCATCGGCAAGCACCTGACACGGATGCGACAGATCGGTCAATGCATTGATAACAGGAATAGATGCGTGCTTTGCCATACCCTCAATAATTGCATGCTCATGCAGGCGGGCAACAATGGCGCTGTTATAGCGTGACAGCAGTTTTGCGACGTCCTCCACAGATTCACGTGAGCCAAGGCCGATTGATTGACCATCGAGGGTAATTGAATAGCCCCCCAGTTCATGAATGCCAAGCTCAAATGAAACCCTTGTTCGTAATGAGGGCTTGCTGAAAATCATGGCTACTGTTTTATCGCGAAGCGGCAGAAAGCAGGAAGATCCCTCCTTTCTTTTTTGCTTGATAAACAGGGAATAATCGAACAACTCAATAATTTTAGAACCGTCCAGGTGAGAAAATCCGAGAAAATCCCGTTTTCCGAACTCCTGCTTTTTTTGTTCCGCTCCCATTCCGATAACTGTTTTAAGGATTGATTACTTAGTCCTGCTCTGCGATAAACTGGGTGCCGACCCCTTCGTGAGTGAATACTTCAAGCAGAAGCGAATGTGTTGATTTTCCATCTATAAGATGGATTTTTCCGACTCCGCCATCAAGCGTATGGAAAGCAGAGAGAACTTTAGGGATCATTCCGCCTGAAATAATACCCTGTTCGATAAAGTTGGCAGCTTCAGCCTTACAGATGGTTTTCAGAATTCTTTCGCCTACATGAATACCCTCTACGTCGCTGACGTAAATAAGCTTTTCAGCTTTCAATGCGATTGCAATACTGCTGGCAGCGTCGTCGGCATTGATATTATAGATATTACCCTTTTCATCAAAACCGATCGGTGCGATTACAGGAATGAGTCCTGCGTGGCAGAGCAGATCGATATAGCCGGTATTGATCTGTTCCACCTCTCCCACAAGGCCAAGCGTTTCAGCATTCTGATGCGGAACCGCCCGTATGGTATCAGCATCCAGGCCGGTAACACCGACAGCTTTGCCGCCATGCTCGCTGATCAGCTGAACAATATCCTGATTAACCTTGCCGGCAAGAGTCATCTGGATAACGGAAATCATCTCCTTGTCAGTTACTCGTCTGCCTTGAACAAAGCGCGAGGTAAGGCCAAGTTTCTCTGCAGTCCTCGTTATGGCGTCACCGCCGCCGTGCACCAGAACAACGTTGATGCCGACCTTGCGCAGCAGCGTCACATTCTGGGCAAACGTGTTCTTGAGGCAGTCATCCTTCATTGCAGAGCCGCCATATTTGATAACAAAGGTTGTCCCTTCGAACTTGCGGATGTAGGGCAGCGCCTCAATGAGTACCTGCCCAATAGCTGCCTGAGGGGCCTTTCTTACCGATCTAAGTTCACCACACTCTAAATGTTCCATTCGACGAAATCTTCACCTGATTTTTAAAGAAAGTTTCAGCTTCTATAGCTTCCGTTTATATCAACATATTCCTTGCTCAAGTCGCAGGTCCATATCCTTGCGCGTCCCGGTCCGCTGCCAAGGCGAAGCGTGACGGCATAGGAGCTTTTAGCCATGATTTCAGATGCCGCCTCTTCGGAGAAGTCGGCAATAAAGCCAGGCTTTAGAACAATCAGGTCATCGAACGAGAGCTCAAGCTCATCCTGATTGAATACAGCTCCGGAGCGGCCCGCTGCGGCAACAACTCTTCCCCAGTTGGCATCTTCACCATGAATGGCGGTTTTAACCAGGCTTGACTGGGCGATTGTCCTGGCAGCCAGTTCCGCGTCACTGTTGTCCGCGGCTCCAAGAACAGTGATCTCAACAAGTTTTGTCGCACCCTCACCGTCAATGACAATCAGCTTTGCAAGAAAGGTCATCAAGGCTTCCAGGGCTTCAGAAAATAATCTGTAATCCTCGCTGTCAGCGGCTACTTCCGGTCCGGTGGCGCTCGCCAGGATAGTGACCATATCGTTGGTGCTTGTGTCGCCATCGACAGTAATGGCGTTGAAACTGCTGCTGTTTGCATACCGGAGCGCTTCCTGAAGGAGAGAGGGAGCTATGGCGGCATCAGTGGCAATAAAAGCAAGCATGGTGGCCATGTTCGGGCAAATCATTCCGGAGCCTTTTGCCAGTCCGCTGAGACGGACATTCCCTTTTGAAAGCCTGACATCCAGCGTGAAAAACTTCGGAAACGTATCAGTGGTCATAATGGCCCGAGCCGTCTCAATGACGGAGTTGTGCTGCAGGCTTGAGGGCAGACCAGAAATTCCAGCCAGAACTTTATCCATTGGGAGATGCTGGCCGATAACCCCTGTAGAGGCAACCAGAACCTCTTCAGGTTTAATGGAAAGTTCACGGGCTACAGCTTCAGCCATTGCCAGGGCGTCATCCATTCCCTGAACGCCTGTTGCCGCATTGGCATTACCACTGTTACAGACAATAGCGCGCATGGAGGCAGAAGAGATCTGCATATGTTCGCGCGAAAGCAACACAGGCGCAGCACAGCACAAGTTAGTGGTAAAGAGAGCTGCAGCACTGCCGGGCGCATCTGTAGTGAGCAGCATAAGGTCTTTACGGTTGCTGTATTTAATTCCGGCTTCGACAGCGCCCGATGAAAACCCTTTTGGCCAGAATCCATGTTTTCCGCTGTCTTCAGCCGCCATAGGGGTGACCGAGGCAGGCCAGGATGTTACGGCTGAAAGCTCATGGATGACTTTAAGCCCTTTGTTGAGTTTCTCCAATGCAGTATAAAGCTATGATTTACTGAGAACCTGGTTATACAATATGTTACAGCAGTCCTGTTGTCTCATCAATGCCAAGCATGATGTTCATGTTCTGTACCGCCTGACCGGAAGCACCCTTCAGAAGGTTGTCGATTGCCGTTACGATGACAAGCGATCCGCTGGTCGTGGCATGAGCAATATGGATATCGCAATAATTCGTACGATACACATGTTTTACCTCTGTCATGGAATCGCGCACCCTCACAAAAGGCGCATTGCGGTAGAACTCCCTGTATAGTTCTTTGATCTCATCCATCTCGGCTGGGCTGTCCAGCTGGACATTAAGAACGCTGTAAATACCTCTCACCAGGGCTCCGATCATGGGCGTAAAGGTAAATTCAAATGATGGGCTGGTGGCCGAAGTGCCTAACGCCTGCATGATTTCAGGAGTGTGCTGATGGACGCCCACCTTGTAGGCCCTGATATTTTCACTCATCTCTGAAAACGACAGTTCTGTTTTGCTGCTCCGACCGGCTCCCGAAATGCCGGAAGTGGATGTGCAATTAATGGCAAGGACCTTTTTCGAACTGTCACAGCCGAGAAAGAGAGGAGCAACACCAAGAATTATGCTGCTGGCAAAACAACCTGGATTGCTGATGGCATTGGCACTCTTTATCTCGTCATGGAAGAGCTCAGGCATGCCGTAAGTCATCACAGCATCGGGTAATTTAGTCTGTTTATAGAATTGCTCATGTTCAAGCACGCTCTTCAGCCTGAAATCGCCTGAAAGGTCAATAACGGTTTTGCCAGCCTTCAAAAGAGCTGGAACAAGCTGCAGAGCCTCGCCATGGGGGAGCGCAAGGAAATAAATATCGCTCTCTGTTTCTCCGCCATAGGGCTTGTAAACCTTGTCGCAGGAAAGGGCGGGGTAGAGCTCTGCAACGGAGGCGCCTGACTGTGAAAAAGCATACAGCTCATTAAGCTTAACCAGCGGATGACGAAGAAGGAGCCTCGTCAGTTCAGCACCGGAATAGCCTGAAGCTCCGATGATTGAGACTGAATATTTTTTGGTGCTCCCAAGAGCAATAGAATCGGTCATGTCAAGAATATGCTATGAAAAAAAAATTCATTGAAAACGGAAATAACCCGAATCATGTTATAGAGATTCGAGTCAGTCAAACGTGAAATAAGGATGACCTTATTTCTTTTCTTTGCCCTATGAATAAATATTCAATTCAGTGAAAATAATAAGCTTTTTTTGCGGATTTTCAAGGAGAGAAATAATTTTTTTCACAATGGTGACATACCTGTAGTTTTTTATGGCAACATCTTTTTTCTTGGTATCTTAGCTGTTGAGTCCCGACCAGACTCCTTACTCTAATTCCTGAATATGGATTACTATGAATAATCAAGCATATCAGAATGCCCCCGTCAAGGTCATCAATTCTCTCCTGCTTCTTCTCTCCATGCTGTTTTTGATGAATTGTTCGCAACGGAAGGTCGGTGATAGTGCCAGGAGTGGACAGATGACACTTGCTGTCGACCGGCAGCTTCGGGATATCGCCTCCATTCAGGTTGAGACCTTTACCCGTTATTATCCGGATGCTGTCATTAAACTCCAGCCTTCCGGTTCCGACATGACCATCAAACATCTTCTTGATCGCAATGTCCGTGCAGCATTGATCAGCGGTGTACCTGAGGCTGTTGAGGATTCCCTGTTTGCAACAATGCATCATTCGCTCCGCCGGGAACCGGTTGCCCGTGATGCCATTATCTGTATTGTCAACCGCATGAATCCGCTCAGCAAGCTCTCACTGAAAGAGCTCAAATCTCTTTTTTCAGGTAAAGAGAGCAGTGGAGTGACTCCTCTTGTAACAGCAGATGATTACCGGCTGCTCTCGGTTTTTGCAGCAGCGACAGGCTTACATAAAAAAGAGATGAGAGCCGGTGGCTGCACCAGCGAAAATGAGCTTATCAAAAGGGTTTCCAACGATGACAAGGCAATCGGGCTGCTTTTTCGCTCATCGCTCGATGGTGCGCAGAAGGTCGGGAATGGTCAAAAGGATGTCAGAGTCATTCCTCTGTATAAAGAGGCCGACGGATCATCACCCATCGAGCCCACGCAGCAAAATATTTTCGAAGGCCGCTATCCGCTTGTTACGACTGTTTACTATGTGTATTATGCTGGAGATGCCTTGGCTGCCGGGTTTGGCTCCTGGCTAAGCACTACAGGGCAGAAAGCATTTGAAAAAAGCTATCTCGCCCCATACAGGGCGTTTACGCGGACTATTATTTTGAAATAATTCTATGGATGTTCTTCGCTCAATAAAAAAAATATCCTCTTTACAGTCCATTATTTTTACCGGGACAATAAGCATTCTGATTGTTATTGCAGGTACGGCTGGTTTTCTCCTTATGCAGAAGGATCTGCTTCAAAAGGTCGAAAAAAAACAGAGTTGTTATCTGGAACTTGTTGATTTCAGAGGCAGACTGACTGAGTTCGACATCTCCAGACACAGTCAAAACGCCGCGAGAATTAGCGGGGAAGAACACAAACCAAGCAATAGGCAGACTGTTGGAGTGCTGCGATTCATGTACGAAAAACTTCTCGTGCAGATGCAGGATGCCGGATTGTACCCGGTGGCCCCGATGCATGCTGACAGGCAGAATTGGGCAGCAGTACTTACTGGAGAAAACCTTGAACTGTTCAAGTTAGGACTGGAAAACACCATTGACAAAGCAAAGGCAGAGGCGAAAGCTGCCGCTGATGACCTCGTAGTTATCAACCGTTTTTTTCTTTTTTTTATTCTTGCAGTGCTTCTCACCTTGAGTATTACCGCAGGGTGGCTTCTTCACAACAATTACAAGCAGACACTCCTGCCCCTTGCCCAGATTTCCGGTCAGCTGAAGCTCCTTAACCGGGATTTGCCTGAAAGTATTCACGATACCGCTGTGGAAATTAAAAAGGAGTTGACCGAAACAGAATACTCCAGCGAAATTACCCAGATTACCAAGTCAATCATGGGTTTTTGTGATGACATCGAACAAAAAAATAAAAAGCTGGATGAGCTTCACATACGCGACGAAAAGACAAACCTCTATAACTACCGCCACTTTAAGGAACATCTTATTATTGATATTGAACGTGCAAGGCGCCATGGCGACAAAGTTTCCCTTGCGATGATCGATATCGATCATTTTAAAAACTACAACGATGCCAACGGGCACATTGCGGGTGATCATGCTCTTAAAAGTATTGCAGATCTCATCATCAGTCAATGCAGGATATCGGATGTCCCTGCACGGTTTGGGGGTGATGAATTCGCAGTCTTACTGCCGGATACAGATTCCGTAACAGTAAAGGATGTGGCAGAACGCTTCCGCAAGGTTATCAGTGACGCCCAATTCCCTGATAAACAGCAAAACCTGGCAGGGCGTCTCACAGTCAGCATTGGTATTGCGACATTTCCGTGTGATGCTCCTGACCGGGAGACACTGATCAACAATGCAGACAGGGCACTGTATATGGCCAAGTCAGCAGGAAGAAATGCCATTGTCACCTTTGCCTCAATGAACATTCCCGAAAGCCAGGCAGTATGAAACCTGAGTTTTACATTGCAAGGCGCTTTGCATTCAAACAGCGATCAGCTTCAAAACCTACCTTTATTGTTATGGTTGCGGTTATAGGTATCGCTGTAGGAACCGCAGCTCTTATACTCACCATGTCCATTGTTCAGGGCTTTGCTGTCAGTGTCGAAAATAAACTGATCAGCTTCAGCTCTCATCTGCAGGTTCGGTATCCTGAAGAGAAGCTTTTTCAGGAGCGACGTTCTGATCTTTCAAAGATTAAGGATCATGCCAACGTATCGGGCGCAAGCCCGTTTCTGGAAAAAAGTTTTGTCCTTCGCTGCCGTTCATCGGCTAACGGTGAAGATTATCGGAGCAAGCCGGTTGTCATTAAGGGAATCAGCGAGCAGCAACAGCAGGTATTTCTGAAAAAATTCCTCAAGAGGGGAATGTTGGTGCCTTTTGAAGAGAAAGAGAAAAATGAAGGAATTGCACTCTATGTTGGACAAACACTTGCCGAAAACCTCGGTCTCAGCGTAGGTGCCAAAGTAATGCTTGTCGGACTTGGATCCGAGTCATCCAGTTCAAAACTTATTGCGGGAAATAAAAGCATTGTGGATCTCCTCTCTTCCCTTGATCTTGAGGTCGGAGTCATACGGGGAATTTATGATACCGGTCTCCAGGAAGGCTTTGATGATTATGTCGTACTATCTGATCTCAAACAGCTTCAAAAGCGCTTTAACCCTATGATGATCAGCGGCTATGATGCAAACGTCCGCCAGCTTTCCCAACTTTCAACAACCGTTAAAGAGGTGACCGCTTCTCTTGGGTTTCCATTTTTCGGGTTTACGGTTTTTGAGCGCTATGCAAACCTCTTTGAATGGCTGAAGCTTCAAAAAAACATAACGCCACTGCTTATTGTTACCATTACCATCGTAGCGGTTTTTAACATCATCTCGACGCTTCTTGTGCTGATTATCGAAAAAACACGTGAAATAGGCATGCTCAGCGCTCTCGGTCTTGAACCCGGTAAAATAAGCAGGGTATTTATGGCACAGGCCTTTCTTATATCACTCTCCGGCGTTGCTGCCGGCAATATTCTTGCCCTCTCTCTC
This sequence comes from Chlorobium sp., assembly GCA_005843825.1. Lineage (GTDB taxonomy): Bacteria > Bacteroidota > Chlorobiia > Chlorobiales > Chlorobiaceae > Chlorobium. The sequence continues at coordinate 104,627 of SZXX01000030.1, forward strand.
TCACTCTTTGAATTGAGATTTCATCTCATCACCCTCCCCGAAAAAAGCTACTTCATCAAATATGTGCCACTGCTGATTGATCCCCTCGATTATACCCTGGTATCCCTGGCCGTCCTGGCGTTAACCCTTTTGTTTGCCTTCATTCCTGCCCGCATAGCCGCATTCCTGAAGCCCGGAACAGCTCTCAGTACCTGAAAAAACGCACCGTTCAATGCTGCGATGCGATGGTACAGGTGACCTGTTTTTGAGTAAGAGTTGGGTATTACCGTTTGAGGGGAATAGCTGCTTCAAGGGATTTATTTGGATTCAGCTGCTATCCTCTACCGATAGTTGAAAGCTGATCCAGGAATTCCATACTGAAACTGCCCGTGCCATGAGCCTTTTTTTGTGCACATTCACCTGCAGCGGCAAAGAGAACTGAAGCTGCTACTGCAGCTCTGAGAGGTGTTACGGTTACCGGTAAAAATGCTGCAATCAAAGCGCCAAGGGAGCATCCTGTGCCGGTGACTTTTGTCATAATCTCATGGCCGCCGGGAATGGCAATAACTTCTTTACCGTCTGTGATATAATCGACCTCGCCGCTGAGAGCGACAACTGCCCCTGTCATGACAGCAAGTTGACGAGCTGCGGGAAGTGCGGCAAGAGATGATGCAGTTGAATCGACACCTTTACCTCCTCCCGAAAATCCACTGACAGCAAGAATTTCAGAAGCATTGCCCCGTATGACTGTTGGTTGAAACTGGATAAGCTGAGCAATAAGGTCAGTTCGGAATTTCAGTGCTCCGGCAGCAACAGGATCCAGAACCCATGGAGTGTTGGTCTCTTGAGCCGTAGCTGCAGCTTTGAGCATGACCTCTGCATCAATGGTGGTTATAGTACCTACATTAATCAGCAGTGCCTCGGCAATAGAGACAAAATCAGCAACTTCTTCCATGGTTATAACCATCGCGGGTGATGCTCCGGCAGCAAGAAGGACATTTGCTGTAAAATTTGTGACGACAATATTGGTAATGCAATGGGTCAGTGGAGCTTTCTGACGCAGTTGGAAGAAATCTTCAACTACCTCAGGATGAGGCCATGCTCGACTACCGGTGACTTGTTTTTCTGGTTCCATACGTATAAGGCAGAAATTGTTCAATAAAAAAAGGGGCAAACATCACTCTGTCAGCCCCTTATGATCATTGGAGAGGAATACTCTTATTCAGCGACAAAGTGGTCTCTTCTATTCTGAGACCATGCATCTTCAGTATGGCCACTTGCAAATGGTCTTTCCTCACCAAAGCTGACAGTATTGATTCGAGCGGCAGCAGCTCCAAGATTGACGATATAATCCCTGGCAGTGGTTGCCCGGCGCTCACCAAGGGCGAGGTTATACTCATTGGTACCTCTTTCGTCACAATGCCCTTCAATGGTAATTTTCCTCGATGGATTGTCAGTCAGCCAATGGTAATTCGTTTGCAGCTGATCGCGAGCATCACCACGGAGATCTGATTTGTCAAAATCAAAGAAAACATCACCGAGTGACACCGAAACTGCCCCGCCGGAAGGAGGTAAGGGTTGTTTTGGTGATTCAACAACTTCCTTCTGCCCCGCACAAGCGCCCATAAAAAGCATCGAAGGAATCAACAAACTTTTTAATAAAGGTTTTAAAGTGTTCATGCAGCCTCCTTTTTTTTGTTTCAGAAGTTGAACTCATATAAGGGTAATGTTTTTTTAAATAAAAACATAAAGCGACGTTTCAACTCTCTTTTTCAGGATTCACTCTTCCAGAAAAAAAAGTAATGCTCATTGAACTGGTCTTATGAGGAGCAGCGGAATGGTAATTTTTTCGCGAAGAGAGCGAGAAACGCTTCCGAACATGATTCTTCCCGGTAAACGGTGACCATGGGTCGCCATTGCCAACAGATCATACCTGTGTTCACCAATCTCATTAAGTATTTCAATTTCCGGTTCTCCGCTTCTGATTACAACATGGGCATCAATGCCATTCTCCTCCAGTTTTTTCCGGTAGCCCTCAAGAATGGAAAGGGATTGATCACGGAGGAATCGATCCTGATCAAGGGTATGGGAATGAACAACATGGAGCAGATGCAATGTTGCGTCAAGCTTAAGAGCAAGTGGCGACACATGGTTGAGAATGATAGTGTCGACTTCTGAGCAGTCGATGGCAACGAGGATGTTTTTATAAACGAACATGCTAGTTTCCTCCAGTCAAGGTCGTATAAAAAAAATAGATGTTCAGGCCGATAACAATGGTGGAAATTACCGATGCTGCGGAGAACTCTAATTTACGACTTTTGAATGAGCCCATCACCTGAGAGTTTCGGCACAATATAAGAAGGGGAATAAGGGTAAAGGGAAGTTGTATGCTCAGGATAACCTGGCTTAGAATCAGGACACGAAAGGTGTCCACACTGAAGAGAATGATCAAAACAGCCGGGATTGCTGTAACCAACAGAGCTGAACGATAGAGCATGGTTCGGGGATCTTCGGGCTTTCCCAGAAACCCGGTTATAATATTGGCTTCCGCCATGGATACCGTAATGGATGAGCTGATCCCGGAAAAAACAAGGGCAATGGCAAAAAGGATCCCTGCAAACTGACCCGCAAGAGGTTTGAGCGTTACTGATGCCTGTTCAATCGTTGTTACAGGGATATGATTTCGAAAAAATACAGATGCAGCAACGATGATCATCGCGGAATTCACAATCCATCCAAGAGTCATGGCGAAAAGGGTGTCTATTTTTTCATATCGGAGCAGATCCCTCTTTTCTTCTTCTGAAACTCCCCACCGGCGGCTGTGAATAACGTTTGAGTGCAGAAAGATATTGTGCGGCATTACGAGTGCGCCGAGAATGGCGAGAGCGACATAAATACTGTTTTGCCCGATAGCTGGAACCACAAGCTTTGGTGCAATCACACTCCAGTCCGGATGGACAATCAACAGCTCAAAAAGGTAGCACAGGGTGATAATTCCAAGAAAGCCTACAATGATCTTCTCAATTTTGTGGTAGCGCTGGCTGATAAGGAGGAAGACCTCGATCAGAAGCGTCAAAAGAACACCGATCCAGAGCGGAAAACCAAAAAGCAGAGTGAATCCTATGCCGCCTCCCAAAAGTTCGGCAACATCGGTTGCAATGCAGGCAAGCACAACGCTTAAACCAAGAAATGCAGCTACAGGTTTCGGAAAATATTCACAAATGTTTACTGCCAATGATTTTCCCGTTGCGATACCAAGTCTGGCGGCCATGTTCTGGATGAGGATAAGCATAACGGTACCAAGGGTGACCACCCAGAGAAGTTCGTAACCGAACCTGGACCCCCCCTCAATATTTGTTGCCCAGTTGCCGGGGTCAATAAATCCGACAGTAATAAGAAACCCCGGGCCAAGAAAGCTGAAGAGCGTTTTGAGTGAAAAGGATTTAGCTTTATAAACCATAGAGTTCCTGTTTGTCTACATACAGATAAAACAATGGTTTAACCTCTATCTGTCTCTATTTAAATTACGTAAAAGAATTTAGAAAGATAAGTGCTCATTCGAACTCTCCGGTTCATCACCGCTCGCAATCCAGATCGTCCCATTCCAGTTCCTGATCGTAAACTCATGATTCGTCACATTAAACTTATACCTTATCCCCGCCCCATCCAGCAACTCCCAAAACGCCACCTGATGCGGCAGCATCCTCCTCTTATCAATCCGGAACTATCATATCTCTCCTTATCATTAAAGCCACAAAACATAGCCATAACTACAGCTTAAGTATATGTATTTAAAGGTGATAAATGGATATATAATAAGGACGACAAATATCCACTCCCAGTCATCCCGAACTCCCGTGAGGGATCCATCTCCACCACCCAAATCTTTTATAAGTCCTATCAGCCCTATACGTCATATCACTCCTATTTCTTTCTTCTCTCCACACTACTCCATAAGTACAAGTAATATTCTTATCTTACCACATCACAAACGAGCAATCACAAACGAGCACTCATCCATTCAACCCTTCATCCGTTCGCAGCGCTCTCGTTCCATTAAACTTTTAGCCCCTTTACTGTGCCTCTAAGTCAAAAGGAAATCCGCGACAACGCCATCCAATTTTCACACAACTGGACAGATGGTTCACGCGAACGAGCCGAATCCCAGACATTCTGGAACGAATTTTTTCAGATATTCGGCATCGAGCGCCGCCGTGTTGCCACCTTTGAAGAACCAGTAAAAAAACTCGCCGAAAAACGAGGCTCAATAGACCTTTTCTGGAAAGGTACTCTCGTTGTCGAACACAAATCAAAAGGACAGGATCTCGATAAAGCCTACACCCAGGCCCTCGACTACTTTGTCGGCCTCAAAGACGAAGAACTCCCCAAATATGTCCTCGTCTCCGACTTCGCCCGATTCCGCCTCTACGACCTCGACAAAGGCACCGACAAGGAATTTCCACTTGCCGACCTTTCCAAAAACATAGGTCGCTTTGGCTTCATTTCCGGCTACCAGAAACGCATCTACAAAGACGAAGACCCCGTCAACATCAAGGTCGCCGAAAAAATGGGCCATCTCCACGACGCCCTTCTCGACTCCGGATACGATGGCCACAACCTCGAGCTTTTTCTCGTCCGCCTCGTCTATTGCCTCTTTGCCGACGACACTGGCATTTTCAACACCAAAGACGACTTTCAATACTACATCCGCGAAAAGACCCTGCCAGACGGCTCCGACACCGGCAGGGCCATTGCCGACCTTTTCCAGGTACTCGACACGCCCCCTGACAAACGGCACACAACCCTCGACGAAGAGCTCTCCCGTTTTCCCTATGTCAACGGTGCCCTCTTTCGTGAACCGCTCCGGATTGCCAGTTTCGACGCAGCCATGCGCGACCTGCTGCTCGAATGCTGTGCTTTCGACTGGAGCCTCGTTTCGCCCGCGATTTTCGGCTCTCTCTTCCAAAGCGTCATGGACAAAAACAGACGCCGCAACCTCGGAGCACATTACACCTCAGAGAAAAATATCCTCAAGGTCATTCGCGGCCTTTTTCTCGACGACCTCTACACGGAGTTCGAATCCGTCAAAACCAGTGCCAAAAAGCTTCTCTGCTTTCACGACAAAATAGCCTCCATGTGCTTCTTTGATCCAGCATGTGGCTGTGGCAACTTTCTGGTCATCACCTACCGCGAAATGCGGCAGTTGGAGATAGTGGTTCTGACTCAATACATGACACTTACCTCCGTGCTCTACCGGGCAGGCAAAACCCAACTCGAAACCGATGTCAGCGTTATTTCAAAAATAGATGTCAACCAGTTCTACGGTATAGAAATCGAGGAATTCCCCCTCCGCATAGCTCAGGTCGCTCTCTGGCTGACCGACCACCAGATGAACATGCGCCTTTCCGAAGCATTCGGCCAAACCTACGTCCGCCTGCCGCTTGTCCATTCACCAAATATTGTATGTGGCAATGCAATCCATCTCGACTGGGATACAGTCGTCCCATCAAAAGACAATCTGCTTATTCTTGGCAATCCACCCTTTATCGGCAAGCAAAACCGCAATGCCGCCCAAATGGCCGATATGGATGTTATCTGCCAGCCACTAAAAACCAAGGGTCTTCCCAACTACGGCATCCTCGACTATGTCACCCTCTGGTATATTAAAGCAGCCCTTTTTATTGAGCACACCGCAGTCAAGGTGGCATTCGTCTCCACCAACAGCATCACCCAGGGCGAGCAGGTCGCCGTGTTATGGCAATTCCTTCTCTCAAAAGGGATAAAGATCAACTTCGCTCACCGCACCTTCAAATGGAGCAATGAAGCTCGAGGTAAAGCGCAGGTTTTCTGTGTCATCATAGGGTTTTCAATCGATGGAGGAAGTCTATCTAAGCGACTGTTCGATTACGAAACCCCGCAAAGCGAAGCGCATGAGGTTCAGGCAAAGAATATTAACCCATACCTCGTAGATGCTCCAGATATTGTCATTCCATCCCGTAGCAAGCCGCTTTGTAACGTGCCATTTATAAAATTTGGCAACCAACCTAATGATGGTGGAAACTTATTGCTCTCGGATGAAGACAAGACGCACTTATTGGCAAAGGAACCAAATGCTGAAAAATTTATTCGAAAGTTTGTAGGATCACAAGAATTTATCAACGGTCAAAGTCGATGGTGTTTGTGGTTAAAAGGCGTCTCGCCCACTGAATGGCGAAGTTTGTCAGAAATAGTGAAGCGTATAGAAGCGGTAAAAAAATATCGACTCGAAAGTTCTCGAGAAGCAACCTGCAATCTAGCAGCCTGTCGGATTA
>SZXX01000050.1 GCA_005843825.1 Chlorobium sp.
TATCTGGGGAATCTTGTCGGTGTCGCTCCTGAAACGCAAAACCTTCCCCGGTATCAGGTTCATCCCCTTGTTAACTCCCATTTCCTCACTGTCAGTCAATAAAAGCTGCATACCAAGACAGATACCAAGGAGCTGACCGCCTTTATCTACATGCTCGGCAACTGCTTCGGTAAAACCCGATGCATTAAGGGACTCTATAGCCTGACCAAATGCGCCGACACCTGGAAGAACAACTTTTCTATAGCCTGCAAGTTTAGCCGGATCACTGCTGACTTCAGCCTTGACGCCAAGGTAGTCAAATGCCTTGAGAACAGAACGAAGATTGCCAGCACCGTAATCAGCTATAAAAACCATAAAAGCCCTTTTAATAGTTCAGGAAAACAATCGGAAAAGCACTCATGACCGGCCCTCCAAACTTCCCGCTCATTTTTATATTTAATCTATTATGCTTATAATAGTGACTTTTTGCTCCTTACCGCAAAAGCCGTAAAGTCTCCAATATCATACGAAATCGAAAAGCAAATGCATAAGATTGTTTCTGCAATATTTTTAGCTGAAAATATCAAAAAAATTGAAATAGAGGCACCTCGTATTGCTAAAAAAAGAAAGGCAGGCCAGTTCATAATGCTCAGGGTGGACCAGACGGGCGAAAGAATCCCGCTTACCATTGCCGATGCTGATCCTGAAAAAGGCACGATTACCATCATTGTCCAGGGCATGGGTAAATCCACCAAAGAGCTGAACACTAAAGCGGCTGGCGACACCATCAGTGATATTGTCGGGCCACTTGGAGCCCCATCTCATATTGAGAATTTCGGCACCGCAGTAAGCATTGGCGGAGGTGTTGGTACTGCAATTGCCTATCCAACGGCTGTTGCTCTCAAGGAAGCCGGGAATTATGTCATTACTATTAACGGTGCCCGATCTAAAGATCTGGTAATCCTTGAAAAGGAGATGAAAGCGGTAAGTGATGAAGCGTACATTACTACCGATGACGGATCGTACGGCTTTCATGGATTCGTCACACAAAAGCTTCAGGAGCTGATAGATTCCGGGACAAAAATCGATTTTGTCCTTGCAATAGGGCCCATTCCGATGATGAGAGCCATAGCTGAAGTCACCCGTCCCTACAATATCAAAACCATGGTCAGTCTCAACCCTATTATGGTTGATGGTACAGGCATGTGTGGCGGCTGCAGGGTTACGGTGAACAACGAGACTAAATTCGCATGTGTTGACGGACCGGAATTCGATGCCCACCAGGTCGATTTTAAAAACCTCACGGACCGGAACAAATTGTACCTGCCGGAAGAAAAACAATCGGCTGAAGCATTTGCACACAAATGCAACCTGCAATAATCGAGAAATACTATACCCTGTTGACTTTTTTCAATCTGTCATGATGACTTTCCTGCATCATTTCTTTGCAGGGATGGCTTTTTTTCGGATAAACACTCCATCGTTTTAAAGATCAAAATTATGTGCCCACAACATATCACGACCAAAGAACGCTTTGCCATTCCGCGCCAGGGAATGCCTGCTCAAAACCCTGAAGTTCGGAATAAAAATTTCAAGGAAGTGAATCTTGGCTATACACCTGAACTTGCACAGAAGGAAGCTCTTCGATGTATTCAATGCAAAGATCCAGCCTGCATCAAGGGTTGCCCGGTTAACATCAAGATCGATCAGTTTATCAAGTATATCGCGGACGGTGATTTTCTGGGTGCGGCAAGAAAGATCAAGGAAGACAATGTACTTCCTGCTATCTGCGGCAGAGTCTGTCCACAGGAAGACCAGTGCGAAAAAGCCTGCATTCTTACGAAAAAATATACATCAGTTGCAATCGGCAATCTGGAACGCTTTGCGGCTGACTACGAGCGGGAAACCGGAAATGTAGAACTCCCTGCAGTAAAAGCACAAACGGGCAAAAAAGTAGCGGTTATCGGCAGTGGACCAGCCGGACTCAGCTGTGCCAACGATCTTATACAACTTGGCCATTCTGTAACGGTTTTTGAAGCACTGCACGAACTCGGCGGTGTTCTGGTCTACGGCATTCCCGAATTCCGCCTTCCCAAGGAGATTGTAAAACAGGAAATTGAAGGATTGAAACAACTTGGTGTAAAGTTTATTACCAATGTACTCGCTGGCCGCTCTGTCACCGTAGATGAATTACTGAAAGAAGAGGATTTTGATGCAGTCTTTATCGGAGTCGGTGCCGGTCTGCCATGGTTCATGGGTATCCCGGGAGAAAATCTTCTCGGAGTTTATTCTGCGAATGAGTTTTTAACCAGGGTTAACCTGATGAAGTCGTATCAATTCCCGAACAATGACACTCCGGTGTTCAACTGCAAGGGTAAAAGTGTTGCAGTGTTCGGTGGCGGCAATACGGCCATGGACGCAGTCCGAACCGCTAAAAGACTGGGCGCTGAACATGCCTATATTGTGTACCGACGATCCGAAGCAGAAATGCCTGCACGTCTTGAGGAAGTTCATCACGCAAGGGAAGAGGGGATTGAATTCCTTATGCTCATGAATCCGTTGGAATTTGTCGGTAATGAACAGCAGTGGCTTACTGGGGCTAAATGCCTCAAGATGGAACTTGGCGAACCCGATGAATCCGGACGCCGCAGGCCGGTACCGATAAAAGACTCTGAATTCATTCTTCCGATTGATATGGCCGTGATCTCGATCGGAAACGGCTCCAACCCGCTCATCAAACAGTCAACCCCAGATATCGAGGTCAGCAAGCGTGATACCATTGTCGTGGATCTCAACACCATGGCAACTTCAAAAGAAAATGTCTATGCCGGTGGTGATATTGTAACCGGTGGAGCTACAGTTATCCTTGCCATGGGAGCTGGACGTACAGCCGCAAAAGCTATTCACGAAAAGCTGATGGGTATTGAGACGCATGAGTGAAGTTTAACGGCAGAGGAAGCTTGAAGTCAACCTCACATTGAGCTTCCTTTGCCTTTTCAACGATGATGAAGGGCTTTCTGAAATGCCGACCGCAACTGCTCAACCCGCCCGCGATTGACACCGAGATCTGAGATGCCGAGCCTTGAAGCCGACCGGACATGAATCACCCCTTCGGTGGCGCTTAACCGGAACTCAACGTCATCAACAAAACCAAAAACAGGGAGAGTAAAGGTCGACCATAGATACTCGCGACCTTCATCATGCACCGTCCCTCCTTCTTCCCTGACAATAAGCTTCAGCGCTGCCCAGGCTTGTTCATGAGAACCGGTGAAGGCTAAAGGAGCTATTTTGAACATCGGATTGTCGCTTTCACTGCTCACACAGTTCGGCGTTCCAGGACAAGGCCTCAGCTTACCGTTCACTAACTGCGGTTTTTCCTCAGGCTGAGGCCATAAACCCGAGAGTTGACTGGTAAGAGCGCCGACTGCTTTACTGAAAATATCCATAAGATTTCCTCCTTTTGGTTGAATCCAAAACCCGGTCATCCCCACTTATCCATCTATCCTCGATGCCAGCTCTTCAACCATTTTTTTATCAACAAGTTTGACGGTAATCTCCGGAATGTCACGAGCGGAATTGACGTGGAATACCGACACTGCAAACACATCGCTCATTCGAACAATCGCTGTTAAATCCTTGATATATTTACTGATCCCAAAAAAGCTGAGAGGGAGGAGACACTTCACATGAAAGGGATTACTTAAAAAAACACCGTAAGGCTGCACTTTAAGCACTGTACCTGTAAAAAGTTCTCCAATATCAGGCAGACGAACCGAAAACTCCTGCTCGCTGCCTGCGAGAGCACCCTCAAGGCGCGCCGGTTCTCCCGGCCTTACCTGCTCAATACGCTCTTTCAGAACTGCAATATCACAATAGGCTATACCCGGTTCGGCAAGCAGCTCCCTTGCGCTCAACCCCTGGGTGGAATAAACGATAACCTCCTTACCCTTCGCTTTTAAAGCCCTGAGCAATGGAATAAAATCACTGTCTCCACTGAAAAGTATAAACGTATCATACTGATCGACATCAATCAATGCATCCACAACAAGTTCCACATCAAGATTGCCTTTCATGACAATCACTCCTGTTTCCTTGTTGACAATCTTTTTGACAGATTTAGAGGTGATTCGAAAGCCATGTGCAGTCAGTACTCTGGTGAAAGCGGCATTTTCCTCAGAAACCGGTTCGGATGCAGGTACATAATAATTCGCCTTGACTGAAGCATACCCTGACATAAAAAATGCCATCAAACGGGAAAAATCAATCTGCCACCCAAGATGACGCTGGGTAAAAAACAGGTTTGCCCCGTCAATAAAAACAGCCGCACGACCCATTTTGTCATTTCCCCTTATGATTAGCTATGCATCATGACCTTCTTGAAACAGTAAACATCAGGAGGGCATTAACCATTCAATTCTCACCTCAAGAGATTCATCTCATCTCCAGTTCATAATCTGCCTTGCTGCATCAGTAACCCTTGATGCCAGATAGCCGGTAAAAGCAGGGGTACAATTGAGACAAGGGATTGATTTCGCCTTTATGACTGATGAAGAGTTCATAAGCTCTCCTGCCCTGTGAATGGTTTCATTGCCATCGGCAAAATATCCGCAGCCAAACATGTCGACAACAACAGAAGCCTCTTCCTTGAGCATCGCAGATACCTCCTCAAATGAAGGTCTGGTCCACTCTCCGCCGACATTATGGTTAAGATAGACCGTCAGGATTCTTCCATAAGGATTCCTTGGATCGGCCAAAAGAGTCTCCTCAAGTCGCTGGGCAAACATCATGGTTTCTTCACAACCGGTACGGAAAAGTGGAGGATCGCCCTTTGCGTCCTTAACAAGGGTTCCATGAAAAAGAAGGAGCAACACTCTCTCTGTATCCTTTACAACCTTCCGCCCGGGGTTCTGTTCAGAGCAATTCTCAAATAAATAATCACAGTAGAGGGGGTAGAGCCTTTCATCACTCCAAAACCTGCTGAGGACTTTTACTTTTCCAAGTTCCTCAAGGTTTCTGGAGGCTGCCAGATAGGAGCAGAGCATACCGCAGGAAAGAGTGTTGTCAATGGGCGACATGGAAACAATCACCTCTCCATCGTATGACCGTGTCTGTTCAATAACCTGCTCCATATAGGGCGGGGAGGCTGAAAAAGCAGCATATACCTTGAAGTCGAATTGGGTGGCAGAGGGTAAATCGTCCAGAAGCTGCTGCAAAGCCCCAACCTGATCACGCGTTATACTGTTATGCGGTGAAGCCTCACTATTGGTACGGGAGCGAATGAGCTTTTTAAGGGATGATGAAACTGCTATTGTCAGTTGCAAAGCGCCGGGAATCGGCATCACCTGGGAGGCATGGGCAAGCGTCTGACGGGTCACCCGGTAATTTTCCAAAAACCGGGTGGTCTCAGCTTCTCCATGAGCCGCCAGAATAACAGCTATTTTCTTTTTTGGCTGCATGAACCATAAAGGTAATCAGGACTTTCGGGGAGCGATAATCTTTACATCCAGACCTTCATGTAAACTTTTATCAGGAAGCAGTGCAATTTTATCCCCTTTTTTAAGTCCCTGCAGAACTTCAATAAATGTCATATCGCTGGCACCCTGCCGAATAAGCTGTTTTTTCAATCGGCCATTGTCAATTTTCCAGACATAGCTCTGATGGTTTTCCTCAAACACAGAACTTTTTCTTACAAGCAGAGCGTGCTGCTTGGTATTGTATATAATATTTGCAGTAGCAGTCATGCCGGCCTGGATATTGCCCACCGGTTTTGCAAAAGTCAAATAAATTTTGGATGTCTTGGTTATCTTGTCTGTCTGGGGCACGATACGGGAGACAACTGCCGAAAGGCGTTTATCAGGATAGGCGTCAAAAGCAACCGTTGCCGCCTGACCATTGCGGATCTTCGGAACATCAAGTTCATCAACCTCTACACTCACCAGGTAACTCGATGTATCAACAACCCTTGCCACAAGAGTATTGAGTGTGACATAATCACCCTCCTTGACATTCTGCAATGTAAGCGTACCGGAAAATGGAGCCCTGACCGTCAGTTTTTTCAGATCATCCTCACGCATCTTTACCATAAACTCTTTCTGCTGAAGCAGCTCTTCTGCCTGAATGCGGTTTTTTTCGGCGTCATCAACCTCCTGACGGGAGATCGCCCCTTCCTTGAAAAGGTTTTTCTTTCTGATACTTTGCAGAGAGTTATCCTTCAGCAATGCCTGCTGTTCTGCAAAGGCAGCCTTTGCCTGACGAACGGCAAGCTGGGGATTAGGACTGTTGATTTCAAGGATTTTCTGGCCGGCAGTGACTTTCTGACCTTCGAGCGCCCCGACATAACTGACTGTGCCTGAATATTCAGCACTGAGGTTGGCAACAGCATCCGCCTCTACAAACCCTGTACCATAGATAGCCTGAACAAGTTCAGCATACGTGACCTCTCCAGCCTCAATATTGACACTATTACCTTTGGTGATCAGAAAAACTACAGTTGCAACAAAAACAACTGCAAGAGCGATGGAATATTTTGGAAGAAATTTCTGTAGGGACTTCATTGGGACTGTTATTATAAATTCGGCTTCAGGAAGTTACATGTTTTCAACTTTTTATCCATTCAGACCTTGGTTTTTCCATAATTTTATCAATCTTTAAACACATTTTTCTTTCCTCGGGATGCAATACCGGGAGTATTGCATAAATAACACTTAATCTACACCTTCAATGGGCGATAATCAAGGTTTACAGAAAAGCTTTCTTGAAACGGTAAAGTTTGACGAAAAAGGACTTGTGCCGGCAATTGTCCAGGACCATGAAACTGGAAAAGTCCTGATGATGGCATGGATGAACCGCGAAAGCCTGCAAATGACACTGGACAAAAAGAAAGCCTGTTACTGGAGCCGCAGCCGTAAAGAACTCTGGCTGAAGGGTGAATCATCCGGCAACATGCAGTCGGTTCATGAGATTCTGATTGACTGCGACGGTGATACACTGCTCTTGAAAGTCTCCCAGATAGGCGGAGCATGCCACGTAGGGTACCACTCCTGCTTTTATCGCAGAGCTAAAGATGATACAACCATGGAAATCTGTGATACCTTGATGTTTAACCCGGAAGATGTTTATGGCAAAAAAAGTTGACATGGCAGTAAGTCAATCAAAAGAGAGCGCTAAATCCCTCAACCAGACCAAATCCAGAGCCTCGATTAAGCGAATGTTTGACGAGGTTGCGCCAACGTATGATTTTTTAAATCATCTGTTGAGTCTGGGAATAGATAATTACTGGCGGGCCAAGGCCACAAGCAGGGCAAAAAAACTTCTTGAGAAAAATCCTGCGCCCCGGATTCTTGATGTCGCTACCGGCACTGGTGACCTGGCGGACTCTATGGCAAAAATATCAGGGGCAAAGGTTACTGCGCTTGACCTTTCACCTGAAATGCTTGCCATTGCCCGAAAAAAGTACCCGCAGATCACTTTTCTGGAAGGATATGCTGAAAAGCTGCCCTTTAAGGATGCAAGTTTCGATATTGTCAGTGCAGGGTTTGGCGTAAGAAATTTTGAAGACCTTGAAAAGGGTATGCGGGAGTTCCACCGTGTCCTGAAACCGGGTGGCTATGCCTTCATTATTGAGCCGATGATACCGCGCAATGAGGTAATGAAAAAACTCTACCTGATCTATTTTAAAAATGTGCTGCCTAAAATCGCAGGATTGTTCAGCAAATCCAGTTTTGCTTATGACTACCTGCCACACTCTGTTGAACAGTTTCCTCAGACCACGGCATTCACAACTATTCTGAAAAAAAGCGGATTCAAAACGGCTGATTTTTTTCCGATGACCTTTGAGACATCAATTCTCTATATAGCTCAGAAGTAAACAGGGATATCAGGAGAGTAACGTTGGGCACTGGCTGGTGAAAACCAGCCTGCACAGCACTTAATCCTTGAACATGTTTTTCAAATCTGCTGCATGCTCACCATCTTTTGCCTCCTCTAACACTTTCCGGTATTTTGAAAAATTCTTGCATGCATGCGCCACCTTTAGACGGTCGGCATGAATTTGTTTGATAAGCTCCACTGCCTGTACCGGCTCAGTCACATGGAAAATCATGTGCATATCGCTTTTGTTGAACAGCTTCCGCTCCATCACCTCGTTTTCAAGCCATACAAGCAGATTGGCCCAGATTTCACCATACAGAATGATCGGCGTTTCGCAGATATGCTCAACCTGTATTAGCTGCCATGCGTAAAACAGTTCAAGCAGGGTTCCTATTCCTCCAGGAGCCACAACCACCGCGTCAGACAGTGCCATAAAGGTATCAAGGCGGTTACTGAAAAGGCTGAACTCCTCTTTGATATCGAGAAAGTCGTTTGGATTCTGCTCTCTGGGAATTCTGATGTTCAGGCCGATTGAGCGGCTTGCGGAGTGCGCACTTTTGGTGCCGGCATTAGCGGCCTGCATCAATCCGGGGCCACCGCCTGTCACAATATCAAACCCCGACTCAGCAAGGCCTCTGGCTATTTCAAAAACATCCTTGTAATCCTGATCTCCTTCATGAATCCTTGCAGATCCGAATATTGCAACCCTGTAGTGAAGATCCATTGTGCGTCCTGTTGAATAATATAGTGATGACCCTTTACTTCAATTTTAAAGCATTCCTTCAAACTCTTCCTCTGTCACAACCCTGACGCCAAGCTTCAAGGCTTTATCAAGCTTGCTGCCCGGTTCACGGCCGGCAACAACCAGACCGGTTTTTTTACTGACCGAACCAACCACCCGTCCACCACGCTCCAGCACCAGTTCCGAGGCTTTCTGACGATCATGGCGATCGAGACCTCCGGTAAAAAGAACACTGATTCCCTCAAAATTTCGGTTAACCTGTTCTTTAGGCTCCGAAGCACATAGTGGCAAACCGGCTCTTTCAAGCTTTTCAATGAAATCTGAGGCAGAAGGTTTTGAAAAGAAATCGCAGATACTCCTGGCAACCACCGGCCCGATATCAGGCACCGTTGCAAGCTCCTCTTCAGTTGCCAGCCTGAGCATAGAGAGTGAAGGATAAGCGCTCGCCAGTTCCCGGGCCGTTGCACGACCCACATGGCGGATACCAAGCGCGTAAAGCAACCGCTCATAACTTTTTTCACGGCTCTCATCAAGAGCACGCACCAGATTTTGCGCTGATTTCGGGCCCATTCTTTCAAGCCTTTCGAGCTGCGGCTCCTGCAACAGATAAAGATCACCAACATCACCCACCAGCCTCAGCTCAACAAGCTGTTCAACCAGCGCTTTACCCAGGGTCTTGATATCCATGGCATCACGCGAAGCAAAGTGCAGCAGCCTTCCCCTTATCTGGGCAGGGCACTCTTCCTCATTCGGACAGTAGTAACTCACCTCACCCTCCGGCTTTTCCAGAGAAGTGCCACACTCAGGACACACAGAAGGCACCTTCACCGCTTCAGCATCGGAAGGTCGTTCATCAAGCACGACACGGATCACCTTTGGAATCACCTCGCCTGACTTTTCAATGATCACCCGGTCATGAAGCATGATTCCAAGGCGCTCGATCTCATCAAAATTATGGAGGGTGGAACGTGAAACCGTCGAACCTGCGAGCAGCACCGGCTCAAGCTCTGCCACCGGGGTGATGGTGCCAAGCCGACCAACCTGAAATACAACAGCATGCAGCTCCGTTTTAGCCTGCTGCGCGGGATATTTATAGGCTATGGCCCATCGTGGGCTTTTAGCCGTGGCACCAAGTTTTTCCCACAATCGGGCATCGTTGAGCTTCAATACCACGCCGTCAGTTTCGTAGGGCAGCTTCCAGCGCTTTTCATCCCACTCTTGTATAAAGTTACTTATATCCTGCAGCTCATGGCACAAGCGGTAGTGCGCGCCGGTATAAAATTTGAGCTTTTCGAGCTGGCGGAGTCTCTGGAATTGCGACGCAGCATCATCATCATATCCTTTCAGGTAGTAAGCGACAAAGCTCATCTTGCGGCGGGCAACCTCTCGGGAATCCTGGAGTTTGAGCGACCCCGCGGTTGCATTGCGGGGATTGGCAAACCGGTCTTCTTCAGGACGGCTCTCATTAAGCTGCTCAAAATCCACCTTGCGCATAAACACTTCGCCGCGCACCTCAACCTCGCTCTCTTCACTTTGAGCAAAGAGGCTGCCGAAATCAGGCAACCGCAAAGGGATAGACGGGATGGTTTTAAGATTTGCAGTGATATCGTCGCCCTGAACGCCATCGCCCCTTGTTGCACCGCGGACCAGAATCCCCTTGCGATAGAGCAGGCTTACGGCAACACCATCAAATTTCAGCTCTGCAACCATATCCTGCTCGTGAACACCTTCAAGCAGAAGAAGCTTTCTGACCCGATTGTAAAACTCCTCAAGATCGCTAAGAGAGTAAGTATTCGAAAGGCTCAGCATTGGTTCACGATGCTTCACCGCAGGGAATACCCTGGAAATGGTTCCTCCAACCCTCTGCGATGGGCTGTCGGGAGTAACAAGATCGGGGAACTGCCGTTCAAGTGCTATAAGCTTTTCGAGTAACTTGTCAAAGTCGTAATCGGAGAGTTCTGGCTTAGCCTCAATGTAATAGAGATGGTTATTACGCTCTATCTCTTTGCGTATGTGCGCTATCTCCTCCGACGCGCTTATGATATCGGTCATTGATTCGAAAGCAATAGTTATCTGACGGGTGAAAATGCCCAGCCGGTAAGATTTTTCAGAAAGCCGAAAGAGCCCTGCATTCCAAGCTTTTCCCATGTCGCCACGAGCACTTTAGGGTAACGCCAGGCAACCCGAAGCATCACCATCATCAAATCCTCAATTTTCATCTCATCGCGAAACATCGCCTGACGGTAGCGCTCGGGCAGTTCATCAAGGACAATCATGACCTCATTCATAAGATCATTGACAAAGTTCGGCTCATCGGTAGCTGAGTTGAAACACATATACTTCATCAAATTAGCCATCGAAGCAACATTGGGTTCGTAGGCACTGATTCTTTCCAGATGCTTTTTAGAAAAATCGTTTTCCTCTATCGCCTTGTCAAGATCAGCCGTCAGACGCGGCAAGTTGCGAACCATGGAACCGAACCCGCAAAAAGTCAAAGGAGAGCCAAGTGATGCCGCGTCACCGAAAAGAAGAATGCGGTCGTCGGCAATCTCACGAGTACGGTTGAAGCCGTTATGAAAATAAGCAGGAATAATGCCGTAAACCGGGCGATGAACCACAAAATCCTTTCCGGTTTTTTTATACTCGGGAAGCTTGCGGAAATAGGCATCAAAAAGGCCAAGCAGTGACTTGTCGTTCTGAGAGTCCGCCTCGTCATAAAAGAAAAGATAGGTTATATACTGGGAGTTTTCAGCTGGAAATCCTTCCCATATAAGCTGCCGTCCCTTGCCCGGAAGCATGTCGGCAGACCCAATGCTGGCGAGAATCTCGCCTGTATCGAAATCAACATCTTCAAAACCACTCGCTATCGTGCCAACAGTCGGGCAGACATGGGTCTGAGGCATTCCGTCATTAAGCTGCATGGCGATGGGTGAGAGTATGCCCATGACATCGACAAGCACCTTAGCCTTGTAATAGAAGGTCTTGCCTTTGCTCTCCTCAACCTTGACAACAATATGATCGTCAAACCGGTAGCAGCAGGAAAAAGAGCGCTCTGCAAGCACAGTGCTCCCTGCCACTGCCATCACCTTCTCTTTTGCCATGCCAAGCAGCTTGTCGGCATTAACCGCGCAATCGAGCACATTTTCCATGTAAAGCCTCTTCTGGCTGCCATCCGGCTTGTAAAATTCAACCCAGCCAGTCTTGTAGCGGCGGACAATAACCGAATCAACCTCGCTCTCCGTAAACAAACCGGTAGCTGAGAGATTCAGAAGCTCATTTCTTGAAATATTCCAGTCTCTGGTGGATTTCGCCGGTGTCTGTCGATCAAAAATCATAACCTTCCGGCCATACTTTCCCGCCATCACTGCGGCATGAAGCAAGCTTAGCGTCCCACCCGCATAGATCAAATCATATTCGCCGCTGATGACAGCATCTTTAGGCAGGTCGCTACCCGGCATGATGACCTGACGAACAGGATGCTTCAGGAGCTCCCAGTAATGGTCAAGTTCTTTGATACGGCTGAGATGCTGCTCTCCATCCGCAAGGGATGAAAATGCCTTGTAAAGGTGTGGGTGAGTCTGCTGGATCTGCTTGAGTAGGGATGACATGGAAAACTATGGGTATAAAGAAATTAATGCCGATCCTGCAACTGCTGTTCAACCGCATTTTCTGCCATCGGCCTTAACCGAACATCGCTCTCAATCTTTCCATCAACAAGATTGATCCTCCGCCCTGCACGGTTGGCAAACTCCTCATCGTGAGTAACAACAATCACGGTCTGATGCAGCTCCCTGTTCAGCCGGTCAAAAAGATTATAGACATTATTCGCCGAGCGTGAATCAAGATTGCCGGTGGGCTCATCACCAAGCAGAACCTTCGGATCGTTTGCCAGCGCTCGAGCAATAGCCACTCGCTGCTGCTGCCCTCCGGAAAGCTGGCTTGGCTTGTTGGTATACTTGTTCTGCATCTCAACAAGATCGAGCAGCATCTTCGCTCTATCCTTGATCTCCTTCCTGGTGCGCTTTCCATTGATCATCATCGGCATGCTGACATTGTCGACAGCATTAAACTCAGGCAGCAAAAAATGAAATTGATAGATAAACCCTATCTTTTCATTCCGGATCTTGTTCATTTCCGGTTCACTCTTTTCGTTAATCGCCTCCCCATCAAGCCACACCTTCCCTGCAGTCGGCTTGTCGAGCCCGCCCATAATGTAGAGCAGCGTGGATTTACCGGAACCGGAAGGCCCCGTAATAGCAACAAAATCGCCCGCCATAATTTCAACGGAAAGATTGGGAATGATGGTCTGACGGATATCCTTTGAAAGTTCAAGCTCCTTCCGGATACCCTCAAGTTTAAGAATGACTTCAGCCATCAGCTACTGTTTCCGTAATGTTGTTTTTTTCAATCCAGCCGTTAACGTCATAAGCTTTTTACACATACAACCTCTATGGTATTATATAACAAAAAAGCCCCGAAAGACGGAGCTCAATTTGCGGAAAAGCTGCAATCCTATGCTGAGTACTGAGTGCTGAGTGCTGAGCGGAGGTACTCCCATTTTGCAAATAACTGAATGGGTTCGTTTTGTAAATTTTATTAAACCGCCTCAAATCGTCAAGCCCTTGCACTTTTTGGTTAACTGATTTGCTGCTCGCCTTAGGTGCCTGATGGAATGATGGAGCTTGCGGTGGGACTGGACGTTGCGCTCGTAGTTGAGGATGCATAGTGCAAGCTCTCGGGCTTCCGGTGGATTCAGTCCGTCTGACTCGAGAAGAGCCTGGAGCGACTGGAGGTGAGGGGCCCAGAGGGAGGTTTCGATCAATGTTGTGAGGCCGTGACGCATGGCGTTAACAGAGGATCGCCTTTTGCCTGCGTCTGTTCGGGGGCCAGAAGAGCATTGCGCGTTACGCTGATTTGCAGCGGTACGTTTAGGGCTGGTCATGCTGGGAAAGTTCTGAGTTCTGAGTGCTGAGTTCTGAGTGAAAAGAAAAAAGATCAAGTTTAGCACTGGTCATGGTTGGGAGAGCTCTACTGCTTCCACTTCGAGGGGGTGCAAGTTACGACGGAGCAATGCGTTTTGCAGTTGCATGCGTTCGACATTCGCTTTGCGGTTGAAGGCTACTTCGTAGGAGGCTTGGAGGCCAGCCAGGATTTTGATTTGGAGAGCGATTTGCAGGTCGAGCTCAAGGAGATCCATTCTCTTTGCTACCATGGCTTCCTGCCGAAGGGACTCAAGAGTGTGTCCCTCGGCTTTGAGGGCTTTTTCGACTCCGGCGTCAACCTTATTGGCCAGAAGCGTGTTGCGAGTCTGCGCTGCCTCTATACGAGTTTGCCGAGAATAACCATAATTAAGCAATGAGGCCATCTCGGTAGTGACTATTGTCCGCTTTTGCTCCTCATAGCGACGCATCCACCAGAGGCATTCATGGATTTTTTCTGCGAGGTAGACCTGAAGCACTGAACGAGCGCCTAACTCTTCGATAAGTGTATCAAGACTTGCCTGATAGAGATCGGCAGACTCTCCCGGTAAAATCGGCACCACTCCCAAAAGCCTGGAGATGGAGGGCGCTACAGCGACTGCGATAGACTTGGATTGGATGGAATCAGAAGTGGGTTGCTCGCTCATGGCTTTCTTTATTTAATTTATCCGACTGTGACAGTTTCTTTCTTCCTGGATAATTATCGGACGGTTGTGGCTGCATCTTCGGGGGGATGACAAGTCACTGTATTGGATAGTAGCCACCGGTTTTTGGTGAGCCAATAAACTCTATCTGGCCAGCTTTTCGTAGTTGACTGAGCCAGCGTTCGATGTTCTTTGGAGAGGTTTTAAACGCTTCAGCTAAAGCTGGAACTCGCATGCCCTGATGTTGCGATATAAGTGCAAAAAGTGCATTTACTCCCTCATTTACTCCCTCATTTACTCCCTCATTTACTCCCTCATTTACTCCCTCATTTACTCCGCCGCGCTGCTCTGGGAGTTTAAAAGTCATCACGACATTGCCAGTATTTTCATGCAGCGTAGGCACTGGCAAGCCAGCCGCCTTCATCAGGTTGGCAATTTTGAGCGTCCCACGCCCCCATGTTTCGATTAGCCCACGGCGGTAGAACACCTTGGCAATCCAAGGGTTCCAAGGTTTTGATTCATGGGTATGGTAAAGCATGCTGTTGACTTTTTGAGTTCCAACGTCAGAGATTCGCCTGCTGCAATATTTTTTAGGAGCTCAGTAAAATTCAAAAGGTTTTATGGTCAACTTTTCTCTGCTTCCTTTCAGTTCCGGGTTGATTCGATTTTCATCGCCAAGCAAGCTGAGTTTGGTCCGCACCGTTACACTACGAAAGACTATGGGTGTTAATTATCAATTTTCTCATTGAATATACACCAGCCACACGCCATCACCGCAGGTAACTCCCCACAGAAATAAAAAAGTTGCCACTGTACGTTATGAACTCCGCCCCCCAAGTTCTTGCGCTGTCAAGCGAACGCTAAATAACGCTAAAAGAAGTGTATTTTAACTCTTTTTCATGGTGTTGATAAACAACATATTCATTGTCAAGTATTTGACTGCGCATCCGAAAATAATTAGTTACTTTTAACAAATAGCATGATAGCCGTGTTACCATGATACAATCCGTTAAGGATCAGGCAACAGATAAAAAGAAGCAACAATGATACGCATACCGACACATCGTGCACCGACTCATCCGGGAGAAATGCTTCTTGAAGAGTTTTTGAACCCTATGGGAATTACCCAGCGGCAATTAGCTGACGCTATCCACGTTCCTTATCAGCGGGTTAATGAAATCATCAATGGCAAACGTGGGGTAACTCCTGCCACAGCACTAAGACTCGCAAAATTTTTCAACCTCTCCGCTGACTACTGGATGAATCTCCAACAGCGATGGGATCTCTATCATGCAAAGAATGCAGAGGATCACCTGCTAAAAAGCATAATCCCTTTAGCTCCGAAGGTGGCCAATATGGCTGAAAATGCTCAATCAAGCCATTAACAGTTAATAATTATGCATCAAATATTGGCCAGCAAACCGTTTTTACTGGCTAATATTTGATTTTCATAGTCCATGTTAGTCAGTTAGCCGCACAGAAATTTGCCCTCAATACAGCCCTATCCCTATCGAGACCCATAACAAAATAGAGAGGAAAAAAAGTAAACTTCGGAAGCTTAATCACACTTAAATACTTATAATATATTACGTTATAATAGATTACATAACGCTGATTATACAACAAGTGAGTATCAGGAATATCTGGCGAACGGGCCGCTAAAGAGCGGTGAGGTAATAGCTTTTCTCATCTTATGTCTTCTGACATGCTCTGAAGTCCCTGTCATCACCTCTTGGATGTCCATTCCAGCCTAAAGGAATACCAAGGAGTGCAATTCTTTCATACAATTTGTTCGAACTGTAGCCCAAGATTGCATTAGCAACTGTCTTCTTGTTATCCTCTGCGGGGCAGTCCGTTCCGAACATTACTTGCATTAGCCCGATCAATATTAAGGAAGATGACTTCGTCTCTTTCCCAAAACACAATTCCCCAAGATTTATTCTGCATCAATTGGAGCAAACTCGTTAATTGATGTTATTGTGCCCTTAGCAATAAAACGCCCACTCTCATCAAGCACTTTTCCGTTTCTAACCCACAATTTAGCGCCATCTTTATTACTCAACTCATATTCTAGAAATGGAAATTCAACTGCCTGTTTTAGTTCAAACTCATTACTGCCTAAAAGTGTTGCCTTCATTAACACTTTCGTATTTTTATTATCTCGTATTTCAAATTTATTGTATTCACGAAGCCCCTTGAACAAGTTTGGAAAAAACTCTCCGGAATCCATTTCAATACCAACAATAACTTTAGCCTTTTCGTCTCCAATACTGATCTGGTAGAAATTCAGCAAAAAACGTTGATCGGAAAAGAACTTCATCCTCTTCTCAAGAAGATCCATGATTATCCAGCCACTGATTTTCTGCGTATAAATATTACCCTCATATTCA
>SZXX01000010.1 GCA_005843825.1 Chlorobium sp.
ACAGAGTGGGGTCCACTTCACTATCCCTCCTGCAGTATTGGCAAAGGCGATCAAAGTTTTGAGAATGTTCTTTGGCGAAGAGATATCCTGTTTGAACTCAAGGGTTTTTCCTTCGGGTTGAATAAGTAACTTTTCAATCTTCATGCAACAAGCTCCTCGGGGATAGTAAGGTCCAGCTTACCGTCGTGAAATATGTCTTTCTATTTAACGAAAATACATAATATATACCGCAATAAAGTCGTTTTTATTTTCAACAAGGTGTTCACGTTTTTCCTTGCTTAAATCAACATTCATGAATGGAGGGCGACCACAAGGGGCGCCCGTACGGGTCAATAATATGTTTTATTGCGGAGTCATTTTCTGTGAAGCGCTTATGGCTTTTTAGAATACGAAAGGATATAGTCCAAGCCGGAGTAGACACTCTCTGCTGAGCGATTCAAGGTTAATTGTGCAAGAATTTTTGCAAGTGGATGCAGCTTGCCGACAAATGTCTGGTTTCTTGACAGATACTCATGAAGAGGTATATAGACATCGTCACGTATTGATTTGATATCAATATTGACAAATCCGGCATTGGAGAGTTTATTGTTATAGGATGGGATTAAATAGCAGTTTTCATGCGGGATATTAAATTTTCCTGCGACAAGGTTCCATGAAATCCATTGCTCTATTCGCCTGAAGAGGTTATCGGAGTTTGTTGTGGGTAAAATATCCGCTGTCACAAGCCTTCCACCTGGACGCAAAACGCGGAACGCTTCTTTGAAAAAATCCTCACGGGTTCTATAGTGGAAAGCACTTTCCACGGAAACAACCAGATCAATGGATTCATTTTCAATTGGCATCTCTGTTGCCGAACCATTTCTTAAATCTATTGATTTCTCGAGTCCCGCATCGGCAACATTCATCCGGGCGCGCTCAACCTGAGAATTCGTAATATTCAGCCCAATGATTTTTTCTGGTTTCATCTTCCTTGCCCAGAGGATGTCCTGATCGCCAAAACCATACCCGCAATCCAATACAGTATCACCTGGACCCATGCCGCCTCTCTTCGCCACCAGAAGAGCAAGCTCTTCACTGGCTTCATCAATTGTATCCACATCACGCCAATAGCCAAGATTCAGATATAACGCATTCTCGGTAAGTGAAGAGGTGCCAATCAAATCATAGACTTCCGTTGTCTTCAACCCATGGAATGGATTGAAAAGCCAATTCAGATATCCAAAAAAACGATCTATTGTGTTGTCTGACATAGTGATAATTTGTTTTCCGCCATTATTCCTGTTGCATTTTATACCAGAAGCACCGGGTAGTCTATCTCGTTTATCAGCTCATGCACCTCCTCCCTGGAAATTTTCATCCGGTCACTCAGCACGAGCAGGCCCGAATCCACCATCCGGATGAAGCGCATAAGTGTTTTTCCACTGGTCAGAGGGAGGTGATGGTACTCAACAGCACTTCCCGGCAACGCTATTATTTCTGAAAGTGCTCGCTCCAGCTCTGCACTCTCTTCATGGGTTTCACCAAGAATCAGCACATTGAGCCTGATGCCGGGGTTTATAATGTTGAGCGCAATACCGAGAGCCTCTTGGGAACCCTCCGATCCATCATAGAGTACCAACACCGGCCACTCTTTTGCCGAGAATCCCGGTCGAATGAACAGAACGGGTCTTTTACCTTTTTCAAGAGCTTTTCTTGCTGTTGAACCGAGTCCTTTGCGGCAGGTAGGGGATCTCCCGCTTCGGCCGAGAACAAGAAGATCCGCTTCACCAGCTGCAGCAATGACCTCTTCCGGTACAATTCCCCGCAATACCCTGAACGACTGTTTTATCATCAAATCTTCTGCAATACGCTGCAGGGATTCCTCTGCAGTTTTTGCCTGCACTTTAAGTGAACGCTCAAGGTTGGAAGCATCAAACTTTTCAGATTCAGAAGTGTACATGCGGATTTCATGGCAGCAGGGAAGATCCGCCATCCGCAAAACATTGATGTCTTCAACAAAAATCCCGGTAAGCTCAGCGTTCAACAGCCGGGCAAGTTCTGCTGCAGCTCCGAGAGAGGCTCTACTGTGTGGAGAACAGTCGAGAGCGACTGCTATATGGCGTATAAGCTTGCTTTTGTGTCGTTCAGGCATAACAAACGTATTTATGTTTCTGATGCCCGGTTATTGATTGTCGTCATCCGAAGATGAAGTGAATTTTTTTATCTTTTCGGCCATCTCCTTCAGTCGGGCAACAGCCATAGCATTGATGGAGCCGGTATGGTAGAGGCCGGTTTTATCCAATTCTCCTGCAGGTATGCCTGTCAGGATCTCAATTCCTTCATCAACATCTGATACCGGGAAAATGGCGAAGAGTCCTTCTTGGACCGCCGTAACAACATCATTGCGTAGCATGAGATTCTCGACGTTTGATGCGGGTATGAGCACTCCATGGTTACCTGTCAATCCTCTTGCTTTGCAAAGATCGAAAAAGCCTTCGATTTTTTCGTTTACCCCTCCTATTGCCTGTACCTGTCCAAACTGGTTTACCGAACCAGTCACGGCAAAACACTGCCGGATAGGGACGCCTGAGATGGCCGAAAGCAGGGCATACAATTCAGCGGAAGAGGCACTGTCGCCGTCTATACCGCTGTATGACTGTTCGAATACCAGTGAAGCAGAGAGTGAGAGTGGCTGATCAGTGGCAAATCGCGCACCGAGAAATCCTGAAAGAATCATCACGCCCTTGGAGTGGATTGGTCCTCCCATTTCAACTTCCCGTTCTATGTCAATCACCTCTCCTTTGCCAAGTCTCACTCTTGCTGTTATTCTGCCGGGATGTCCAAAGCTCTGTCCACCTGGAGAGTATATGGCAAGGGCATTGATCTGGCCGATTTTTTCAGAGTCGGTATCAATAAGGATGGAGTTTCTAAGGGTCGCTTCCCTGATTTTTTCGCGAATTCTTGATGAACGGAAGAGTTTTGCATCTATGGCATGCTGTACGTCGTCTGCCTGTACAATTTCGCGTGTTGCGGCAGTTGCATAGTAATCTGCCTCATGGACAAGATCTGAAATGCTTTGAATGTGAGCACTCAGTTTTGTTGAATCTTCACTGATACGGCTTCCGTGTTCAACAATCCTTGCTACCGCGGCCCTGTCAAAGTGATGCAGGTTATCTTTGTAAACGATTGAGCTGATAATGTGGGCGTAGGCAAGTTTTCCTTCAAGATCGCCTGGCAGTTCGTCTTCAAAATCTGCGGCGACCTTGAAAAGTTCGGAAAAGTCAGGGTCATGAAGGCTGAGGATGTAGTAGAGATTGCGTTCTCCCAGCAGAATAACCTTGATGTCGAGCGGAATCGGTTCGGGTTCAAGCGATACCGTACTGACAAGGCTATAGAGTTGTGCAAGCGATTCAATCCGGATTTGGCGTGTTCTCAGTGCTTTTTTCAATGCTTCGTATGCCAGGGGTTCGGCCAGCAGCCTTCTGGCATCAATGAGCAGATATCCTCCGTTTGCCCGGTGCAGCGCGCCCGGCTTGATCAGGGTGAAGTCAGTAACGAGTGTGCCCATCTGGGCGATGTGTTCAATGTCGCCAACCAGATTCTGACATGCAGGTTTATCTTCATACACAACAGGAGCTCCCCTGGTCGCGCTGTTGTCGACAATGACATTGATCCGGTAACGGTTAAACGAGGCTCCTTTTTGTAAGAATTTCCCGGGAGACATTCCCGGCGGCAACTCTCTTTGATCAGATTCTTTTTCAAGGAACTGGTCAAAGTTTTCAATTATATCGGCTTCCAGAATTTCAAGATATCTGCTCACCTCTTCAATAGCTGTATACTCAGTTCTGAGTTCAGCAATCAGTGGTTTTACGGCGAAACTCGCAATATTGCTGTTCAGTTTCTTGATTTTTTCCTGGGTTTCTCTCTGCCATTTTGGTATCTGGGCCATAATAGACTGCATCGCTGTTTTTAGATCGATGATTTTTTTCTCTATTGAGTCCCGTTCCTTTTTTTTCAGCAACATGAACTCTTCCGGCTTGACGACTTCTCCATCTTTTTCGGGTGCGAAGGCAAAGCCGGAGGGTGTTTTTATGAGAGCGATGTGCTCTTTTGCAGCCCTTTTTTCAAGTTCACCTATTTCATCTGCCTGCTGTTCCTGAAATTCTTCACGGATATTCTTCTCTTGAGCCTGATACTCCTCACTGCTGAATGCGGATGGTATGACTGTAAAAAGCGCCTCGACAAGTTGTTCCATAGCACGAGAAAGTGAACACGCTTTTCCGGCAGGGAGCCTCAAGGCTTTAGGGTGACGGGGCTTTTCAAAGTTGTTGACATAGCACCAGTCGGAAGGGACCGGGGATTGCGGGGCTGAGTTGCCAAGGAAGTGCATGATAGCTGTCTGTTTACCCGTACCGTTCGGGCCGAGAGCAAAAAGGTTGAACCCGTCATGCTTTATTCCCATGCTGAAACTTATAGCCTCGAATGCCCTCTCCTGGCCTGTTGCTGTTACGGGACCATCAAGGTCTGCTGTTGTGTTGAAGCTGAACTCCTGAGGGTTACAGGTTCTGTAGAGTTGTTCGGGGGTAAGCTTTGAAGGTCGTGCCATAACCGATCGATCCTTATAAGAGGTGATCTATAGAGGTGTACTCATCCTTTTGTAATGAAAACAACAGCAGTAACGCTCAGATAGTTTTGCTACCCGTCACTCGCTCTCTTTATCAACAGGAAGGGTGTTATGCAGATGCAGCGGGGTAGCCGTTTTTTTGCGCATGCGGATGTTCAGTACCTCCACCGAGACGGAAAACGCCATGGCAAAATAGATGTATCCCCTTGGGATTTCATAGCCGGCGCTTTCGGCAAACAGGGTGACTCCGACAAGGATCAGAAAACTCAAGGCAAGCATTTTAATGGTCGGGTGCTCATCAACAAAATCACTGATAGTTTTTGACGCAAGCATCATGACGAGTATAGCTATTACAATGGCGACAATCATCACTTCGACTTTGTTCGCAAGTCCGACAGCTGTAATGACCGAGTCAAGGGAAAAAACAATATCGAGTACGGCAATCTGAACCATAGTGAAGGCAAAACTGCCGGCCGAGCCGCTTTTCATGGTCTGTTGTTCGGATCCTTCAAGACTTTGATGGATTTCCTGGGTGCTTTTAGCAATCAAAAAGAGCCCCCCTGAAATCAGAATCATATCGCGGCCTGAAACAGGATGGCTAAGGATGGTGAACAGGGTGGCTGTAAGCCCCATAACCCAGGTTATGGAGAGCAGAAGTGCGATTCTTGTCAACATGGCAAGTCCCAGGCCAATAATCCTGCCTTTGTGTTGCTGCTTTTTTGGCAGCCGTCCTACAATAATTGAAAGAAAGATTATGTTGTCGATACCGAGAACAATTTCAAGCGCCGTTAACGTCGCAAGGGCGATCCATGTTTCCGGCTGCATGATCCAGTGCATTTGACGCGAGATAAGGGTTATAAAGCTTCCTATCCGCTAATGTAGCGAACGGATTGTCTCCGGCAAAAAAGAGAGGTAATGAATGGGTTCTGATGGAACCCGGGAATCTGGTTTTTCGTTACATTGCCAGATGATCATCCTTTGCGAGGCAATGTCCGTGAAGGCTTGAGGATAATCTGTTATTCCTTAGGATCCTGTTATGCAAAAAGATCAGGTTTTTCCTCAATTGGCGGTATTGCGAGAGACCTTTGAGCGCGGCACAACTCGTGACATTACATGGAGGCGTTCGCAGCTCCTCGCTCTCGAAGCATTTCTCGTTGAGCGTGAACAGGATATTGCTGCGGCACTGCATGATGATTTCAGGAAGTCTCCGGCAGAGACTTTTTTAACTGAAACAGGATATCTTCGCGGTGAGATCCGCTTCGCTCTCAAGCATCTTACATCATGGATGAAGCCCCATCGGGTTTCCATCCCCCTTATCTACCAGCCGGGACAAGGCTATTATCGCCCCGAACCATACGGTGTTGTTCTTGTCATAGGCGCCTGGAACTATCCGCTTAACCTTTGTCTTGCCCCCCTTATCAGTGCAATTGCTGCGGGTAACTGTGCAGTAGTCAAGCCATCGGAACATGCCCGTCATACCTCGAAAGTCATTGCAGCGGGATTGTCTCACTACCTTGAAAAACGTGCAATTTGCGTCATAGAGGGTGGCGTGGAAACATCCAGAGCACTGCTCGAAGAGCGCTTTGACTATCTGTTTTTTACAGGAAGCCAGGCAATTGGTCGTGAGGTCATGTATGCAGCAGCAACGCATCTGACTCCTTTGACCCTTGAACTTGGAGGGAAATGTCCCTGTATTGTTGAGGCGGATGTTGATCTCAGGGTGGCAGCGCGACGGATTGTATGGGCCAAGTTTTTAAATGCCGGTCAGACCTGCATAGCTCCTGATTATGTGTTGGTGCAAAAGGATGTTGAGGGCGACTTACTCAGTTTTATGCGGGAGGCTATATCCGGTTTTTACGGCGCTGATCCGCGTTTGAGTCCGGATTATCCCCGCATTGTCAACGAAAAGAATTTCAACCGGCTTGAAAAACTTCTTTCCGGTTCTTCGCCATGGAATGGAGGAACAACGGACCTGAAAGAATATTATGTTGCGCCTACCATCCTTCAGGGAGTGACTCTGGAAGCCGAGGTTATGCAGTCAGAGATTTTTGGTCCGTTATTGCCGGTAATTGCCTACCATGATATCGGCGAAGCTCTTGAAGGCATTCAGAGAGGGCCGAAACCTCTTGCACTCTATCTTTTTTCTTCTGATCGGGAGGTACAGGAAAGGGTAGTGCGTCAATCGTGCAGCGGTGGAGTATGTATCAACGACCTGCTTTTTCAGGCCTCTCTGCCCGGGCTTCCTTTCGGCGGAATCGGCAGCAGTGGTTTCGGCGCCTATCATGGTAAGGCTGGTTTTGATACCTTTTCCTTTAAGCGGAGCGTTTTGAAGCGATCACTCTATCCCGATCCTGATCTTCGATATCCGCCTTACACCGGCAAAAAGTTTGGTTTTCTCAAGTACCTCGTCACTTTATTTTCTTAGGGTAAACAAAATCAGTTCAAACAATATGAAAAAAACGGGTCTGGCGTTGGGGGGTGGGGCAATTCTCGGCGTGGCACATGTAGGAGTTCTCAGGGCACTGACCGAATTGAATATCCCTGTCTCAATGGTAAGTGGTACAAGTATTGGTGCGTTTATTGCCGCACTTTTCGCCTTTGGGAAAAGCTGGCAGGAGATACGGGAGATTGCTTTCGATCTCGACTGGCTCGATATTTCAGGCTTGGCGCTTTCTCAGTATGGTCTGCTGTCGAACAAAAAATTTGGAGATATTGTTACCGAATTGCTGGGGCACAAAAATATAGAGGATGCCTCGATTCCCCTTTCAATGATTGCTACAGATATCGGAACGGGGAAAAAAGTCGTTTTTACCCAGGGTGACGTGGCATTAGCCGTTATGGCAAGCAGCTGTATTCCCGGTATTTTTCGGCCTGTGGACTATAAGGGCGCTCTGCTTGTTGACGGTATGCTTATTGAAAATGTTCCGGTTTCACCGTTAGTCGAGAGTGGTGCTGAATCAGTTATTTGTGTTGATCTTCTTGCCCGCCATGGGTTTAACAAGCCGAATAATATTATCGGTGTTCTGCTGAACGCCTTCTACAGTTCGATTACCAATACAACTGCAATCCAGATAGAGTCGGCTGATTTGTCTATTTTTCCTGATCTCTCAGGATTTAACCTGATCGATTTCGATCAGGTGCCGGATCTTCTGGAAGCAGGATACCGGGCAGCTCTTCCTGCACTGAAGTTATGGGCTGAAGGGAAACAATAGCTATCCTCTCGAGGCAGCTTTAGTTTTGTTGGGGTTCAGGAATCACCCCAACCTACATAGATGCAACGTGTTGAAAATCAGTTTTTTAATGCATCACATTGGAATAAATAGAGGTGACCTGTATTCATTAAGGTATTGACTATTGTTTTTATTGGTTGTAATTTTCCTGAGGGAGCATGTTTGAGTACCGGTTTTATAATCAGGTGCTCTCGGGTGTATGCGCTCCAGCCTTCTTTGGAAGAATGAGTTGAATCAGTTCAGG
Source organism: Chlorobium sp. (assembly GCA_005843825.1). Lineage (GTDB taxonomy): Bacteria > Bacteroidota > Chlorobiia > Chlorobiales > Chlorobiaceae > Chlorobium. The sequence continues at coordinate 8,078 of SZXX01000010.1, forward strand.
TTTATTTATAGAAGTATGGCGTATTCTCGCCAGTATCATTATAAATACACGGGTACTCTCTGATTTTTGGAAGATCCGGAATTTTGTACTGAACGACTTAATAAAGGGAGGTTGCAATGCCTATTCGTCGATTGAGAGAGTTTCTGGACAGCCACGCAGTCAGGTATTTCGTAGTCAGTCATTCTGCAGCCTACACAGCACAGGAAATCGCTGCGGCAGCTCATGTTCCCGGAAAAGAACTTGCTAAAACTGTTATGGTCAATATTGCCGGCAAAATGGCTATGGTGATATTGCCTGCTTCCCGTCAACTTGATTTCGAGCGGTTACGTGAATTAACTCAAACACGGGACGTTGAACTTGCCGGCGAAAAAGAATTTGCAGGATTGTTTCCCGAATGTGAGCTTGGCGCCATGCCGCCATTTGGCAACCTTTACGGGATGAATGTCTATGTTTCCGAAGAACTTGAAGCTGACGATGAAATAGCATTCAATGCCGGAGCGCATAATGAACTGCTGAGGCTTTCCTACGAGGATTATAAAAAACTGGTTCATCCGAAAGTTGCAAAGCTCTCTCTTGATGTGAAGTGATTTCGACAGCCGTGATGGATTTTTGAGGGGAAATGTTACCTTTTATCGATGATGTATTATGCTTCACTCAAAGGGTTTTCAAACTGTCAGTAGTATGAAAATTCAATCGAATATGTGGATATCCTCTCTTTATGAAGATTGCCTTATACTCTGGGACTTATGTCAAGGACAAGGACGGCGCAGTAAAATCCATCTCACAGCTGGTTTCATCATTCAGGAACAACGGTCATCAGGTTACCGTCTGGTCTCCTGATGTTTCACCCCTTGATAATCACAACGGGTTAACGGTTCACACCGTGCCTGCGGTACCTATCCCGCAGTATCCTGACTACAAACTCGGTTTTTTCAGCTCTGATACAAAGCGGCAGCTTGATGCATTTGCTCCGGATATAGTGCATATTTCGACACCTGATCTTGTCGGAAGAAAATTTCTCCTCTATGCTAAAGACAACTCCCTGCCGCTTGCGGCTGCTTTTCACACGGATTTTCCCTCCTATCTTAAGTATTACCGCCTCAAGTTTGCAGAAAAGTCGTTCTGGAAATATCTGACATGGTTCTATAACGGCTGTGATATCGTATTTGCCCCTAATGAAAGTGTGCGACTGAAACTTGAAAATCAGAATATCAGGAATATTGAAATATGGTCGAGAGGGGTAGACAAGGAGCTTTTTGATCCATCTCACCGTTCCGAAAAACTTCGTTCAGACTGGAATGCAACCGGCAGAACTGTTTTTGTCTATGCCGGTCGCTTTGTGCTCTACAAGGATATTGATGTTGTCATGAAGGTTTACGACCGGTTTATGGAGGCGGGCTATGCTGACAGAGTACGATTTGTAATGATAGGTTCCGGGCCAAAGGAATCGGAAATGAAACGAAGAATGCCGGACGCACTCTTTCCCGGCTATCTTACAGGAGAGGAACTTTCCGAGACATACGCGAGTGGAGATATTTTTCTTTTTCCATCAATAACAGAGGCGTTTTGTAATGTTGCCCTTGAAGCTCTTGCTTCAGGTCTTCCGGTGGTGGTTTCTAATGAAGGAGGGTGCAGGGATATTGTTGAGAAATCAGGAGGCGGACTTATTGCCCGATCAGGAGATAGTGATGACTTTTTCAGTAAATGCCTTGAACTGTTTGGTAATTCTGTTCGATGCAGGGAACTTAAAGCTCTCGGTCTCGCTTTTGCAGAGACAAAGTCATGGTCCGCTATAAACAGTGTCGTAATTGATCGGTACCGGAAGATGGTTAACTGTGAATGTGCAAGTTTGATATGATGCAGAAAAGAAGCGCTGACCGTTTTTGTCAATAATGCTGATATGATATCATGAAGATAGGGTTTGTAGGTCTCGGAAAAATGGGGTTCAATATGGCTCAGCATCTTCTGGAATGCGGCCATGATCTGGTTCTCTTCGATCTTTCGGCAGTCGCAGTAGCTTCTCTTGCTGAAAAAGGGGGGCTCCCCGCAGCGTCACTTGAGGAACTTGCCGGAATGCTCCAATCCCCTCGTTTTATATGGCTGATGGTCCCTGCCGGGGATCCGGTTGATACGACGCTGGACACTCTTATTCCGCTGCTTCAGCCGGGAGATATCATTATTGATGGCGGTAATTCGCATTATACTGATTCAGTGAAAAGGGCTGCACGCCTCAATGACAAGGGTATCCATTTTCTTGATGCAGGCACAAGCGGAGGTCTGGAAGGAGCCCGGCAAGGTGCCTGCATGATGGTAGGTGGTGATAAACATGCTTATGATCTTGTCGAACCCTTGCTGAAGGATATGTGTGTTGAAAACGGGTACGGTTATATGGGGAGGTCAGGTTCCGGCCATTTTGCTAAAATGGTGCATAATGGCGTTGAATATGGGATGATGCAGGCCATCGGCGAAGGATTTGATCTGCTTGACTCCAGTGGGTTTGATTTTAACCTTGAAGAGGTCTCCCGGGTATGGGCCAATGGTTCTGTTATTAGGGGCTGGTTGATGGACCTGGTAGTTCGGGCATTCCAGAAAGATCCCCAGCTCAGTTATCTCAGCGGACGTATTGCGGATTCAGGCGAAGGACGCTGGACGGTTGAGGCCGCCCTTGAACATGAGGTATCGATACCTGTGATTGCGGCCTCCCTTTTCAGTCGCTTTCGGTCACGCTCCGAAGAGAATTTATCCGACAAGGTAGTTGCCGCATTGCGTTATGAGTTCGGGGGACATCCCTTCAGCGAAAAACCATAACCGGGCACGAGCTATGCAGGAAAAACCTGATAATTTTACTGCTGTTATTTTTGGGGCCAACAGCGACCTTGCCGCCCGTAAACTCTACCCCTCGCTTTATGAGCTTGCACAGTGGGGGCATTTGCCGGATGAATATCGCATTATCGGTGTCGGACGTTCCGCTCTCTCCCATGAGGATTTTCGAGCTCTGGTTCATGAAAAACTCGTAGCCTTTTCTCCCGGTATTGTTCTTGATGAATCACCCTTCAAGGCATTCTGTTCCAGACTTTTTTATGTTAGGCTTGATTTTAAGGACGGTGACAGCTATAAGGATCTGTACAGGGAGATTATGGCTGTTTCGCATGAGGCCGGCCTTTTCGAGCATATTCTTTATTATCTGGCAACGCCGCCTGATCTTGCGCCGGTTATCATCAGAAATCTTGGCCATGCTGGGCTTGGAGGGAATCAAGAGTCCTGCGGCGGATGGAGAAAAATTATCGTTGAGAAACCCTATGGAAGGGACCTGGAGACAGCTCGTCAGCTGAACGTTGTCATCGGTGAAGTGTTCGGGGAAGACCGGATTTTTCGCATTGATCACTATCTTGGGAAGGAACCGGTGCAGAATATTATGGTGTTCCGGTTTTCAAACGGAATTTTCGAACCGTTATGGACCCGCAATTACATCGCTAATGTTGAGATTACCATAGCAGAGGATTTTGGTATCCGTGACAGGGGAGCTTTCTATGAAGAGGCTGGTCTGCTTCGCGATATTGTGCAGAATCATGCTCTTCAACTTCTTGCCGCCCTTGCCATGGAGCCGCCCGTTGATCTTTCTGCAGATTCAGTGCGCGATGAAAAAGCCAAGGTTCTCCGTTCGATCCGCCCGTTTACAGCCGACACAGCCGGAGAGTCAGTTATTCTTGGCCAGTATGAAGGATATCGATCCGAAAAAAATGTTGCTCCGGATTCAACAGTTGAAACCTTTGCCGCTCTGAAATTTCATGTCGATAACTGGAGATGGAAAGATGTGCCGTTTTATGTAAAGGCCGGCAAAAACCTTGCTGAAACACTGACCAGAATTGTCATTACCTTCAAATGCCCTCCCCAGAACTATTTCGGACCTGCTGAAAGCTGCAGCTATACGGCCAATCAGGTTGTTTTCAGTATCCAGCCTGAGGAGACCATCGCATTGCGGTTCGGGGCGAAACGTCCAGGAGAAGCGATTATTACTGATCCTGTTTACATGAAGTTCGATTACAAAACTTCTTTTTCAGAAGCAGGTATGACGCCATATCATCGACTGTTGCTTGACGCGATTTCCGGAGAGCAGATGAACTTTATTCGTCAGGACAGCGTCGAACACTCATGGGCGATTGTTGACTCCATAAGGGGAGCAGTTAATGGGCGTTCGCCAGAGCTCTATCCAATCCATTCCCACGGGCCGGAGTCGTCTGTCAGAATTTACAGTTGAGCGGTAAACCAGTATGTTTTGCCGTTTACAGGGTCAATCATGCCTGCCGGAACATTTTTCTCTTCTTCATTAAAGATTTTCTCTGCAAGTTTTGCCTTCTCTCTTCCTATGGTAAAAAACAGCACGTTTCGTGCATGGTTGATGACCTGGAGAGTCAGGGTTAGCCGCTTTCCCGGTGGCTTAGCCAGAGGTTCGTTGACAGCAACGACCCATCGCTTTTTTTCCTGAAGTGCCCCCTTGTTGTCAGCAAACAATGATGCGGTATGTCCGTCTTCTCCAAGCCCGAGGATCACAAGGTCAAACGTCGGAAACTCCTCCTCTGGGAAAGAACCTTCGGCTATAAAAAAATTACGGATGCTCTCTTCATACCGTTTTGCCGCCTCTTTTTCATCTTCCTGTTCTGCGGGCATTCTGAAAATATGGTTTTCAGCAATGGATATTTGTGAAAGCAGGGTCTTCCGGGTCATCCGGTAATTACTCTCCTGATTGTCGAACGGGACGCATCGTTCATCCCCCCAGAAAAGCCATGTCTTTTCCCATGGCATACATGTTAGGTTCCCTTGTCTGTTCGCACTGTCAGGCACGGGGAGTTGAAGCGCATAGTGCTCCATAGTCTTTGTCGCAACACCTTGCGCAAGCTGCCGATAAAGTGATCTGGGCGAGTTACCGCCTGCAAGCACAAGAGTGAATCGTCCATGCTCATTAACCGCACGATATGCTTCTGAAATAATGAGCGCTGCGGCGTGTTCTGTTATCTCAGTTTCAGTGCCTGAATAAAGGGATTTCCGTGCAGCAGTGTTCATATACTGTTTCCATTATGTTTTTCTGCTTCATGTGATTAAAGCGTTATCACAAAAAGCCATCCTTTCTTCAAAAATAAGGTTTTTCAACCATAGACTGACTGCGGGAAAACAGCAAAAGAACCTATTAATGATATTTCTTGTAATGATTAAGACTGGCGCTTTGTTTTGATGGCTATATTTATCTGAGGATAACCGTGTAAATGAAAAGGGAGGAGAGTTATGGCCGCTTTTGATTTTGGGAATAAATTTGATCCGCAGCTGTTCGAGCAAAAGCTCAATGCATCAGTCACCGTTAATGCTCAGGACTATGTAAGGCAGGGTTGGGAGATGTTCAAGGATCATATCGGGGAGTTTGTCGGATTCACGCTCATTATTTTTGTAGGGTCTGCATTAAGTTCTTCCTTACATGCTCCGGGCTCCTTGATTTTCTCCGCAATTGCCGCATCCTTTTATGCTGGATACAGCATTGTCGCTTTCATGTTACTCACAGGAAAGCCCTTTCAATTCGGAGATTTTTTCAGGGGCTTCAATTATTTTCTTCCTCTTTTTCTTTCCACTCTGGCTGGTGGAATACTCGTAAGTATAGGACTTGTGTTCCTCATTGTTCCCGGGATTTATCTTGCAGTGGGATATATGTTTGCCACTTTTCTTGTTATTGATTACCGGATGGATTTTTGGTCTGCTATGGAGATCAGCCGCAAGATCATTACCAGGCATTGGTTCTCATTTTTTGGTTTTGCATTAATTCTCTGTGCTCTTAACTTTATTGGCCTGCTGCTTCTTGGTGTAGGACTTCTGGTAACCCTCCCTGTTTCTGCCTGTGCAGCGGCGATTGCGTACAAGGAGATTATAGGTCTCTATTCAACAGAGTGGTAGTTGTCATAAACCCCTTTATCTGCAAGAAATTTGAGAGGAGAATTGAAAATGAAAACCAAGCTGCTTTTTATTTGCCTGTTTTTTTTTGTTGAATGGTGTGTTCTATCTCCTGCCGGTTATGCAGAGGAGAGTCAGGTAGTTGTATCAGCGACAGGAAGAGTGTTGGTAAAGCCGGATATGGCGGAGTTCGATGTGGTTGTCAAATCGGATGCAAACACTGCGGAAACTGCTGTTGCCGAGACAGCCGAAAAGTACCGTACTGTTCAGAACAAGCTTAGAACAGCTGGAATTTCACAGGAGGATGCTCCAACGGCAAGTTATATGGTTTCACCTCGATGGGAGTGGGATCACACTTTGGGCAAAAGTATCCTGAAAGGTTACTCAGCCCGTTATGTTATTTCTGTCAAGGTGCGCAATCTTGAAAAAATCGGTCAGGCAGTTGATGCTGTCGCTCATGGTGGGGCTGATGAAGTACAGAGCGTCAATTTTTCTTCAAGCAGATATGACTCGCTTCGTCAGAAGGCGCTTGCAGAAGCCGTAGAGAATGCTCGTCGTGAAGCCGGTATTATGGCTCGGGCAGCAGGTGGTCGCATTGGTTCCTTGATCGAGGTGAGCGTCAATGAACCTTCCATCAGAGTGCGCCCTCGTTTGGCAGGGGTTGCCATGAAGGCCGCTCCTATGTCAGCACCAACTGAAATAGCAGCGGCTGATCAGGATATTTCTGTTACTGTTAATTCCCGGTGGCGGTTTATAGCCTCTTCTTCCAAATGAGAAAAGGGCACCTCTATTTACTCGCTGAGAGCTATCCTCTCAGGACAACTTTTGTTTTGTTGGGGTTCAGGAATCACCCCAACCTGCAGAGTGCGGAGGTAAAGTTTTGATAATCAATTTTCTTAATGCATCCCATTTGAATAAATAGAGGTGCCCTAGAGAGTTTTTACAGGGAAAATATTTCCCGTATAACTCCTTCTTATAGAAGCTCATGTGCTTTTTTTAACCGGAAAAGGCGTATTCCGAAAAGGCTGCCGGTGCTTACGGAACCCCTAGAGATTTGAAGGTGACCGAAAAAAATACTATCCTTCCTGAGTATTTTTTTCTGCGCTTTCTTGCTTTAGAGTATTCCTGATTCAAGAGGGACTTTCTTTTCCCCCTCGGGAAAAAATCGACTTTTCATAGTCCAGAAAGTTTTCCTGATTTGCTCTGTTGTCAGTCAGAGGTCTGACGAAGCTTTTTTTATCGTTAAAATCCAGGAGTTTCGGTTTTTAACCAGCCGGAGTCCCTTTTATTTTTGCTTATGCCGGTTTCCCTTGATTGCGGAGCTGGTTTAATACCGTGAGGGGTTGCTTATGATGCGATTGATTTCCATGCTTTTTATCATGATGATGATAGTATTTCCCTCAGAAGGACGTTCCCTGAGTTTTGAAAACAATGCTTTTCGAAATACTCTTTCTGTACTTTCCCAATCTCCTGAACTCAAAAATAAAATAGACCCCTTGGTGCTCAGTAAGGCACTTTCAGGTTATTATTCCCTTAAAGAACAGGGGAAGGTCAATCGTGATGGTATACTTACAGTCATTGATTTCAACCGTCCTTCAATTGATGAACGACTTTTTGTCATTGACATCAACCAGTGTCGATTGCTTTATTCAGGGCTTGTTGCACATGGAAGCGGCAGCGGTGATAATTATGCGCAAAGTTTTTCCAACGCACAAGGTTCTCATCAGAGCAGCCTCGGATTTTATACAACCGGGGATACCTATGACGGCAAAAACGGCTATTCTCTTAAACTTCAAGGTTTGGAGCGGGGGATTAACGACAATGCTGAAGCAAGAAGTATCGTCATTCATGGGGCCAGTTATGTATCCTATGATTATATCAGGCAGCATGGGCGCCTTGGCAGGAGTCAGGGGTGTCCCGCACTCTCTTTGGACGGCCTTCAGCAGGTTATTAATCTTATTAAAGGCGGGAGCTGTCTCTTTATCTATCACGGAGGCAGCGGCTATGCAATCAAGTCAACACTGCTCAATCCTGATCTGGTTTTTCTGCACAAGTCCAGGCCGCATCGTAGTATTAACGCTTACCAGAACGTATGATCGGTATTTTTCTTTTCTGGCTTGCTTTCAGTCCAGTTAAGCCGGCTCCGGAAAGACCAGCTGTTTCTCCTCAGGTGCACCTGCAGCACCAGAAAGAGAGTCCTCTTTTCACTCAAAAGAGCCTTCCTCCGAATAGTATAGCAGAACAAATCCGACGCCACCTTCTTCAGAAGGGGTCTGCCGGTACAACAGAATCTTTATCGCTCCGCAGCAATCTTGCCCGGTTCTATTCGACAAGAAGTTTTAAGCCGGTATGGACAAAGCCGCTGATGGTTTCAGAGCTTATCACTGCAGTTGAAGGAGCTGGCGACGACGGCCTTGATCCGGCTGATTACCATATCAGTGAAATCAAGGAGTTTCTAAGCACCTCCCAGGTTACCCCCGAAATGCAGGCCAGGTATGATCTATTTCTTACTGATGCGTTTTTCACCCTCGCAAATCATCTTCGTTACGGTAAGGTTGATCCCCGCAGCCTTGATCCGGATTGGAATCTCAATACAGCAGTCAGTCGCAGCGCCCTTGAGTACAGACTTCAGAACGCCATTGCGGCTGAACGGATAGCACAGGTATTAAAAGAGATCCGGCCACCATACTCCAGATATAACCAGCTCAGAACATGGCTTGCAAAGTACCGGGTAATTGCCCGGGAAGGCGGATGGCCTGCTTTGTCGCAAGGGCAGAGTCTGAAAGAGGGTGTCAGAGATAACAGGGTGATCCAGCTGCGTAAACGTCTTGAGGCATCAGGTGATATTGCGGTGTTGAAACCCGACACGTCAAAGGTCTTCAACAGGGAGCTGGCAGATGCAGTCAAACACTTCCAGAAGCGCAACGGTAATGAGCCCGATGGAGTGGTAGGACCATCCACTGTAAAGGGTATGAATATTCCGGTTGAAAGCCGTATTGACCAGATTCGCATCAATCTCGAACGCTGCCGGTGGTTTTTAAGCGACATCCAGCCTACGTATATCATGGTCAATATTCCGGATTTTTCCCTTAATTATGTAGAAAACGGCCGTAATCGCTGGCTGACAAAGGTTGTTGTCGGTCAACCTTCCCGTAAAACTCCGGTGTTTAAAGCCGAGATGCAGGGTATTATATTTAACCCCCAATGGGTGGTTCCCCCAACCATTCTTGCCAAAGAAGCCCTTCCCGGTATTCGCAAAAGCATGTCCTATCTCAGCCACAAAAAGCTGAATGTCATTGACCGGAACGGCAATCTTGTCGACCCTGCATCTGTTAACTGGTCACAGTATACCGGCACTAACTTTCCCTATCGCCTGCAGCAGTCCTCCGGAGACCAGGGGTCGCTCGGAAGGATCAAGTTTCTGCTTCCAAACAAGCATATTGTCTATCTGCATGATACACCGCACAAGGAGCTGTTTAAAAAGAGCTCCAGGCCCTTCAGCTCTGGATGTATCAGAGTGGAAAATCCGCTCGAACTCGCAGGACTGGTACTTCAGGATAGTGTAAAATGGAGCCCGGAGCGAATCAGGGCCGCTGTAGATGCCAAAAAAACCAGAACGGTTTCTCTCCCGAAACGGATTCCGGTTTTTATTCTTTATCTTACAGCAGTTGCTGAAGGTGACGATATCCTTTTCTTTGATGATGTGTATGAAAGGGATGGTGCTGTGTTGAATGCTCTAAACAAACCGGCTCCAACATACTAAACGGGGGGCTTATGTCATTTTCTGTTGTCATCAATATTCAAAGGGAGTTTGAAACTTCCTGCACTCCCGACAAAGTGTTCGGGCTGCTTGCCGATGTTCCACGTTCCGCCTCACATTTTCCGAAAGTTGACAAGCTTGTTGATCTCGGCGACAATGCCTTTCGCTGGGAGATGGAAAAAATAAGTATCGCCAGCTACACTCTCCAGCAAACTATATATGCATCCCGCTATACTGCTGATGCGGCTGCGCGAAAGGTTACATGGACACCAGTTCAGGGAGTTGGCAATGCCCTTGTTGAGGGAGCGTGGGTAATTACCCCGAAAGAGGCAGGAACAAAGGTGGCTCTCAAAACAAAAGGCGATCTGACAGTCGAGTTCCCTTCTTTTCTGGAGTTCATAATTTCCCCGTTGGTTGTCATGGAATTCACCTCCATGATTGATCGCTACCTCGCAAACCTTCAGGAGACATTCAGCTCACTGTGATTGCTCAAAAATGGTGATGTTATCATGAAACTTTTTCTGCACAGGAATCCATATATCGGTTCAAAAAAAACAACTTCTCCCGAACCACTCAAACCCAATATTTTTCAATCTTCTCCGGCAGTTGCATACGGAGCAATGGCTCTTGGTGCCCTTGCCATAGGAGCACTCGCAATCGGTACTCTGGCCATTGGGAAACTTGTTCTTGGCAAACTCTCTATCGGGCACGCTCATATCAAAAAGCTCGAAATAGATGATCTTATTGTGAAAAACGCTGTTAAGTAACCCGAGAAGGCTGATAAAAGGCTATATGTTGCTGTCAGTTATGTAGATTGATCATCCTGAACCCGGGCTGTCTTTGATTGTGCCAAGAAGCAAGAAGGACAAGCTCTCTGACAACCATAACCGAAACATCAGCTGAGGTACGTTGAAAAAGCTACTGAAACTTGACGATATGAATGTCGTCCACAAACCCATTCTGCTTGATGAATTGTTTGCAAGGTATCAGCCATTCTTAGCTGCTGATTATGAAGCGTATAAAAATCATTGTTTGCGGGTTTTCAATTTTTGTCGCGTACTCGCAGGAGAAGGTGCAAGTGCTGATAAAATTGCTCTTGCCACCTTCTTTCATGATATCGGCATATGGACCGATAACACCTTTGACTACCTTATCCCTTCTCAATTGCTTGCCCGCAAATTTCTGGAAGAAACAGGCAAAGTCGAATGGATCGATGAAATAGAAGCAATGATCGGCGAGCATCATAAGCTTAGACGATATGAGGCAAACTCTACCTGGCTGGTAGAGCCATTCAGGAAAGCTGATTGGATTGATATGTCGGGCGGTTTGCTCCGGTTCTGTTTACCGGATGATTTTGTCACTGATGTGCTTTATGCTTTCCCGAATGCAGGATTCCATAAAAAGCTTCTTGCACTCTCCCTGGATCGACTTAAAACTCATCCATTCAATCCGTTGCCTATGATGAAGCTGTAGCCGTCACTGACCCGTTGCCATCTTTTATCCAAAGCAATTATGTGCGCATTGCTTTGGATAAAAGGTCATTTCTGACTGTCAGCCTCTTATTCGGGATCGTAGTTTAATACAGGGGCAAGCCATTTTTCAGCGGTTTTAACATTCATTCCTTTGCGTCGGGCGTAATCCTCCACCTGATCCCTGCAGATTTTACCGAGTACAAAGTATTTTGCCGCCGGGTGAGCAAAGTAGAGGCCGCTGACCGAGGAGGCAGGGTTCATGGCAAAGGTTTCGGTCAGTGTAATGCCAGTGTTGGTTTCTGCGTTCAACAGGGTGAACAGTTCTGCTTTTTCAGTATGGTCAGGGCAGGCTGGATAGCCGGAAGCGGGGCGGATGCCCTGATAGTTTTCCGAAAGCAGTTCTTCACTCTTGAGATTTTCTTCC
>SZXX01000056.1 GCA_005843825.1 Chlorobium sp.
ACAGCCAAACCAGTCATTTATAAGTCCTATAAGTCCTATAAGCCCTATTCTTCAATGCCTATTGAGTTATTTCCTCTTGAACCCTGTAAACCTCAAGGTTTTCGCCTTTCTCTTCGACTTCTTTTACCCATTTTGGTTTCGGGCCTCTGCCTCCCCAAATTTCATATTCACTTTTCCTGTACTTGACGGGTATTGACGTTTTGGAGTAAGATTTGGTCGCTTTTTCCCGTTTCTCAAGCTCCGAAATATTGATATTATAGGCATACATTTTTGATATAATATCAGCTATGGCTCCTTGCTTGTCATTTTTAAACACTTCATCAACCTCTCTTTGAAGTTCGGCTATTTGAGCTTTGATTTCTATAAGTTTTGTCATAATTCCTTTGTTGTTAATGTTTTTCGTTTGGCATCTTCCGGATTCAGTAGCCAATGTGTTGAGATACATTCGTCACAGAACACTCCTTTGATTGACCCAATATACGGGTTATCCGGTGTTCAGTGAAAGTCTATGCTCACTTTCATTGGATTTTCAATAAATGATAAGAATACTAATCTTTTTGAAGTTTGCGTATTATATCGGTTAGATTCCTTAAAAATAACAGTTTAGGCGGTTCAATCTTCTTATTGCCAAGCATCACATGCCTTCATCTCTCGCTCCTGCCGGTGTTGAATCGCAAACAAGCCCAATAGCAATAACCAACGCTGGTCTTGTATTAGCTGCCCCTTTTTTGCAGAGATTGTGGTCACTGTTGGGCCTTCTTGATGGTATCTCCTTTGCAAATGAATCAGCAGGAAAGCGAGCGGTGCAGTTGATGCAGTTCTTGGTATTCGTTACTACTCAAGTGGCTGACTCTGTGCTGATATTAAATAAGCTAATGTGCGGCATGCCTTTCGATGCATCCATCGATACGTTGTCTGATATTTCAGCTTCTGAAAAGGAGATAATCGAAGGTTTGCTCAATGCTATGATTTCCAACTGGCCTGCTATCGGCCATACATCGATAGCGGGCCTCCGTGAATCTTTTACAGCGTGATAGGCGACTGGTTCAGACTGATAATGGGTGGTCTCTCAATGGGTTCTCAAGAGTTGCAATAATCATCCCAGTGTTATGGTACTCAATAGATCATGGCTTTTCCTAGGTATTTACAGGATATTTAGGGAAATGTCTGGATTTTTGCAATTATACCATAAGATTAGGTGTTTCTATCAATTTATTCCCGTGTTATTTTGGGTTATTGAATTTATTGAGTATTATATTAGTAGTAGTTATCATTATCATAGTTCCCTAAACAGGAGATGGAAATGGTTAAATTCAATAAATGGATACTGGCCTTTGCTTCATTATTATTACTTGACGGTTGCGCCTCATCTATATCGGTTATCCCTCTGAGCGATATAGCAAAAAAAGAGTCAACAGAAAATGCTGTGCCGTATTATTTACCCATGCCGTGTATTCTTGTTACTAAGAATATGTCAATCACTTCATCAGTTATAACTGCTCCAATTTCAGGTGAAAAACTTGGCCAAAACGACAGTACGAAAGTAAAGGGAACAAAAACAGCTGTCATCAAGAACAATAATCAAGTCGGTGGTTCTCCTTCCAAAGATCATTACGAATTCCAGTTAATATACTTGCCAGATCTGACTCGCCAGTACGGTATTAAAATGACTGGAGGAATAGGTACCTTGGATGGTAGTATAAATTTAGAAGATGGATGGAAGCTAACTGGATTAAATGTAAAATCTGACAGCCAAACAAAAGATATCATATCTGCAGCAGGTACCGCTATAACATCAATCACAACAGGATTCAAAGCACTAAAATCTGCAAATATTAATAATCAACCAGAAGTTGAATCAGAGATATGGATATTAAGGATGAACAGTGATAATTCTACTTCGGTAATTTTTCATTGGCCTCCTAAATAACTTGAAAGCTTGATAATGGATATAGTGCAGCTCAACCCTGTGCATTTTATATCTGCGCACTGTGTTTGCTTGGCGTTTAAACTTGCATTAGGGCGTGTCGGTCTTCCTGATGACATTGGTGATCTTATTTCGGCCCTTGTTTCTGATGACTGTCGATGGGTTAATGCCCAGCGTATTGAAGCCTTCGGAGGAATGTTTATCTGATCTTGCCGGAAAGATATTTTGAAAGACATTTAATCGCTCTTGCGGAATAGAAGAAGGACGCAGGATAAATCATGTTTCTCAAGAATTAACTAACTCAAACATACATTCAAATGAAAAAGAATCTGATCGCAGGTATGATTGTTTCACTTGCAATGACCGGAGTTTTTGGTGGTGTTTCTTTCGCAGCTGACAAGGCTGCTGACGCAAAGCCAGCAGTAAAAACTGAGGTAAAAGCAGATGCCAAAGCTGAGAAAAAAGCCACAAAGAAAGCTGTCAGGAAGAGGGCTCTCAGGAGAAGAGCAGCTAAGAAGAGATTCATGTCTTCTCATAGATTTAGAGCAGTTAAGCAGGGTAAAGCAGCAGCACCTGATGCTGGTAAATAAGGTTTTCTTATAGACGAGGTCAATACAGAAAAAGCCCCTTCGCAAGTCGGGGCTTTTTTGTTTCTAAATTCAAGTAGTGACGAGTCAACTGCCTACAGGGTGTGCAGCTGTCTCAATTCCGTTTTCAAACCCTCCGCCTGAGCCTGAGTAGAGCAACGATACAGGCTTCGTTTTCAGTAGTCCAATAACGTTTTCGAAGTCATCCAAGTGGTAATGCACTTGGGCTTGTCCGCTGGTTGATGTATCTGGCGGAAGCGCGGCACCGTTAGGGTGAAAAATAAGTTGACCAATGTTTTTGCCAGCACTCTGAAGCCAAATCCTTGGGAAGAATGAGTTTGCAGAATACATAACCTGATACGTATCGATTGTTGTCAGTGCCATACCTTGCCTCCTTTGGTTTTACGTTATGTAAATTGATATTCATATTTCATCACAACGATTTTTTTCAGCATTAGAAGGTGATGTTATCATTTTCAAACAAGATTCTATTCTGTTCAAGCGATAGTAATCGTTACTAAATATCAGGGGATAGGGGTACAAAATTTTGGGGCACAGATTCAACCAATTGTCTGGCTTCTTCAAGAAACTGGCCATTGATAGATGGAACTTGTGCTTGATAATTTCTAAACTCATGATATGCGCGTTCAAAAATTTGTTTTGCTTCCTCAGATTTAAGGAAGTCAGTAATATGAACATCTGGCCCAGCCTTCTTATATGCTTGTTCGAGTAGGTCACAGTAGATGATGTTAGACCGTTCAGAGATAACTTTACGAGGATATGGTGTATAGCCATTCGGCAGGGCTGTTGAGTTTAGTTGCAACCGCTCAAGAGCTTTTCCAAATCCCGGATCACTTTGTCCGTAAATTGTGCGACGAACCTTTTGAAGTGTCATCATTCCTGAGCATTGAGCACATGGTTCGAGTGTCGTGTATACCGTATAGCCATCAAGGTTTTTGATATCCGGAACTATCTTACCATGTTTTCTGTCGGAGTTTAGTTGTGCAAGATACCCGAGCATTAATCGAACCTCCCCGTGCTGGGTTTCATTATGAGTGATTGTATTGCAATTCCGCGCCCAAAATACCAATCGGCCATTTACCAGGGAATCATTGCTTAAGAGAACTGATCCAATATTGTATCCACGTGAGTTATTGGTTTGCCAGCCTTTGTACACAACAGAATATGCTGCTAACATCCCGATATGGTTTCTTTCTGTTCTCCAGTATATGGCATTTGAACCAACCGTAACGTTATTGCTATTGAATTCTTTGGTTTGTGCCGTTTGAGGCCCGGCAAGTGTTATCATCATGATAACACTAAGTAGATAAGGCAGATAAAAACGTTTCTTTTTCATTTCAAGCAGCTCCATTTAAGTTTTTTATTTTTTCAGTCTGCAAACGAACTCGGAATATGTTCAGCATTAACAAGCCATCCTTGTCTCGGGTGATATCCATGTGCCAAAATGGTAATGCGGTCGACCCGGTTTTCAACAGTCACATCAATGTTATTAATTGGTTGTAAGCCGTTTAAAAAACATATCTGAAATGACTTACGAGTAAGTCAGCATGACAATGCGTAAAGAACGCTATCCGTAGATGAATTGGTACAAATATGGTAATGATAATTCGGTACTGCTGAACTGCGATGGTATCGAAAGGACTACCGGTAGATGCTCGACTTTTAGAGATTCATTGATAGAAAACCAAACTAAAGCGTGTTGATGTCTGATAACTACAATAGATGTTCTGTAACAATCTTTATATACCGATAAAGCAATTTTAATGCGGTTACATGAAAATAAGGATTTTCAATCATAAGTATATAGCTGAAAAATATATTTTTTCAGTCATGAAAAATTGGCTGCAGATTTTTCATGATAATCCGCAGCAGTATATTTCTCCGTCCGTTGGCTTTTATTCAGATCAAATACAATCCCCACACCTCTTTTCTTCGTATCAACCATCTCTTTCGCGATCACCAATGATAGACTTATATTATATGCCTCTTCTCTGATGGGATTATGCTCCATCTTGGGTCATTTTAAGGGGAATCCATATTTTATGGCGTTAAGATTACGCATCTTGGTTGAACACAAATCATAATTTGGAAGGACGCAAATATGACTCGTAAAATTGCCATCATAACCGGCGGAAGCCGGGGGCTTGGAGCGAATGCCACGCTTAAACTGGCAGCTCGCAACACAGATCTGATTATCACATACAAGCAGAACAAGACCGCTGCCGATGAGGTTGTTTCCAGTAGTTTAAAGCTGGGTGCACGGGCAACCGCTTTATATCTTGATGCTGGCTCTATTGCAGGAATTCCTGCTTTCAAGGCTCAGGTGCAGGAAATATTGGCCCAATGGGGCAGAGAGCGTTTTGATATCCTTGTCAATAATGCTGGAATGGGTATCCATGCTGCTTTTGCTGATGTGACAGAAGCTCAGTTTGATGATCTGATGAATGTTCACTTGAAAAGTGTTTTTTTCCTGACCCAGGCGCTTGTGCCGCTGATGGCCGATGGCGGACGCATACTCAATGTTTCTTCCGGTCTTGCCCGTTTTGCTTTGCCGGGCTATTCAGTCTATGCCTCAATGAAAGGTGCCATTGAAGTGCTTACCAGGTATCTTGCCAAAGAGCTCGGTCACCGGGGTATCTCGGTTAATGTCCTTGCACCGGGAGCAATAGAAACAGACTTTGGCGGTGGGAATGTCCGCGACAACAAACAGCTTAACTCATTCGTTGCTTCTCAAACGGCATTGGGGCGTGTCGGTCTCCCGGACGATATTGGTGATCTCATTGCGACATTGGTTTCTGACGACTGCCGATGGGTGAATGGTCAGCGTATCGAAGCGTCCGGAGGTATGTTTATCTGAAAGGCCCGGAAAGATTTTTTGAAAGAAAAGCAAATGCTCCAGCGTAATAGAAGTAGGAAGCAGGATAAGCTTGGTTCCTCAGAATTAACTAATCCAAACTTACATTTCTTATGAAAAAGAATTTTATCGCTGGCGTTATTGTTTCACTTGCTGTTTCAGGACTTTTCGGTGGTGTTTCTTTCGCAGCAGACAAACCAGCAGACGCTAAGCCAGCAGTAAAGACCGAAGCAAAAGCAGACGCAAAGGCAGATGCACCGGCACCTAAAGCAAAGAAGAAAGTTGTAAAGAAGAAAGCAGCAAAGAAAGTTGCGAAGAAAGCTGAAGCCGCTGCACCAGAAGCAGGCAAATAAGACTTTCTTATAGTCGAGGTCAATACAGAAAAAGCCCCTTCGCAAGTCGGGGCTTTTTTGTTTCTCAATTCCAGCAGTAATTCGCAAAGCCATCCGGTAATCTTACTTACCGTCTTTCTCAATATTCAAATTATCTGGCACTGATCACCTTGAGTACAATATTTTATATTGCACTGACAATCATGAAAAAACCTTTAGACAGCAGTGAGGCTGAGAAATGAATTTACAATTGAACGACAAGGTAGCTATCGTCACTGGTGCAAGTCGCGGCATCGGTAGAAGTATTGCAAAAATACTGGCTGCCGAGGGTATGCGTTTGGTCGTGGTTTCACGCTCTCAAAAACAACTCGAAGAGGTTAGAGAGTCCTCTCGTGTTGAAACTTTAGTTGTGGCCACCGACCTGCGTGACCCTGATGCACCAGCAGCTGTTGTTGCTGCCGCCATCGCACGTTTTGGACAGATCGATCTGCTGGTCAATAACGCAGGGGCGACAAAGCGGGGCGATTTTCTTACACTCCCCGATGCTGACTGGATGGATGGATTTGCACTGAAATTTTTCGGAGCCATGCGCCTCAGTCGCGCTACCTGGCCATATCTGAAAAAAAGCCAAGGCAGTATTGTCAACATTGTCGGTATTGGCGGACGGACCGGCAGTGAAGAGTTCACCATCGGCGGATCGGTCAACTCCGCATTGCTCAATTTGACAAAATCACTGGCAGATCGTGGAGTCCGTGATGGCATACGCGTTAATGCGATAAATCCAGGATCAATTTTAACTGAGCGCCTTCAGACCCGTGTCGAGAGCTATGCATCACAACATGGAATCGATGAATCGACGGCTCCAGCTCTTATGGCGCAATCATTCGGAGTAGCTCGATTTGGCGACCCTGAAGAGATCGCACAAATGGTTGCTTTTCTTGCGTCCCCGATCGCAGGATTTTGTCAGGGAAGCATTATTGACATAGATGGCGGACAGACACGTACACTCTGACATCGTCAGACCCAGACACATCTCTTTCCACTTTCTATAATGCCCGATGAATCAGCGCCGGATAGTGCTGCACAGTCCGCGTAAAGTGAACATCAGGGTAGCCGAACACCATTGCATAGCCAAAGATGTGGTCATCTGGAATTCCGAGTAACTGTCGAGTTTCGGGCAAAAGATCGTTGATTGCCCATTTAGCAAGACCGTTCCAGACGGTGCCTACCCCATTTGCTTGCGCGAAGAGCTCGAAATACGAGAGGGCTATCAGGCAGTCCGGCTCAGGTGTTGGAACTGTCATAGGTGCTGAAGCGATCACCAGATGAGGAGCCCCACGAAAAATGATATCTATCTTGTGGTCTTCCCAAATCCTGACAAAGTTGGCGTACGATTCCATTTTTTGGGGCAGTGCATTTTCTTTGATCAGTTTCCCCAGTCCGGCCATCACTGCGTTACGCAATTGAGCAACCTTCTCCTTACTGTCTAATACTGTAAAAAGAACCTGACGTGAGTTCACGCCTGTAGGAGCGTGCCAGGCAACATCCAGGAGTTTTTGAAATAGAGCCGGATCAAGATTTTCATCCTTGTAGCGGCGCACTGATCGCCTTCCTTTGATCAGCGTCTCAAGTTCGTTCGGATCGGGATATCCGCCCGCAAGGCAACTGCTGTCTGCTGGATCAAAGCCAAGTATTGATACTGATCCAGTTGGGCAGATAGCCAGACAGTGCTCGCATTTGTAGCAGCTGCCCTCTTTCTCAACGGGAATATATGGATAGCCACTCTCCGGCATGGATATGATTCTCGCCGGACAATCAGCAACACACTGGCCACA
>SZXX01000012.1 GCA_005843825.1 Chlorobium sp.
TAATCCGACAGGCTGCTAGGCACGATTGTTCCATGCACTGATACCGGAAGCTTTTCATGCGAACTTTTCTGCTTTTCAAGCATAATATCAAAGCTGAAAACAGAGCCCTTTCCCGGTTGGCTTTCCACTGAGATGCTGCCACCCATTTTGTTGACAAGGTAGTGTGAAATCGACAAACCGAGACCTGTTCCTCCGTATTTTCTTGCCGTTGAGCCGTCCGCCTGAATAAATGGCATAAATATAGAGCTTATAGCCTCAGCTTGTATGCCGATACCCGTATCCCGGATAGAGCATCTGATCAACACATCTGTTGCTGTTTCCTTTACAGGTATGACACTTACGACTATATCGCCATGATGAGTAAATTTTACAGCATTACTGATAAGGTTAACAAAAACCTGTCTGATTCTTACCGGATCACCGATCAATGCAAAAGGAAAATCTTTGCCGGTTACAATCGTTAGTTCGAGTCCTTTACTCTGTGCTGCAAAGCCAAGCATTCCACAGACATTTTCAAGGAGTTCGAGGAGATCAAAATCAACGATATCCAGTTCAAGGCAGTTTGCTTCAATCTTGGAAAAATCAAGAATGTCGTTAATGATTTCCAGCAGATTCTGGCCGCTGTTGATAATGGTTTCAACATACTTCTGCTGTTCAGAATCAAGTATTGTATCAATAAGCATTTCTGACATTCCGATAATGCCGCCCATAGGTGTCCGTATTTCATGGCTCATATTGGCCAGAAACTGGCTTTTTGCTGCATTGGCTTCACTTGCTTCCCTGACTTTGTCTTCAAGCTTACTGTTGATTTCCTGGAGCTCTTTTCTTGCAAGGTTAGCGTCTTCAATAAGGTTCAGAAGTACAGACCTTTGCTGTTCCCGATAGAGTTTATTATCCGTCTCATCATCAGTTACTTCGGTCGGTTCTTGTTCTGAAAAAAAATCATCATCAATACTTGAATTCAGCAGCAAATCATCTTTTTCAGGAGAGAGGCCGTCTGAAACAATGCCGGTATATTTTATGAGTTCCTGTCTCAGCTCTTCAACAACAGTTTTCAGTCCGTTTATGCGCAGTTCTCTGCCTATCATAACACGGTTAAAGCGCTCAAGATCGTTCACCATTCTTTTCAACTCTATTTCCATTCTCTTACGCTCGGAAATATCTGAAACAAGAACAGTAACTGAGGCTACCTTGCCATTGATCAGAGAAGGCCCAAGACGTGATTCAATGTCAAGGGTTTCTCCGTCGGGAAGAGAGAGTTGAGACTCGATTATTGCCGGCTGTCCGGTACTGAAAGCCCGTTCTATTGCCTTATGATAGCGGCTATCGTTATGTGGTTCAATTATATAGTCACAAAGGTGCTCACCGGGCTGCAGCAAATTTGTATATCCGGGCAGGGATCGGTTGCTGTAGGTTATGCGGTGGTTGTTGTCAACAGCAATAATGGTATCGGTACTGTTGGTAAGAATCAGATTGAGGGTATTCTGGCTTAAACGTAAAGAGTTCAATGCCTCTTCAAGTTTTGACTGCGACGATTCGAGTTCAAAGTTTTTATCTTCGATCTGCCGTTTAACATCCGACAGTTCAATTGATTTCTTGATCAGTTTGATATTCTGATCAAGAAGAGCTTCCTGCTTCTGCCTAAGCTCCTGTTCAATACGGTTGCTTTGCAGTGAAGCTTTTTCAAGCTCTATTATCCTCTGCTGAAGTTGACTGTAATCCACGTTTATCATGACCTGTTTTGGGGAAAAAAGGTTATGGCAATGACTGGTGCTTATTATTCTTTTCCAAGTACCCAGAGAACAACGGTCTCGTTATGAAATTTTACCGATGAAAGTTCTTTTTTTGTTTTATCAATAGGGCCGATTTCTCCATAGGTATAAAAGCCTATCAGCGGGACATCCAGCCCGATAATCTCACGTACGGCATCCACCTCCTCCTGGATTCGCCTACCGAGAACAAGCTTTCTTCCAACGCAGCTGAACATTACAATTGCCTGAGGAGTTGCTCCTGCAAGAGACTTTTTTGCCTGGTCAGCAGGCCTCCCTGGCTCCGTTGATGATATCTCCCCTTGAGGCGGTTGTAAGTGTCACTTCACTGCCTTCAGGAATAGATGCCGCCAGTGAAATTGTTCCTTTTTCATGATCGACGGATAAACCGCAGCGCAATTGAAAAATATTTTGACCGCTGTTGGATGGATTATTGTCAATAATGCCAAAGGGATATTCCAGGCAAACGGCAGGAAGCCTTTCAGCTCTTTCTTCACCCAGAAAATCTTTATAAAGATCAAGAGCATTGGTGTGCTCAAACTCTTTAACAACATTTCCTTCCGATGATGTACAGGTAAAGCTGTTTCCTATTGATGAGAAACCGCTCCGGACACCGATACCTGTTCTGTAACCCTTCTTTTTAATCACCATCAGACCTGCGATGGAATCTTTATATACTATCCCGTTATAATACTGAAAGGTATTCTCGAACCTTTCGTCATCGCCAAGGTAGCCGCCGGTAATCTCAAACTCTTTACCGAGAACCGATTGCAGTCCCTCAAGCACTTTAAGGCCATCACCACCCATTCCGTTAGGAAAAACCAGAAGGGATGCATCGGGATCAAATGCAGCTTTGCTGAGAATATCGTTTGCCATTGATCTACTGCACCCTGCTTCATCACTGCTCATATTATGTCCTACGCCCGTAACAAACTCAAGCTCCTCATTACTGAGTGACATGACAACTACTGATCCTGTCGAAAAACCTGCCGAAGAAATCTCTCCGGCAGTTGTTCCGCCAACCATGGGGATATCTTTGGCTACGGATGAAATTCCAGCCAGCAGTTCACGATGATCAAACCGCATGGCACCAAAAACAATCAGTACCTTGGAAGCTCCGCTATGCTTTCCAATAGCGCTCTGCGCAGCTTCTTTCCCTGCAGAAAATGAATCAGCGAGGTTACTGAACCCCACTCCAATAGTATTGTTTGACATAGCGAACGTTCCACAAAGATCGACAGATTAACGAAATACTAAGATACATATATAATTCTTGCATCCCTTCTGGACAATAAGACGCTGGACTACACAAGTGAAAAGGTTACTTGCACACTCCATCCTGAAGGTTAAAATCAATAATGGGGGAGGTTCACGAATAATATACAATCAATGTCAGTATTTTTCAGTGAAATTTCTGAAAAAAAGTCCTCTGGGTTACATGACAATAATCAACATGGACTTTTTAAGGAAGAGAGAGCTTTACAGAAGCAAACCATGAGTCCTGGATTTGCCGGCTTGTTGGGTCAGAGAATCTATTCGTGGTTTTAATGCCGGAAAACAGATTTTTCTATGCTGTTGGGGGTTGCTATTTCAGCGTATGCTCAAGTGATGCAGTAAGGAGAGAAGAAGTGCAGACAAACCTCCGGCTTCAGGTGAAGCCGAAGGTAGTTGCTGGTAACACGCAACAGTGCTGATGGTTAAAAGGACATAGAGAGCTCAGAAAGGTAGGTCTTGATTGACTGGTGTTTTCCAAGCCCCAGCTTCTTATGCATCCTGTATCGTATGCTTTCCATGCCTCTTGTCGATATCCCGACAGAACGGGCAATCTCAATAGTGTCGTAATTCAATTTTACAAGCAGGCTTATTCTCAGTTCACGCTGATTGAGGTTGGGATGCTTTTTCTGAAGTCTTGACAGAAAAATAGAGTCAGTTTCAGTTAGCTCAATGTTGAGCCGCTTTTCGATTGTTTCGGTTTCAATCAGACTCAGGCATGAATCCGTCATAAGTCTTTTAACGCCGGCATCAATTTCCAGCGCATGTATCTGGTCGAGAAGATTCCGCAACGCATTGGTTTTTTCTGCGATTGCAGTAGAAACTCTTGTCAGTTCCATATCCTGTGTTGCAACTCTTGTTTTAAGAGTAGCTATCTCTTTTTCGAAATCATGAGTTGACTTCTGGTGTTGTATCGCTTCTGTTTTCATTGTGTTATCATGTGGGTTATTCAATGTTCGAAGTAATGTATACGGCAGAAAAGCTTATGAATTCCTCCGCATGCTGCCAATTATCCGAATAAAAGTAATCATCACTTCCTCGACGTATTCTAAGCTGTAATATGGATTTTTTTTATAAAATACCAATGAAATTCGTTTTTTCTGCATAATAACACTTTTTTTATGGCTTAAGTACGCCGATCGAGGCGAATCCGTTGGTTTTCAATACTGCCGTATTTTCTTTTCCGATAAGCCATTACACACTTTATTAGTGCAAACTTCATTTTTCCGCGGTTCTCTGCTATTTTGTTTATTAAAACCTAAATGAGCAGCTTATGCCGATCAGCGTTATTTTTATCTGTTATGAAAATATCTGTCGTTCTCCCATGGCAGAAGGAATATTTTCCTCTCTGCTTGCGGGGTATAATCTTCAGCACCTGTTTTCGGTCAGTTCCGCAGGTACCGTCAACTATCAGCAAGGCTCAACTCCTGATGAAAGGGCTATAGATGCACTTTGCTCTGTTGGCATTGATATCTCTTCAGTTCGTGCACGTTGTATTGACGATCTGGATCTCCATGCCTGCGACTGGATATTTGTTATGGATAATGAAAATTATGAAAAAATATGCAGCTCTTTCATTTCTACCGAAAGGCCAAGAGTGCATATGGTTATGGATTTTGTTGACGGCCGTTCCGGCGAAGAAATTTCCGACCCTTATTACGGTACAGCTAAAGAATTTGAACGGGTAAAGAGCGATCTTTTCATTGCATCTGAACAGATTCTTTACCGGATTTTCGAAGAATACCCTGATGTTGCACTACAGGTATCCAGGGAATAACATAACAGTCTTCTTTTTTTCTCTATTCACTTATGAAGAAGTGCTCCCGCTACCTTTTTATCGTTAATCCTGCAGCTAATAAAGGCCGTGCAGCCAGCAAGGTTTCATGGCTTCATGCACTCCTTTCCAGTCATGAAGAGTCCTCCATGGTTACCACGACCCATGCCGGACATGCAGAAGCTATTGCCCGTTCCACTATTCCGGAACAAAAATGCCTGATTTCATGTGGTGGAGACGGGACTCTTCATGAAGTAGTTAATGGTGTGGCGGAAAAAGAGATAACGGTTGGAATCCTGCCTATTGGGTCAGCTAATGATTTCATTAAAACTCTGAATCCTCCTGACACCTCACATCCAGGTATCAGCCATTTTTTCAATGCACTGAGTAAAAAAGTTGATCTGGGCAGTGTCTCATTCGGCAGAGCTGATCACCGGTATTTTATCAACTCCCTGGGCCTCGGTTTTACCGGCAGGGTAGCCAAAGCCGTTAAAGGTGCTCCATGGTTGAAGGGCGAGCTGTCATACCTTTATGCGCTTTTAAGTGTGCTTTCCGGGTATGCCTCAGTCAACATGCATATTAAAATTACTCTGGAAGACTCCTTTATTGAGCTTCATGAGCCTGTTTTTGCTTTTTCCGTGTTAAATGGAAAAATCGAAGGGGGCAAATTCAAGATTTCGCCTCATTCCGAACTGTCCGATGGGTTGCTTGATGTGTGCATTCTCAAGGCAGTATCAAAACTTGAATTTTTCCTCTATGTGCTCAAGTACATTAACGGTACCCATATCGACGATCCAAAGGTGATTTATTGCAAGGCGAAAGCTGTAGAACTGACAATGTCGACTACAGATGTGATGCATCTGGACGGGGAGGTTTATGACAACATTCAAGGAAAAATCAACATTTCGGTTGTTCCGGAGGGACTCTCCATGCTGTACGACCAACCTCTATCAGAGAGATAAAGAGCGATTCGGGTAGATCACTATCTCAGCTCATTACTCGAGGTGACAGAGGGCTCTTAACTTGTGATATGGATTGATTAAAGGTCGCGAGCTACGCTGACTTTTTTTATATTTATTCTGCAAGCAAGTGAATAAATGCTCAAAATTGCTCAATTTCAGGAATAAACAAAGTCGGATAGTACGCCAATACCTGCGGCTGATAAACAAAATTTAAATTCCTTATGAAAAAACATCTCTCCATTCTTTGTGTCTTTCTTTTCATGGGGATGATCACTCTCCCGGCACATGCTGTTGTTAATACTCCCTATTACGCAAGCGGAAATATAGGGGCATCTTTGTTCAGTAACATTACACTCACCAGCCCAACGACTCAAGCTCAAAAAGGAACAGTGCAGACAAGTGCCAGTTACGCGGTTGAGGGTGCTTTGGGAAGAGACTTTGATGGTTTCCGGGTAGAGGTGGAAGGTGGCCTTCAGCAAAACAAATCCAGCCAGATCGGGGCGATTAACGTGGTCTCTGTTTTGCTCAATGGGTACTATGATTTCAGTGATCCGGATGAGATCAGTCCATATGTTACTTTAGGAGCTGGATATGCCGGTGTCACTGCTACCAATTATGTAAGCAGTTCAGTCCTCGGTTATCAGGTTGGTTTTGGGGTTATCATTCCGATAACTGAGATAGTGGGGATTGATGCCAGGTACCGCTATTTTGGAACCGGTACCTGCAGGTATATCAATAATAGCAGCGAGTTCAAACTGGCAGGCAGCAGCTTTCTGATCGGGTTGAAATTCAAGATGAGATAGCAACGTATTGCAATGTAGAGAGATACGGCACTATTCAGCAACACCCGGTAAACAGTAACATACGTCACTTACGACATGCAGGTAATTGTTTTTGAAGATACCAGGGTTCCCCGGCTCAAGCCGCTTGTGAACCTGAAGCCGGTGTATGGACTCTATACCGGCTTTCGTTCCCTTCAGGAAAAACTCGAGCATGCGATCAAGGGGCGTGTAAAGCTCACCTGGCATCTGCGCCGCTATCTTGCTCCATATTATCGAGAACAGCATCCCGAAGTAGTGCTCAACAAGGTTGAAGAGGATGATGTGCTTCTGGTTAACGGCCGACTGGTTGCTAGTGAGGCAGCCGCTGCAATGATAACTGAGAGTGCCATCGAACCCGGCAAGGCGTATATGCAGGGAGATGATCTTCTGTTTGCCAGGGTTCATCGTCGTTTACTGGAAAATGACCGAGGCGTTATGCCTGATCTGATTGATGCACCCCGTCTGGCCGGAGAGCTTGATTGTGAAACGGTTACAGGCTTCCGGATTATAAGGAATATATGGGATGTTATAGCGTTCCATCCTGACGAAATGCTGCTCGATGCCGGGACACTCGAACTGGGCCGTATAGCAGGTAATGTGCACCCCTCGGCTTCCCTGGTCAACCCGTCAAACATCTATGTGGCTCCCGGAGCCGTCGTGCGTGCCGGCGCAGTGCTTGATGCCGATGAGGGGTTTGTGGCAGTCGGAGAGGGAGCGATTGTTGATCCTCAGGCGGTGCTGATGCAGAATGTCTGGCTTGCTCCACGTTCGAGGGTGAAAACCGGAGCTAATATTTATAGTAATGTCACCGTAGGAATGGCATCTAAAATTGGCGGAGAAGTCGAAGATTCCATTATTGAGCCGTTTGCCAACAAACAGCATGATGGTTTTCTCGGTCACTCCTACATCTCTTCGTGGTGTAATCTTGGAGCAGGGACTAATACGAGCGATCTTAAAAACAACTACAGCCCGATAAAGCTTATACTCAATGGTCGGGAGGAGATGACAGGCCTCCAGTTTCTGGGGCTTTTGATGGGTGATCACGGAAAAAGTTCAATCAATTCGATGTTCAATACCGGAACTGTGGTAGGTACAGCAGCCAATGTGTTCAACGCGGGGTTTCCTCCAAAAGAGGTTTTTTCTTTTTCATGGGGAGGAAGCGCTGGTTTTCAACCCTATGAGATTGAAAAAGCCGTTGAAACAGCAAAGATGGTCATGGCACGCCGCAATATCGTGATGAGCAGCGCGTATGAGTCCATGTTGCATTTCATTGCCGCAGCGGAGAGCAGAGATCCCTTATTTGTATAACTTCTAAGTATGAGTATGCATGATTCTTGTCGTCGATAATTATGATTCTTTCACCTACAACCTGGTGCAATATATTGGTGAGTCCGGGGAAACTGTTGAGGTATATCGCAACGATGAACTTTCTGTTGCCGAAATTATAGAACGTAATCCTGCAAAGATTGTTATTTCTCCCGGTCCCGGCACTCCTGATGATGCCGGTGTATCTGTGCCGTTGATCCATGCTGTAAAAGGCACGATTCCTCTGTTGGGGGTCTGTCTGGGGCATCAGTCTATCGGTGCCGCTCTTGGTGGAAAAGTGGTACGTGCAGCAAATATCATGCATGGCAAAACCTCACTGGTCTACCATGACAACCATGGGATATTCAGTGGAGTTGAAAATCCATTTACAGCTACCCGATATCACTCCCTCATTGTCGAAAAGGAAACACTTCCGGATACCCTCTCTATTCGCGCATGGACTGAAGACGGAGTGATCATGGGAATGGATTCGGAGCAGCTATTGCTCTACGGTGTTCAGTTTCATCCCGAATCCATCATGACCAGTGAAGGCAAAAAAATCATCAGGAATTTCCTTGAACTGTAATCGTTGATTTTGTCAGGATAAAAAGTCAAAGGGTTTTATCCTGACGGTTACTGCCTGAATTTTTAATATGAGGCGATTGTTCATGTGATTGCTCACTGAACCACTTCGTCATAATCTTTCTCTCTTGCAGTTCTAACTGTTTTTCAGGGTTAAAGATATAATAAAACCGCTGGTGAAGAGGGCCTTCCCCGATAACTCTGATGATTTCAGCCTGTTTGAGTTCTCTTTTTTCATTGTTCCATGTTGAAAAATTTACAACATTGCGACCTGTAGAGACTGTTGATGATACCAGCCACGATATTGGAGCTAAATAGGCAATGCCGGGCCACCCGGTTTCATTGGAGTGGCAGTCGTAGCACGCCTTTTTTAGAGAGTTCTTTATGGAGTATGGAGTTTGAACATCTGAAACGACTGGAGGATTGATGCGGTTCAATGGTATGAACTGCATTATCATGAGAGAAAGAACAGACCAGCTGCCAATGGATTTTAAAGATAGAGTCATTGTTTCGGGGAACATGCTGAATGTAAGTTCTCTACTATTCCTTTAATCTCAAGATAGTGTTATCGTGATATTTCCCTGTGAAAAAGCCGTATGGTATTATCTTCCCCAAATCAGGGCCGATCTTGCTATTGAGCTTGTGAAAACGGGAATGACCCAGTCACAGGCTTCAAAAAAACTTGGTGTTACTCCTGCTGCGGTATCACAATACATCAATAAAAAACGAGGAATGCAGACGCCAAAGAGCCGGATATACCGTCAGGAAATAAAAACAGCGGTTAAAAAAATCTGTGATGACGCCTCACCTGATGACCTTCGCCTTATTGTGTGCAACTGTTGTCATTTGTTGCAGGAAGACGACAAAGAAAAGTCAGCTGAAACTCCGTCATGTGGTATGCATCACGCATCATGAGAAGCGTGATGTATACCTTCCCCTCTATAGTTCGACAATGATATGCGATTCGGTTGAATGACCGTTGAGCAGGGTTTTCAAGGTGTCGATGAGCTCCATTCCGTATTTGTTGAGAAAATAAAAAATATTGATCATCCTTTCCTGAGGCATGCCTTCCGGAAAAAGCGCGGTTTCCGCCTTAATGATCTGCTCCAGCAGCTCTTCATGTTTGCGCCGGCTTGCTTTCCATGCTTTCTGTTCGATACCTTCCACAATTTTTGTCGATTGTACGGATGAAGCTGCTAAGAGTGGTTCAAGCGTCGGGTCGATTTTCGAAAGTGCAGGCCCCAGTGTTGCAAAAGATCGAAGAATCTCCTCCTTTACCTGCGCAAACAGTGCGTCAAGCTGCGGATTTTCTGAAATACCTACCGCATTTTTTTTCACCTGCTGAAGGTCACCGAATACTGCATGGTAAATCTGTTTGCGCGAAAATCCAGGTTTCCCGATCACCTTGAGCAGCTTGTCCATGATTTTGCTGATTTTCGGCTCAACCAGCGAAAAGCTTCCCCTGGGAATAATAAATGGCATGGAGATCCCGAAATGTTCATAATTTTTCCGGTACTGTGCCAGATAGCTTATTTCACCAGGTCCGGCGATACAGGCAAAAGTCGGCAGTACGTAATCCTGAACAATAGGCCTGAGAACAACGTTGGGGCTGAACCGTTCAGGGTGATCCTGACACAGTTCAAGTATCTGGTTTTTTGAAAAGTGTTGTTTGTCCGGAACAATGGAAAAAGAGTCATCCGAAGTGTGCTCTATTTTTTGCCGCTGTCCATGTTGATTGATATAAAAAAGATTGACAGTTCTTGGTTTTGTCTGTGCAGTATACCCGAGGCTTTCCAGGCGAGAACTCTGCGCAATGACATTATAAGAGGATGCAGGCGAGGATGAGAGTTCCTTCAGAAAAATGCTGGCAGAAAGTTTTTTGAACTCCGGGTCCAGGCTCGAAAGCAGTATCAGCGGCTGTTCCCTGAACAGCTGCATCATGGTTGCAGCAAAACTTGATTCGAAGGTTCTCCCTGGACAATAGCAATCAGTCAGTATGGCTGAAATACTCTCTTTATAAATTGAATCCGGCAGGAGCTTGATAAAATCCTCGACGGTACGGCTGATCTCTTCGCCGAAGCTGGTGTTGGCTACCATCTGGTCAGGAAGACGTTTATGGGCCTCCTCATTGAAGTGAACAATCTGGTTTTCAGAAAAAATTGCCGTGTGGGCTGATTCAGCATAGTCATGATCTTCACCTTCAAGCCAGAATATGGGCACAAAATCATATTCCGGAAAAAGTGCTTTCTGGCGTTCTGCAAAAATAATGGCCGTAAGAGCCTTATAGATAGTGTAGAGAGGTCCGGTAAAGAGTCCTAATTGCTGCCCGGTGACCACAGCCATACATCGTGGAGAGTGGAGTTTTTCTATCTCACGGAGGTGAAGTTCTGTACATCCGTATCGAGTGTTCTGCCTTGCAAGAATCCGGGTAATGGTTTCCCGATCAAATTTTCTTGATCCGAGCATTCCGAGCTGCCGGTAGTAATCAGCCTCTTTCTGGTAATCAAGGTGAAAACACTCCGCAATCAATTCTGAACGTTCAGGACCATCTGAAGTATAGTCCCGAAACAGCTTGGAAAATCCCTTTTTTGGCGTCAGAATCTGTTTGTAATCAAGAAGAAAGGTATTCACTCTATTATTTTTGCAGGTTCCATTGTTTAAGCGCGCCGAGAAATCCATGTGCTGTCAGATCACACGAAAGCGGGGTAATCGCTACATAATTCTGTCGCACGGCAAATTCATCCTTACTGATATCTTTATCGAGCAGCTTCAGCGTACCGCTCATCCAGTAGTAAGGGTTGTTGAACATATCATGTCGTTCAATGGCATCCTCTTCCCAGCGTGAACGTCCCTGTTCCGTAATCACAATCCCGCTGATCTCGGATTCCGGCACATTGGGGATATTGACTGAAAGAATTGTATCCGCCGGAAGACCTTCGAGAAGCACTTTTCTCGCAAGTTTTCGAGCAAACTTTGCGGCATAGGTAAAGTCGGCATGTTCATAGGTTGTCAGAGAAAACGCCAGCGAATTGATTCCCTGAATAGACCCCTCAAGAGCCGCAGCAACAGTGCCCGAGTATAACGTATTTGTCGCCGTGTTGCTGCCATAGTTGATGCCTGACACAATAAGATCAGGTTTAGAGGGCAGAATATGGCTAAGCGCCACCTTGATGCAGTCTACAGGGGTTCCTGAAACGGTATAGCCGAAAAAATGATTGTTTTTTATAAACTTTTTAATTCTCAGCGGCTCGCCCAGTGTCATGGCATGGCTCATTCCGCTGTGCGGCTCTGCAGGTGCGACGACAGTAACCCGGCCTAATTTCTTCATTGCAGCCGCAAGAGCATGAATACCTTCGCCTTCAATGCCGTCATCATTACAGACCAGTATGTGAGGTTTCTGCACGGTATTCATACGTATTGCTGTTCCCTGATCAAGAGGATGGTTCTGTTTCAATGTTTTCAAGGTGCGTAATAATACAAAAAAGTTCTGCTCAAAAGTTATGGCCGAGGCTGAAATAAAAGATGGTATCTGAAAATCCAAGTGATGAGGAATTTGGATTTGTTGCGTTTTTAAGAAAAGCGAAAGCTTTTGAAACGGTGAACCTTGCCGGACCGAGAGGTGTTTGCCATATCAGACTGGTGCCGGCACCGTGAATAAGTTGGCCGAAAGAGATTTCATCCCTGTCATCCCAGGCATTCCCGACATTGTAGTGGAGTACAATCGACGTTGGAAACAGCAGTTCGAACGAAGGCTTATAGCGAAGATGTACTCCAACTGCAGCAATCTCGTTGCCAGGAAGGTCATTTTCTTTAAGCCCGATGAATTGCTGACTGTAACTGGTTCCTGGTCCTCCTAAGAAAAATTTTTCCGAGAGCGGCACGCTGATGTTGCTGATGCCGAATAGTCCGGATAGCTGCAAGTTTGTTTTGGTCCCAAGGGGAATATTTTCTTCGTGCCTGCCTGACAGCTGCCAGAACACATCCTGAACCTTCAACGATTCCGAAGAACTTGAATATCTGAAGTTCGTATAGCTGCCGTAAGTCGGAATCAGTGGATCATCTCTCGAATCAAGAGTAAACTGTGAGCCTATGGAAAGCATAGTAATATTTGCTGTCGACAGTGCTCCTCCATTCACATGCTCGGCATAGGAGAGAGAATTCTGGTAGGTCATATCAACAATAAACTGGCCGTTTTTATTGATCCTTGTTCCAAACCCTGAGTTTATTCCATATCTCTGTATTCCGTAGGTGTAAGATCCACTGGAATGCGAAGAGAAAAGTGCTCTGGAAAAGTTTATATCGCGGTTATCAAAGAGATGCTCGTCATAAAAAATTCTTGATGACATGGTAAGGTGCGATGAGCTTATACGCGGGATGTTAAACTCAAAGTTCACCGAGCTGTTTCTTTTTCCTTCAATTACCCAACCGCCGATTGAGCTTGTTGTGCCTCCGAGATTTTCGTTTCTGAAGTCAAGGAGAAACTGGGCATTGTTTGTTTCATCATAACGCAGTCCAAGCCTGAGTACAGAGGGCGGCTTTTCTTCAAGAGAAAACTTGAGCAGGGTATTGCGGCTGGTATCAGATACCGCCGAGAGTGAAACGCCGTTAAATGACCCGGTATCGTAAAGGTTATCGACCGACTCTTCAGCTTTCCTTGAACTCAGCGCCTTTGTCGTGTCAACTTTTATTTCCCGTTTTATGGATGTGATTCCGGTGATGTTCTTGTTCTGATGAATTTCAATACCATCCGGTTTTCCTGAAGAGACCTTTACCTCCAGTATGCCTCCGCTGAATGAAGAGCTTTCTATGGTGACAAGACTGAACCCTTTGCTCCTGTATTTGTTTATCAGTGCTTCCAAAGCCTTTGTACCTGATGCGTTGGTATAGAGTACGCCCTTTACCTGCTTGAAACATGATTCTATCTCTTCCGTGGTAAGCGCATCGGCGGGCCCTCCCGTGAGGGTTATTCTGTTAATTCTGGGAAGCGGGTCAAGGTGAAACGTAACTCTCCTGTTGCGGTTGTCCAGTTCAGCATACACCCTTGTAAAGAGATCTGTTGCTAAAAGGTTGTGCAGGGTTTTTACCGGCTCGGCGGCATTTCTGACCATTCCCGAAACAATCAGGTAGTGCTCCTTGAATTCAGTGCTCTCACTGGAAAACTGAATTGTTTTTGAATACCGGCGTATATCGGCGCTGCGGGGAGGCTCATTTTCAAGACTCTGTTTTATGGTTTCAGCAAGAACTTTCCCTTTTGTATAACCACTCTCAATGAGAGTGGTTATATCAGAAAAATCGGTAGCCTTATGGTCATTGAGATCAGGAGTAATGATCATATCTGCTTTGGCAAGCTGGGCAGGATATTGAATTTTTGTCAGAATGGTCATGGTCTGATCAGCAGTTTTCCAGGGCAGATCAAGTTCTCCACCGGTTTTATACATGCTGCCATGGGTATCGACCGCAATTTTATAGTGTGCGTTGAACCTCTCAAGTTCATCGAGAGGCAGATTCGCAACAAGCCCCCCATCAACAAGTTCATACCCGTCACGTATGACCGGTTCAAAAAGAATCGGCAGGGTACTGCTTGCCCGCATTGCCTCAGACAGGGAGCCTGAACTGAGAGTGATCCGCTTGCCGGATACCAGATCAGTCGCTACCGCCCTGAAATTGATTGGCAGAGAGGAGAAATCGCCTGTATTCTTGTAAATACTGTTCAGAGTCAGAAAATCGAGAGTTTTGGTTATTTTTTGAGCCGAATTAAGCGATTTCGGCATAAGCAGTTTCAGCTTTTCGAATCTGAGCGCAATGGTTGCCCGGTCGCGGACTCGCTGCTGTTCCAGAAAAATATTTGATCGGGAATAATCATCAGTAAAAGAAGTAATTGATTGCCAGGGAAGGGAGTGGGCAATTTCTTCAAGGTTCTGAGGGCTGTATCCGCAACTGTAAAGCCCTCCGATAATGGCGCCTATGCTTGTGCCTGCAATAAAATCAACAGGAACGCCTTTTTCATCAAGAGCCTTGATGACGCCTATCTGTGAAAGACCGTTTGCACCTCCGCCGGAGAGGGCAAGACCAACGCTCTTTCTTGCCGGCCTCATATAGGGGCGCAGGGCGAAACGATGCTGTGGAAGTTCAAGTGTGTCGGGATAGACGATTGTCGAGGCAGCGGCAACTGGAGGAGCTGTCATATTCTGCAGAAAAGCGGCAAAGAGTGCAACTATATAAAAAAGTATTCTTACGTTCAACAATGGTTTCGCTCCTGGTTCAAAATCATGTGACAAGAGGCCTGTACAGGCTGTTTTTGAGTTCTCATGCGGACTTTATATCTTGAACTTTAATGTATAACCTTTACTTCTAATTGTGAAAATGGCTTGGTTTAAACGGGTAAACCCCTCAATACGTCCGACAGACAAGCGTGATATGCCGGAAGGGTTGTGGTGGAAATGTGACGAGTGCGGAGCGATGCTTCATAAAAAACAGCTTGAAGATAATTTTTTTACCTGTTCGAAGTGCGATCACCATTTCAGGATATCTCCCTATAAATATTTTTCGCTTCTCTTTGATGACGAGAAGTATTCCGAGTTTGATGACCAATTGCGGGCAGCAGACCCCCTTGGTTTTACTGATACCAAAAAATATCCTGACAGGGTTTATGATACTATAGAAAAAAGCGGTAAAACTGAAGCCTGCCGCAATGCTCATGGAGAGAGTGGCGGGCAGCCCCTTGTCATTTCAGCAATGGATTTCGGCTTTATCGGCGGTTCCATGGGATCGGTCGTTGGCGAAAAAATTGCCCGTGCAGTCGACAAGTCGCTTGAGCTTAATGCTCCACTCCTGGTAATTTCCCAGTCCGGAGGAGCCCGAATGATGGAAGGCGCATTCAGTCTCATGCAGATGGCTAAAACGGCAGCCCGTCTTACCCGTCTCAGTGAAAGAAAACTGCCATATATATCTCTTCTGACCGACCCTACCATGGGAGGCATCAGCGCATCTTTTGCCATGCTTGGTGATCTCAATATCAGCGAACCTAAAGCTCTTATTGGTTTTGCCGGTCCCCGGGTGATCAGGGACACCATCAAAAGGGATCTGCCCGAAGGTTTTCAGCGCGCCGAATTCCTGTTCGATCATGGCTTTCTTGATCGTATCATTCATCGCAGGGATCTTAAAACCGAGCTGGTCAGTCTCCTCGGTATGCTGAAAGTCTAGAGCCAGCCGAGTGCTGCGGCAGTAACAGGGAACTGTGCCATGAATATCTTTTTGATTTCGATGGCAATTTCCCTGTGTTCCTGTTGTGTGCTCTTGTCAGTCCGTACCTCCAGATAGTGTATCCAGCTTCTTACAGACCCCTTCATATAGAGTTTTGTCCGGGTACCCAGGGGCAGCAGTGCTCTAGCGCACTCCTTGGCAATTCCCTTTTCAAGAGCGCTGTTGTATTGTTCAAGCGCAAGCCCGGCAACACGCTCCTGTGCTTCGTCAAACCATTTTTTTGTCGATTCGTCAAGATCGTCCAGAGAGTTCTGCCTGTTTTTGCTGTCCTGTCGTCTTGGCTGGTATCGTTCAATTTCCTGCACTTCAGCGTACCGTTGAGAAAACTCCTGGAACTGAAAGCTTCTATGCCTGAGAATCTGTGGAGAGATAGCTCGTGACGTCACAATTTCAACGCTCATATCCACCATTTCAAACACGCTCCAGTGTTTATGCTTTATACAATAAGCGAGCAGCTTCTCATAATCAGGAGTTTCCTGGTGAGGGCTCGATACTCTGGCGCAGTAGGCGATAAGTCCTTCAGGACTGAGTGGCTGGTTTTCAACCTGGATAAGCGGAGCTGTGACGGCAATGAGGCGAACCTGCATGTTCCTCTGTATTTTATCATTGATTTTACAAAGAGTGAAATTTAATTCCATTTTGGTCAAAACCATCCTTTTTTGCTAATTGGAACCGGATTTCTTGATTTGTTGTTATCACTACGTATTTTAACTCTTTCTATCCGGAAATTTGCAAGTCGGCTATAAGAGTAAGGGTAATTCCGTTCCGGTCTGATTTTCATAAAGGTTTTCAAACTTCAAACGAAAGGGCAGTTATGGCAAATATTAATTTTGGTTTTGAGCATCATGCCAAAAAAATGTATTCGGGAGCTATAGAAGAGAGTATTACCAACTCCCTTGTTCCCATGGTTATAGAGACATCAGGACGTGGAGAGAGAGCCTTTGATATTTTTTCAAGGCTGTTGCGTGAACGTATTATTTTTCTAGGCAGCGGCATTGACGAACATGTCGCAGGACTGATTATGGCCCAGCTTATTTTTCTCGAATCAGAGGATCCTGAACGCGATATCTATATCTATGTGAACTCACCAGGTGGAAGCGTATCGGCAGGCCTTGGGATTTACGATACCATTCAGTATATCCGTCCCGATGTTTCAACAGTCTGTGTCGGCATGGCAGCAAGCATGGGCGCATTTCTCCTTGCAAGCGGA
This sequence comes from Chlorobium sp., assembly GCA_005843825.1. Classification (GTDB taxonomy): domain Bacteria; phylum Bacteroidota; class Chlorobiia; order Chlorobiales; family Chlorobiaceae; genus Chlorobium. The sequence goes on from SZXX01000012.1 coordinate 16,959, forward strand.
GCAAAAGGCAAGAGAGCGTCGCTTCCGCACTCGAGGATTATGATTCACCAGCCATCAGGCGGTGCGCATGGACAGGAAACCGATATCATTATTCAGGCGCGTGAAATTGAAAAAATCCGCCACCTGCTTGATGAGCTGCTTGCCCGCCATACCGGTAAGGACGTAACGCAGATCAGGGAGGATTCAGAAAGGGATCGCTGGATGAATGCACAGGAAGCACTCGATTATGGTCTTATTGACTCAATTTTCGAGAAACGTCCAATGCCGGAAAAGAAAGACTGATCCGGCCTATCCGTTTATTCACATTTTTACTTATCAGCAGTAACCGATTTTTTTATCATGAGCGATCCCGAGGCATCTTTCAATCTGGAAAAAACCTATAACCATCACGATGTAGAAGACCGCTGGAGAAGTTCGCACTGGGAGGCACTCGGCAGTTTCCATGCCGAAAGCTCACGTGTTCTTGAGAACGGAAAAACTCCCTATACCGTTCTTATGCCTCCTCCCAATGTTACGGGAAGCCTTACACTCGGTCATGTACTGAATCATACGCTGCAGGATATTTTTATTCGTTACAATCGAATGACGGGCCATGAAGCCCTGTGGCTTCCCGGGACCGATCATGCCGGGATAGCGACCCAGACGGTTGTTGAGAGAAAACTTAAAAAAGAGGGGATAACCCGCCACGACCTCGGGCGAAAAGAGTTTCTCAACCATGTCTGGCAGTGGAGGGATGAGTACGGCGGTCTCATTCTCAAGCAGCTTCGTCGCCTCGGCATTTCATGCGACTGGCGACGTAACCTCTTCACTATGGATGAAGGGGCGTCACAAGCTGTTATCAACTCTTTTATCACGCTCTATCGTGACGGACTGATTTACCGTGGCACCCGCATCATTAACTGGTGCCCGGTTTCACAGACGGCGCTTTCCGATGAAGAGGTTATCATGAAACCCCGTCGTGATAACCTTGTTTATGTCCAGTATGCTCTTGTCCGCCATCCCGGACGATTCATTACCATTGCGACCGTCAGACCCGAAACCATTCTTGGTGATGTGGCCATTGCTGTCAACCCACGCGATCCCCGATACCTTGATCTGGTCGGTGAACTTGCCATAGTGCCGGTTGCAGGACGCCATATCCCGATCATTGCGGACGATTATGTCGATATTGACTTCGGTACCGGTGCATTGAAAATAACCCCGGCACACGATGCAAACGATTATGAAGTCGGCAAGCGCCACAATCTTCAGGCAATATCGGTTGTAGGCAAAGACGGAAGAATGACCGATGAGTACGGCTATACCGGTATGGACCGGTTTGATGCGCGGACAAAAATTCTCAAGGACCTCGAAGAGCTGGGAAACCTGGTCCGGGTCGAAGAGTACGAACACAATGTAGGGTATTCCGAAAGGGCGGATGTCGTTGTTGAGCCATACCTTTCCGAGCAGTGGTTTGTCAAAATGTCGCCTCTGGCTGAGCGCGCGCTTGAAGTTGTCAATGCCGGAGAAATCCGGCTTCATCCCCCGCACTGGATCAACACCTACCGCCATTGGATGGGAAATATCAAGGACTGGTGCATCTCTCGCCAGCTCTGGTGGGGGCACCGTATTCCTGCCTGGTACGACACAGAAGGGAAGGTCTGGGTTGCAGCCTCTTACGAAGAAGCGTGCCATCTTGCCGGTACCGACAAGCTTGTCCAGGATGATGATGTGCTCGATACCTGGTTCTCCTCCTGGCTATGGCCGCTTACAACGCTTGGATGGACTGATACCAAAAGCGACAATGATAACCTGAGAGCTTTTTATCCAACCGATACGCTGGTAACCGGACCGGACATCATTTTTTTCTGGGTTGCCAGAATGATTATGGCGGGGCTCTATTTCAAAGGAGAGGTCCCGTTCCGTGACGTTTATTTTACCAGCATCATCCGTGACATGAAAGGCCGGAAACTTTCGAAGTCCCTCGGCAACTCCCCCGATCCAATCAAGGTCATGGACACCTATGGGACTGATGCCCTTCGCTTCACCATCATCTATATTGCTCCCCTGGGTCAGGATGTGCTGTTCGGTGAGGAAAAGTGTGAACTCGGCCGGAATTTTGCCACAAAAATATGGAATGCCTCACGTCTTGTTTTTATGCAGCGCGAGAAGTATTTCGCCGATCATAAAGAGTTCGCAGCTGTTTATCAGGATTTTGATCCGCGTTCAGGGGGTTTTGATCTGACCGGGCAGTGGCTTCTGGCAGGATATCACGACATGCTCGACCGCTATCATACAGCGTTCACTCAGTTCAAGGTTAATGATATTGTCCGGTTGCTCTACGACTTCTTCTGGGGCGATTACTGCGGCTGGTACCTTGAAGCGCTCAAAGTCCAGCTCTCCGGAGATGTTACGCAAGAGGAATCCCAGCACGCGGTTTGTCTTGCTGTTCATGTTCTTGAGGGTTTCCTCAAGGCATTGCATCCGGTCATGCCTTTTATTACAGACGAGATATGGCATCAGATTCTTCAGCGTTCCGCAGTTGAGAGTATTGCTCTTTCGCCGATGCCCCTTTCCGATCCCGAGTTCCGCCATTTAGATGTTCAAGGGTTTACCCTGATTCAAAAACTGATTACCGAAATCCGGAGTCTTCGCTCATTGTTCGGTGTTCCGCACAACAGCGAAGCGGAAGTTCTTCTCTGGCCTTCCAGCGACGTCGATCGCCGGATATTTGAGTCTAATCTTCCGCTTATTGCTGCGCTTGGCCAATCTATTCCAAAGCTGATGGCAGATGGAGAGAAGCCACGGCATGCCGCCGGATCTGTCGTTGAGGGTAATGAACTATTTGTGATGCTTGAGGGGTTAATATCGTTTGACAAGGAGCGTGAACGACTCCAGAAAGAGATTAACAATATCTCTGCCTATGTCAGTTCGGTCCGTAAAAAACTATCAAACTCAGGTTTTGTCGACAATGCTCCAGCGGAAGTAATTGATAAAGAGCGTGAAAAACTCAAGGAAGCTGAGGATAATCTTGCAAAACTGAACAGCAACTTAACTGTGCTCAATGATTGAGGATGGGTTGGATTTGTAAACTATTTTTATATTGCTCTTCGTATTGAGAGAGAATAAAAAAATCGTTTTTTTAGATTTAGTCACCCTGAAATGATATTTTGTGGTTTTTTCAGTATCACGTCAGCCATCAGGACAGGTTTAAATCGCTGAAGTTCGCAAGGGAGAAGAGAGTATGAGGCAGCTTAAAATAAGCAAACAGATAACAAATCGCGAGAGCCTTTCTCTCGATCGTTACCTGCAGGAAATAGGAAAATATGATTTATTGACAGCCGAAGATGAGGTCAAATTGACCAAGGCAATCAAAGAGGGCTTTGATATGCCGGTTGATACGACCGAATACAAAAGGGCTAAGCGTGCGCTTGATAAATTGATTAAAGGAAATTTACGTTTTGTTGTTTCTGTTGCCAAGCAGTATCAGAACCAGGGGCTTACCCTTGGCGATCTGATCAACGAAGGCAATCTTGGTCTGATCAAGGCGGCAAAGCGTTTTGATGAAACGAGGGGATTCAAGTTCATATCCTATGCGGTATGGTGGATTCGCCAGTCGATTCTTCAAGCGTTGGCTGAGCAGTCGAGAATCGTAAGGCTTCCCCTCAACAGGGTGGGTACTCTTAATAAGATCAGCAAGGCATACAGCCAGCTTGAGCAGGAATTTGAACGTGATCCCAACACACGGGAACTTGCGACCCTTCTCGAGATGGATTCACAGGATGTCGCCGATACTCTTAAAATTGCAGGAAGGCATGTTTCGGTTGATGCGCCATTTGCCCAGGGTGACGATAACCGTCTGCTCGATGTTCTGCAGAATGATGGCCATTTACCAGATTATGGCCTCAACCGCGACTCTTTAACGCTTGAAGTTGAGCGCTCTCTTTCTGTTCTTGCCCCGAGAGAGGCTGACGTTATCAAGTCCTACTTCGGCATCGGCATGGACAACCCGCTGACTCTTGAGGAGATTGGAGAGAAATTCAAGCTGACCAGAGAGCGTGTCCGGCAGATAAAGGAAAAAGCAATACGCCGCTTAAGGCAGTCCGCCTATAGCAAAATTCTCAAGGAGTACATCGGAGGCTGATTGATTCAGTCACTATATCCGGTTTCGAGGGTATTCAGAGTGGGGGAGTTCAGGCTGAATCGATCTAGCCTGAACTCCTTTCCTTGTTTTATGCCTGCCTGATCAGGATTGTATTGAAAGTTTTACCGGATATCCCTCTTTCAGCCCTAGCTTCTCTGCTGCACTGCCGTTTCTCACAGCAATCTCTATCATGCCGCTGCTCCCCGTATAGGCAAGCATTTGTTGATCCGGCACATCACTATAGGTAGTGACAACCGGAATCCGGTTACCGTTGTCCAACCCTACCATCCAGTGCTTTTCGGTATCAAACAGTGTTGAGTCAAGAGAGGTAACCAGATTGCCGAAATGATCGGTATAAATGACGCTTCCATCCCATGACTCCCCCTGATCACAGCTGTTGCACTGCGGCATTGTAATTGTTATGCAATCTCTCAGGTCAATGGCGTTGCCAAGCTCTTGCAGTGAACCGCCGTTTGCAAGATGCGCAGCTGCGGGCGAAAAAACATCCCGGCCATGAAAGGTTGAACTTTGGCAAGGGAGCATGTATTGCTGCTCTGTGATGGATACACAGCGCGTTATATTCCGGGTTTGAAAAACAGCAGTGAGCAGCCCGTTATCCGGAGCAAGAAAGGTTTGTTTGTCGGTTTCCACAGCGATTGCCTGGCGTGTCGATCCTACTCCCGGATCGACAACAGAGAGAATAATTGATCTTTCCGGCAAAAAAGGCACCGACTTGCCAAGAAAGAAAGCGCCTTGTACAATGTTCTGAGGTGAGATGGAGTGAGTAAGGTCAATAATCTGAACAAAAGGCGCACGTGAAAGGATGACTCCTTTCATCTGGCCGACGTAGGTGTCATGCACTCCGAAATCAGTCATCAAAACAATAGTCCGCGGGGATTCTCTATGCATCTACTCTCTTAATCTATTGCGGTTTTATAAATCGTATACCCGATACCAAGAAAGAGAATATTCGGCAGCCATGCGGCCAGCATAGGGTTTATAATTCCCTGATATCCTGCGATCGCAATGGTTTTCTGCAGCGCGAGAAAGAGAAACCCTATGAACAGAGTGATACTTATTTCAGAGGCAAGCCCTCCACGCTTCTTTTTAGCCGACAACGGAACACCGATCAGAATAATAATGATAGAGGCGAATGGTAAGGCGATCTTTGAATGCAGCTTGACCATGGATCGTTCCAGCCCTGAAAATCCTGCCTTTTCTTTGTCTACAAGATAGTTGTAATGCCGGACGATGTTCATTTCATCCGGTTGCAGATTAAGTTCATCAAGCGATTGCGGTGTCAGGCTGAGCTTTATCGGTTCCTGGGCTGCTTTTTTCAGCTGTTCACTGTTTCCGGTAAAAAAACGCGTTGAAGTATTCTGCATGATCCACTCTCCGCTTGAGGCATCATAGTGCATTGACTCAGCATCTGTTCGCATTCTGAGTTGAGAGCCGTTGAATTCCTCTACGGAAACCTCACTGGCGTTTAACCGGGCAGCATCAAAATCTTTTATCGACACGATACGGTTGCCAGATTCAAGAATATGCAGAGTCTCTTTTTTCTGGGGAAGGTCAGAATTCTTCTGTAAATGTTCCTCAAAGGTATTAATGCTAGTAAATGCTTCAGGCGCCAACCAGCAGGCATTAAAAAGATTCAGGCAGCAGATAATAACTCCTCCTGTCACAAAAGGTATCAGCAGCTGGCGCATACTGACCCCTGCAGATCGAATGGCAGGAAGTTCGCTTGAAGCAGAGAGTTTTCCCGCCACAAGTATGGATGAGAGCAGCACACCTACAGGAGATGTTACCAGCAGGGTGGAAGGAATTGAAAGAAGGTAATATCGGGCAATCTCCATAAAGCCGAGATTCCTGTCCATGAACTTATCAAGTTTCTCAACCATATTGATAAGCATGAACAGGACGACAAAAGCTGCGCATGTAAAGAGAAATGTCTTTGCAAACTGCCTGAATATGTAACGATTGAGAATCTTCATGGAATTCTATCAGTAATAACCCTCATTCCTGCAAACTTCAGGCACGTTTCGATCCGCTAATTTAATAACCGAAAATTTCGTTAAGCGACAGCTCCTTTATAGTTCCGTATTTTCGGAGAGTCTCCATATCAAGATTCTCTTTTTTCCCAAGCACCAGCATGACATGTTTTTTGTTGTTGAAATGCGCCGTGTGGAATTTTTCGATATCGCCGAGGCTCATGGTTGCAACGTCACGATAGATATCCTTTCTGATATCATAGCTGTGTCCCAGCCTTACAGCCTCTTCATAATTAAAAAGAACCTCGGTTCTGGTCAGCCGTTCAGTGGATATCTTCTGCAGAATGCCGGTTTGTGCCGAAGCAAACAATTCAGGCGACTTCGGCAGTTCATTCATCAGTGTGTTGATGCCATCAAGCGCTTCGGGCAGCTTGTCTGCCTGAGTGCCGATATAACTGACAATATAGTTGAACTCTTTTTGCTGTTTAGGCGCTTTAAAGACAGAAAACACAGAATAAGCAAGCGCTTTTGCCTCTCGGAGCTCCTGGAAAACCACTGACGACATTCCTCCGCCGTAATATTCGTTGAAGAGGGTCACCAGAGGTACCATTGCAGGATCGTATTGATCGTCCTTTGTCAACAGAAGCACTTCAGCCTGGGTCATGTCGTAATCAGCCACATAGACAAGATTCTCGTCCTGTTCAAGATCTTTGTAGGGGTCGGACGATGGTACCGTCTTGAATGATTCAGGGTAGTGCCTGACCGAGCGCAGTTCACTAAGCACCATACTGGAAGTGGCAGGTCCGTAGTAGAGTACCCGATGGCTGTAATGAAGCAGCTTCTGAATTTCTTCCAGCAACTCCTTCGAGCTTATCTTTTCGAGCTCCTCATTGCTGAGGACGTTGGTGAAAGGTGAAACGGGGCCATACTTGCCGTAATTGGCCATCGCTTCAAAGAGTATCTTCTTTTTGGAAAGTTTGTCATCGTCCCGCTCTTTCAGTATTCCTGCTTTCAGATTTTCAAGCGCTGTCTCATCAGGTCGGGTGTCAACAAGAAGATTTTCAAGCAATCGAATGGCGGTTGCAGCGTTTTTCTCAAGTCCTGACAGCTTGAGGTAAACATAATGATCGGAAGTAAAGGCAGAAAAGCTTGCACCGATTTTATAGAGTTCTCCGTTGAATTCCGGAGGCGTGAGGGCAGAGGTTCCAAGATAGGAGAGATAGTCAAGTGCCAGCTCTATGTTTTTGCTGTTATTTTTTCCGATATCAAACACATAGTAGAGAGAGAAAAGCTCGTTTTCGCGGTTTTGCAGATAGTGCAGTCTGATACTCGCATTGATATCAAAAAACTCGATATCCTTGGTATAGTCAAGAAAGCAAGGCTCGGTCTTTTCTGATTTCTGGGCCAGAAGTTTTTCGGCAAACGGTGACGAGGTATTCCGGTTCACCGTGAGAGGAGTGATCAGTGGCTTCTGGATTTTCGTTTCACTCACAGGTACGCCGTGTTCCTTGTAGACGCCCACATAATTTGCGTTGTAGTGCTTCCGGGCAAACGTTACAAGATCATCTTTTGTGATCTTCTGCAGACGTTCCAGCTGACTGACATGTTCCGGCCAGGCCATACCCCAGATAAACGAATCAACATAGGCCTCTACACGCCCCTTGTTGTTTTCATAGAGTTTAAGCTGTTCAATTTTAAGATCATTGATTGCAGCTTCAAGCAGCCAATCGGTAAATTTGCCCTCTTTTAGCAGTTCAAGCTGGTTGAGCAGCAGCTCTTTCACCTGGTCAAGCGTTTGACCCTCTCTTGGCTTTCCGCTCAGCATATGCGCGGAGTAATCTTTCATCATCACCAGCATCGAGCCGCCATCAAGGACTTTCTGCTGCTGGTTGAGGTTAAGATCAATAAGTCCTGCAGTCTGGTTATATAAAATCTTGTCAACAAGCGTAAGGTAATCAGCATCCAGGCTGTTGACTCCATTGAACCGGAACCCGATGACCACCTCTTCTGATTCAGGTCCTGCAACCTTGATGATAGTTGGTTCCGTGATTGCATCCTCTATAGCAGGTGTAAAGAGGGGAATCTCTTTTGGCTGCAGTACCGAAAACTTATCGTCGATGAGTTGTATCGTTGCATCAGGATCAAAATCTCCGGCAATGCAGAGTGCCATGTTGTTCGGCACATAGTAGGTGTGGTAGTAGTTGAGAACATTCCTGATTGAAGGATTTTTCAAATGTTCTGCCTTGCCGATCGTGGTCTGGGTACCGTAGGTGTGTTTTTTAAAGAGGTCAGCAAACATACTTTCCCATATTTTCCTGCTGTCGCTGTCCATTGTCATGTTTTTCTCTTCATACACGGTTTCAAGTTCGGTGTGAAAAAGTCTCATGACCGGATTACGGAATCGCTCCGCTTCAATGGTGAGCCACTGGTCCAGTTTGTTCGATGGAATATCGTTGAGATAGACGGTTTGTTCAACCCAGGTATAGGCATTGGTGCCATGAGCACCGATGGAGTTCAGAAGTTTGTCATATTCGTTTGGTACGGTATAGCTGGCGGCAATATTGGAAATGCTGTCAATATCCTTGTATATCGCAGCTCTTTTATCCGCATCAGCGGTTGAACGGTATTGTTCATAGAGTTCCGAAATCTTTTCAAGCTCGGTATGTTCTTTTGCATAGTCAAGAGCGCCGATTGAATCTGTTCCTTTAAAGAGCATATGCTCAAGGTAGTGAGCAAGGCCGGTGGTCTCTGCCGGATCATTTTTACTGCCTGCCCTGACGGCGATTGATGTATATATTCTTGGCTCATCGCGGAGTGAACTCATGTAAACGGTCAGGCCGTTATCGAGTGTATAGATTCTTGTATTGAGAGGGTCTCCCGAAACTGTCTTGTATGAATAGTTCTTAACGTCGTTGAGCATGGGCCTGCATGATATTAAATGTAAAAAGAGTATCCCGATGGCAAACATCGGGATACGATGGATTCTGAACTTTCGAAAATTGCCCCGTATTTAAAAAAAACTATAATAATCGGATATAAAGCGCATAATTGCAACCTTCATTACTGACCTTTTTGCATTAATATACAGTCTGGAAGCCGAAGGAGCAGTGCTCATGTTACAACGTAACGCAAGTCGCTCTGTATTTAGCTCTCACACCGGCAGAGTTGGAAGGTAATAACCCGTGGATGTTGCGTAAGAACTAACAAATAGCTTTAATAGTTCTTTTAGGCGCAGGAGAGAAGAACATGAAATACTATCAAGAGAGGAGAGTTGTTGATGCAGGGGAACGGGAACGGAATATTCAAACTTGTAAGTCCTTACAGTCCGGCGGGAGACCAGCCGAAAGCCATTGAATCACTCACCGAAGGAGTACTTTCAGGCAATCCATACCAGACACTGCTTGGTGTTACCGGTTCCGGTAAAACATTCACCATTTCAAACGTCATTGCCCAGGTCAATAAGCCTGTGCTGGTGATGAGCCATAACAAGACCCTTGCCGCACAGCTCTACGGCGAGCTCAAGCAGTTTTTTCCCGATAATGCTGTTGAGTATTTTATCAGCTACTACGACTTTTATCAGCCTGAAGCCTACCTTCCAGCGCTTGACAAGTATATAGCCAAAGACCTTCGCATAAACGACGAGATAGAACGCCTGCGTCTCAAAACCACCAGTGCATTGCTCAGTGGCAGGAAGGATGTTATTGTTGTCAGTTCTGTCAGTTGCATTTATGGTCTTGGCTCACCTGAAGACTGGAAAGCCCAGATTATTGAACTGCGTTCCGGAATGGAAAAAGATCGGGATGCTTTTCTGAAAGAGCTGATAGCCCTTCACTATATCCGTGACGATGTCCAGCCCACTTCGGGAAAGTTCAGGGTGAGGGGTGATATTATTGATCTTGTTCCTGCTCATGAGGAGCTTGCTCTTCGAATCGAGTTTTTCGGAAACACTATAGAGAGTCTTCAGACCTTTGAAATTAACACCGGGGAAGTGCTTGGGGTCGAAGACTATGCGTTTATCTATCCGGCCCGGCAGTTTGTCGCTGATGAGGAGAAGCTCGGTGACGCCATGCTGGCAATTGAAAACGAGCTCGCAGGCCGGTTGAATTTTTATCGCGATGAAAACCGCTTTCTTGAGGCCCGCAGGATTGAGGAGCGGACCCGTTATGATCTTGAAATGATCAAGGAGCTCGGCTACTGTTCCGGGATTGAAAATTATTCAAGGCATCTTTCCGGACGCAAAGAAGGGGAGCGGCCTTACTGCCTCCTTGATTATTTCCCTTCGGATTATCTTGTTGTCATTGATGAATCCCATGTAACGCTGCCTCAGATACGCGGCATGTACGGTGGCGACCGCTCCCGGAAAACCATTCTTGTTGAGCACGGGTTCAGGCTTCCTTCAGCGCTCGATAATCGTCCGCTTCGTTTTGAGGAGTTTGAGGAGATGGTATCGCAGGTTATCTGCGTCAGTGCCACTCCCGCCGAGCATGAACTGATGCGTTCAGGTGGAGTGGTGGTTGAACAGCTTGTCCGTCCTACAGGTCTGCTTGACCCTCCGGTGGAAGTTCGTCCAGTCGCGGGACAGATTGATAATCTGCTTGCAGAAATCCGTAAACATACAGCCAGAGGCCATAAGGCTCTGGTCATGACTTTGACGAAAAGAATGGCTGAGGATCTGCACGACTTTTTCAGGAAGACGGGCATACGCTCGCGCTACCTGCATTCGGAGATCAAGAGTCTGGAGCGTATACAGATTCTCAGAGAGCTGAGGGTTGGAGATATCGATGTGCTTGTGGGGGTTAACCTCCTTCGTGAAGGGCTTGATCTTCCTGAAGTATCGCTAGTGGCTATTCTTGATGCCGATAAGGAGGGCTTTTTGCGCAACACCCGTTCGCTTATGCAGATTGCCGGCAGGGCGGCCCGTAATGTTGAGGGCTTTGTTGTGCTCTATGCCGATGTTCTGACGCGCTCCATACGTGAAGTGCTTGATGAAACTGCAAGGCGTCGTGCGATTCAGCATCGCTATAACGAAGACCATGGCATTACTCCGCAGTCAATTATAAAATCGATTGATCAGGTTCTTGATACCACGAGTGTAGCTGATGCCGAGGAGCGCTATCGCAGAAAGCGGTTTGGGCTTGTGGCAAAGCCTGAAAGGCTGCTGTCGGGTCTCATTGAGACGCTGACGCCTCAGGAAACTTATGCCATGGCGGCCGAACTCCGGATTGAAATGCAGGAAGCTGCTGTGCAGATGGAGTACGAAAAAGCTGCTTATCTCCGAGACGAGATTTCAAAGCTTGAACAGGTTATAAAACGCATGCCGACTGAGGGATAGCCTCCATTAAGGTTTATGCCGGCGAAGAAATAACATAATGGCAATACAGGTAGGGCCGTATTCTGGTTGTGGTTGTATCTAACTTTGGAGAAAGTTTGTAAATTGACTGACGTATATTATCCTCAGTGTTGCGGAACATCTCTCTGAAATTAATTTTGTTTTCATGGCTATCAGTGCGTTACCTGAGTCCCTTCAGTCCGGCTATGAAATTCATGAGTGGAGGCATGCTTCTGCCATTCTTGCTCTTGATTTTCCTGATGAATTAGCAGACATCTGTGATGTGTTGGGTCACTTTCGTCTTTGTAAGACTTTTTTAACAAGTCCAGGTGGGCGTAAATCTCAGGTTTCTCAGGGGATTGACTCTGCATTTTATACCAAAGGATGGGTGGAGAAAAAGTTTGACACAGCTTTTGTCGTTGATAATACCTCTATCGCAAGCCCTACTCATGCGGTTGACTGTTATAAGAACAAAGTGGCGTTGGAAATTGAATGGAATAATAAAGACCCGTTTTTTGATCGGGATTTAAACAACTTCAGATTACTGTTTGAACTTCGAGTAATTTCTGTTGGAGTTATTGTGACGAGGTGTGATTCATTGCAAGATATTTTTGATCGACTGGACAGGGGAAGCTCTTTTGGTGCATCAACTACGCACATGAGCAAGCTTCTGCCAAAGGTCGAGGGAGGCGGTGGTGGCGGATGCCCTGTACTTGTTTTTGGAATTAAAGATACCCTTTATGACGAGAATTGTTAATGTAACTGAGCCTACTCCCGCAGAGGACTTGCTGTTAAAGACGAGAGATCGGTACTCTACTATTCTTGCTGATCCTCCCTGGCAGTTCCAAAACCGTACGGGGAAGATGGCACCAGAGCATAAGAGGCTGTTGCGTTATCCAACTATGGAGATCAAAGAGATTATGGAGATGCCTGTTCCAAAGCTTGCGGCAGCTAAATCTCACTTGTATCTGTGGGTTCCTAATGCACTTTTAAAGGAAGGTTTGCAGGTCATGGAGGCATGGGGTTTCACATATAAGACTAACTTGGTTTGGCATAAAATCCGTAAGGATGGTGGTTCTGATGGTCGGGGAGTTGGGTTCTATTTCAGAAATGTCACTGAACTGATTTTATTCGGCGTCCGCGGTAGTATGAGGACGTTACAGCCAGGCAGAACAAAAGTTAATCTGTTCGGGACAAGGAAAAGAGAGCATTCCCGTAAACCAGACGAGGTCTATGATTTGATCGAGGAATGTTCACCTGGGCCTTACATTGAGCTTTTCGCAAGATTTAAACGGCAAGGTTGGGACCAGTGGGGTAATGAGGATGTAGAAACAAACTCATTTAATGATGTTGCATTCAGAAACGGTCATGCTGATGTTAGTGAAAACCAGCTGAGCTTTATGGAAACAGCAGGATAGAAAGGCCTGCCCGTATTCGAGGAAAACGCTCTGTGCTCTGTTTGAATTCAATTAGTTATAAGGCAAGTCGAGAGCGTCGGAAGGAATGTACTGTCTTTGCATCTATAGCCGACTTTGTCATAAAAGCGCAATTTCGTGTACTGATTTGAACACATGGTCAGACTGATCAAGCCCTAACAGCCGGAGTAATTTCCGGCTTTTTTATTGCCTGAAGCGGTCTGTTTTGTATGTTACTTAATGGTGCTTTTTTGTTGATTTGAGACTTTTTTGTAATGAAAAGTCCATAAGCTGTGTTTATATATAAAGGACTGATACTGTGTACATTATAGAATAAGTACACAGTACTGCCCCCCTTATCTTTTAACTGGTTTTTTTCGGGAGTTTGTTTGCGATGTTAGCCCAGATTGAGAAGGATCATTACGATAAACTCCACGAGATACTTGCGCTTTCCCGCCGGAATCTTAAAAACTTTGATGAATCACTGATTCAGCGGGCGTTTTTTATGTGCTATCGGGCACATGAGGGAGAAAAAAGGGCTTCTGGAGAGCCGTTTTTTTATCATCCTGTCGAAGTGGCCACCATTCTTCTCAATGAACTTCCTCTTGACGGCGTATCCGTTGCGGCTGCACTCTTGCATGATGTTATTGAGGATAGCGGCTATACCTTTGAAGATATTGTAGCTGAACTTGGTGTTGAAGTCGCTGAAATTGTTGAAGGGCTTACCAAGATTTCCGGCATCATGATCAACCGGGAGACGACCCAGGCTGAAGGCTTTCGCAAGATGCTGCTTTCTATGGTGAAGGATATTCGGGTTATTCTCATAAAATTCTGCGATCGGCTGCATAACATGAGAACGCTTGAATCTCTTCCGGAGCACCGTCGTCTGAAGATCGCTCTTGAAACAAGGGATATCTATGCTCCTCTGGCGCACCGGTTCGGTCTTGGAAAGATGAAGGTTGAGTTTGAAAACCTTGCTCTCAAATTTATTGATCCTGAGATGTATGACTTTCTGATGAAGAAGGTCCGCACGAGCAGGGGAGAGCGGGTTAACTATCTTAGTAAAATGATAACTCCGATCAAGGCTGATCTTGAAAAACAGGGCTTCAAGGTGGCTGTGGATGGTCGGGCCAAGCATCTTTTTTCGATATACAACAAGATGCGCAGCAAGAACAAGACCTTTGAGGATATCCACGATCTTTATGGTATCCGGGTTATTGTCGATACGGAGCGTATTGCCGACTGCTTTGCGGTCTATGGCTTTATTACACAGAAATATCCGCCTATTCCGCAGCATTTCAAGGACTATATCTCCATACCGAAACATAATGGATACCAGTCTCTCCATTCAGCTATCATAGGCCCTAGGGGTCACATGGTTGAGCTGCAGATCCGTACAAAGCGTATGCATGAATTTGCTGAGCTTGGAGTTGCAGCCCATTGGCGATATAAGGAAAAAATTTCTCGGGATGATGCCAACGTTGATTCTTTCCTGCGCTGGGCCAGAGAGCTGATCAAGGATGCTGATTCGGCGGCTGAATTTATGGAGGGATTCAAGCTCAATCTCTACCATGATGAGATCTACGTGTTTACTCCGAAAGGGGATATGAAAACCATGCCTGCCGGCGCGACCCCGATTGATTTTGCCTATGCGATTCATACCGAGGTTGGAAACGGCTGTATCGGCTCCAAGGTTAACGGCAAGATTGTTCGTCTGAATGCGGTGCTGAAATCCGGTGACAGGGTGGAGATCATCACTTCAAAAAACCAGAAGCCGAAATCCGACTGGCTGAAAATAGTTGTCACCCAGCGCGCAAAGCTTAAAATTCGATCTGCCATCAATGAGGAACGGCGGATTCAGATTGAAAAGGGCCGGGGCATGTGGGAAAAAATGCTTACCGGCACCAAAAAGCTTCTTACTGATAATGATATCATCCGGCAGGTTAAGCGATACGGCATTAAGACCCCTGCAGATTTTTTCAGTGCTCTTGCCAGTCAGCAGATCAACGGTGAAGAGGTCATAGAGCGTGTAACAAGCGCCCGAAAGGAAGAGCCTGCTGCAAAATCTGCCACTGACGAAGCCCGTGAAGTTGAGGATTATCTCCAGAAAGCCCGGCAGGAGCAGGAACAGGAAGGTGTGGCCTCCAAAAAGGATGAGGTTGTTATTGCCGGCATGAGCAATATTGCCTATTCCTATGCTAAATGCTGTCAGCCGGTTCCGGGTGATGATGTGATTGGATTTGTGACAACAGAGGGTGTTGTTAAAATTCACCGCAAAAACTGTGTCAATGTCAGCAATGAAAATCTTCAGAAAAGTGAGAGGGTTGTCTCTGTTTCATGGAACAGGAAGGTTGAGACCGATTTCCTTGCCGGTATAAAGATTGTCGGTGAAGATCGTATTGGCATTATCAACCAGATTACAACGGTCATCTCTAAATTTGATACCAATATCCGCAGTATTTCGCTTCACGCCCGCGATGGTATGTTTGTCGGTACGCTCATGATCTATGTCCGTAATGCCGACAAGCTGAGTTCTCTTATGGACAAGGTGAAAAAAGTTCAGGGAGTCTTTACCGTTGAGCGTCTTATAAGCTGAGCGCGTTTCGTTGCGAAACACCACCCCCTGGTTGCCAGGTTTAAAAATATTATAGCACCACTGTTCTGTAAGAAATCCGTATTCGTATATTGGTTTTTATCAACAAACCGGTCGTGTATGGCTGATCAGTAAAATATCAGGGTATAGAAGAAAAAAGCTTTGATTATCCTGTTTAAATGTTTTTTTACAGTCAGTTGTACCGCCTCTCAATCAATTTAGTATAGAGTAGTTATGAAAAAAACAGCATTATACTCCTGGCATGAACAGGCTGGAGCGAAAATTATTGACTTTGGCGGTTATCTGATGCCGGTACAGTATTCCGGAATTATTGCCGAGCATAAGGCTGTTAGAAATGCTGCCGGGTTGTTTGATGTTTCTCATATGGGAAACTTTTACATTAAAGGCAGTCGGGCCAAGGAGTTTCTCCAGTCCGTCACGACCAACGACCTTGAAAAACTCGAAGCAGGTTTTGCGCAATACAACCTGCTGCTCTATCCTCATGGAGGTATTGTTGATGATCTGATTATCTATCGTATTGATAGCGATACCTATTTTCTTATTGTCAACGCAAGCAATGCCCCAAAAGACTTCGCCTGGCTGCAGCAGCATATCACTGCTTTTGAAGGAGTTACCCTCGAAGATCATACCGACAGGCTTTCATTGATTGCTCTTCAGGGGCCTGTTGCTCTCGATATTCTCAAGATCGTTTTCCCCTCTCTGGCAATAGACTCGCTTGGCTCATTTCAGTTCTGTAACGCCTCATTTCAGGGTTCCGATCTCATAATTGCCAGAACCGGCTATACTGGTGAAAAGGGTGTGGAAATCTGTCTGCCGAATGAGATTGCGCTGCCCTTATGGCAGGCCCTTGTTGATGCGGGCCAGAAGTCTGGTATTCAGCCCATAGGGCTTGGAGCGCGTGATACTCTCCGTCTTGAGATGGGCTACTCTCTCTATGGTCATGAGATTGATCAGGACACAAACCCGCTTGAGGCAAGGCTGAAATGGGTTGTGAAAATGAAGAAAGGACATTTTATCGGTAAAGAGGCATGCCAGCAGGTTGAGGAAAATCTGACGCGTGGAGTTGCCGGCTTCAGCCTTGATGGCAGGGTTCTTCCCCGCCAGGGTTTCAAGGTGTATAATACCGACCGGCAGGAAATTGGCTGGGTGTGCAGTGGTACGCTTTCACCAACGCTTCAGGAACCGATCGGTACCTGCAATATCGTGCACGAATATATAACTCCTGGAACAGCCATTCTGGTTGAGGTACGAGGGACTTTGCATACCGGAGTGATCAGGGCTCTTCCTTTTGTTACAACATCCCTAAGCTGACGGTAAAAAGGTATCAAGGAGCGATTGCACAGGTGAAAATGAAAAAAGAGAATAAAGGGGCACGAGGAAAAACTCATGACAGGGAGTCATTGAAGAGAGAGTTAACCGGCATTGTATTCATGCTGGTTTCTTTTTTGCTGATCTGCTTTCTTTTGAGTTTTCATGCTGAAGATGATGCCGGTTTTACGACTATTGCCTGGCGCGATATCTTCAGCAAGGCTGCCAGAGATGCTGCGGAGAGCATTCATAATCCTTTCGGTCCTTTAGGGGTTAAGCTCTCCTCCTTCTTTATCCGTACCTACGGCTATCCGGTTATTCTTCCCTTGACAGCCATATTCTTCTGGGGGTGGTCCCTTTTCCGGGCAAAAAGTCTTAAGCCTGCGCTGTTGTTTTTTCTCTATAGCGTGACGGTTTCAGTCGATCTTTCTTCAATGTTCGGCCTCACCTCGACTCCATTCAGTGATATTATGGCCGGCTCGATCGGCAGAATGCTGGCCGAAAAAATGAAGGTTATCGGAGAAGCCGGTGCATGGGTTATGCTCAGTGTTCTTGCTGTTGTCCTGACCATTTATATGGGACGGGGTCTTTTTCCGGATTTTCATCAGGCATTCATGGCAATAACTGATATCGTCATGAAGCCGGTCTCCTTTTTGAAGGGATGGCTTGAGAAGAGAAGTAAAAAAAAAGATGAAAACCGGAAGCTGAGAGAGGAGAAAAAACAACTATTTGCGGAAGCACATAAAGAGGTGAAGCTGGAAAAGCCTTCACCGGAATTTGCCAAGCCGGTTTTTCAGGAACCCGATCCTATTGATCTCTCCATACCGAAACAGAGCTCCACGATTCCTGGCGAGCCTGAAATGATTATTCAGGAAGCCGTTCACGAAGTCGAGGCAGATCTTGACGAACGCAGCCTTAAAGTTCGTACCAAAGACCGCGAGGCATACCGCTTTCCCTCGATCGACCTCCTTGAAAAAGTACCTGAAGATGATGGAGAGATCGATGAGCACCATCTTTCCGAAAGCAAGCGCAAACTGCTTGAAAAACTCAAGATATTCGGCATTGATGTTGAGCGGATTGCCACCACTGTAGGTCCGCGCGTGACGCTGTTTGAATTCGGGCTTGCACCTGATGTCAAGGTCAGCCGGGTCAAATCTCTCGAAAATGATCTTGCCATGGCGCTGTCGGCAAGAGGAATCCGCATTATTGCTCCTATTCCGGGCAAAAACGCAGTGGGTGTTGAAATTCCGAATGGAAAGCCGAAAACGGTGTGGCTGCGTTCAGTCCTGCAGGTCGAGAAATTCAAAAACAGCACGATGACGCTGCCGATTGTTCTCGGTAAAACCATAGCGAACGAAGTCTATATTGCCGATCTGGCTGCCATGCCGCATCTTCTCATTGCCGGTGCTACAGGAGCAGGAAAGTCTGTCTGTATCAATGTTATCATATCCAGCCTGCTCTATGCCTGCGACCCTGACAAGGTGAAGTTCGTCATGATCGATCCTAAAAGGGTTGAGCTTTTTCAGTACCAGCATCTTAAAAATCATTTTCTTGTTCGTTTTCCCGGTATTGAAGAGCAGATTATAACCGATCCCCAGAAAGCGGTCTATGCGCTGAAGTGTGTGGTAAAAGAGATGGAGTTCCGGTATGAAACTCTTGAAAAGGCGGGTGTCCGCAATATCAAGGATCTCAACCGTCGTCTCCCTGACGAGGCGCTTCCTTACATCGTCGTTGTTATTGATGAACTTGCGGATCTTATGATTACCGCCAGAAGGGAAGTTGAAGAGCCTATCACCCGGATAGCCCAGCTTGCCAGAGCGGTCGGCATTCATCTGATTGTGGCCACGCAGCGCCCTTCGGTTAATGTCATCACGGGTATTATCAAGGCTAACTTTCCTGCTCGAATTGCTTTCCAGGTGGCAAGCGGTGTCGACTCTCGCACCATTCTTGACGGTTATGGAGCCGAACAGCTGCTCGGAAGCGGCGATATGCTCTATCAGCCTTCCGATCAGCCGAAGGCGATGCGTATTCAGGGCCCTTATGTCTCTTCCGGTGAGGTTGAAGAGATCACCTCCTTTATCGGTTCACAGCAGGCGCTGAAAACCATGTATGTACTGCCGGTTCCTGATTCACTGAAAGGCAACGGCTCTCAGTCATCTGGAAGTCAGGACAATGATGACAGGGATGAAATGTTTAATGATGCAGCCCGCCTTGTTGTGCTCCATCAGCAGGCAAGTGTTTCAATGCTGCAGAGACGTTTGCGTCTGGGATTCAGCCGTGCAGGAAGGGTTATGGACCAGCTTGAATTCAACGGGATTGTCGGGGAGGCTGACGGGAGCAGACCCAGGGAAGTCCTCATTCAGGATGAAGACTCCCTGGAGCTGTTATTGAGGAACCTTGACGGATGAGTGGATTAGACCGACTCAACGCGTACAATTTCCGGATTTGCCTTTTTAATAGCCTGTTCTACTCCTGCACGCAGCGTAAGGGTGCTCATCGGGCATGATCCGCATGCACCAAGCAACTTCACATCAACAACGAAATCCTTTGAAATCCCCACCAGTTGGCAGTCTCCTCCGTCAACCTGAAGGTATGGTCGTACGGTTTCAAGTGCGGCAATAACCCTGTCATAAATCGCATCGCTTTTTGGCAGATAATCCTTACTGGTACTCATGGTATAATTGGTTTACAATGATTGAAAATGATGTTTGGTACACTGCTTGGAGACCTAATATTAAACCTCTCGGGCAAAAAAACAATATCAAAGTTATGATAGTTCCTCAGCCGTTGCAGCATTTGTTATGGAAATCATACGCGCAATCTCCTTTGATGCCCTGTTGATTGCGTTCGATGCAGCAGAATCAGGATTGCCGAGCACATAAGGCTTTCCGTTATCGCCACCCTCTCTTACAGTTCTGTCAATCGGGATTGCTCCCAGGAATTGAAGTCCATGGGTTTTGGCAAATATTTCGCCTCCATGGTGCCCGAAAATATAGTCTTTTGTTCCATCCGGAAGTTCATAATAACTCATGTTTTCCAGCAGCCCGAGTATAGGTACGTTAACTTTGCGGAACATGCTGATGGCTTTTGAAACATCAGCCAGGGCGACATCCTGTGGTGTTGTAACGATAACTGCACCGGTCAACGGAATGGTCTGGGAAATGGTGATCTGAATATCGCCGGTACCCGGAGGAAAGTCGAAAATCAGGTAATCAAGTTCTTTCCACTCAACCTCAGTGATAAACTGCTTGATGGCGGTCGAAGCCATTGGACCACGCCAGATCAGAGCGGTATCAGGTTCAACGAGGAATCCGATCGACATGAGTTTCACGCCATACTTTTCAAGCGGAACAATATTTTTCCCCGACATTTCAGGTTGTTTATTCTGAATGCCGAACATGGTTGGAATGCTTGGCCCGTAAAGGTCGGCATCAACCAGGCCGACTGACGCGCCGGTTTTGGCAAGACTCACAGCAAGGTTTACCGCAAAAGTCGATTTTCCAACTCCTCCTTTTCCTGATGCAACGGCAATAATATTCTTCACCTCTTTCAACGGACGCTCATGATTGCAGTGGTGGTGTCCGCATGATGAGGTTACTTTTGAACTCATGGTAACCTCTATGCCGGCAGCATCAGGCACATCTCTTCTGATTGCGTCAATACAGGACTTTTTGATCTGCTCTTTCATCGGACATGCAGGCGTGGTAAGCACGACGGTAAACGATACATTATTGCTGCTGTCAATACCGATATCCTCTATCATTGCCAAAGTGACAAGATCTTTTTTCAGGTCAGGCTCCTGAACGGAGCTAAGCGCTTCTATGATTTGCGCTTCCGTTACTGTCGACATACTATTTATTGATTTTGTTGTTGCTATAAAAAAGACGCTCTTGTTTCAATCTCGTGCCCTATTTCTGCATAAAACGCATCGAAATCGGCACACCCTCCAGACTGAAATGTTCACGCAGTTTATTTTCAAGAAACTTTCTGAAGTTGTTCTGTACAAGCAGAGGGTCATTGCAGAAAAAAGCAAATACCGGCCATGCCGCATTGATTTGTGTCATGTACTTGATTTTCAGCTCTTTACCCGATTTTGTAGAGACATGCGTTTGTGACAGTGCCTCCTCAAGGAATTTGTTGAGAACGCTGGTGGCGATTTTGCGTGACCTGTTCTGGCTGATCTCTTTGGCGGTGTCAATTGCCCGGTACAGATTCTTTTTGGTCAGTGCAGAAATAAAGAGGACCGGAACATAAGAGAGGTTTCCCATGTTCAGTCGCAGGTTCTCCTCATAAATCTTGCTTGTTTTAGAATCTTTTTCGATCAGATCCCATTTGTTGATAAGAAGAAGCGCTCCTTTTTTCCGCTCGACTGCCATATTGATAATTTTCATATCCTGTTTTTCAATACCCGGTGCAGCATCCAGCATCACGAGTGCGACTTCACATCGTTCAATGGCTTTTTCAGTTCTCAGTGAACTGTAATACTCTATACCGGCATCAATTTTAGTTCGTTTTCTCAACCCGGCTGTGTCAATCAAAACGAAATCCTGCTGCTTCCGGCCAAAGCGGCTGTCGATAGCGTCACGCGTTGTGCCGGGGATATTCGACACAATAAGGCGGTTTGAACCAAGAAGGGCATTGACAAAACTTGATTTCCCGACATTTGGTCTTCCAACAACAGCAAGTTTGATTGCCGTGTCTTCTTCACCGGCTTTTTTTTCAAGCAAAGGCAGTGCCTCAAGAATGTCATCAAGCATATCGGCAACACCGCTGCCGTCTTTTGCGGATATAAAATAAGGCTTCGTGAACCCTGTGCTGATAAATGACTCGGCATCCAGGGTAAGTTGCGGGGTTTCAACCTTGTTGACCGCAAAAAAAAGCTGTTTGTGATTGAACGTGCGCTGCAGGAGCCTTGCAAGTTCAAGATCTTCATAAGAGAGGCCTGCGCGGGCATCGGTCAGAAATATGACAATATCAGCTTCGCGGATGGCCATCATCGTCTGCTCAAGCATCGCCATACTGATGATGTCTGCATCGGCATTGTAGCCGCCTGTATCCATCAGCTGGAACTCTTTGCCCCCCCACTCGCCTTCCGATATATGCCGGTCTCGTGTTACACCCGGTGTGCTGTCGACTATGGCGCTTTTCTGGCGCAGGATTCTGTTGAATAAGGTTGACTTGCCGACGTTCGGGCGGCCAACCAGAGCAATTAAAGGCTTCATAAGAACAAATTACAGTCTTGGTAATAAAAGTTGATCAGGACCCTCTTGGAATTCCTGACTAGATATAAGGTATAATTTGTAGAATTAAGTGGAATAATTTACATTGATGAACTTTATTTTTCGGAAAAGTCCAGTTAATCCTATAGTAACAGCATGAGCAAGACGATAAGTTTCAAAACATATTCGGCAAAGCCAGCAGAAGTTGATCGTAAGTGGTATGTCATTGATGCCGATGGTCAGGTGTTGGGCAGAATGGCTTCAGAGATTGCCAAAGTCCTGAGAGGCAAGCATAAACCGCAGTTTACCCCGCATATCGATACCGGTGATTTTATTGTGGTAACCAATGCAGCAAAGGTCGCATTGACCGGTAAAAAAGAAGATCAGAAAAGCTATTTCTCTCACTCTCAGTACCCTGGTGGCGTCAAGATTGATCATGTCAAGGACCTTCGGAAGAAAAGACCGGAACAGGTTGTCGAAAGTGCTGTATGGGGAATGTTGCCGCACAACAATCTCGGTCGCCAGCTTTTCAGAAAGCTCAAGGTATACGCAGGTTCAGAGCATCCTCATGCTTCGCAGTCTCCTGCTGAATTGAAAGTTAACTAAACAATAAAGAATTGGGAATGAAAGAGGTTATCGATACAGTTGGTCGCCGTAAAACCTCGGTGGCTCGAGCTTTTTTGACTCCGGGAAAAGGCCGGATTATTGTCAACAAGTTGCCGGTTGAAGAGTACTTTAAGGATGAATTCAAGCGTCAGCAGGCTTTAAGGCCGCTCGTGCTTACTGAAAAAGCAGAAGAGTTCGATATCAAGATCAATGTTCAGGGTGGCGGCGTCAGCGGTCAGTCCGGAGCAGTCAGTCTTGCAATTGCCCGTGCCCTTACAGAGTTTGACGAAGCGGCTCGTGCAGTCCTGAAAACTGAGAAGCTTCTCACCAGAGATCCCCGTATGGTTGAACGGAAAAAATTCGGTCGCAAAAAGGCCCGCAAACGTTTCCAGTTCTCAAAACGTTAATCCGTTTTGTCTCGTTTTATTGTATTTCTGAACACTACTTCGCATACCATGTCATTCTGATCACTGTTCAGATGAAGCTTTCCGGAAGTGTCCGGCCTTTTAGGCCGGATACCGGACAGTAGATACATGGTAGAGGAATAACTAAACAACAACAATACCGCTATGTCGAATTTTCAGTTAGAAGATCTGCTCCGCGCAGGAGTACACTTCGGTCACCTTGCACGCCGCTGGTGTCCGAAAATGAAGCCGTACATTTTCATGGAAAAGAACGGTGTTCATATTATCGATCTCCAGAAAACAGTAGTTCTCGCCGATGAGGCACTCAAGGCACTTGAGGCAATCGCTCAGACCGGCAGGGAAATCATGTTTGTCGGTACAAAAAAACAGGCGAAACATATTATTGCCGAAGAAGCAGAACGCGCAGGCATGCCTTACGTTTGTGAGCGCTGGCTCGGAGGAATGCTTACCAATTTCCAGACCATTCGCCAGAGCATCAGGCGCATGAACTCCATCGACAGGATGGCTACCGATGGTACGTTTGATATGATTACCAAAAAAGAGCGTCTCATGCTTGCCCGTGAAAAGGAAAAGCTCATGAGAATTCTCGGTGGTATTGCTACAATGACAAGACTTCCAGCAGCACTCTTTATCGTTGATATCAAGAAAGAGCACATCGCTATCGCGGAAGCCCGTTCACTTGGTATCCCGATTTTCGCAATGGTCGATACCAACTGCGATCCTGAGCTTGTTGATTATGTCATTCCTGCCAACGACGATGCTATCCGTTCTATCAAGCTTATGGTTACAGCCGTTGCAGATACCGTCATTAATGCACGTGCATTGAAGGTTGAACAGGAAGTGCTGGCCGAAATTGATGAAGCAGAAGAGGATGGCGGTGCAGAAGAGATCAGCGAATAAGCAGAGTTTATAATCTAATAAGAGTGAAATTTCAATGAGCCAGATTTCAGCAAAAGACGTTAAAAGTCTTCGTGATATTACAGGTGTAGGTATGATGGACTGTAAAAAAGCCCTTGATGAAACAGGTGGCGATATACAGAAAGCTATAGAGTATCTTCGCAAGAAAGGTGCAGCTCTTGCCGCAAAAAGGGCAGACAAAGAGGCAAGAGAAGGCATGATCGGCATTAAAATATCTGCTGACCATAAAACCGGCGTTATTCTTGAACTCAACTGCGAGACTGATTTCGTTGGTCGCGGTGATGTATTTACAGGGTTTACCGGTGCGCTTGGCGACCTTGCTCTCGCAAATCGCGTAACCTCACCTGAAGAGCTTTTGAAGCTTACTCTTGGTGAGGCGTATGATGGTGAAACTGTCGACAATGCAATCAAGACCATGACAGGAAAGCTCGGCGAAAAGATTAATCTCAAGCGCCTTGTTTTTTGTGATGCTCATGACGGACTTGTTGATGCCTATACACATCCCGGTGCCCAGCTTGGAGCAATAGTTCACATTGCTACAGACAAACCGGAAGTTGTCAGGGAGCTTGCCAAAGATCTTGCGATGCAGGTTGCAGCTGCAGCGCCGATAGTTGCCGACCGCTCAGCTGTACCGGCTGATTACATTGCATCAGAGTCTGAAATTTACAAACAGCAGGCATTGAGTCAGGGTAAGAAGGAAGAGTTTGTCGACAAGATTGTTCAGGGCAGACTTGAGAAGTATTTCCAGGAGGTAGTGCTTACCGAGCAGTCGTTTATCAAGGACAACAATATCAAGGTATCTGAAGTGCTCAATGAATTCCGAAAGAAGCATCAGGCCAAGGTTGATGTGATAGGATTTGTTCGCTATCAGTTAGGAGAGTAAAAAAAAAGCCTCGTTGTACGAGGCTTTTTTTTTAGTAAAATTTAGGTGTGATGATTTTTATAATCCATTATTTCGGAGAATAAGGATATGCTGCAGTATAAGCGCATCTTGCTGAAATTAAGCGGTGAAGCACTTGCCGGTCCGGATGGTTACGGTATCAATATCGAAATGCTCGAACGGTATGCCGAGGAAATCAGGGAAGCTCGTGGATTAGGTGCCGAAATTGCCCTTGTGATTGGCGGAGGTAATATATTTCGCGGAGTGTCAGAGGCTGCAGCAAAGATGGACCGGGTACAGGCTGACTATATGGGTATGCTTGCAACGGTCATAAACGCCATAGCTTTTCAGGATGTCCTTGAACGCAAAGGTGTCTTTACCCGGCTTCAGACAGCTATAAAAATGGAGCAGATGGCAGAACCCTTTATCAGACGCAGAGCTATCCGCCATCTTGAGAAGGGGAGAGTTGTTATTTTCGGTGCAGGCACAGGAAATCCCTATTTCACTACAGATACAGCAGCAGCTCTGAGGGCTATCGAGATTGAGGCTGATGTTATTGTAAAAGGTACCAGAGTCGATGGCGTCTATGATTCTGACCCTGAAAAAAATCCTGATGCCGAGTTCTTTTCAAACATCTCCTACCTGGATGTTCTCCGGAAAAATCTCAGGGTTATGGATATGACTGCAATTACCCTCTGTCGCGAAAATGCCTTGCCCATAGTGGTCATGAACATGAATGAAAAAGGGAACTTTACAAAGCTGTTGCGCGGAGAGAAGGTTGGCTCGATAGTTAGAGAGTGATACTCCTTAATCAATATCCTCAAAATTTCTGACGGTCGAAAAAAAACGGGTTACAACGGTTTGAATATCATGCCATTCAAATCCCCGGTTATGAAGAAATACCTCTAGTTTCTTTTTTCTGACCTCATCCGTAGCTCCTCGAAGAAAACCGATCTTTTTTTCTGCAGCCCGATAGCAAAGCTCAGCACTGTCATACTCTTTCAGCAGGTCACCGATAATTGATTCCGGCACCCCTTTCTTTCTGAGCTCCATACGTATTTTCAGTTTTCCCGATGGTTTCCGTCGTGAACGGCTTTTGATCAATTCAATACCGAACATACGGTCATCCAGCACGCCCTGACTGCTCAGTTTCTCTACAGCCTGTTCAATACTCTCACTACTGTATCCCTTTTTCAAAAGCTTCTGCTCAAGCTCCTTACGGCTGTGACTGCGCAGCCCAAGCAGTTTAAGCGCAAAACCCATCACGCTCATCGAATTATCCTTCAGCAAAGCTGCCACAAATATTCCCGTTTGTTTCAGGTCATTTTATAAGTCCTATAGGCCCTATAGGTCCCATAAGTCCTATTCTTCACTTCTTAATATACGCATTCAACCCAATCGTCACCGGCTTCCCATCCACCATCACAGTAGTGACAGTATTACCGCGCGTACTTGCCACAACAAGCGTCTTCCCTGAAGAAGAAGGCGTCGGCTTTTCCAGGTCAATCTCGATACAGAGCTTTCCGTTTTTTATCTCAACATTCATTGCCATGGGTCAGCTCCTTTTATTGTTATGGGTTTTCATTGTCTGATGAATATAGTTCAAAGCTCTTCCTGATGCAGATTTTTGCAGCCGCTTTTTCTTTTATACCTTTGGTAACGCAATTGCTGGTTATCTTTTGTCGCTTCACACTGCAATGCATTGTTTAGATGAAACATACCATGTTGAAAAAAGCCTTTTTCCCGGGAAAATATATTCAAGGTGCCGGTGCTCTCAATGAGTTGCCGTCCCTCATCAAGCTGTTTGGCAGCCGTGGATTGATCCTCGTGTCGCCTACAGTGCAAAAAACAATTCTGCCGGAGTGCGGCATCGATTTTAGCGCACACTCTCTTTCTGTCGAACACTTTAATGGAGAGTGTTGTGAAAAAGAACTCTCCCGGCTCGCTGCAACAATCAGTGACCAGCACGTTGATGTTCTTGTCGGCATGGGCGGAGGAAAAACAATCGATACAGCGAAAATTGCCTCCGACCGCGCCGGTATTCCGGTCATTATTGTTCCTACTATCGCATCGACTGATGCTCCCTGCAGCGGATGCGCGGTATTGTATTCCGAACAGGGTATGTTTGAGTCAGTCTATTATCAGAAATCCAATCCGGCAGCCGTTCTTGTTGATACGGAAATTATCGTCAGGGCTCCCGTCCGTTTTCTCGTATCAGGCATGGGTGATGCCTTGGCGACCTGGTTCGAAGCAAAGTCCTGTTCTCTCACACACTCTAAAAACTCGTGCGATGGTCTCAGCACCCTGACAGGACTTTCCCTCGCCAGGCTCTGTTATGATACATTGCTGCAATATGGCAGTGTTGCCAGAATTGCAGCCGGGCGAGGTATCATCACACCAGCTTTTGAGCATATTGTGGAGGCGAATATTCTTTTGAGCGGGCTTGGCTTTGAAAGCGGAGGTCTGGCAAGCGCCCATTCCATTCACAACGGATTCACAGTGCTGGAAGACACACATGCATTCTATCATGGTGAAAAAGTAGCGTTTGGCCTTTTAGCAGGACTGCAACTCACTGACGCTTCTCCCGAAGAATCGAATACCGTATTCTCTTTCTGCGAACAGGTAGGTCTTCCTACAACCCTTGCGGATATTGGTCTCCGAAATTTTGATCGCAGCAAACTTCTGCCCGTCGCAGAAAAAGCATGTGCACTGGGTGAATGCATTCATAACGAACCGGGGCAGATAACGCCTGAAAAAGTCCTTCAGGCTATACTGGCGGCTGACGCTATCGGAGAATACCGGAAAACACAGCTGAGTGTTTAGCCTGTTGTTTTTCAGGGTATCCTGTGCATTCCTGCCTTTTCCACAGATAGATTTCTACCGGCAGCCTCATCCTTCATTGCTAAGCATCGATCTTTTTCTCTTCAATTTTGCTATATTCCAAGCTTTAATCGTGACAGTGCCGGATTGGTGACGTCAGTCACTTGTGCCATATTTTACTAGCAGTTAAGCGTAAAAGTAGATGCCTCGCTATACACCCGAACAGCTGAATAAACGAAACGCCTCCATCTGGACTGATATTCAGATTATTCTTGCTCCGATACAGTTTTTGCTTTTTGTTGCCGGTGTAACAACAACTGCTCTTTACGCCAATGGCCTGTTTGTTACGAATTTTTACTGGGTCAGCATAGCCATTCTATTCAAGACCCTCTTTTTTGCTCTTCTTTTCATAACAGGCATGTTTTTTGAAAAGGAGATTTTCGATAAATGGGTATACTCAAAAGAGTTTGTATGGGAAGATATCGGAAGTACTGTGGCGTCCGTATTCCATCTTCTCTACTTTATTATGGCCTTCCTCGGCTATTCTGAACATGTGCTTGTATGGGAAGCTTTTCTGGCCTATTTCACCTATGTGATCAATGCACTGCAATATCTGACCAGGATCATTCTTGAAAAACTCAACGAGCGTAACCTTCGCATGGATGGTCAAATCTGAACGTATCCTATGCTATGAAATACAGTTTTAAAAGACTTTGGAATACGACTTTTCTCTTTGTAGGGCCTGCCTGGTATGTCCTTGTCTGGATGATCTGGTCTTCAGGTCAGCTCCAGACAATCACTGACAAAATGACGTTTCTCGGGGCTATTATCCCGGGGTTTCTCATTATTTACAGTGCAGGTTTTTTTATTGAAGGTTGGCATGAAAAGAAGCAAAAGAAAAACCAGCGATGAACCGGGGTTTATTTTTTACGCTTGTCTTTATTTTTCAACAATACACGCCGCCGATCCGGTGTGAGAAGTAAGATTTCTTATGCAGAACCTCTGGAATGACACTGATCTTCAACGCTCAGTCAAAGAGCAGCAAAGTTCGCCCGAGATCCCGTCTGAATTGGCCGAACTGGTTTATGCTTCCCGCCTGCTTGGAAGTGAAAGTTCGCTTGTAATGCATGGAGGAGGGAACACCTCTGTTAAATGCGAACTGGCCGACATGGTTGGTAACCACTCTGAAGTGCTCCTGATTAAAGCCAGTGGCATTGACCTGAGTCGGGTTACCTGCCTTGATTACACACCACTCCGGCTTGGTCCGCTTCAGAAACTCGGTGAGCTCTTCAGCCGGAACGACAAGGCAAGCGAAGACGCGCTTAAGCGATTTTCTACAAAAGAGTTTAAATATCTTCTGCTCCTGAACATGTTCAGTCTGACCGATCATATGACCGAGCAGAGACTTACTCCTTCGATTGAGACGCTTCTTCACTCATTTCTTCCACACCGGTTTATTCTGCATACCCACTCGTTCGCTCTGCTCACCCTCAGTAATCAGCCGGATGGCGAGAAGCTTTGTCGCGATACGCTTGGCGAAACTTTTGGTTCTGTTCCCTATATAAAGCCGGGCATCGGCCTTGCCCGGTCGGCAGCTCTTGTCTATGAGGCAAATCCTGATATTAATGGGATGGTGCTCCAGAAGCATGGTCTGGTAACGTTCGGCTCTACAGCCAAAGAGGCCTACACACGAATGATCGATGCTGTAACGAGACTTGAAGAACGTATTGCTTCAGCCGGCAGAAAAAAAATTCCCACAGTAACGCTTCCGGAATCAATCGCTCCGGTTGAAGTCGCCGCCCCGATCATCAGGGGGGCATGCGTCGATGAAAAGTCTCCAGGTACGCGAGAGTTCAACCAGTTTATTCTCGATTTCCGCACCTCTGATGGTATTCTGGACTATGTCAATAGCAGTGATCTTGTTCGTATGAGCCAGAAAGGTTCGATGACTCCTGACTTTATCATACGGACTAAAAACAAGCCGCTTGTACTTCCTTCGCCGGATGCCGCAGACCTTGCAGGCTTCAAGAATGCTGTGCATGAGGCTGTTCAGCGCTACCGCCAGGAATACACAGAATATTTTACAGTCCAGCAGAAGGCATCCGGCATGCAGGTAACCATGCTTGATCCGTTGCCGAGAGTGGTTCTTGTTCCAGGACTTGGACTCTTCGGACTTGGCAAAACCGCCTACTCAGCTGGGGTCAATGCCGATATTGCCACATGCACAGCCTCAGGAATCCTGGATGCTGAATCGGTTGGCACCTTTGAATCTATCAGTGACCGTGAGGCCTTTGAGATAGAGTACTGGGATATGGAGCAGGCGAAGATGAACAAGGTGCATCATGATGTTTTTGCAGGAAAAGTTGTCATGGTTACCGGAGCGGCCAGCGGGATTGGGCTTGCAACAGCAAAAGCATTCCGTCACAAAGGTGCCGAAGTTGTTATTCTTGATCTTTCTGCCGAAGCACTCGAACGGGCGGCAGCGGAAATCGGGGGCAATGTTCTTGCTCTTACATGTGACGTTACTTCCCGATCAGCTGTACGCTCTGTTTTCGATGCTGTCTGTCGCCGGTTTGGCGGACTGGATATTGTTGTTTCCAATGTGGGCGCAGCAATTCAGGGGCGCATTGGCGAAGTCTCCGATGAAGTGCTCCGCAAAAGCTTCGAGCTCAACTTCTTTTCACACCAGTCCATTGCCCAGGAGGCCGTAAAGATTATGAAACTGCAGGGAACGGGTGGTGTATTGCTGTTTAATGTTTCCAAACAGGCCGTCAATCCCGGTCCCGACTTCGGCCCTTATGGATTGCCTAAAGCTGCGACAATGTTTCTTGTCCGTCAATATGCTCTTGATCACGGACGTGACGGCATTCGTTCCAACGGTATCAACGCAGACCGTATACGCAGCGGGCTTCTTACCGAAGAGATGATTAAAGCCCGCTCAACAGCCCGTGGCCTGAGTGAAAAGGAGTACATGGCAGGCAATCTGCTTCAGTTGGAGGTTACCGCTGAAGACGTTGCAGAGGCCTTCGTGCATCTGGCGCTCGAAACAAGAACAACAGGTTCAATTACAACGGTTGATGGCGGCAATATTGCAGCCGCACTCCGATAACATAAAGAAATCTCACACATAACAATCATAACCGAAAAGAGGAGATGCATCATCATGGCGGAATACGATAAAGACAAGCAGGCTAAAGAGTATCATCTTGATACTCCGGTTAACAACTATGGATTTTTCCTGAAAGGAGCTCACTCTCTCGACTGGGGAATGAAAAACCGCCTGTCAAGAATATTCCGGCCTGATACCGGAAAAACCGTTATGCTCGCTATTGATCACGGTTACTTCCAGGGCCCGACTACAGGTCTTGAACGTCCGGATGTCAATATTGTACCCCTGATGCCCTATGCTGACGCCATCATGCTGACCCGTGGCATTCTGCGCACCACTGTTCCGCCAAGCCTCACCAAGGCGGTCGTGATGCGTTGCAGCGGTGGGCCGAGTATTCTCAAGGAACTCTCTGATGAGGAACTTGCAGTCGATATCGAGGATGCGATCCGGATGAATGTCGCAGCAATAACCCTCCAGATATTTGTTGGCGGTGAATATGAGACCCGATCAATTCACAACATGACGCGCCTTGTCGATATGGGTCTTCGCTACGGGATTCCGACAATGGCAGTAACTGCAGTCGGCAAGGATATGGTGAGGGATGCCAAATACTTCAGGCTTGCCTGCAGGATGGCTGCAGAGCTTGGTGCACAGATCGTTAAAACCTACTATGTTCCTGAAGATTTTGAAACCATTACAGCTTCATGTCCGGTACCGATTGTCATGGCCGGAGGGAAAAAAATCTCTGAACTCGAAGCGTTGACTATGTCCTGGAGTGCAATCCAGGGTGGAGCTTCAGGTGTTGATATGGGGCGCAATATATTCCAGAGCGACAGCCCTCTTGCGATGATGAAAGCCGTTAACAAGGTTGTTCATGAGCAGTTTAGTCCTGAAGATGCTTTCGATTATTTCAATACCATAAAAGCTGAAGGATAACCCCCGGCAGGTTCCAGATCTCCATGGCATGCGTCATTGCCTGCCTCGGCATTATTGTTCAGGTTGATTTTTTTTTCATGGGGACCCTTGTGAAGCACAGGTATAGCGAGAACAAAGGGTATAACATTTGCTTATGAATACTGAGGATATTAAAGGTTTTTTTGCCTCAAAGGAGCAGCTTGACATGGCTGACTACCTGACGCTTGATTACTACCTTGAATGTGTGGGTGATATTGAGACGGCTCTTGCACATTTCTGCAGCGAGCAATCCACAGCACAGTGGAAGCGCGTTGATTATGATGAAGACTTTCGCCCGCAATTTGGTGCAAAAGTTATCAGCCTGACGGTAGAGGGCGAGCTGCCGGAGCTCAGCTATCCGGTCCGGCATTCAGAATCGGGAGCTATTCATGCCTGCCGGGTCACTATTGCTCATCCTCATCGCAATTTCGGCCCTAAATTGCCGAATCTGCTCTCCGCAGTATGTGGCGAAGGCGTATTCTTTACTCCCGGCGTTCCGGTGGTCAAACTGCTTGATATCAGGTTTCCGGAGTCTTATCTTCTTGCCTTTGATGGTCCTAAATTCGGCATTGAAGGTATTCGCGATCTGCTTCAGGCCTATGACAGACCAATATTTTTCGGTGTAGTAAAGCCTAATATCGGTCTCAGTCCTGCTCATTTTGCTGAAATTGCCTACCAGAGCTGGCTGGGTGGTCTCGATATTGCTAAAGACGATGAGATGCTTGCCGATGTCGATTGGTCAACTCTTATTGAACGATCCCATGCTCTTGGAGATGCGAGATTAAAGGCGGAACGTGAGACCGGTGTGCCTAAAGTCTATCTGGCCAATATCACCGACGAGGTTGACCGCCTCATCGAGCAGCATGATATTGCAGTCAGCAACGGGGCCAATGCCCTGCTTGTCAATGCCCTGCCAGTCGGGCTGAGTGCTGTCCGGATGCTGGCAAAACATACCACAGTTCCTCTTATCGGCCATTTCCCGTTTATCGCTGCCTTCAGCAGAATGGAAAAATACGGAATTCATTCCAGAGTGATGACCAAGCTTCAACGGCTTGCCGGTCTTGACTCTATTATCATGCCCGGATTTGGCGGGAGAATGATGACGCCTGAAGAAGAAGTAAAGGAGAATATTCAGGAATGTCTCCAGGATTTCGGCCATATCAAACGCTCACTGCCCGTCCCGGGAGGCAGCGATTCGGCGCTGACGCTTGAAACCGTTTATCGCCATGTCGGCAGTGTTGATTTCGGCTTTGTTCCCGGACGTGGAATCTTTGGCCATCCAATGGGTCCCAAAGCCGGTGCAGTGTCTATACGTCAGGCCTGGGAGGCCATTGAACAGGGGATCCCTCTTGAAACCTATGCAGCCGGCCGACCTGAACTGCAGGCAATGGTTGACGGGGCCAGGGGAAAAACGAAACAGCAGGAAAAGTAAACACAACGGCTGAGTATGGGTATACTCGATGATAAAGTTGCCATCATTACCGGTTCCACCAAAGGGATCGGTAAAGCAATAGCCCATGAGTTTGTCCGGGAAGGAGCCCGTGTGGTCATAACCTCTTCTTCGAATGCCAATGTTCAGGCGGCACTCCTGGAATTCCCCCCCGACTCAGTATACGGCTGTGTTTGTAATGTTGTCTCCTCTCTTGATATGGAACAACTGATTGTGGACACGGTCAAAAGGTTCGGCCGAGTAGATGTATTTATCAACAATGCAGGAATATCAGATACCTTCAGCAATATTACTGAAAGCGATCCTGATGAATGGGGAAGAGTAATCGATACCAACCTTAAAGGCACATACAACGGGTGCCGGGCCGCTATCAACTACTTTCTCAAAGAAAAGCGAAACGGAAAAATCATTAATATGGCCGGTTCCGGCACGGACAGGGGATCAAATACTCCCTGGATCAGTGCTTATGGTTCAACAAAAGCAGCCATTGCCCGGTTTACCTATGCTGTTGCTGCAGAGTATCGACATACAGGGTTATCTGTCATGCTCCTGCATCCCGGCCTGGTTCGCACCGGTATGGTAAGTGCTGACAGTCCCACTCCTGAACTTTCCCGTCAACTGGCGACGTTCAATACCATTCTGGATATTTTTGCACAGTCGCCTCTCGTTGCAGCGCAGTTGGCGGTAAAGCTGGCTTCCGGCTGGAGTGACTCGAAAACAGGCCTCTATCTCTCCGCCTTGAATGGCCGAAGAAAAAAAATGTTGCTCCTGACCTATCCCTTCCGTAAAATACTGAACAGAATTGACCGTCGAACCTATTAATCCAAAGGACAGTCATGCTGAAGACCGGAGCCGCCAGAGTCTTGCTTTTTCTTCTTGTTGCTGTATCCCTTCATGGCTGTTACAGCTTCAAAGGGGGATCGATACCCGCGCACCTGAAAACCATTGCAATACCTGTTTTCGATGACCGTTCCGGTGCAGGCATTGCCCAGTTGAGATCAGAATGTACAAAAGCTCTGGTCGACAAAATAGAGTCACAAAGTCCACTTCGCTTTACCCCGTCCATGGCCAGTGCCGATGCTCTTCTGGAAGGGACGATCATCTCCTTTTCCGATGTACCGGGTCAGCTTTCAGGCAAAACAGAGCGGGCCATTACCAACCGGATTACACTTGTTGTGCAGGTTACGATGACGGATCGTGTAAAAAAAACTCCGGTATTTACACAATCGTTTGTCGGATTTGCTGATTATTATGCAGGTAATTATGTTGCACAACAGCAGGCAATAAATGTTTCCCTTGGCCAGATTAATGATGAAATTTTTGATCGGATTGTATCAGGGTGGTAATAGTCAGGTCGATCAGCTTGAAATAGTGTGTCATTTATCAGATGGTTATCATCAAATGTCAGGCCTGCTGGATGCAGGTATGTTTAAAGGAGGGTTGTCATGGGATTGAAAAAAAATGTCGAATACAGGTTCGAGCTTGCACGTGGGTTTCTGAATGAAGCCGAGCAGGATTATTCTCTCAAGCGATGGCGTGCATGTGTTGCTGCCTCTATAATGGGTATAGAAAATACCGGTCTTATCGTACTGATGCTGTTCGGCGTTTCTTCTTTTGCTCATCAGCCGGGTGTTCATCTGTCACAGCTGATTTCTGAAGGAACTATTGCAGAAGATATTGCCCTGTTAGTTAAAGAGCTTCTTCCTGATCTTGAAAAATATGATTCATACCAGAAAATGCTGGCTAAATATGGTGATGAATCCTCATACAGGCTTCCCTGGGAGATTTTCAATGAGCATGAGGGGCTTTTGGCTATCGAGTCTGCCCGCAAATGTATCAGGGTAAGCTCCGAAATCGCGGAACTGGTGAAGTAATTCAACAAAAAACTCTTATGAAAGGCATTATTCTTGCGGGAGGCTCTGGTACCCGGCTCTACCCTGTTACCAGGGGGATATCAAAACAGCTCCTGCCGGTCTATGACAAGCCTATGATTTATTACCCCCTGACAACGCTTATGCTTGCAGGGATCAGGGATATTCTCATTATAACGACACCTGAAGACCAGCCGATGTTCCAAAAGCTGCTCGGAGACGGCAGCGACTGGGGCATTTCTCTCTCTTACACCGTTCAGCCTTCTCCTGACGGGCTTGCCCAGGCATTCATTCTTGGTGAAGCATTTATCGGAAGCGATGACGTCACGCTTATTCTTGGCGACAACATTTTTTTCGGTTATGCGTTTACTCAAATGCTTGAGGCTTCGGTTCAAACGGTGCAGAAAGAGCGCAAAGCCAATATATTCGGTTACTATGTCAGTGATCCTGAGCGTTATGGTGTAGCAGAGTTTGATTCTGAAGGCACTGTGCTTTCAATTGTTGAAAAGCCGTTGCATCCCAAATCAAATTACGCCGTGGTCGGGCTTTATTTTTATCCGAACAGTGTCATTGAAATAGCAAAAAAAATCAAGCCTTCTCCGCGCGGCGAGCTTGAAATTACAGCAGTTAACGAGGAGTATCTCCTGCGGGGCGAGTTGAAGTGCTCTATCCTTGGTCGGGGTTTTGCCTGGCTTGATACCGGAACCCATGAGTCTTTCCAGGAAGCAGGAAGTTTTATACAAACGGTCGAAAAAAGGCAGGGGCT
Organism: Chlorobium sp.; assembly: GCA_005843825.1. Classification (GTDB taxonomy): domain Bacteria; phylum Bacteroidota; class Chlorobiia; order Chlorobiales; family Chlorobiaceae; genus Chlorobium. The sequence goes on from SZXX01000012.1 coordinate 52,757, forward strand.
TAAAATTGCCTGTCCCGAAGAAATTGCATGGCGAAACGGCTGGATCACGGATGAAGATCTTTTACGGTTATCGAAACCAATGATAAAAAACCAGTACGGTCAGTATCTTGCAAGACTGCATGAACAGAGGTAAGTTTTTATTAACAACAGTTATTATGCCGTTTTTATGCAAGTGATTACTACATCTATTCCAGATGTTCTGGTTTTTGAACCGAAAGTGTTCGGTGATGATCGAGGCTATTTTTTTGAATCGTTTCGGCAGGATCTCATCGAGCGGCATGTCGGTACTGTATCCTTTTTACAGGATAACGAGTCGAAGTCCGGGTACGGCGTGCTTCGAGGTCTTCATTTTCAGAAGCCGCCCTTTACGCAGTCCAAGCTGGTGCGTGTGGTATATGGAAGTGTTCTTGATGTAGCTGTTGATATACGTCTCGGTTCACCATGGTACGGGCACCATGTCACCTGTGTGCTCGATGCTGAACGGAAGAATATGCTGTGGATTCCCAAAGGGTTTGCGCACGGGTTTCTTGTTCTATCCAAAGAGGCTGTTTTTGCCTACAAGTGCGATAATTACTATATGCCCTCCCACGATGCAGGTCTGTTATGGAATGATCCGGCGCTGGCTATTGAATGGCAGGTTCCCCGGGAGGATATCCGGGTTTCCGGTAAAGATGCCGTTCAACCCTCTTTCGGGCCCATAGAGATATTTCCCTATGACGACTACCGGCAGGAAAAGCTCTATCCCCGGATTTCTTAAGGTTGTAACCTATAGATGCTCTTGAACCCGTTTTTGTTTGTCACCTCATAATTTTCTTTTGTTCTCATGAATATTCTTGTTACCGGCAGTAAAGGCCAACTGGGGTCCGAGCTGCAGGAATTGTCGGCCAAAGGAGGCAGACTGCAGTTTTATTTCTACGATCTCCCGGAGCTTGATATAACCAGTCATGATCTCGTCGATCGTCTGTGCCAGGAACACGGGATAAACGTTATCGTCAATTGTGCGGCATATACCGCAGTAGACAAGGCTGAAACCGACGCTGATACGGCATACCATGTTAACAGGGATGGTTCGGCTGTGCTGGCAGCGTGCGCTAAAGAGCGCAATGCCCTTCTGGTCCATATTTCCACCGACTACGTGTTTAATGGAGAGTCATGGACCCCATATCGCGAAAACGATCCAGCCTCTCCACGAGGCGTTTACGGGAAGTCAAAATGGGAGGGTGAGGAGAGGATTCGTCAGATTGACCCCTCCAGTCTGATTATCAGAACATCATGGCTCTACTCAGCCTACGGTGTCAACTTTGTTAAAACAATGCTCAGGCTTGGTGCTGAACGTGAAATGCTGAGCGTTGTAGTCGACCAGATCGGCACACCGACCTATGCTGCCGATCTTGCTGCAGCCATTGTTGCCATTCTTCATACCTGTGATCCCGCCAGGCACTATAGAGAGACCTATCACTACTCCAATGAAGGGGTCGCATCGTGGTATGATTTCGCTGCAGCGATTATGGAAATTTCCGGGCTCCCCTGCAAGGTACTCCCGATTGAAAGCGCCGACTACCCTCAGGTTGCTCCACGCCCTCAATTCAGCGTTCTTAACAAGTCAGCCATCAAGCACGACTGGGGAGTTGAAATTCCCAACTGGCGCCATTCACTTGCCGGTTTGCTTAATAAAATCAACCCGCCTGCTGTAGAATAACACCCGGTTGCAGGGTAGAAGCGAGACCAAAAAAATAATTAATCGTAACACTAATGCATATTCTGATCACTGGAGGAGCCGGTTTTATAGGGTCGCATGTCGTCAGGCATTTTTTAAAGAGCTACCCGTCATACACGATAACCAATCTCGACAGCCTCACCTATGCAGGTAACCTTGCAAATCTCAAGGATGTCGACACACTGCCCAACTACCGGTTTGTAAAAGGCGATATAACCGATGTGGATTTTATTCACCGTCTGTTTCAGGACTCCCGCTTTGATGGAGTAATTCACCTCGCTGCCGAGTCGCATGTTGACCGTTCAATTGCAAACCCGATGGAGTTTGTCATAACCAATGTCATTGGAACCGTTAATCTGCTCAATGCAGCAAAAGCCAGCTGGAAGTCAGAGGTTGAAGGAAAGCGGTTTTACCATATTTCAACTGATGAGGTCTACGGAACGCTTGGCAGTGCCGGGCTCTTTACCGAACAGACAGCATACGATCCGCATAGCCCCTATTCCGCTTCAAAGGCCTCTTCCGATCATTTTGTCCGTGCTTATCACGATACCTTTAGTCTTCCGGTGGTAATCAGCAACTGCTCCAACAATTACGGCTCTTTCCAGTTCCCTGAAAAGCTTATTCCTCTTTTTATCAACAATATTGTGCAAAGCAAACCTCTTCCTGTATATGGAAAGGGCGAGAATATTCGTGACTGGCTCTGGGTTGTTGATCACGCCCAGGCGATCGACGTGATTTTCCATAAGGGCCGCAATGGTGAAACCTATAATATTGGCGGTCACAATGAATGGAGCAACATCGATCTCATAAGGCTTCTTTGCCGGATTATGGATACAAAGCTCGGTCGTGCAGCCGGAGAGTCTGAAAAACTGGTCACCTATGTTACCGACAGGGCCGGGCACGACCTTCGCTATGCCATCGATTCATCGAAACTGCAGCGGGAACTCGGTTGGGTACCTTCAATATCGTTTGAAAGAGGTCTTGAACTGACAGTCGACTGGTATCTTTCAAACACAGTGTGGCTTCAGAATGTTACCTCAGGTGACTATCAGCACTATTACGAAGAGCTGTATGGCAAAAGGTGAATCGTCCTTGAACTACAAACATTGAACTGAAAGGAACTCCTATAATGCGAATTCTTGTAATTGGTGGAGCCGGCTATATCGGCAGTCATGTTGCAAGAGCTTTTCTTGATCGCGGCTACGCGGTGACGGTGTTTGATAATTTTCAAACCGGCTTGAGAGAAAACCTCTTTACTGATGCAGCGTTTGTGCATGGCGATATCATGCGTCCCGAACAGCTGAGAGCAGCTATGGCCGGCGGGTTTGATGGATGTGTTCATCTTGCAGCACTGAAAGCTGCCGGTCAGTCAATGCTGAAGCCCGAACTCTATTCTGAATCGAATATTGCCGGTACCATCAACATTCTCAGCCAGGCATCTGCAGCAGGAATATCACGGGTTATTTTTTCCTCCTCGGCTGCTGTTTACGGCAGTCCTCAATACCTTCCGATGGATGAGGATCATCCGAAGGAGCCCGAAAATTTTTACGGGTTCACCAAGCTTGAAATCGAGCGCCTGCTGGAGTGGTATGATCGGCTGAAAGGGATGCGGTATGCTTCAATCCGCTATTTTAATGCCGCGGGATATGATGTCAGCGGGCGAATCAAAGGCCTTGAACTGAATCCGGAGAATCTTCTTCCGATTGTTATGGAAGTTGCCGCAGGCATTCGTCCAAAACTCGCCATATTTGGCGACGATTATCCGACACGCGATGGAAGCTGCATCCGCGATTATGTCCATGTCAGCGATCTAGCCGAAGCTCATGTCACAGCCTTTGAATACATTCTGCAGAATGACAGAAGCATGACGGTAAATCTTGGCAGCGAGACAGGCGTAAGTGTTTTTGAAATGGTTGAACGTGCCCGCTCTATCACTGGCACGTCAGTTCCTGCTGAGGTTTCAGGAAGGCGTGCGGGAGATCCTGCCGAACTTGTGGCATCATCTGCCAAGGCGAGGGAGCTTCTTGGATGGGTGCCGAAATTCAGCGATGTTGACACCCTTATTTCTTCGACCTGGAAGATGTACGAGAAATTTGCAACCAGTTAACAAACCCTTTTTGTTCATGATTATTCCTGTGATTCTCAGTGGCGGTTCGGGAACCCGACTTTGGCCTCTCTCCCGCGCCTTATACCCCAAACAGCTGCTGTCGCTGATCGGCGAAAAAACCATGTTGCAGGATACTGTTCTTCGCCTTATCTCTACCGGTGATACAGGACCGGTCTACTGTGTCTGCAATGAGAGCCATCGGTTTCTTGTTGCCGAGCAGCTGCACGAAATCAACACCGATATCGGGGAGATTATTCTCGAGCCGTTGGGCCGCAATACAGCGCCAGCTGCAGCTATAGCGGCAATGCTTATTGCTGAAAGGCATCCTGGAGCCCTTATGCTGATACTGCCGGCGGATCATGTTATTCTTGATCCGGCAGCCTTTGGTTCTGCTGTAGCGGCAGGAACATCTGCCGCTGAAAAGGGTGATCTGGTCACATTCGGAATTGTTCCGGCCTCTCCCGAAACCGGATACGGCTATATCAGGGCTTCAGTTAAGAGTGAAGATAAAAATGTGGCCTGGCCTGTGCTTGAATTTGTAGAGAAGCCCGACAAGGTAACGGCGGAACTCTATCTTGCCTCAGGAGACTATTTCTGGAACAGCGGCATCTTTCTGTTCAAGGCCGAAGCCTATCTTCATGAGCTTGAAGCACATGCTCCTGCGATAGTTGCAGCTTGCCGCCGCGCTTTGCAGACAGCTCATAAAGACCTTGATTTTTTAAGACTTGATATTGAGGCTTTTTCGGCATCACCCTCCGACTCCATTGATTATGCCGTGATGGAAAAAACTTCAAAAGCAGCTCTTGTTCCTCTTGATGCCGGCTGGAATGATGTAGGTGCATGGTCAGCCCTCTGGGATGTTCATGCGCGGGATGAAGCGGGCAATGTAAAAAAAGGTGACGTGCTGGTGCAGGATGTCAAGAACTGCTACATTCACGCAACAAGTCGACTGGTAACGGCTGTCGGCCTTGATAGTCTTATTGTCGTTGAAACAGCCGACGCAGTGCTTGTTGCTTCGCGCTCCTCCGTTCAGGACGTCAAGATGCTTGTCGAAGAGCTGAAAAGAAAAGAACGCGATGAAGCGGAAATTCATCGCCGGGTCTACAGGCCCTGGGGTTCCTATGAAACTGTTGATTTTTCAGAACGCTTCAAGGTCAAGCGTATTACAGTAAAGCCGGGAGCAGCCCTCTCGTTGCAAAAGCATCAGCACAGGGCCGAACACTGGGTCGTAGTAAAAGGAACTGCCCTTGTAAGAGTCGAAGAGAGGGAAATCACCTTATGTGAAGATCAGTCAACCTACATTCCGGTTGGAGCACTGCATCGTCTTGAGAATATCGGAGAAACTCCGCTGGAATTGATTGAGGTGCAGTCGGGCAGTTATCTGGGAGAGGACGATATAGTTCGTCTTGAAGACCGCTATGGGCGGCAGTAAAAATGAGTAAAGGATTTCTGGGCCGCCCCTATTGATTTGCTTTGATTATTTGATTCCTTATATTAATAGCTAAGAGTATTGTTCCGCTTAGCGATTAACCTAAATCTCAGTATCATATGGCTGAAGAAATTAAAAGTTCCGGTCAGGAAAGGCAAACCCAGGGTGATGTTGTAAAAGGGGATTTTTCAACTATCCTGATTGGTGTAGGCACTCTTATTGACAGTACCGTAGGTCCTTTAAGCAAAATAGTTTCCCAGGCGCTTGATTCTCTGACGGTAGTCGCAAAACAAATCCTTGAAGGCGTCAACTCCTCTCTCGGCAATAAGAACTAAGCGCCTTTCAGAGGCATCTGCAGCCGTAGTTGTTATACAAGGTTTCAGGCAAGCTTTTCAGATATTGAAAGGCTTGCCTGTACTGTTTTAATGCATGGCTGGTGTATATTATTTTTTTTATAATCACAGGCTCGGCCCGCCTGTTTTATTGAATGATTGAAGAAGAACAATGGACGATAAATTTGTTGAGTATCCATCGAATGTACCCTACAGTACTGTAGAATCAGAAGTGTTGACCTACTGGAATGAACACGCGATTTTCCAGAAAAGCCTTGAGCAGAAACCCGCAGACAGGGTATACTCTTTTTATGAAGGCCCTCCTACCGTCAATGGAAAACCGGGTGTTCACCATGTCTTCAGCCGTACTATAAAAGATGTTGTGTGTCGTTATAAAACCATGCAGGGCTATAGGGTGCCTCGCAAGGCCGGATGGGATACCCATGGTCTGCCCGTAGAAATTTCCGTTGAAAAAAAGCTTGGCCTTAAGAACAAGGCCCAGGTTGTTGCATATGGCGATGGTGAGTTCAACGCCGAGGCAAGGGCGCTTGTCTATCATCATATTGATGATAATCGCGAAGGATGGGGGAAGCTGACCGAGCGGATGGGATACTGGGTTGATATGGATCATCCATACATAACCTGCACCAATGACTACATCGAGTCGGTCTGGTGGGCTCTGAAAACTATTTTTGACAAAGGTCTGATCTACAAGGACTATAAAATTGTACCGCAGGATCCGAAATCCGAGACAGTGCTGAGTTCGCATGAACTTGCATTGGGCTACAAAGAGGTTAAAGATCCGAGTATTTACGTAAAGTTCCATATCAGGGGATCCAAAGAGTCTTTTCTCGTATGGACGACTACCCCTTGGACATTGATTTCAAATGTTGCCCTCTGTGTTGGTTCAGATATTGACTACGTCAAGGTTGCACATGCCGAAAGCGGCGAAGTGATGATTCTTGCCAAGTCGCGCCTGCAGGTGCTTCTTGAGAAAAACGATGAGGGCGAATCACTGTGGAAGGTTATTGCCGAACTTAAAGGAAGCGACCTTGAAGGTCTTGAGTATGAGCCGCTTTTCACCTATTTGCACCCCGAAAAAAAGTGCTGGTACGTTACGTCGGGGTCATTTGTTTCAACGGAGGACGGAACCGGTATAGTGCATATTGCTCCGGCATTCGGTGCCGATGACTATGAGATCGCAAAAAAATATGATTTGCCGATGCTCCAGCCGGTGGCACGCAACGGCTGTTTTACTGCCGAGGTCAACGATTATGACGGTATGTTTTTCAAGGATACCGATCCGCTGATCATCCGGCAGCTCAAGGACGCAGGGAATTTGTACCGCAAAGAGACCATTACCCATACCTACCCGTTTTCATGGCGTTATGATGTGCCGGTGATCTATTATGCAAGGGAATCCTGGTATATCAGGACTACTGCAATAGCTGACCGTATGGTGGAGCTCAATAAAACCATTAACTGGTGCCCTCCCGAAATCGGTACAGGGCGTTTTGGTAACTGGCTCGAAGATAACAAGGACTGGGCGCTTTCACGTGAACGCTTCTGGGGTTCTCCGCTTCCTTTATGGGTATCTGAGAATTTTGCTATTGGAGACGATGCGGCATCCGGAAAAATGTTCGCCATTGGATCCATTGCTGAATTGCGAGAGGGGTTCATTGATATTGATGGCGTCAGGCTTATCCTCGGAGATGCACTCGACCGGGAGCTGGTGACACTTGACCTTCATAAGCCGTTCGTAGACAGGATTTACTTCATCCGTGACGGGGTTCGCTTCAGCCGCACTCCCGAGCTTGTTGATGTCTGGTTCGACAGTGGCTCAATGCCGTTTGCCCAGCTTCACTACCCGTTTGAAAATCGTGAACTGTTTGACCAGACCTTTCCAGCCGACTTTATTGCTGAAGGAGTTGATCAGACCAGAGGCTGGTTCTATACCATGCATGCCATTGCAACACTGATATTCGATAAACCGGCATACAAAAACCTGATTGTAAACGGCCATATTCTAGATAAAAACGGCCACAAAATGTCGAAGTCAAAAGGCAATGTGGTTGATCCTTTTGAGACAATGGAACGTTATGGTGCCGATGCGCTTCGCTGGTATCTGATGGTGACAAGTCCTCCATGGAGGCCGAAATCGTTCAACGTTGAAGAGATTGAGGAAGAACAGCGCAAATTTTTCCGTGCTTTTATCAATAGCTATAATTTCTTTGTACTCTATGCCAATGTTGATGGTTTCAAGTTTTCAGATCCGTCAGTCCCTTTTCAGGAGCGTTCAGAACTTGACCGCTGGGTATTATCATGTCTGAACACGCTTGTTGGAGGCGTCCACATGCGGATGGAGCATTATGACCTTACCGGTGCTGTCAGGCTGATAAACGATTTTACCGTCGACGATCTTTCAAACTGGTATATCCGTCGCTCACGAAAACGGTTCTGGAAAAGCGACATGGGGCCCGACAAGATTGCCGCCTACCAGACTCTGTACAGCTGTATCGAGACGCTTGCAAAACTTCTCGCCCCGTTTACACCGTTTCTTGCTGAGCGTATATATTTGAATCTTAACGGAGTCAGCGGGCTCGAATCCTTTGAATCAGTTCACCTGGCTGATTTCCCTGTTCTTGATATGTCAGCTATTGACCGGCCGCTTGAGCAACGCATGAAAAAGGCTCAGATTATTACCTCGCTTGTGCGAACCATGCGCGAAAAGGCTTCACTCAAGGTTCGTCAGCCGCTCAAGCGAATCCTGCTTGCTGTAAGCGATGCAACTGCCAGGGAAGAGTATGAACTAGTTGGCGATATCATTCTCGAAGAGATCAATGTCCAGAAAATTGAATACATAGAGGAGGATGGCTCAGTAATCAGCAAGAAGGTGAAGCCGAATTTCAAAACCCTCGGCCCGCGTTTCGGCAAGGATATGAAAACACTTGCTGAAGCCATAAGGATGATGAGCCATAAGCAGATTGCACTTCTGGAACATCAGGGTCATCTCTCCCTTGAGCTTGATGGTAAAGTGTTCGATATACAGCGTGATGATGTGGATGTCATGCATGAGGATATTGAGGGCTGGCTTGTAGCATCCGATGAGCAGAATGGCATCATGGTCGCACTTGATACAGAGATGAATGAAGAACTTGAAATGCTCGGACTTTCCCGTGAACTGGTAAGTCGCATCCAGTCGCTTCGCAAGGAAAGCGGCTTCGATATTACCGACCGGATTTCTCTTTCTATCCAGGGCTCCGAAAAACTTCTGGATGCTGTGAAGAAAAATGATGCGTATATTAAATCTGAAACACTAGCCACATCCCTTATCGCAACTCTATTTGATCCTTCATCTGCAATACAGGGAAGGGAGGATTCAGTTAACGGTGAAAGTTGCTGGTTATCACTTGAAAAATATGCAAGTTAATAGTATTATTAACTCTGTAATTTTACAGCCTTCTTTGTGATTAAGAAAATGTGATCGATTATGGCCAAAAAGAATAGCAGTGCTTCCAAGAAGGAAAATGAGGTTATTGAGGAACTGGTCCTCACTAAAACGTATTTAACCGACGAAGAACTCGAGCATTTCAAGCAGTTGCTGCTTAAACGCCGTGAAGAGGTACTTCGAGATCTGGATATTCTCCGTTCCTCAATTTCCGATGAGAATTCGGAAGATTCCATCAACTCGAATTACTCCATGCATATGGCTGACCACGGTACCGATACCATGGATCGAGAACAGCGATTCATGTTTATCGCCCGCGACGAAAAATATATCACCTACATTGATCAGGCTCTTGATAGAATAAGAAACAAGGTCTATGGTATCTGTATCAAGTCCGGAAAACCTATTCCGAAAAAGAGGCTTGAGGCTGTGCCGCATACCTCAGTGAGAATTGAATTCAAACAGACGAAAAAGTAGCGGCTGACAGATTGCAAAGTTTAATGGCAGAAAAAGGCGTACTGTATGTACGCCTTTTTTTTTGATCAGTCGTTTTCTTCCTTGTCGGTTGTAACATCGCTGACCTCGATTGGGTAGTCGCCGCTGAAGCACGCCGTACAGTAGCTGCCCTCTTCATTTTCAAACGTAGGAACGCTGTTCATCAACCCCTGCATGGAGAGGTATTTCAATGACTCCACACCAATATATTCCCTTATTCTTTCGATTTCCTCCACATCACTATCCATGTTGTCAAACATGTGTGTAAGCAACTGGCGTTTGTTAGGGAAATCCATGCCGTAAAAACAGGGATTGGTAATAGGTGGAGAGCTGATGTGCAGGTTGATCGACTTGGGATCTGCCTCACGGATCAGTTTAATCAGCATCTTGGCCGTTGTACCGCGGACAATGGAGTCGTCCACGAGAATGATAGGTCGGCCCTGAAGGACACCGCGAACAATGTTGTATTTGGAGCGTACCTTGATATCGCGACTATGAATACCCGGCTGGATGAAGGTTCTTCCCACATAATGGTTGCGGATAAGACCGTGTTCAAATCTTGCTGACCGGTTCATTTTCATGCTTTCACGAACAAATCCAAGTGCAGCGGTATTTGACGAATCGGGCACGCTCACAACGGTCAGCTCTTTCTCACCGGGCTGATGCTCGATTGTCGACTCTCTGGCAAGGTTCTTGCCAAGATTTCTCCTGATCTTGTCAACAGAGTGCTGGAAAATAAAACTGTCCGGGCGGGCGAAATAGACATATTCAAATATACAGCGTGCCTTGCGTTTAGAAGGCGGAAGAAAGAGTGATGTTGGCTTTTCGTTTGTGACCGCAAGATGATCGATAAGGAGAATTTCACCGGGCTCTATATCACGAATGTACTCTGCCTGTATAATATCAAAGGCACAGGTTTCACTCGCGACCACATAGGTAAGTTCTCCTGTAAGCGGATCAACTTTCTTTCCTAAGGCAAGCGGCCTGAACCCATAAGGATCTCTGGCTGCAATCAACTGGTTGTTGGCCAGAATAACGATTGAGTATGCACCCTGCACCTGCATCAACGCTTCGTATATCTGGTGTAAAGGCTCTTTTTCACGGCTTCGCGCTGCCAGGTGCGGGATGATTTCAGTATCCGAAGATGCCTGAAAGATGACACCGAGTTCTGTCAGCTCGCGTCGTAATGCACGTGAGTTGGTAAGGTTTCCGTTATGAGCTATCGCCAGACTGCCTGAGCGGTAGGTCAGGGAAAACGGTTGAATATTGCTGATGGATTTTGAAGAGCCTGTAGTCGAATACCGGTTATGTCCGATTGCGGCATAACCGCCAAGGGTTTCAAAAATGGCTTCATCTCTGAATACTTCCGAAACCAGCCCCATTCCCTTGTGCTGCTTGAAAAGAGTTTTCTTTTTAACTTTGTTGTAATCAGCTACAACGATGCCTGCGGCTTCTTGTCCTCTGTGCTGAAGGGAGTAAAGTCCATAGAAGGTATCTTCCGCGGGAGTTTTTGAATTAAAAACACCGAAAACTCCACACATGGGCAATAATATGTTAAAGTTACTTAACCTGTCATTAACGCTTAGTAATCAGACGAATGAACATAACCATTCAAACGGTAAATTGAAAATAATCGTTGCATCACTTATTCTTGACTGTTTTCAAACAACTCTCTTTTCGTGAGCTCTTTTTTTTAATGATAAAAGGAATTGAGAGTCCAACATTGCTGTTATCTTTCCTTTATAAAAAATCCGGTAACTGCTTGTTCATAATTTCCTGTTAACTATCCATAAGGCTCATGTATTCAACAACAAATAAAAATCCCAAGCCACCAGGTGTTGCGATCTGGGTGCTGGTAACTCTACTCTGGGGAACGGTATTTTTCGTCACATCTGTTTTTATGTTGAGGTATGCTGCACTCTTGCTTGGCCAGGGCATGTTCAGTCCATCAAGGAGTGAGGTTTTCAACTCGTATGGCATTCATGCGGGAGTGCTGATTGTATTTGCTCTTGTAGCCATGATGGTTAAAAATATGGTCGAACCGGGAAGCCGCAAACAGATCGAGAGGTGGAAGAATATTTCGGAAGGCAAGGGAGAAAAACTCTTTATTTCTTTTGCAGGCAGCATTGCAACCAGTTTTTTCTTTACCGGCCTTACCGCCATGACCTTTCTCTTAAGTGCTGCAGCGTTTGGCTTTGTGGTCAGCTTGACCATCCCGGTCGTTTTGACTGCAGCTCTGCTCAATATTGGTGCAGGTCTTTCTGCATCTCTGATTGTCGGGTTGGTTTTTCTGATTGCGAAGGTGGGCAGGAAAAAGGCGTGAAGTATTCTGGTTATACAGGGATATCGGATTTAAAAACAAAAAAGCGCAGGTATAAACTGCGCTTTTTGTATTTTTTCCGTGGAGCTAAGGAGACTCGAACTCCTGACCCTTTGCATGCCATGCAAATGCTCTACCAACTGAGCTATAGCCCCGTTAACCAGCTCTAATTAAAAGAAAAAAAACTTGTTTTTGCAACTTGTTTTGTTGATTCTTTCTGTTGGAACATGTTATTAATGCAAAATAAGCTGTTATGTCACTTTCGTTTGTCATCAAGGAAGGCTTTTCTAGTATTGGAAGGGCGAAACTGCCAGCCGCAATTACGGTCGCGATAAGTTTTTTTGCTCTTGTGCTTCTTGGTTTGTTCAGTACCGTCTCTCTAAGTTTTTTTGATGTCATACAGGAGCTCCGGAGCAGGGTGGAGCTTGAGGTTTTTCTTGCAGACTCTGTAAGCGAGTCTCAGGCTGTCGATACTGCAGGGCAGATAAAGAGGCTGAGAGGAGTGAAGGAGGCATCGTATGTTTCGAAGGACGAAGCCGCGCAAACGTTTACCCATGATTTTGGAGAGGATATTGTCAGGATTCTTGGTTCAAATCCGCTTCCCCGTTCAATCAGGCTTAAGTTTCTGCCTGACTATACAACCCCGGAAAGTATCGGGCGAATTGTGCCGGAAATCAAGAGAATAGCTCCGGATTCTGATATACGCTACAATCAGTCATTTCTTGGTCAGATCGAAAAAAATGCCCGGTTGTTTACCCTGCTTACCGGCGGCATAGGGATATTGATTTCCCTGGCAACGATTGTGCTTATCGGCTATACGATCCGGCTGGCGATGTATTCAAGAAAGGAAAAAATCAGGACTATGCGCCTGGTAGGAGCTACCGCCTGGTTTATCGGGACCCCCTATGTCATTGAAGGCGCCCTTCAGGGGCTGCTTTCAGGAGGGCTCGCCGCAGGGGCGGTCTATCTGCTTTTTGATCAACTGCTCTTTCGTTACGAGCCGGGTATCTATAAGGTATTGGAGCCTTCAGCACTGCTGATTTATCCGTCCACCGTCCTTCTTGGCCTGGCACTAGGCATTCTGGGCAGTACACTATCCGTCAGCAAATATCTCAGGGCCGTGTCAAAACGCTGACCTCCCTGGAATCCTTGAAGTCCCTGATGTCCCTTTCGTCTTTTTCTCCGTTATTTTCCGAGCGAGTAAAGGAGTCTGATCTCTGCACTCCATTGATCGGAATCCGGAGTTTCAAGGATCAGGGGTATTTCTTCGCAGGCAGGATGTTCCATGATGTACCGGAAGGCCTCCATCCCGATTGTTCCCTTACCTATGCTCGCATGGCGGTCAAGCTTGCTGCCCAGCGGACGAAGGGCATCATTAAGATGCATCCCGCGAAGGTAACCGAGCCCGACTATCCGATCGAACTCCCTGAAGGTTTCGTCGATTGCATCGGTCGTCTGCAGGTCATAACCGCTTGCGAACAGGTGGCAGGTGTCAAGGCAGACTCCAACCCTGCTCTTATCTTCAACCTGATCAACAAGAGATGCCAGTTGTTCAAACCGGTATCCGAGATTGGTTCCTTGTCCTGCAGTGTTTTCAATAACGGCAGTGACGTTTTTTGTCGTATTGAGAGCCATATTGACTGATTCCGCTATAAGCTGCAGGCACTCGTCCTCAGTAATGCCGTTCAGATGGCTCCCGGGATGAAAGTTCAGCAGAGAGAGACCAAGACTTTCCACCCTCTGCATTTCGTCAATAAAGGCTTCCCTGGCATTGCGGAGTTTAACAGGGTCAGGACTTCCCAGGTTGATGAGATAGCTGTCATGAGGCAGAATGTGCTCAGGTTTATAACCACCCTCGCTGCAGTTTTTTCGAAATGCATCGATTGAGGATGTCGTTAGTTTCGGAGCAGTCCACTGACGCTGGTTTTTAGTAAACATGGCGAATGCCTTCGCCCCGATACTGATCGCCTGCAACGGTGCATTTTCAACTCCTCCGGCTATACTGACGTGTGCTCCAACGCGTTTCATAAACAAAAATAAATAGTGAGAATTAATCTGGCTTGTCCAGCATTGCCCATATATAGGTTGGGGTGATTCCTGAACCCCAACAAAACTCAAGTTGTCCTGAATAATGAGAATTAATCGTGGTTTCCGAATTTTCCGGCTTGTCCTGCACTGAGATTCACTGTTTCGCGGACGGCAAATGAACTCTCTTTGGCTGACGACGTCGAAAGCATTTCACCAAGAAGCCCGGTCGAAAAAAGCTGGACCCCGAGAATCAGCAGCAGAATACCGAGAAAAAGAATCGGGCGGTTGCTGACCGGTTTATGGAGCAGGATTTTATCAAGTGTGACGTAAAGACTGATGGTAAACCCTAGAAGAAAACTTATAAGACCGGCCATACCGAAAAAATGCATGGGACGGCGAAGATATCGGGTGATAAAGAGTACCGAAAGAAAATCGAACAACCCTGAAAAAAACCTTGATGAGTCGTATTTCGTGGTGCCGAATTGTCTCGCATGATGTCTGACGGGGAGTTCGGCAATTTTAAACCCCATCCACTCTGCCAGCACAGGAATGTAGCGGTGCATATCTCCACGCAGTTCAAGCCGTCGAGTTACCTCTTTGCGGTAAACCTTCAATCCACAGTTGAAATCGTGAATGGTGATGCCTGTAAAAAGCCGTGTTACCAGATTGAACAGTTTTGAGGGAATGGTTTTGGAAATCGGATCCTTGCGCTGCTGCTTCCAACCGCTTACCAGATCATATCCTTCCTGGATTTTTTTAATCATCTCCTTGATTGCAAAGGGATCATCCTGCAAATCAGCATCAATGGTGCAGATATAGTCGCCGGTTGCGGCCATGAACCCTGCCGAGAGGGCGGCTGTTTTTCCGAAGTTTCTCTGAAACGAAATCAGGCGAAGCTCAGGTCTGGAAAGGATCATTTCGCCGATTAAAGAGGCTGAGCTGTCTGTTGAGCCGTCATCAACCATAATGATTTCAAAACTGAATGGCTCCTTGAATAGCTTGCGAAGCTCATTCTCCTGCATTGCAGCATAAAGCTGTTTTACAAGATCAGGCAGCGATTCCTGTTCATTGTACAGCGGGACGATGATGGTAAGTGAGGTCAAATGGGCAACAGATAATTGATAAGAGGATAAAGTTCAGCTGAAAAGTAAAGAGTAAACAGGGTAAAGCCAAACGTACACTTCTTATACCCCTCTCATATCGGGTGGCCAGATGTATTTATGCAGTTGCAGCTGCATTCTTACGTTGAGCCGGTCGCTGAGAATCCACCCTGCAAGTTCCTGCGGCTCCAGCTTGCCGAACATTACGCCCATCATGATGGTAAAAGAGTCTGTCAGCCGGTGTTCAAACAGCAGTGATTTTGCCCACTCGTAGTCACTCCTGCATCCAAGGACCATCTTGAACTCGAATTTTTTCCGGTATGCAGGTTCAGCTTCCAGAGCAAGCTGAATGTTTTCAGGATTGTTTTTATCGCAGACACCTGAAGAAGGCGCTTTGATATCGATGATCTTATGGACACGAGGGTCAACTTCGGCAACAGAAAGAAAGCCCCCTGTTTCAAGCAGTACGGTATGACCAAGGTCACAGAGTCGTTCCATAAGGGGATAGACAGCAGGCTGAAGAAGCGGCTCTCCACCGGTGACCTCAACAAAGGGGGCCTGAAAAGCAGAGGCTTGGCGGATAATTTCCTCAATTTCAAGGGTCGCTGCATCGCTTTCAGCGTAGGCTGTATCGCAGCCAAGGCAGCCGTGGCCGCATCCTGCAAGACGGATAAATGCGCAGGGCCAGCCTGCAAAGGACGATTCGCCCTGGATGGAGTGAAAGATCTCACTGATGTTGAGTGTGCCGGTGCTCATGACTGCTGTTCGGCAAGAATTTTCTCAAGCGCATCCGGGTAAAGTATATGCTCACAGGCAAGCACTCTTTCTGCAAGTGTCTCCGGAGTATCGTCAGGCAACACAGGCACATGCCGCTGCATCAGAATTCTTCCCTTATCGTACTCCTCATTGACAAGATGTACCGTCGCACCGCTCTCTGTTTCACCTGCCTCAAGCACAGCAGCATGAACATAAATGCCATACATCCCCTCACCACCGAATTTCGGCAGCAGTGCCGGATGGATATTGATAATCCTGTCCTGAAATGCAGTCACAACCGCATCAGGCACCTTCCGCATATACCCTGCGAGTACAATAATGTCGATACGCTGTTCCGTTAAGCTCCCCAGCATTGCTGCTGCAAAATCATCAAGAGAGTCAAACTGTTTTTCAGTCAGATGCACTGTCGCAATCGCGTTCAATCGCGCGAACTCCATTGCCCCGCACTCTACACGGTTAGAAAGGCAAAGCACGATTTCCGCATTGAGCTGTTTCTTCTTCAGCGCACGAAAGATAGCCTGAAAATTACTTCCGGAACCAGAACAGAAGATCGCTAAGCGGGTTTTATGGGTACTCATGTAACTGTTATGATGTTAAGACGCAACAAATTTTCAAGGAGCGACTTTGTCCTAATATGCAATCAAGGATGATTCTTTTCAAAGAGGTTATCAAGAGCACTACCTAGATCACCACTCTTGGTGAATAACTGAAGTACTATTTTTATGCTGATTTTCTGTACCTTTCTTGCGGATCATTTTTGAGTGATCTTTTGAAGGCCTATAAAGTTGATGGAAGCACATAAGCGCATATCGTGAACGGTGGAGTGGAGTTTATTGAGCATTAACCAGAAATGATATCTGATTTTTAGTTCCAGCCTACTGCCTTTCTGCAACCGCTGAGCTTGAATGTTAGGTAAAAGATAATGAAAAGGGGATAGGATAGGTATGATAATTAAAGATCTTGAAATTATAGGGGTGGGTGGAATTGACTCACTCAAGCTGAGCTTTGACCCACAAATGAATTTGATCTGTGGGCCGAATGGTATTGGTAAAACGACCATAATTGAATGCATTGCTCATGCATTTTTTCTTGGCGAAACAAATATCCTTAAAAAAAATGTCCGAAGCGAACTTAGCAAAATTAATGCAGTAATTGAAGCGGATGGTGAAGACGTAAAAGTTGATATTGATATAAATGTATATGAGCCAAATCAAAGTTGTCGTATTAATGGGCTGCATAAATTATGTGAAAGACTATTATCTCTAAAAACAACAAGAATATTTAGTTATCAACCCTTGAATGCGGTTGGTAAAGATACGGATAAAGCACAACATATTATTTGGGGGGAGACAAGTGGAGGTGTAAATCTTCACGATGTAAAGAATTGGTTTGTGAATAGATACCTATACTCGAAGCATGAAGGAGCCTTAGACGATGCTCAGATTCATAACTTTGAAATAGCAAAAAAGTGTTTTTCTCTTCTTAATAGTGATTTTACATTTAGCAAAGTAAATGCGTCTTCAAATGAAATTATAATATCATCTCCAACTGGTGATATCTATTATGAGTATTTGTCATCAGGCTTCAAATCATGCATTTCTATACTTTTTGGTATTATGAAGGAAATTGAATTCAGGTATAGTGATCCAAAAATTAAAGTTGATGATTTTGAAGGTATTGTTATTATTGATGAATTAGAACTTCACTTGCATCCTGACTGGCAATCAAAAATATCAAAGGTACTTGTTGATGTCTTTCCAAAGATCCAATTTATAGCAACTACCCATAGCCCGCATGTTATTCAATGTGCAGAGCCGAGGCAGATTATTGCACTTGAGAGCCATGATGGCAAGACAGAACTCAGAAAACTTCCGGAAAGTATTTATGGATTTAAGGGTTGGTCTATTGAGGAAGTATTGATCGATGTAATGGGAATGCATGACACAAGAACAGATATATTTTTGTTGAAAATTGATGCTTTCGGTAAAGCAATAGAAGCTGAAGAATATGATAATGCATATGCTATTTATGCGGATCTAGACCAGTTGCTTCATCCACATAATACAATAAGGAAGCTCTTGAAGTTTCAGTTGGCCTCGATCAAGGAGGCTGAAATTGATTAAGCTAGAAAGAAATTTCACCCCACTAATAATGAATCCTTTAGAGGTACGTACTCTCACTGATAAATACAAAGCTAAGGGTGACTGTGTTTGGCATATTGAGGAATTAAAAACAGCTTTACTTCATTTAAGTGATAACAAATGCGCATATTGTGAATGTGACCTTACAAAAGAAAGTAAGTATATGGAAGTTGAACATTTTGAGGACAAGCACAATAATCCAGATAAGGTTATGGAATGGGACAATCTGCTTCCAGCTTGTAAGCGTTGCAATGGAAGCAAAGGAATACATGACGTGGTACATGAGCCAATTATTGACCCATTTAAAGAAGATCCAAAGAATCATTTAAAACTTAGGTTATATCGGTTTCGGGAAAAAACTCTTATGGGTAAGAACACTATTGAAGTTGTTGATTTAAATCACTGTGAGCGCGCAGTGGCTAAGCGCTTTGAAATAGGTGAGGCTCTTCTGACTTCAATTAAGGAAGCACTCGAAAAACTTGATAGATTTATTGAGAATAATTCTACCAAGTCGAAGAATCGTTTACTTGGACACGTTCAGAGTCTATTGCTTGAATGCCAAAAAAAATCACAATATTCAGCAACCGCAGCATCTGTGCTTCATGCTGAGACTGACTATCATGAACTTAGAATTAAAATGAAGGCAATTAATCTTTGGAGTGAAGAATTAGAAAAATTGCATCTTTTGTCGGAGAAAATATCTATGGAATGCGCCTAAACATAAGGATCTGACCTTCAAGCAGCAGGCCTTTTAGTTATTTTATCATTAATTCTAAGCGCTTCACAGAAATTGATTCCGTAATAAAACATGCCAGACAAAAAACAGATTAGCCATTATTGCGCCGTACGGACGCTGCTTCTGGTCGCCCTCCGTGGTAGCTCAAGCAAATACTGAATGATTTCAGAAAAGCTTGCGGAGTTACTTATCGTAAATCGCTTATAATTCATGTAGTCTTGTTACTTCATCTCACTTTCATTCTCGTGACCGATTGAGCATTCTCCCCCCATTTAGTGCATAGAGCGGACGATAGAACGCTACTTTTTTCTTGTTGCGTTTATTAATTTTACATTGTATATTTACATTGTAAAATTAATAAATGACTCATTATGGCAAGACCTATTAGAAAAGAGCAGATACCGCATCTTCAGGAGGCAATAAAGGATACGGCTTGGCGGCTGATTGCGGAGTTCGGGGCACCAGCCCTTTCGTTGCGAGCCATAGCCCGGGAGTTGAACATTACCGCCCCGGCTATTTACAACTACTTCCCTGATCGTGATGCCCTGGTGACAGCTCTCACCATTGATGCCTTTACATCTTTTGGTGATGTTCAGCTCAAGGCTCGCGACAGCTTTCCGGAAACTGAGCCTCTTGCGCGTTTACAAGCCATTGGACTTGCGTATCGCAGCTGGGCTCTGAGCTATCCCCAGCGCTATCATCTTATCTTTGGTACGCCCATTCCCGGCTACGAACAGCAGCAGATGGAAATTATTCCATCTGCCACCCGTTCCATCAGCGCGTTGGTAAGCGTGATCGAAGATATCCGTGTTGCCGGTAAGCTGAAAACCGAAAATTTCCCTGTAGTGCAGCCTGAGTTTGAGGCACAGCTTTCGACCATGAAAACCTGCACACGCAATTATCATATTCTTTCACATGGAGTTGCGCTGATCGTCTGGACCCGGGTGCACGGTCTGGTGTCGCTTGAAATCGGCGGCCGCCTTCCTCCGTTCGGGCTGACTGGAGAAGTTCTCTATGACTATGAAATGCAATCAATAGCCAAACAATTTATAAAGGAGTGAATAATGAAAACATTGATTCTTGACGGGTCGCAGGCAGGCGACAGAGTCGGCAGTTTTTCAGCTGCTGCCTTGCAGGCAGAAATTGCAAAGCGTGGATGGTCGTCCGAAGTAGTTGTGCTTCGTGAGAAAAAGATAGGCAACTGCATGGGTGATTTTTTATGCTGGTTTAAAAGTCCCGGAAAGTGTCATGTGGCTGATGACCAACTGGAGATATCGAGGAAATTCATTGAAAGCGATCTTGTTATTTTTCTCACGCCGATTACCTTTGGCGGTTACTCTCCGACGCTCAAGAAAATGGTTGATCACATGATTCAGAACACTTTGCCGTTTTTTGCGACTCACGGCGGGGAGATTCATCATCTGCAACGGTATGAACGTTATCCTGATGTTCTCACAATCGGCTGGCAAAGCGAGCCGGATGAACAGGGCGCCTCTATTTTTCGGCATCTGGCCTGGCGCAACTCCATCAACTTCTATGCGAAGGTGCATGGGTGTGGTATTCTCTCCGGGAATCAGGAGGATCGTGTAATGGAAGCGCAGCTCCATCGCCTGCTTGATCAGATGGAACGTCATGAATCAGATGCAGAGGTCACTCTGCCGGTCATCAGCCGCTCATCTGCGACCCCGACTTCAGTTCGTCGTGCATTGCTGCTGGTTGGAAGCCCTCGTATAGAGAAAAGCAGCTCATCATCACTTGGTTCATATCTCTTTGAACAACTGAAGCAGCATGGTGTCGAAAGTGAAACAATCTATATCTACAAGGCTATCAATACCACAGAGCGACTGGAAGCACTGCGTCATGCGATTTCTACGGCCGATCTGGTTGTTCTCGCTTTTCCGCTCTATGTGGATACACTGCCTGCTCCGGTTATTTCGGTTCTTGAAGATGTTGTGAAGAACGGCACAGCGAAAACAAAGCCGACACGTTTTGCTGCCATCGTCAATTGCGGTTTCCCCAATGCGAGCCAGAATGCCAGTGCCATTGCAGTTTGTGCCGAGTTTGCCCGTGAAGCTCAGTTTGAGTGGGTGGGTGGGCTTTCTCTTGGCGCTGGGGAAGGAATGGTTCATGCAAAACCACTTGCGGAACTTGGAGGACAGGGCGCTCCTCTCAGAAAAGCTCTGGAGATGGCAGCAGGGGAGCTTGCCCAGGGCCAACCCGTTTCCGATAATGCATTGAAGTTACTTGCCAAGCCTTTGATGCCGGAATGGATGTTCAGATTGGGTGGCACTATTGGATGGAAGATGCGGGCACGAAAGTTCGGCACGCAAAAGCTGCTGAAGGCCAGACCTTATCAGAAAGCAGTATAAAATGGAGCTCACTTCAATCTCGTTATATGAGTAAGTGATGATAGTTGCACTCCCTGTTCTACTCATTTCAGTAGAATTATCCGTACCTTTACCGTAAGTATACTCTTTCACTCATAAATTTAAATCGCCAGAATATGGGTATCAAAGAGATCGAAGTCGAAATACAGAAGCTCGAATTAAAGGAACGTGCTACGCTCGCAAAATGGATAGTTGAGAGTCTCGACAATTTATCTGAAGCTGAAGTTGAGGCTTTGTGGGCTGAGGAGGCAGAACGCCGCCTGGATGAGTTGGAGCAGGGGATTGCATCAGAGATTTCAGACAAAGAAGTACTCCGTCGAGCCCGTGCGGCTATTTCATGAAGCAGATTGCTTTCCACCCCAGTGCTGATGCAGAGGTTACCGAGGCAGCGCAGTATTACGAAGTTCAGAAGTCAGGGCTTGGTTCACAGCTGCTTGTTGACGTGGAAAGAGCTCTTCATCAGATTTTAAAGAATCCTGAGGCTTCACCAAGAATCGGGAGAAGATTACGAAGAAAGTCTTTATTGCGCTTCCCTTACAATCTGGTCTACGCTGTTCATCAAGATAAGATTTTAATTTTGGCGTATGCACACCAGAAAAGACTTCCTTTCTATTGGCGAAAACGGCTAAAGTGACAAAGCAAAAAAGTAGTCGTTCAAGCCTTAGTGGCAATAGCTAAGGCTTAGCTTTATTTATTCTGGATTCATCAGAATAGTTTTCTTTTTTACTTAGCACGCAGTCCTCAAGTAGTTGCACTACCTATTGTCCCTGAAGTCCCTTCAGTCACTGTTCTTTTCTTTTTCCTCTTCTTCTCTCAGCACTTGCCCCTCAGCACTATCAATTAATTAGGGATTTTTTCTTAGATTCAGGCTCTAAAATTATGACTGAAACCTTCATTAAATAATTTTCTGCAAATGTCTGATCCTGTCATCAAGCGGGCCTTGGTCTCTGTTTCTGATAAAACCGGTATTGTTGATTTCTGCCGGGAGTTGAGTGCCATGGGAGTTGAGATTTTTTCAACAGGCGGAACCTTGAAATCACTGCAGGATTCAGGCGTCAGCGCAGCTTCCATTTCCACCATCACCGGCTTTCCGGAAATCATGGATGGACGGGTAAAAACCCTGCATCCAAAAATACATGGAGGCCTTCTTGCTGTCAGGGAGAATCCCGACCACGTCAGTCAGGCAAAGGCAAACTGTATCGACTTTATAGATCTGGTTGTGGTTAATCTTTATCCCTTCGAGGCAACAGTAGCCAAGCCGGGCGTGACCTTCGAAGATGCTATAGAAAATATTGAT
>SZXX01000029.1 GCA_005843825.1 Chlorobium sp.
AGAGAATCTGATGCTGCGGGTTAAACGTCGCAGAAAAACAGCAGCCGATATTCGGGTTGCGCCGCCGAAACCGGAACGCAGGAATCAATGCTGGGCAATGGACTTCATGAGTGACAACCTCTATAATGCCCGTCGATTCAGGGTTCTCAACGTTCTGGACAGTTACAGCAGAGATTATCTTGGCTTCGAAGTCGATACCTCAATCAATGGCAATAGGGTATGCGGAATATGTCAACAAAGATGTCGCCGGTTTATAAAAAAAATCATTCAATTGTATCCGGGTTTAAGACTACTTCCCGGGTCACACTCCATTGCTTAACAGGTCGAGATCCCCATCGTTCTGGATATGCCATGTGAGCCTCTCGCATCGTTGCATTTCTCCTCCTGAAAATTGCTTCTGCCTGCCCTGTTCGCATCTGTTCCGGAGTCACATAACCGATTGATGAATGGAGATGCTCTTGAATATCCCATGACTTGTCTCCTCGATTGAGGCGACATCTATATTAACACATAGGGACAGAGATCAAATAGGGAAGAAAGAAAGTTGGCAGTTGGCAATTTTCTTAATGCTGGGAAAGATAGTGCTGAGGGTTGGGGGGGGTTAGAGGCCGGTCAGGAAGTGGCGGGTTTTTGGGGGAACGGATTGGAGGTAGGATTTGATGTAGTCGATGTGGACTGTGGAGGGTGGGTCGGTGGCGGAACGCCAGGTGGATACCCGGACCATGAGGTTGTTGGGGATGTCGCCTATGAGGATTCTTGGAACTTCTTTGAATCGCTGGGTCATGGAGATGTTTTCCTGGAGGGCGGCATCGTGGATTCCTCCGGTGACTCTCCAATAGATGACGTCTTCGGTCATATCGCCATAACGGCCTTCGAATGTGACGACATCAAGCTTTTGGCCTCCAAGAATCACTGAACTGTTTTTTGGGGTTGAGACAGTAAAGCCTTGTGAGTTATAGCAGACTTCCTGAGCGTGCCCAGCCCTGTGGAAGCCGTCGTAACTCCAAGTCATAACGATGGAAGCTGCTTTGCCATCAGTACGTTTATAGATTTGTGAAGCAACCAGATCGTATGGGGAGTTGGTTCTGGGATCTACAGATGAACCCGGTATAGGTTGCCAACCTTGTGGATGCTGCTTTATGATGTTTTGCAGGTCGGGTTTTGGGCCCTTAAATGGATGCTGCCTTATCTCCACAAATATCTCAGAGGAAATGAGAACAAGGGAAAAGAGTATAGCGAGAAGGAAGTATTTAGTCAGCCGCATGAGAACTCCCCTTCTTAGGCTTTACAATAGATGATGCAAAAAGCAGAAGCTTATCTATGAGTGTGAGAAGCAGAAGTGCCAGAACAAAGGCCACAACGCCAATGGTCTCGTGGAAAATGCTCTGGGCAAACCAATCACCTACGTACCAAGTGGCAAGTACCACAAGCATTACCCTCATAAAATTCGTAATAACCGCAACGGGAAAGATACTGACAACCATCAAGGCAATATGCCACGGTTTACGATTAACCCCTTCACGGAGGTAGAGAATAGAGAGTGCAGTTAAAGAAAATATGGAATTCATACCTGAACAGTCTTTAGTCACGGTAGCACTATATTGACCAAAATAAAGGGTCACTCCGTTTGCGACAACCGGTAGAATTGTGGCGCTGAGTACTTTGGCTGAAAGTGCAGCTAACGTAACAGCCAGTTCGGACGATAAAAGCGAAGGACCAATAGAACCAAGAATCACAATAACGATACCGGCAAAAGCTATGAATAGCGCTGAACGAAGATAATTGGAGGGAGCAAAAGAGGCAACGAATCCTGCTGCGATAAAAAACAACCCTAAAACTTCAGCAACTAATGAAGGAGCTACCCCGCCAGCTACAGAGAAAAAAGATCCAACAATAAAAAGGACAAATCCCAAAACGGGATGCCCCAATGAAGTACTGTGAAAGGTTTCGAGAATGCTGTTGCGCTCCATCCATAAAACAGCCAAGAGTGTCGGATACAACAACAAGAGATCAGGCTCAATCGAAGGCACAAGAGTGTACTTTACTCCCGAATGCAGCATAACAGCAGCAAAGAGAAGCCAAGGAAACCATGATGGCTGAGGTTTAAGGTTCATAAACCGATAAGGCGCTTAGTCGCAATTACAACAGCAACGAGACAAAAAGAAAAGAATAGAATAGGCAAAAAACGCATATTCTGCGTCAACTTCTTAAAAGGAGAGAGAGAGAGTATCTGACTGAAAACAACACCAAGTAAAAGACCGGGGAGTACCGACAGAGCTACGATCCATTCAGGGGTTCTGCTCCAAACAAGGAACATCTGATAGCCAAGAGTGGACACAGCTACAGCGACATCAAAGAAAAGAAAATACCTTATGTAAACAGGTGGCTTATATGCCGTATTCATTATTTCATCATCGTGATGATCTTCAGTATGGCCTTCAGCATCAACAGACTTGACCTCCTTCAACTTACGCGACATAAGAGGCTGCCAAAACTTACCAAGAAAAGCCCGCATCCAGAATGTCAACAATAACACAGCAAACGTATATGCCACTCCAATAGCAATGGCAACCTCAATTCTTCTTGACTCCTTTTCGGCAATCATTTTGGTATCAACCGTCGGCAGAGGAACCAATTGCCCATCTCCTTTTTTACCAGCTGCACCAGGGGCAAAGGCACCGAAATAGGTAATTTTTGATGCATCAACAATACCCTTCATTTTTTTACCGAATTCCTGATTACGAAGCTGTGAGCTCGTAATATTGCGCGCGGTCTGTAGCGCTGCATTCCCCACAAGAGGAATAGGGAGAGCACTCCGCAACATCAAGACCATAGCAAACTTATTCTCAACACGCATAAGAATCGGCACATTCGGCTTTGCATTGCTCAAAATACGAGCTATAGCGGGCTGCATCTGATCGGTTGACTGCGTCTGAGTAACCTGTTGAAACTGCAGCTTTTTAGCTTTGATTGAATCCACCAGTTGCGAAAGCGAAGCACCTTTACCTGCTGCATCATTAAGAGTCTGAAGAAAGGGCACATCCACTACAGGCATCAATACTTGTTCATAAACAAGCAGCTTACGCTCCCCGAAAATAAGGGGATTTTGTTTAATTACAGATTGCAATGCCTCATCAGAGAGGGGCTTAACTGAAGCAAGCATGCTCTTTTCAGCCAAAACTGCCAGAACCTGACGACGTGCTTCGTACATTGTCAGCACAGACTCAGCAGATCGATCCAACTTCTCCGCCACCGCTTTTTGAGCAAGCAACTCACCTCTCACCAAACCAGCTAAAATAGCTCGCTCCTGATTACGCCTAACCTCTTCACTGACACCGGGAGTTGCAGTTCGTTCATACAGGGATGCAACTTCGCGCTGCGTAATTTCGACACCATTTACAGTAGCCGCAATACGGCCAGCATCTTTCTTCTCAGTCTCAGGGGAGCACCCTAGAATGGTAAATGCAATAAGTAGAATGTAAAATAATGAACTCACGAAATAACGACTTAAGTTTATTGAAACGTCCGTAAACAAAGTACAACAAAAAGACCATCTATACCCATAAGAACATTAATCATTGCCTTTCCGACTAACTACACCCTGTTGATCAAACAGGGGTGATTAAGATTCATCCTTAGTATAACCCTTGATATGAAAGCCACTAAGGGAAATTATGTAAAAATATAGCATAACTTGTGCCAGAAGTACACATAAAGAAATTACAAGACCTTTTAAGAGCTTTTTTATATCCGATTAAAGACTCATGATTTTCATTTACACTAAGACCTAACGCGATTGTGAAAACACTGTTACGTCTCATAACGATACAATATCCGGTTCATCTGCATCAATGAATGACAACAATTGATCACACACTAACCGAAAAGGTAACTTCTGAGTTTAAGAAAAGGTTTCCCAATGAATGTCAATGAAAACAGTGGAAATAGGAATCTGTTGATTTTTACTGTAGCAAATTGCATTGAAGATTCTTATAAAAGCACAAAATCTTATTTAAACTTAATATGATGATTAGTGATTAATTATAAATAAATTAAGCTAAGAATTAGTATTAAATATGTTTTTAAAAAAAAGTTCACTCCCCTCTTTTAAAAAAGAGTGTTTTAAAAGAATTTATTAATGGATAGGCAGGCTGAATTCTTGATTTTATTATTAAAAATTCTTTTTATTTTATTCCTGCGCCTATGAGTACTACTTACAATATTACTGTCTTTTTCTATATAAGGTAAGGGCAAGTGGAAATAATTATTATAATGAACACCGTTAAATGTTGACATAAAATCATTATACGTCGCTTGAAAAGACAATAACCCTTTATCATTAGAAATTTGAGATTCCGCATCAACACAGACAATGTGATTGATTTTAAATTTTTCAGCAATTCCGAAAAGGGAATAAAATAGATTTCGTTGAGGGGTAGTCTTAGAGTTGTTATTTATAGCGCACTGATATTGATGCTTTCTATTTTTTATTAATTGCATATTACTAATAAAAATTACATCCTTATTTAAAACGCCAAAGATATCCCCCGGAGCTATTGTAAATCCAATGGTAAATATAGTTTCTTCATTATATAAATAATATAGGCGAAAAAAACCTTCCATTCCATGCGAAGCAAAGTCTAAGCGAATTTTAGAGGTATTTGTTGATTCATCTGAAATCCAAAGCCATAATTCTTTTTTTTGTAACTTATTTATAAATGTTATTGGAATTATTTTATTTATAAAAGTTAAATTACCGATTATTATTATTAGCCTCTGTTTTGATGAAAGATTTTTGGCTAATATTGCATAAATAAACTCACGGTACAATGTTTTATTATCCTGTGTTAAGGCATATATTTTATCTGCTAATAAAATCGTTTTGAGTCTTAAAACATTATCAATATTAAATAACAAATCTTTGAACCTTGTGATTTTAAGAATTAAATTCTTTAATACGAAATTATTCATAAAGTGATTAATAATAGCCAATAATTTAAATACTAAATCTAAAAGATATTTTTTGGGAGCGCCATCAAAATCCTATCATCAGTGTATAAAATCACTATTCTCGTATTAATACAGCGAAGTACCTTACTTCATAACCTATAAATCATTAGCGGCGAATACCTTAAAACAGAACTTGTAAAGATATTTCCCTTTTTGCAAATTATTTTGATTGCAAGCTTGGGCCCTTAGGGTCAACCGTTTGCTAATCATTACAGCGATTATTTAAATGATAATTTTTTATGGCCAATATAGCTTGAAAAAATCGGCACAGCCAATCCGATGGCGTGGGCTATTTCGGGTACAAAATGTTGAACACCTAAATATGGGAGCGCATAATATGCAAGCCAGAGACTGATGAGCCATGTTTGGGCAACTGCGACAACATTTACCAGAACAAAGTAATAAGCAGATTGGGGAACAATCTGGCGACTCTCTTTGAAAACAAAAAGCCGGGCAAGAGTAAAGGCGGTAATCATGCCGGTGATATAGGCCAGAACAATGGCCGTTGAGTAAACGACAAACTGGCTATACCCGATCCTGCTTGCGAAGTTCACCAGAGCTGCAAGGCCCCCTGTCAAGAGGAAAAGAAAGAACTGCCTTGACATGAACTTTTTGATCATTCCGTAACGTGTTTTGCAAGTTCCCTTCCAAAACCAATGCCTTCGGATATCCCCCGGTCTTCAGGATAGTAATACGATGTGTCGGCTACCCATAGTCCTTTTATGGGCAAGGAGGGAGATGGCACTCTGTCGAGATAGCCAGGCCCGCATATCGGCTGGGCATACCGGTAACGGCTGACATGTATTTGCGTGATATCGCTGTCGGTGACAGCATGATTAATCGACTTGATGTATCGACTCACCTTGTTTTCATAGACCTGGTCATTTTCCTGGTATTTCGGATGTTCGCCCGGCATATAAAACGGAACATAGATAATATGCTCATCAGCGAGTGGCCTCAGGTTGGTGTATTCAACCAGACCGGGAATATCCATGGCAGGATCATTCACGTTCAGCCAGAAATTTCCGGTGACCTGTTTTTTGAGTTTTACAATGACACAGACAACTGCAATATTTTTAACCGCTGCAAATTTCTGCATAAGTTCAGGCGGCAGATCAGGTATCATCGCTGGAATGAAAGGAAGCGGAATAGTGCTGACCACACGAACAAAAGGATGGAACGCTCCATCGGTATGCACGCCTGTTACCATCCCTCCGCTGATTGCAACCTTTGTTACCGGGCTCTTCAGATGGAACTCACCTCCACCGCCCTCAATACAAGCCTTCATGGAGTTCAAGAGGGTTGATGATCCACCTTCGAGATAGCCAAGTTTTTCTCGGAATATATCGTAGCGGGAGCGCCCTATTCGCCTGATCCTGCTCCATATCCATGCGGCCGAAAGCTCACAGCTGTAGTCATAAAACTTGTACTCAAAGAGTTTGCTCCACAGCACATCGTAAGCTTCATCTCCAACCCAGCGCTTTATCCAGCCGGTAGCTTCAACATGATCGAGGGCTTTCCACTCTTTTCGCCTGGTTGTCAAAAACGCATGAAGCCCGTAACGAAATTTTGCAGCCAGACTGAGGCCTGAAAAACGGAGCAAAGCCAGCGGGTTGCCCCAAGGCTTAAGCTTTTGTTGATAGTAAAAGCCCATGCTGGTGTGAACCCAATGCATCTTCTCCTCAAGGCCAAGCTCCTGGAGAACCTGAAAAAAAGCGCTGTCAGAGGTACAGTGAAAATGATAGTAGCGCTCTATCGGGAGACCACCGAAATCAAAGGTTGAGGTCATGCCTCCAATGCGGTCATCCGACTCGAACACAACCGGTATATATCCCTGCTGCACCAGTTGATAGGCTACACCAAGACCCATTGGCCCTGCGCCAATGACTGCAATACGTCTTTGCGTCATCGGGTTAAAACTCCAGCGCAACCCTGCAGTACTCCGGGTCGTTAAAGGTTTCATGGATTGCCGTTGCAAACGGTGTCGGCTTGACGCTGAATATGGCCGGCCAGTCAATCACTTCAAATGCATCTCCGGCAGTGAGAGCTTTGAGTTGAGAGGCAGTAAACGGAGGATTGCTGTCGAAAAGAGCCCAAAATCGGAGCAGCAGGGAAAAAAGCAGATAAGGAATATGAACGATCTGGCACCTGGCATTGACAGCTTTTTTAATCTGGCGGATAATGTCGACATAATCGACCTCTTCAAGCCCTGTGATATTGAACACCTTGCCTGCAATGCCTGATTCTATGCAACTGATGATGATGGCACAGAAATCGCCAACGTAGAGAGGCTGACGCATATATCTGCCATGGCCCGGGATTGGAAAAACCGGTACTTTATTCATGAATCGCGACAGCCAGCCAAGGTGTTTTCTGTCAAACCAGCCAAACATCAGGGTTGGCCTGAGAACAACGCAATTGATAGCACTGGCGAGAACTATTTTTTCCTGCTCTTTTTTTGAGTTGGTGTAATGATCATCTGCTACAGAGGTGACAACCGAGGAGCTGATATGCACCGTATAGGGAATCTGGTACATCCTGATCAGATTGATGATGTGCTCTGTCGTTGTAATATTGTTCCTGATAAATGGATCCTCATGAAGATCACCTATCTGAGCCTGAAGCATCACAACCGCATCTGCATTTTTGAAATGCTCTACCCATAAACCAAGCACCGCCAAGTCAGCCTCCTCAATCGTAATATCGGGATGCATGCGACGCAATACTTCAAGATTCTTCTTATGCTTGTCGAGCACTACAAGATTGCGGTAGCCTTTTCGTTTAAGGAATGCCACAAGATTCTGCCCGACAAGCCCTGCACCGCCAGGCAACAGTATTTTTTTATCTTTCACTGAAAAATATTCACAGGAATACAGAATTATATATAATCAACTTTTGCCGGAATTTTTTTCTATTTTTATATAAAATAAATCCTTCAAATAAGAAGAGCAAAATTCCAATAAAGAATAAGCCAATGCCAATGAGCAGAAATACCTGCTTTGAATGCTCAGTATATAATCCAAGTCCTTTGTTACTATTTCGATTATTTACTTCAGGAGTAAGAATAGAGCTGATTGTTTTATTATCAAGAATTGATTTTAGACCTGCTACATCCGGATAAGGTATTTCCTGGCCAGGCGTTTTATTCTCCAGATATTCAAACAGAGAGTTTAAACGATCTCCATTAAAATAAGGTATTCTCTGACCAGGAGTTTTGTCTTCCAAATATTCAAGTATCGATTTCAGTCTGTTTGATATCCCGCCTCCGGAATTGTAAAACAAAAAATTGATATGAAGATAGGATGTACTTAAATGTGGTTTCTTTTGTAAAAAAGTATAGTCCCCAGAAGCAAGGTAGCCGTTAACATTATTCTTTTGACGAATACTTACAGCGTATTTGTTCTCCAAAGATCTTAATGTAGACGGGATTATACCGACCAGCCCTCCGATTATAAGCAGAAACCAAATGATTGCAATTTTCTTAAATCTTCTACTGTTTCCATATTTCTGCAGCATAAACAAAATGCAATAACCATTAAGCAAGATACCTATTGACAAGATGTCAAGATACCTTGAAGTCAATATACCTGAACCCCTACTAAAGGCTGTGGCAAAGATTTGTGCTAAAACCCAAAGAGAGAGGGAAAAAACAAACCATGAATAATCGTCTGTGGATGGCTTCTTTTGAAGCTGCCGGATCATAAACAGAACTACAGGAGTGTAAAGAAGGCCACCGCCAGTAGCAAATGAAAGTGCTATGGTAAAATCTAGCAAAGATTTTGTTTCAGGTTTTGCAGAAGTAAAGTAAAGTCCAGTAAATAAAAAAATGGCGAGAACAATAATAAGCACAGCTGTCCATCGAGTTCTTTCAATTCCACAAATCCAGCGGATCATTAATGTTCCAATACCGGCGGCAATGGTCAAGATACCAGAAGCGAGGGAGAAAAAGCTCATAAACCCTGAGAACACAATGACAAAAAACCAGTGATAATAACCAGTTCTATACCGTGAAATTGACCATAAAAAAGGAAAGCTGAAGAGGAGCAGAAAATAGAACTGTGACTGAAATCCAGAAAGAGTGTTTTGATGTCCATAGGGAACTGCAAAAAGCAGGGTGGCAAAAGCAAAAAATTGTAACCGGGAACCTTGTGTCATACCTTTCTGAAGAAAGAAGAGCAAAAGAACTAATGAAATTGTGTGGATTGCTGCATTAGCGTACATCTGAACCATTGGATCCCATACTCCACTGTTGAGTTTAAACAGCAAGAGGTGAAGGACTTTTGTTGTAAATATCCGGTGCTCGTTATGGCTTGAAAACAGGTCTGTCCATCGCAGTGTTCCGTCAATGAGTGGGCAATAGAGACCAAGTCCTTCGGCGCTCCATTGATCCCAGAACGGAACGGAACTGCCGAAATTCGAGATAATCACAGCTTTGGCACCGAACACAATAAAAATAAAAGCAAAATAAAGCCAGAGAGAGCTGCTTTTTATTTGTGGCTCCCTCAGTTGCGGCCTCTCTTTCATTGGCTTAAAGATTTTCTTTTTTAAACACAGCCGACGGCAGATGGATAATGCCGGCCATGATATATTTCCAGAACCACGGGGTGTAGAGTGTGTCTGTTTTCTTTTCAATTGCCCTGACAATATCAGCGGCAATCTGATCAGGCTCGGCAACAAGAAAACCCGGCATGGAGAGCCCTTCGGTCATAGGCGTGGCAACCATACCCGGCTTGATAATGAGCACATGAACGCCGGAGTGGAACATTCGTGCCTGAAGCCCTTCGCAAAATGTTGTTATGGCGGCTTTGGCTGTTCCGTAGACATAATTTGACGGTCGTCCTCTGTCGCCGGCAACAGAACTTATCACGGCAATAGTTCCCCCATGCTGCTTTTCAAAGAGATTGGAGAGCCTGGTAAGCAATGCTATGGTGCTGACGGCATTGGTCTCAAATTCAAGCAGCGCCCGGTCAACATCATCTTCACAGGCTTTCTGATCGCCAAGAGTGCCATGGGCAACAAGTGCAACATCAATGGTACCCAGTGTTTTGACAACCTCCTTAAGTACCTCTTCATAGCGCACTCTGTCATTAACGTCAAGCAGGGCATACGCTGCAGATGATGCACCCCGGATTTTCAGGTCGGCCGCGAGCGAGGTAAGCCGCTCTTCATTTCGAGCAAGCAGATAAAGACTCGCTCCTTCTTTTGCGAAACGCTGTGCCGTGGCCTCGGCTATGGCTGAAGTGGCACCGATAATGAGAATTTTTTTCATCTGTCAAGTCCTAATCGTCGTGATTGATAAGAGGCAAAAATACCTTTCGTTCCATTCTGCTCCCGAATTCCCTGAAATTGCTCCCATCGGGGGTAACTTTGCCTGAAGGTAGGAGCGCTCATGCGCACATCTTTTGTCAGATAAATTTTGCCACCATAATCAAGCACAATGGCGTCGAGCCGGTCAAGCAAAGGAAACAGCCCCTCTTCAATCTTGAAGTCAAGGGCAAGGGTATAGCCTGCAAGTGGAAAAGAAAGAAGATTATCGTTTTGTTTTCCGAACACTTTCAACACAGCAAGAAATGAGCCTTTGCCTGACGCGGCAATTTCCTTTACTATTTTCGTCATGCCCTCCTGACCGGCCTCTTTGGGTATCACAAACTGGTATTGGGTAAATCCATTTTTTCCATAGAGCCTGTTCCAATGCTGAATGCCATCCAATGGATAAAAAAAGGGTTCATAGTGTACCCTGTTTGCAACCTCTTTTTTGGTTATCCGATTATAGTAGAGGGTATTGAACAATTGAATCGAATAACGGTTCAGCAAACTTGAAGGCATCTCTACCGGAACAGTAATGGCATGTTTTGCAGGGCTCGAAAGAGAGTGGTCTGTTGCGTGTTCACCAATCATAAGCAGTGAACGCCCGAGAGATGAACCGGTAGCAAGGCAGTCTATCCAAGCGACGGAATAGGTGCTCGCATAATTTTGCTCAAACAATTCGAGAGCCTCGGTGATGTTGACGGCCTTAATGGTTTTTTGGTCGATATAGGCACTGCTGACCGGCTTCAGTCGAAAACTGACTGAAAGAATAATGCCGGTTAAGCCCATCCCTCCGCACGTCGCATGAAAAAGTTCGGAATGACTGGTATTGGAGCACAAAAGAACATTGTCCGGACTGACAAGCAGCTCTATATGTTCAACAAAGTCACAAAAGCAGCCGCAGACATGATGGTTTTTACCATGCACATCACTGGCAACAGCTCCGCCAAGGGTTATGTGCTTTGTCCCCGGGGTTACCGGTAAAAACCACCCCAGAGGAACGAACACCTCAAGAATATCGGCCAGAGATATCCCTGCGTTACAGGTTACAATACCGGTGTTCTTGTCAAAATCAAGCAGATGGGTAAGGTGCCGGGTGTCGATAACATAGCTGGCAAGTGAGCCGTCTCCATAACTTCGGCCGAGACCCCTGGCAATCAGTCCATCCGCCCCACAGTTCTCAACAGCACTTTTCACCCCGGAAACAACGAGTGGCACGTTGACCTCTGCCTCTATGATCGGATAACGACCCCAGCCATGAATACGTTGTATGGATTTCATTCAATCCTTTTTGTGTCCATGGATGTAATGGAAAATGGCATATACTATATTGCCAACCAGAAAATAATTCCAAAAATCAGACCTGAGAGAATACTGATTTTATCAGTAACAGCATAGATCACCGGGTCGTCATGCATCTCCCCCCTATTGGTCAGCAGCCACAGCCTTGTAATCCAGAACAGCAGTACCGGACAGGCTGCCCAGATAATTTGCGGGTGGCGGTACATTGCCACTGTTGCGTGATCCTGGATATAGAGAGCAAGCACCATCACTGAAAGATAACCTGATGCCGCGCCAAGAGAAGAGATCATCTCAAGATCATCAGGGTAGTATCCTCGCCCCTTTGCTTTTTCATTATTACCATTCAAATGAGCCTCACGAAGCTCAGAATATCTTTTTACGAGGGCAAGGCTGAGAAAAATAAACATCGAAAATGCCAGCATCCAGAACGTAGGGATCAAAGTGCAGGCATAGACACCTGCCAGAATGCGAATAGTGTAAAGTAAAGAGAGAACAATAATATCAGCTGCAGTAACTTTCTTTAAACCAACAGAATACGCAAGTGTTGTAACATAATATATACCCAGAACAAGGCTGAAGCGCCAAGGCATAAACAACAACGAACCGGCAAAGGGAACAAGCAGCAGCAGGGGCAGGGAAAGCATGCCTTTTTTAATGGATAAGGCTCCAGAAGCAAACACGCGGTTGCGTTTTTTTGGATGAAGACGATCATCCTCTATATCCAGCAGGTCATTGAGGACATAAACGCTCGAAGCGCAGAGTGAAAAAAAAACAAACGCAAGCAACCCGCTCAAGAGAGCAACACTATTGATAAGCTCATGAGCAGCAAGAAGTGGCACAAAAATCAGCAGGTTCTTCATCCACTGGTAAGGACGCAATGCCTTGAACCATAACCCTAACTGATTGGATGGACTCTTGATAATACGCTCAACATTACCTTTTTTGAGGGCTCGCTTTTCCACCCCGCGCTCAGGATTGACAAGATAGGCTTTGCCGGCCGATTCCCATACCGGGATATCGGCATGGGAGTTTCCGGCATAATCAAATCCGCCATTACCAAATTCTTCTACAAGAAAATCCCTTTTTGCATGGGAAGAATTATTATGGCTGCCATCCGTAGCAATAACCCGGTCAAAAAGCTTCAGATGCCCAGCAATCTGATCAGCATATAATTTATGGCTTCCTGTCGCAAGAATAACCTGACGGTGTTTTGCTCTTTCACCCTCAATCAAAGCAATAACTGCAGGGTCATACGGCAAAAAAGAAACATCGATAGTGATTCGATTGGCAAGCTCGGTTTTTAAATGAGACTTTCCCTTTGCAAGCCAGAAAAACGGAGCTAAAAGCTGAAGCGGCGACTGCTTAATAAACGAAAATAATGACTGATACAACAGATCAGTTCGTATGAGGGTGCCATCAAGATCAACGACAAGAGGTTTTAGCATGCAGCTATACTCCACTCTACACAAATAATCATTTATGATTCACAGTTTTACCCGTATCCTTACCGTAACGTCAATCCCCCATCAATGGTCAGCAGTGTTCCAGTGAGCCATTTTGTAGCATCAGACAACAAATAGATGGCGGCATAGGCTATTTCTTCGGGTGTACCGTATCTGCCTAAAGGATATCGATTAACATCTTTTTCAATTTCTGAATCTGAAATTAAAACGGTTAGTTTTGTTTTTACCATACCAGGTTGAACAGCATTTGCTCTGATTCCTGATGATGCAAGCTCAAGGGCTATACCTTTCATGAATGAATTGAGTGCTCCTTTTGATGCCATATACATGATATTGCCAAGCGATGCAAATGACGAGGCTACTGAAGAAATAAAAACAATAGAGGCCTCATTTGTCAGAAGTTGCTTTTTATAAAGATAACGTGTCAATAATGCTGGTGCTATAAAATTGATCTGCATTAGCTCAGCAAGATTTGCTTCATTGACAAATTTCAAGGGTAATCTCTTGAGAACACCTGCCGAATGAACAACTCCATCCAATGGAGGGAGAGCCGCAACCAATATCTCACGACCTTCACTAATCGCTATATCAGCCCGCACTATAGAGTGACCTTTGCCATCCATCGCTGAGAGTGTTTCTTGCAACCGATCTTGGTTTCGACCAGTAATAATCACTTTAGCACCTAGTCGTGAACACTCAATTGCTGTTGCTCTTCCTATACCAGATGAGGCGCCGGTTACAAGGATGGTTTTACTCCTTAAAGAAAACGGATTATAGGTCATAGCCATACTTTTCAAATTTCAACGAGATCACTGACGAAACAGTCGCCAAGTTGTATCACAGAGGTTGCCCAAGTCATTCCAACGCCAAAACCTGAAAGAAGCACCTTTTTGCCTGACAGTTTTCCCTGCATTTCAGAGACCATCGTCAACGGTATAGAGACAGACGAAGTATTACCAAACTTTGCAATGGTGGCTGGTACTTTTTCAGGATCAAGCTTCAGCTTTCGGGCAAGGTAGGAGTTGATAAAGTCGTTGGCCTGATGAAATAGAAAATAGTCGAGACTGGCTACTTCAGAACCTGAGTAACCCATCACCCTTTTGATATCTGCGGGAATTCTGCTGATGACAAAATTAAAAACATCGCTCCCATTCATATACCCATGCTCATCACTGCGAATATTACCAAACTCATCAACAACGCGCTCCTTGAGAGTTTCCTCTGTTGTGGGATTACGATACCCTCCGGCATTGATCTTGATCAACTCCTCTTTTGAGCCATCAGAATTAAGAGAAAAAAAGCTTTCTCCATAACTATCATCCCGTTCAATAAGAGCTGCTGCGCCGGCATCACCAAAAATAAATGCTGTTTTTCTGTCCTTAGGAGAATAGATTCTCGAACGAGTTTCTCCATCAAGCAACAAGGCCCTACGAAGCCCACTGCGCTCCATCATGGCATAGATGACCGACATGCCATAGATAAACCCTGAACATCCAAGGTTCAAATCAAACGCAATAGTATTTTCTGAAAGTCCAAGCCTGTGCTGAAGAAGAATCGAGGTCGCAGGCATACGGTAATCAGGCGTCTGTGACACAAATACAAGAAGATCAATCTCTTCACGAGGTACCGAGAGATCAGTAAGGAGCTTTTCTGCTGCTGCAAAGCATAAATCAGAAGAACAGATATGAGGATCGGCAAATCGGCGTTCAACAATGCCGATTTTATCGACCACTTGTTTTACCTCCTCGGCAGGGAAATAGGTTGTGTACTCATAGTTTTTGATGACATTACGCGGCACTGCAGCTGCAAGTCCGCGAATGCCAACTCCGGTATACTTTAACAGGGCCATGTTAGAAAGGGATGCTGAGTTCTGAGTGTTGAGTTCTGAGTGCCGAGCGAAAGCAAGAGATTTGGCAATTGGCAGTTAGCATATTTATGGACGTTAAGATGTTTGGCAATAAGATGAAAAGAACTATCGCTTTCGGGACATGTTGGGGTTCAGGAATCACCCCAACCTACAATGTGCGGAGTAAAATTAACTAGAGGCGACTTTGTGTGTTATGAGCGGTTTTTGATTTCGTTGATAACGTCGGCTACGGTGATCAGTTTTATGAAATCGTTGCCTTCGATTACTACATCGTACTCTTCGTCGATCATGGCTATTACCGATAAGAATGCGAGGGAGTCCCATTGGGGGAGCTTGCGAAATTCTGTGTCGAGCTGAACGGAATCATCAGTGATTTCAAGGGTTTCCTTGAAAAGATCAATAAATTTCTCAGACATAAGAGTCTCCTGTTAATGGTTAAAGGATAATGTAAAACGACCAGGGAGGGCGACCACAAGGGGCGCCCCTACATTTATTACGGAATTGTTTTCTGTGACGCGCTTAGCAAAATGACATCTGGGCATACCAAGTCGCTTGTATCGAAGACAACACTTGCCCAAGACAACCCCACCCCGAATGCTGAGGCGAGGATGCGGTGATGGCCCTTTTTTAATACGGAAGCCAATTCGGCAACAATTGTAAGAGGAATAGAGGCCGAAGAGGTATTGCCGTATTCCTGCAAGGAGTATGGTACTTTTGAAGGATCGATTTTTAACTTTGAGCGGATTTTTTCGTTCATCATCAAATTTGCCTGATGAAAGACAAAATAATCAATGTCATCCTTGCTGAGTTGGAAATGTTCAAGCAAAGTATTGACACTTCGCGGTGCTTTAGTAATACCAAACGTAAAAACTGCCGGGCCATTCAGGATGCTTTGAAGGCGGTTACGATAGATTCCCGGCTCAACTTCTTCAGTTTGTAATGAGTGTTCATTGTAAAAGTTGCGGAACCCTCCGTCGGGAATCATAATGGAATCAAAACCTTTGCCGTCAGTACCCATGTGGAACATTATACTTCCGCTACCTTCAGTATACTCTAGTGCTGTAGCAGTGCCTGCATCACCAAATAAGGGGTAGGTGCTTTTATCTCTTGGTGACTTGGTTACTGTTGTTGTATCCCCAGTCAAAAGCAACCCCTTTTTCATCGTCCCGGATGCCATAAGGGAGGCTATAGTTGAAAGACCGTATACCCAACCTGAACAACCAAGCGATATGTCTATGGCAAAACAATCCGTGGATAACCCAAGCCTATGCTGCAAAATACAAGATGTAGCCGGAAGAATGTAGTCGGGTGTCTGCGAAACAAAAATCAAGCAATCCACCTCATCACTCCCCCACTCTAGTTCTTTCAGTAAACGATCAGCAGCTTCAAAACAAAGATCTGAAGTACAAAGACCGGTTCCATTAACAGTGTGGCGAAATTCTACACCTGTGGTTCCAATAAACCGCTCGGCTTCATCACTACCACCAAGCAATGACAGGGTCTTATTATCTTCGATGTGCTCAGGAACACAAGCTGCTATTCCTTTAATAGCCACATTATTACAATGTACTATTGCCATGCTATCAAACTCCTTTCAAATTTACCTACTATAATCACATTTTAACCCTTTTTGCTGGATTACCGTAATAGAGAGAGTTATTTTTAGTATTTCGAATAATTACAGAATTAGGACCAATCCTTGTATGATCGCCTATCTTCAAGCCTTGAAGAACAATAGACTGAACACCAAATAAGTTACTATCACCTATTATAGCGTTACCCGAAACCCTTGTAGAAGGTCCAAGAACATTGAAACTTCCCATCGTCACATCATGACCTAAGGAGACAAAGCCATTAAAAAGATTAAAATCACCTATTTGAACGTCACAACTTACCCTGCATCCGAAAAATAAGACATTCCCTTTTCCAATCGAAAATGATTCTTGATCAAAGACATTTACATTAGGGGCAATAATGTTTGGATAAGTTAGAAAAGGATTTGTAATAGAGGAAATAAGTGAATGCAATATATTGGGAGAAGCGATTGAAAAAACTACAGCTGTATTTTTTGAAATGCTGTTTAAAATTGATAGACCACCAAGAACACTACCATACCTATTAGAAAGGCCAGGTTCAATACCATCATCAATAAAACCTAAAAGATTCCACTTTTGAATATCCTTATTAAGGGCCTTAATAAGACAAGCTATTTCTCGACCAAACCCACCTGCGCCATAAATCAACAAATCGGACATATATATCTATTCTAAATTTCCACGAAAAGGATGCATTGTATTTTCAATCCCGGAATTAATGCTTTCTCTGGTAAGAACTTTACCAAGAGTTATAAACAGAATCTTGATGTCTAAAAAGAATGAAAGGTTGTCAACATACCAAACATCGAGTTCAAATTTTTCACTCCAAAGCAATGAGTTGCGTCCATTTATCTGGGCCCATCCAGTCATGCCAGGGCGAACTTCATGCCGTCTTGACTGTCGGGGATTATAAAGAAGGAGATAACTAACCAGTAAAGGGCGAGGGCCGATTAGACTCATGTCACCTCTAATGACGTTTATCAACTGTGGAAATTCATCAAGGGATAAGGAACGCATAAACCTACCAATCTTTGTAAGACGTTGGGCATCAGGGAGCAAATTACCTGTGATATCACGTCGATCGGACATAGTTTTAAATTTAATCAACTTAAATATCTTAGCATTTTTACCAGGTCTTTCCTGCAGATATATTGGAGACGTATGATAAGTGCAAAATAAAATAAAACTAATAACAAAGAATAAAGGTAAACAAATAATTATCCCAACAACTGAGAAGATTAAATCAAATAATCGTTTAAAAAGTAATAAATACATATAAATTTAAGACATTATCAAGAAAATATATCATAAACCCAAGATTGTAATGAATATTTACTATAAATATAAGATTTGACAGGGTTATATGGAGTGTAAAGAAATTCTTTATCAATTACAGGAGAATTCCTGTCAATAATCAAAATATTATTTTCATCATAAAAGTCGTAGTTTTTAATATTTTTATTTGTAGTAATTAATTTCCGTCTTGCTCCAAGCATTTCAATAGGTCTTAATGTCAAACCAGTTTGAACTGGATGTTGTATATCAAGTGAAGCACGATGAGTAGATACTATATGTAAGGTCTGCTCAAGATCAAGGATAATAAAGTTAAATTCAGTAATATTTTTTGGTCGAAATTTAGAGTCAAATAAATATTTCTTATAAAACATAATTTTACCAGGAAAGAACATGTATGTATACATAGACATTCCATTTTCAAATAAGCTTTTATTAATAGATTGTAAAATCATGTATCTATCGGAATGTATGGTGCCAATAAAAAAGATATCTGATAAATTATTAAAATTATTTTGTGTAATATTACGATATTGGTCTAGATAAAATGTGGGGCGATATTGAAGAAGGGAATTATTAGATACATCAAATGGATCATAGGAAAAAGCCTTGTCAAAATAAGGTATTATTTTCTTAGTGTCTGTGTTATTTATTGAATCCCAAAGATATAATATGAATTTTGCATTAGGAAAAGCGTGTCTCAATAACTTAATTGATGATGGGTGAAAAGACTCTGCTCGTATAACAAGCAAATAATCAAATTTGATATTTCTATTTTCATGAATTATTTTATTTATATAAGTATTAAACGGTATATCTGATATATTTTTAGAAACTCTTGTAAATATTTTACCTATAACAGATGATGACGGCCTTTCGTTATATACTTTAATAAACGCACCTTGATTTTCAATTTTTTTCTTAATTTCAGTTCCATATATCCCTTGACCTCCTGGAACGAAAAGCAATACTTTCTTATCTTTTAACATTAGCTTAACGAATAGCAATTTCCTCACATATATTTAAATATTTTATAGCTCTGGTGCTCGGAGAATCAAATTCTTTTACTTTATTTTCACCTTTTTTAATTAAATCTTTTCGTAATAGTTTATCATTAATAATCATAGCGATTTTTATAGCTATATCTTCTGGATTCAATGGGTCAAAATATAATGCTGCATCACCACATACTGCTTTTGCAAATGGCAAATCTGAAGTTAATATTGGCTTGCGCATAATCATGGCTTCAGGATAATTAGCTGAAAAACATTCTAATAATGTAGGGAGGAATAGAGCATCGCACTCTGAATAAAGCTGGGGACATTTACCTACTGAAACTCTTCCGAGGTTTATAATTGATTTTTTTGCTTCTAATGTAAATGATTGATTATAATTATCTTCATCAATTGTTAGTAGAAATAGTATTTTAAGATCAGGTAAAGTATTTTTTAAAACTGGGACAAGTGAATTTATTATTTTTAAGTTCTTGTGTGACATATATGAACATAAAGACAGTAAACGAAACTCATTAGATTGTTTTTCAGGCAATAATATATCTCTATGATTGCTGCGATCATAGTAAACAGAACTACAGGTATTTGTAACTGTAAATACATATGAATTAGGAATATCAAATAAAACTGAAACTCTATTGGAAATATCACTTGTTTCACATACAAAATATTTTCCACATTTTTTGAAGGCTTTTATGTGAATATAGCGTATAAAGGCCCACTTGATTCTTTTATATAAAGTTAAGTGTTGAAAAAACGGAGAGTCGGGATATACATAGTGTGGTTGAGCATAACCTTGAAGATGAGGACATTCAGGAATCCAGTATGATGGACCAAAAACAGAGAACACGACATCAGGTTTAATTTTTATTGCAAGATTTTTTAGTAATCTCCTTGATAGAAATGAATGTAGTATGCCATCATGCATAGGATGCCAAAGGATTTCATAAAAAATAAAATTAGGTGGATAATTACTCTGATTAATTTCTTTTGAAACTGTTTTGCTTAAAAAAACATGATATTCGTTATTTTTATAAGCTATACATTCATGTAAAAAAGATATAACAACTTGTGTAGGTCCAGTAGCACAAATTCCAGCAGCGTTAATAATTAACTTCATTGACACTAAATCTTAGCCTTTTTTGGAGCGCCTAAAATAAAATTATAATATCCCTTACCAATAAGATTAACGGAATATTTATGGATACTTTCTTTTCCATTATATCCAAATTCATCACGTAGTTCAACGCTATTCATAAGAATTAAAAGCTTTTCTTTAAAGATTTTATAATCAAATAACGGAACAAGATACCCATTAATTTCATCTCTAATCATATCAGAAGGACCGGCCATGCAATCAAATGCGACAACAGGTAACCCAGCTGACATTGCCTCACCGATTACATTTGGAAACCCTTCTGAACTTGAGGTAAAAGCAAAGATTTTACTCATCAGATAATATTGATCAACGTCTTGACTTTTACCGATCAATACAACTTTATTATGAGCATCAAGTTCCTTAATAAGTATCTGTAAGCGCTCGAAATTATTCTGCTTTAAAGCATCACCGCCAACAACTACAAGTTTCCAATCAGGCTTATTAATGCTCACAAACAACCTGATAAGTTCATCATGGTGCTTAGACTTTATTAAACGTCCTACAGTAAGTACTATATTTTCCTTTTGTATTTCTGGATTAACATTGATAAATCTAATTGGATTGCCTATAGTTTGAATATTAGATTGCTTAAATATTTCCCTGTAATGATTTTCTGCTTTTTTTGTTTGTGTGATAATCCCCTTGGCTTTAGGATAAAGCCATTGACGAAGCATATTATGTACCAGGCCATAAGTCTTATCCGGCTGACACCGATCTGAAATAAATATAGGAAATGGCAATCTATATAGTGCAAGCAAAATAAAACTGTTCCAATATTCACCAAAGCTTAAAATAGAATCTGGCTTGAGTGCCTTAACTGTGCGACGAATAAAATATAGTGTTTTTAGTGAGTACCACGCTCTTTTTTGATTATTAAACTCAAAGTATGGTTTGTGAACTATTACATTGGAAGGAATGTGATAAAATATATCACGATTCATACCATAAATGACAAGATGCACTTCGATCTCTGGGTCTTGAACAAAATATGTTGCAAGCTCTGCCATAACTCGCTCCATACCTCCAAGGCCAAGGCAAGGAATAACTAGTGCAAGACGTTTCATTTTATACTGATTTAAGCAATCCGTCAACCATCCATGCATAAGGATTAAATCTACCTTCGTACCAGTTCATATTCTTATCCCAATATCCAACACATGGATCATATACTTCTGCAGAAAATCCATAACTAATTTCGACTACTAGTGGCTTTTCATTTTGATACACATAATCAAAAGCAACACATTGAGTTTGAAGTTTTTTTGCTAAATCAAATGACAATCTTATAGTTGCATCATTGAAATTATTTTTTTCATAGGATATATTTCCACTACCAGAGGCTTTAAAATCATTTTTTCTATTAATTCGCTTTATAGCAAATGCTTTTTCATAGATAACAATAACACGTATATCACAATCATTATTTTCTATGTAATCCTGAAAGTAAACATACCCTCGTTCACGTCCAATATTTGCGGAGTACTCAGGCTCTTTAACTATTCTTAAAAAAGTTTTCAACATTGAGGTTGAATCTATTAAGCCCAAATTATACTTTCTCCATTGTTCTTTTATAACAGGAAAAGATCGATACTGCCTAAATCCTTTTCCAAAGGCAATATTGAGTACCTTTAATGCGTTTCTTTTATTATTTATGAGCGATACATTACATGAACCAGCTCCCCTCCGAAGCTTGAATACTTTTGGAAATATAGCTTTGCTTATCCACTCATATGCTTCTTTTTTGGT
Source organism: Chlorobium sp. (assembly GCA_005843825.1). Classification (GTDB taxonomy): domain Bacteria; phylum Bacteroidota; class Chlorobiia; order Chlorobiales; family Chlorobiaceae; genus Chlorobium. The sequence goes on from SZXX01000029.1 coordinate 21,756, forward strand.
ATAAAAAATATATGAAGGGACTAAAGGCATTCCCATTGATTCTAATAAATACTTTTGTCCAAGCTTATCATCAAAATGCCAATTAGTTTTAAAGTCAGGGAAAACTATTTTACCAGAATGTTCTAAAGAAAAAAGCAACTGTTTTGCAAAAAGAATGTCTTTCGGGCTCATATGGTGATGATGCCACATTATAATATCACAGTTTTTTATTTGGTCAATAACATCATTTTTATAGCAATCGATAACCTTATATTTAATACATTGATTTTCACAATACTCAATCCATCGCTTACTAAATGACTGATCATTTCTATGACTAACAATACCAATCATTTTACTATTGATTATTTACATTTTTAATAATTTGCGAAATATTCATGTTTTTAATCTTTATTGCTGGGACACCGCCAATTAATATATTTTCTTCAAGAAATGATTTATTAACTGCGGCATTAGCAGCTGTAGCTATATTATTAGCAAGTATAATATTGCCGTATATCTTTACGCCTGGGGCAATATAACAATTATCCCCAATTTGTGGAGCTAGGGAATATCCTCCAGATGCACCAATACAAGTTGATGGATGGATTCTACAATTTGATCCAACCTTGGCATTTGCATTAACAACTATAGTACCATAATGAACAATTGCTAATCCCGGGCCAAATACATTTAATGGAATTGAAAAACCAAGATTTTTAGATATCTTATAGTATTTTTGGTAAATATATATAAAATATATTTTACCAAAAATACTCTTTTTACAATTTTTATAATATTCACATTTCCTCAGGAGTCCTTCAAACCTTAATATATAATTAGGTAATATTATATTTTTTAATTTGGACTTATAATTTGATTGAGAAATCCCAAGTGCAACTTTATCTTCAAGTAAATACTTTTTATAATCTTGTTTTGATTGAATCATATTAATATTGGATCATTAAACAATATTATTACACTAATAAAGTCTTTGTATTCATACGGATACACTAAATATATCAGCTATCTTAAGTGTTTTATTTAACCCTGCTATGGAATTGAAAGCATGCGAGCAGCCGCACTAGCAGCTCCAAATCCATTGTCGATGTTTACTACAGGAGGGTGACCACAAGGGTCACCCCTACGGCACAATAATGGCTAATCTGTTTTATGTTGGGCATGTTATATTACGGAATCCTTGTCTAGCATTGAGAGCATTCGCGCGGCCGCACTAGCAGCTCCAAATCCATTGTCAATGTTTACGACTGTTATCCCCTGCGCACATGAAGACAGAGAAGCATTCAGTGCGGTCTGCCCTTGAAAAGCAGCGCCATAGCCTGTGGACGTTGGAATTGCAATAATTGGTTGATGAAAATATCCGCCACATACAGAAACTAACGCTGCATCCATCCCTGCTACGACGAGAATAATTTTAGCAAGAGAGATGGCATCTGCTGCATCAAAAAATCGCTGAATACCAGCAACACCAATATCGGGAAAAATGCGGGACTGTATTCCAAAGTATGCCAGTGTGAGTGCCGCTTCATTACAAACACGAAAGTCGGATGATCCACCGCTTACAATAGATACCTGATACTTCTCTGCACTATGAACTCGAGAATAACGCTCTAGAGTCTCACCATTATTGATTAACAAGCAGGCTGCACTTTCAATCCATTTCGCGGATGTATAATTTTCCGCAAGATAAACCCCATCAATCGGAATAATTCTTGTAAACAGTGCTTCTTCAGCAGATTCTTTACAGATGTCGCAGATAGTTTCAAGCTGGAGCCTGGATTTGTTTTCCGCAAGAACTACTTCCTGTTGCCCAATTCGCTCAAACCGCTGTGTGTCGATATTTAGATGCATTTTTATTGATTCAAACGTAACCATTACCCCTCTGATACGTGCCCACTAAGATATCATGTGGAGTAAGACCAAAGAGTTCACCAACAGAATTTTTCAGTTCATCCTTGAACTCATCATTTATCAGATTTCGTTTGACTGGGTCAATTTCCAAAACAACCCTTCCAGTGCCGAAACGGCATCGGTGGTTACCAATACCAATTGCTGCTGTGAGAAGTTCCTCCACCTCCTCAATTTTGCCGAGCACAACCGAGCTGATTCGAGTCCCAGTAAAAATACGACTTGACAGACAAGGTGAGGATGGTGCTGACGCAAGTTCAGATAGGCCCAAGATTCTGGCTAGTAAACGAATCTCATTTTTTCCGTATCCAGCCTCGATAAAAGGATGCCGAACATTAAAGTCTGCTGCCGCTTTCAATCCAGGACGAAAATCATCCAAATCGTCTCGATTTGCGCCAGTAAGGACAATTGCTTCTGGAAAATTACGTCTGATTTCTTCAAAAAGATTAGACTTACAATAGAAGCAGCGATCAATTGTATTTTCAAGATAGCGCTCATCCTGAAATTCAGATGGTGTGATAATATTCAGATCAGCTCCTGCGTCATGAGCAATTGCCTTAAGCTGCTCGGTGTGCTTCTTTGGTACAGCAGGAGTCTTGGCGTGTGCCCAAACCAGCTTGTCTTTATCTATCGAGAGACGATGGAGCAGAAGGACAAGTGAGGTACTGTCGACTCCACCCGATACTGCGACAACAATAGTTTGCGGTTGCGAAAGGTATTCCTGAAATATTTGAAGATTGTCAAGTAAACTTATTTCAGACATCATTTCTATCCTCTTTATCGTAAAACATGGTTTTTATTTTTGAAGTGAGCACTTCAGATTCGCGAAAGTTTAAGCCAATTAAAGCATCACTCTCAGGTTTTACCGTTGTCCCTGATGGGCGGTTGATAATCTTTACCGGAAGATCTGCAATCGTGTCCATTTTTCGCTTGAGAACCTGTCGGCTGACACCACGCAGTCTGATGCCAATAGTTGATGTAAGATCAAAGCACAGACAACAAACATGCTCAACCTTTGCCGATTCCACAATTAGACGTACTGAGATAGCGATACGCGCCTTTTTACCAAGCACAGAGTAACTGACCAGATCGATGACCCCAGGCGCTTTGCGCAACGATTCCAGCCCAAGCGCCAAAGACTCTGAAGTCATGTCGTCCACTTCAAAACAAATCTCCTGAATATACTCAGCTAACTCATTATAATCTGGCATCCCTCCCCTATCATCTTCAAACAAGTCTAGAAAAAGAACATTCGGTCGGTCTTTTCGCTCTCGAGTACCCATGCCTGAGCCGGAATACCTTAGCGTTCCTCCTTGCCAGTTATTTATTTTATCGGGCTTCAGGTATGAAAGTATTGCTGCTCCTGTCGGGGTTATGCATTCACCTGCATTAACACCCGGAGCAAAATCGAATCCATGGAGAAGGAGTCTCACTGCAGGAGCAAATGCCGGGTATTCTCCATGACTCATGCTTATTGTTCCAACAGAGAGTGGTAACGGATGGTAGAACCAGTTTGAATCTCCAAGACGATCAATAATAAAGCTAGCAGCGGCAATATCGAATATTGAATCTAAGGACCCTACCTCATGGAAGTGAATCAATTCGGGAGTGATCCCATGTACGCGAGCCTCTGCATCGGCAAGTATTGAGAATATAGCTGCGTAAATGTCCTTCTGATTCTGGGTCCAGTCGCTTTTACGAGCGTAGTCAAGAACCTCATCAATATGATGGTGATGGTGATCTTCGGAATGATCTTCCTCGTTAACGTCGAGCTTAAGCTGAGTTGCAGATATACCAACTGTTGTTTTTTCAGAAAAACTGAATGAGATTCCATGAAGCGGAGAAGTGTTTATGAATTCCATCAGTTCATCAACAGTAAAAACCTGAGCGGAATAAGCAGCACAAAGAAACATGTCACCGCTGATACCGCCTAAGGGGTTTAGTATTTTGGAATAAGTATGTTGATGGGGCATAAAATCAGTGGGCAAGGGAAGAAAATAGTTGGCAATTGGCAGTCTTCAGTTGGCAATGGAAGAAAGAGAGTTGGCTGTAAGATGAAAAGAGCGCTAATGAATATTATTGGTGATTCCGCATCGTTTCCAGTGTTTTGGAAGTTTGAAGTTGGATGACGGGACTTCGGAAAGGGGGACTTGCCTAGGTGAATCGTGGGTCACATCAAGGAAACGTGCTGGACCGCGCAGGCCAATGTTGAATTTACTTCTTACATCATAGAGGGCTGCGGACACAGATTTGATTCTCGCTGTATTGTATCCTATTAATTTTAAGCTAAGCATTTCAACAGCTGCAGGGTTAAATCCACCGTAAAGCATACCTATCGGTTTGGGTGTCGGAGATAATGGGCCCTCACCCTGACCAGCAATGACGGCATCGACTATTGTGATCACAGGTCGCACGGGAAGATCGTTCAAAGAGTCAGTGACGGGATCGTAAAAATAGAGGATGTGATTGAGATCAATGATAGTTCTCCACAAAGTATCGTTGCCTGACCATCCACCTCCGGTGATCTTGTCAGCACTCAACATCCCGGACAGCTTCCATCCAAGACCGAGGGTCTTGCTCAGAAGTGCTCTTATAACGGGGGAAAAACGGTTCGGATCTTTCCAATACCACTCATCCATTTCTTCAACGGATGACTTAAAACTCGAACCTGAGTAAAAATTGTCGCCACCGTTCTCATATCCCCCTTTACAATGATGCGGCAGATATTCCTTATGGCCATTAATACCTACCAAATTTTTGAGGGCGCCAGTAACGCCTGCTTTCATGTGAGTTTTAAGAACTGGGATATTAATAATCAAATTCGCCTCAAATATGCGTTTAGTGACAAGGTACTTATGGTGGCCACCTGTATGGTGGGGCAACATCAATGATGGATCATAACATGTTACGCGAAATTGCTCTGCGTAGTCTTCTATATCTGTCAGAAAACTTCTCTCTGCCAGATCAACAACTTTACAGCGTGACTCATCCCCTTGATTCAAGCGCAGCCCCGCAGCTCTGCCAACAAAGCGCTGCCTGTCCATAACGGTTAATCGCCAATCTTCGATAATAAACCGGATATTCGGATAACGTGGCTGCAGGAAATTAATCAGTTCGTCAATACGTGTAACCTGTCGTAATTGCTTAAAGTCGCAACTCTGCAGTGGAGCATCGGCGATGACAATTGTGCCATCGTACTCTAACGCTTTAGCTACGTAGTCAATAAGCGGACGAATCACACTGGTATGGGTCAAAAGAGAGTCTGTGCCTGCTGAATGATTAGCATTGTAATCCATTACCCAGTTGGGCTTTAGCAGCACCATATCGCACCGAGATACGAAACCGGCAAAAGGATTCCACCGTTCTGTTCCAACATTTGCAGAATCAAGACCAAGACCTGCGAGGATGCTACGGACAGAACTATAGACTTCGTTGGATATACAGCCGGGGTTGTGCTTGTCAGCAGAATTAATTTTGATGAGTTCAGGAAAGGACTCAGATGGCTCATAAGGAAAAGAGGGATATTCACTATCTCCTTTGGTGTAGGCTACGTCAGAGTTCATCATGTGTGATTACTTCTTTTTTTCCTGAAACCAGATCGGCTAACTGATCAGATGAGAGGAACTCTACATCTGGCCAGCGGTTTGTAATTGCAAGCAACAACCTCTTAAGGTGATTAAGATTTTGTTCTCTATTTGAGGGATTTAAAAAACCCATAAAATTCAGACGGTGAGTAGAGATGATGGTGGGTTTATGCCATGCAAACGCAGTCTGGATTCGAGCAAGGCAGTTAGGTACCGGATCAAGACCGACTGTTAGTGATGGTTCAAAAAAGCAGTTCCTAACAATATAGTACTGCGCTCGATGGTTACGTTGCCCGGTATAATGATACCTTTTTTTGTATGAACCGCCATTTCCAAAAATTGGCATATACTGTAATTGTATCCCCTGTAATGCTCGAACTCCATTATCAGAAAGAATATCTTCAACCTCTCTGTTCCATGTGTAACATGGCGGAATAGACGTTAGTGATGAGTAACCCATTAACTGATGAAAAAGTTGTAACCCATCAATAAGTATTGTTTTTAACTGCAAAAGCTCTTCTGAACTTTCAGCGGCAAAAGCATCACAATACTCACTGCGACAACTTGAGTTAATACCAGTATGCAAAGTGAACATATTCGAATTAAAAGCCATTAGAGCGTAATCATCCCCGCCCTGCAATGCTCGCATCCAACGTGCAACATTCAAATGCTCTCTTCCATGAAACTGAGGTTTGAAAAGCTTCTCGCTTATCCCTTTCTTATAAAGGCTATAAACCTGATCATGAACTGGATAACGGTCCAGTGTTTTAGTAAACGGTTCATAATAGTATTTCTGAAATCCACTCTCGCGAATCTTTTCAAAATCAGGATTTGCCATTACAGAATTCGCCGTCAGTAGTGCAGGATTACCGTATAAATCTTTAACAGCTCCAAGCACATCAAACAACCGCAAAAGATCATCGTTGCACTCAAGAGCATCGAAACTATTGTATGGACATTTATCTACAGGGAACCCTTTTTTGAGAAAATAATTATAAGCCTCCTTTGAGGCCATACGTATACTTCCCCAGTCATCAGACTCAATAACTACAATTTTCCTTTTAGTGCGCCAACCTGGAATATTGAGAAAATTGCGGGTAAATGAAGACTTTATGTTATTAAAACTCATTAGGACTGTCCCATCAATTCACCTAGATCTACGGAGCTAAGAAATTCAACATCGGGCCATATCTTAAGAGCTCTATCTAAAAGTAGTCTAAGCTGCTGCAAACCGTTGGATCTATTTGTGACATCAAGCGCACCAATGTAATTAACACGATGTGAACTGATAACAGCAGGTTTATGACAACGAAAAGCACTATTAATATCATTCATACAGCTGTCAACCCAGTCTTTTCCAAGCTCACTTGGCTCAAAAAAACAATTCCGAGAGATATAATACTGGCCATGCTGATTGAGCTGACCAGGATAATGATATCTTTTTTTCATCCTCCCTTCACCAATGGGCTCATTTTGAATTTTTTCAGCAAAGATAAAACGAATGCCCTCAGAAGCAGCAACCGACTCAAGTTGGTTGTTGAAGGGGCCATTAGGAGGAACAAAATATGATGCACTGTATCCAAATAACTGCTTAAAAAGTCTCAAGCCATCTTTAATAATTTCGACTTGAAAAGGAAGTTGTTTTTGATGATCAAGATCAAAAGCAGCCAAATACGAAATACCAAAAGGATGCGAATTGTTAAACCCCCATAACCCCTGATCAAAAGCAAAGCGAGCGTCGACATCATTCATCTTAAGAGCCTTCATCCAAACAGCAACGTTCAGATGTTCTCGACCGTGAAACTGAGGTAAAAATATTTTATTTTGAATTCCTTCTAACCACAAAGGAAACGGAGTATCAGAACCGTAATAACGCTCCAAGGTCTTAGTAAATGGTTCGTAATGATATTCATTGAATTCACTATCACGAATCTTATTAAAGTCAGGATTAGCAACAATAGTAAGAGCTGTAATTATAGGGCAATTGTCGTTCACATCGCGAAATGTAGATAACACTTCAAACAAAAGTGATAAATCATCTTTATTTGCAAGGGTATCATATTGGTTGTAACGAAGGGAATAACCTGAAGAATCAAGTCCTTTTTTTAATATAGCATCAAAAGCATGCGTTGAAGGCATTCTTATTGCACCCCAATCATCTGACTCTATAATAATAATTTTTCTGTTAGTCGTCCATCCAATACTATTTCTGATAAAAGCACGAAGGTTGTTATTAAAACTCATAGATGAAACCATCTAAATATGGTATTAAACAAAGAAATATGGATATTATAATATGATAGAATAATGGTAAAAGGAAAGAACAAAATTATATTTAAAGATTCAGAACCTTGCCTTAAGACAATAATAAAATTTAAAATAAATATAAGAACCCCAATGTAGTTTATTAGGAATAAACGACGAGAAAGAATGCCTGAATTAATAATAGAGAGATAAGTATTTGCAAATAAATAGAAAAGTATTTTAAATCTTCCGCCTGATGGAATAACAGAAAAAAAATTAACAAAAGATAATAAAAAGATAATAAACGAATACAATCTACGAAGAGACTTGCTTTGCTTTATATTCCTTGCTAGCCGCAAATAATATATAGTCGCAATAATAAAATACCAGTAAAGAGCATACCCGATAAATTGCAATTCAAATCTGAGTGAATTTTTAGATTCTTTTACATATTGAACGTAATCATCGTTGACATAGGAAGAGACATGAGAAGAAATGCCTAAAGAAAAATAAGAAAGAATTTTATTGATATTATTAAATATAAATTCAGGGAACAAAAAAGATAATAAAAGAAGGAAATAATAAAATATATTTTTCTCACCTATAATTAAAAAAAGTAATAAAAGTAAATTAAGAGGAAAGTATGAGAAGTGAATAAAAGCTGAAAAAAAAGATAAAAGGATGTAGTTATATTTTTTTAAATAAACACAAAAATATGAAGCATAAAAGAAAATATATGTAGCTAACCAAAACCTAATACCATTAATATTACTAATGGGAAGTATAGTTAAAAATGATAATAGAAAAAAAAGTGAATTTTTACTTTTATTTTTATTATAAAAATAAAAAATAATGTTAACACTTAGAATTAAATAAAAACCAAATATTATCGATAATATTGCATAAAGTATATAGGGATTATCAGTGAATCTTGATAAAATAAATGCGATAATAGGAATGACAAAATCTAAGGACCCCGAATCTTCTGATTGAAATGATTTGATGCTACTAAAAAAACCTGTTATATCGGTGGATGACATATTAATGAAGGATTTGGCATATGAAATTGAATCAGTACCCTCAATAAAAATATATGTATATCCATATAACCCTAAAAACAAAAGAATTAATATCTTAGAATGAAGATATTTGAATTGTTTAACTGAATTAATAAAAGACAAAAAAGGCCATACTATAAATAATAAATAATTTCGCTTATGAAACTCATTAGCTTTATTCTTATTGATATATGTCAGTTTATTGTTTTTTTCTAACATAAACTTAGAAATTTCGCTGCAACATTCTTTATATTATAAATTTGTATATTTGGAATAATTGTGGATTGATGATAATTGCCATCTAGAAACTGATTGACAATATCGCAATTAAGAGAACCTGTTGTAACCGATAAAACTGGACGTTTTGTAAGCGCGTAGTCTATTAGCTTACTAGGTGTTTGAATGACTGTATTGTTCTCAAAATTAACCAGAAAATCCATCTTACTTAAATTATACAGGAGTTCATTTCGATTTATATACTGCCTTAGTTCAATCTTTCTTTTATCAAGTATTTTCCAATGTTTGTTAATCATTTCATGTTGAGAAGTATAAATAATAAATTTAAATTCACGTTTTAATGAATATAAATAATCAAAGAATTCTTTAGGATCTCTTTTTTTAGGTATAAAACTTCCAGCATAGGCAAATGTTGGGATTGTATTTTTGATTTCACCAGAATATATTGAAATGTCTTCAAAATTGAATCCTTGAGGTATAACTCTTATTTTGTTTTGAAATTGGCGAAAATAACCATTTTTAGAAGCTTCAGTTGGTACAGTTATATAATCAGCATACTTGCAGAATCTTTTTTCTAAAACACTAAAATATGGCATTTTTTTAAAATGTGAAGTATCACAAAACATAAATGGATCTCCGCAATCTGCAATCCATATAGCCGTTCTTTTTTTAATATTCTTAGCTAAGAAAGATACACCCCAATGAATACTGTGAGGAACAGCAATTGAAATCAACATATCATAAACTGATTCTTTTCTAAGAATAGAGTTGACTTTAAATGCATATTCAATATCAGGATATTCAAAAAATTGTAATAAAGTTCTGTTAAGTATTTTTTTTAATAATCTGTATACAGAGTTTCCCGTTATATTAATTTGTTTAAAATATAAATGGCCGTAGTCTTTTATAGTTAATTTATGAGTGACTTCAAATTGTTTATAATCATACATTCCTTTCGATATATATACCACAACTTCGTGACCTTGCCTTGAAAGTTCTTTTGCAAGTTCAGTAGTCCTAAATGAACGGGGCGAATTATCGGGAAAAAATGAAGCGGATAAGATAAGTATTCTTTTTTTCATCTCATGGAAGTTGGGTTAATATATCAACTATTCTTTCAGAGGCTTTTCCATCCCACTTATCAGGAATAGCTCCATTCTTCCATTTTCCATTAAATAAAGTATCAAAGGTTGGTTTTATTCTTGATATGTTTGCACCAATAAGTTCATTTGTTCCTATTGTAACAGTTTCAGGTCGTTCAGTATTATCACGCAATGTTATACACGGAACCCCCATGACAGTCGCTTCTTCTGTTATACCACCAGAATCTGTAACAACAGCAAGAGAGTTTTTTACTAAATAAATAAATTCATGATAACCCTGAGGGTCAATTGTATATAAATTTTCTGGTATATCTATTAACTTATCAAGAATATTATTTGTTCTAGGATGAACTGGGAATATAACTGGAAGATTATTTACGTTTTCAGTAATTGCTATCAGGTAATTTATAAGCTTAAATGGGTCATCAACATTATCAGGACGATGAAGGGTAAGAACAATATATTGTTTTTCACGAATTCCAAGATGATCTAAAAGGAGTGGCTTTTTAATAAAGGGCATGTTGGCATACAGTGTATCTATCATAACATTACCAACAAAATATATTTTATCACTAGAAACCCCTATATTTCTAAGATTTGAATTTGCTGTTTCACTCGTTGTAAAAAAATAATCAGTAATGCTATCAGTTACCATTCTATTAATTTCTTCTGGCATAGATAGATCAAATGATCGAATTCCAGCTTCCACATGAGCAACTTTACTTTTTAGCTTTTTTGCAACAATTGAGCAAGCGAGAGTGGATGTAACATCACCAACAACAAGAACAACATCCGCTGGATATTCCATCAACTCTTTTTCAAAAGCAACCATAATGGCTGCTGTTTGTTCAGCCTGGCTTCCTCCACCACACTCAAGATTAATGTTTGGTTCGGGTATACAAAGTTGCTGAAAAAAAGAGTGGCTCATGAGCTTGTCATAGTGCTGACCGGTATGAACTAATCTATAATCAAAATTATTTGAATATTTTTTTGACTTATCTATTGCATGGATAATAGGGGCAATCTTCACAAAATTAGGCCTAGCGCCTGCAACTATTGTTATTAGCATTTTATCGTAATATTAAGACAGAATGGGGTGAATTATTCTTAAATTGTATTTCATCAAATTCAATGATTTCAGCCCAACGTTTAATAATATCCCGTTCTTCTATTCGTATTGTATCATCAACAATAATTACAGCTCCTAAGGAAAGAGACTCTTTCATAATGGGTAAAAACCCATATCTACCACCTTTAGTTTTAGAGGGTGGACCATCACATATAACAAGGTTAAATGAAGGTGTTTTTTTAAAATCAGGATTATACCACTCATATTCCCCATAATCTTTTAATGGATTAATTATTACTATATTGTCTAATTTATATTTGTCGATCAATTTAATAATATTATCACCCCATTTTAAATCATTTTCGAGTGACGTCATTTCAATATTTTTTTTCTTAGCTATAATACCTATAATAAGTGTTGACAAACCTGAACCTAGTTCTAGTATCGGACCATTGCAATCTATAGCGTACTTAATGCAAGTCAATAAATATTCAGGCTTAGCTGACCAACCACAATTTCCAAAATAATAATATAATTTGCTTATAGTCTCAATATCAGTCATTTCTGTAAAATTTAATTTTGAGAACCCTCTCAAAATACGATTAAAAATAAATGACTTATACCTATTAATTATTGATGTTTTTAAATTAGCGAACATTTAATTATATTTTTAAATGAATTTATTAATAATTTATCAATAATTAGAATTTATTGTCTTTTGACTTGTGCATACAGAAAAAATCTTATCTCGGGATTTCAATATTATTAGAAATTAATAGCTTCAAAATTTCAATTTTTAAGTCAATATAATCAAGATTCTCAACAATCTCTGATGTTAAAAGATTATTATTTGATGATACTGAATATAAGATAGAACTTTTTAAGTAATTAACCGCTTCACTGACTATTGATTCATGATTTATACCGTAAATACAATCATGTATAAACTTTCTCAATAATTCATTGTTTTGATAATAATGAACTCCTATTAATTTATCTATAATTTTTATCCCGAAATATATCACAGGTTTTCCTCTTAGCAATGATTCAAGCCCTACAGTTCCAGTCAATGTAACTGTCGCTATTGATGAATCTATTAAGGAAAAAGAATCAATTTCTAATTTCACTAATGAAACTCCATCAATAGAATTGATATCTTTATAAAATGTCGGGTGTCTTTGAGATGAGGAACAATATTCAGTAAATGTAGCAGGATGCTCTTTTACATATATATTAATGTCTCGTGGTGTACATATTCGCAAACATTTAATTGCAATTATTTGCTGAGTAAATCCATACCCTTCCGGCAAACTTGTTTGTTCGGGTTGATATTGCAAATAAAATATTAAATATTTTTTATTTGATTCAGGGATTATTGAAATTTTTTTATATTCTGAATAACAAATATATTTATTATAAATATCATGAGGCCTTTTTTTCCATATTAGTACATCCTGCCAAAAATTATAGTATTTCTTTTTATTTTTATTTATACTTATTTTTAAATAGTATGGCATACCATCTGCATAGTCACCCTGAGTTTTAGATATATATTTTTCTACATATGCATAGCTTTTATCTAAATCGATAGCATTAAATTCTTTTTTAATAGCGCATATCTTTCTATCTTTCTTAAATCCAATAGTTAAATACCCAAACAATTGTAATGGCCTAACTTCAAAAACCAAAACATCAATACCTAAATAATCAGCAACCATACAACGAACCCAAGACCTTATTTCATGAGGCGTTGAAGCGGAAAATATATAGTCAGGCATAGTTTGTTTATAGTATGCCAAATATTCACATACGAAACCTGATATTAACCGATAAAAATTATTAATCCCTATTCCATATCTTGGCATTAAGGTTGTTCGATCATAAAATAGAGCTGTATTTTCATTATTAAGTATATAATGAATTACATCAGTATATTCATCAAGAACATCAGAATTAGTATAAGTAATTTCATTATTGGGTATTCTATAATGAATTTTAATTGCTCCTTCTTTTTCTAATGAAATATATTGATTATATAATTCTTTATTTGACGTGCTAACAATAAGACAAATATCTTCATGAATTATATTTCCTAATAAGAATATATCCTCATAACGATAACTCTCTAATGGGATTTCAATATTTAACGTCATACTCGATTTTAATTTGTGAACGTATCATGTAACAAGACGTTAAGAGGCCTTTCGGCTAGGAATCAGTAGTAAACAAAAAATAATAATATCAGTCTTGCCTGAATTTCGCGTAATAAAGAAGATCCACCGGCACCCCGGCCACTAACTCCTGCTCTTTACGCACAGCTTCAAGGGTCATCCCTGAACGCTCCATCAGTTTAATCATGCCGTAATTTACAGATGTCGTTCCTGCGGTCAGCTTTCGAATGCCTTTCTGCTTGAGCAACCAGATCGTTAACGTGTTCCATGCATCCTGCCCATATCCCTGACCCCAGACAGATTTATCACCGATCATAATACCAACATCTATCGTTCCATGATGCAGAGACAGATATGCGGTCAATGTGCCTAGTTGCCGGTGATCACTCATCGCACGAGCACTAAGAAAAAAATTTCCTGTTCCGGAAAATGAGCTAAGGTACCTCATAGAACTCTCCCTGTCGTGCTTCCTGAAGCGCTGATTGCTCAAGCGCACAACAGCAGGATCATTAAGCCAGCCGATATATCTATCATCTATATCGGCCTGTGTGAATGGCCTAAGCAAAACCTTTTCGCCAAACAACAACGGCATTTCATCTGAAAGCATATTTCATGATAAATATTTTCTACGTTTTGAAGTTTGTTTGAATATGTTGAAAAATTAGAGTGTAGTTGTGAACGTTGCTGCATTCATGAAGGTCTTGGGTAATCTTGAGTTGCATTGCCAACAGCAATCCCAGTACCCATTTCCGCTTCCAATGCACTAGTGTCAGTGCTAACCTTATGGTTGTGGCGTTGAGCGATGTCCATTAATACTATTATCGAGTATATTCTCAAGTAACAAAACTGTGCGCACAACCGACTCATTAACAAATACATCATTGACAGAAGAGTACAATGGTCTTCCTGAATTCAGAAGATGCTTTAGCTCTTTTCGGAGCCTAATAGAACTATAAACGCATGGTATTCTGCTTTTCAAAGGAAAAGGAAGCCATTTCATTTCAAACTCACGTGGAATTACGGAAAGCACATTACATCCCAGCAGAGCTGCCTCCAAAAGCGACATGGAGGTCATGCCAACAACCAAATCTGCCGCATAAAGCATTTCATGCGGTTCCCCACCAAAGCTGACCATATTCAATTCAGCTCGATATTGCTCGTAATCATTTGCATCATCTTTTGGATGGGCACGCAATACGACATAGGGCGTATCATCGAACAATTTAGCGGCATCAAGAAGCTCTTCAAGAATAATTTCAGTTCTACCTTTTGCAGAGCCTCGACCTGAAAATGTGTAATCCTTGATTACCTCTGCTTTGAGCGGATCAAGACGCGCTGAGACTTCGCTGAGAAATATTATTACTTTCTGGTCTGGTTTCAGGTCTGGAAAAAGACGTGTCCGTATAGTGCTCCTCTCCTTTTTTGCAAACTTCATTCCCAGTTCCCGAACAAAGTCATAATGTGGATGACCGCATTCAATCACACTGTCGGTTGATGCGCCCAAATCAACAAACTTTTTTTTTATCGAACCGTCAGGAACGAGAATCCAGTCAGGAGCATGAAACAATGCATCGTCCGAACGCCCGCTGAACCTCTTTTCATGGTTCATGGCGGCATCGATGCAACCGACGCTCTGAATGCCAGCATCCCTTGCGGCATGAATCAGGGGAAATGCGAATGTATCGGGATTGCACGCCGTCCCTACAACAAGAAGGCGAGGTGCATACTCATTTATAACATCTGCTGCCGACATTCCTGGCGAAATCGGCTCATTGGCGATTCCCCGCAGTGTAAGGTGATCCCTTGCAATTCCATCGGTGAGAACCTTTATCCCTAAACCCTTGTCAATTATTCCTTTTACAAGAGGAGCGACATAATTTGCCGCACCGGGGTCCTGAACAAAAATCAGAATATCTATTGAGTTATTCAAGGGTACCACGACCTACTTTTGCTCCCGCAGAACATCCAGATTTACCCAAATCTTTTGAAAAGCCTGAACTATAAGATCAATCTGGCGATCAGTATAGTAATACTCACACATACCTATGCCCATGTATCCACCATCATTGAGCGCCTCAGCCACGGGGCAGATCCCCTTCTCGTATGAAACCGACCCCTTATAGAAAGGGGCAGACCAGGGAAATCCCTTTGTCCCGTAAGCCTGCTTCCTTTGATACATCGGCAAAAGATGCAGATTTATATAGCTATTGCTGATCGACACCCCTTCAGCGGCAAGCGCATCAACTATCTGGTTTCTGCTGACACCATTCTGCTTCGCATCGTACAAAAGTGGGTACACATAATAGACATGGGTACAATCAGGTTTGACAACTGGCGGCGTCAAACCTGTCAGCCCCGAAATTCCAGCCGAAAGACGGTTGGCGGCATGAATCCTCTCGTTAACCAGATCTTTCAACTTCTTCAACTGCTCGATACCGATGGCTGCTTCGATTTCCGTCATCCTGAAATTGAACCCGATCATGTTGGACAGGTCGGTCACCCCCTTGTCTCCGACAACGGACTCCGCATGGTTCCGTATGAGTTGCATTCTTTCGGCCAATGCGTCATCATTGGTAACGCATACCCCACCTTCACCAGTATGGATGTGTTTGTGGTAGTTCAGGCTAAAAACACCGATATCGGCAATCGTACCGACATACTTCCCCTTATAGCGGGCTCCTGGTGCCTGTGCACAGTCTTCAATAACCCTGAGACCATGCCGATGCGCGATTTTCATAATTTCATCGAGATCAGCAGCCTGTCCGAAGATATCCGTAACAACTATTGCCTTTGTAAGGGGTGTAATCCGTTTTTCTATGGATGCAGGATAAAGATTGAAGGTCTCACGGTCGATATCCGCAAATACAGGAATACCGTTCCACACAAGTATCGCCGTCGCGGTAGCACTCATGGTCCAGGGGCTGACAATCACCTCATCGCCAGGTTCGATGCCAATCGCACCGATCGCAGCCATAATCCCAGAAGTATTTGAATTTACAGTAACGGCATGCCTTACATCAAAATACTGTGCCCATGCCTTTTCGAAAGCCTGAACCTTTTCTCCGCCATAAAAATCAGCATCCCAGCAACCGAGGAATTTGGATAGCACACCACTCTTCATAACCTCCTGAACCGCAGCAGCCTCCTCGCCACCTATGGAATTGTACCTTGCGAAAGATTCCGTTATCGTTTTGGGGCCGCCAAACAGCGCAAGCTCATTCATATAATTTCTGATTCAGAGTTGATTGCATATTTCTTCAATTGTAACAAGAGAGGCCAATGCACTTTGACCGTCGGATGCAAGAGGAGTCCCTGCTGTCAGATGACTGTAGAGACCCTCAAGCACATGCCACTGATATCGATAAATGTCGGTCGGAATAGAAAACTTGTTGCGGGTCAAGTTGAAATATCCTTTATAAACGGGATCCAGCTCGACTTTCTGATAATCAATGACCCTTCCTCCGTCACTGTATCTGACAACACCACCTGTGCCGACAAGTTCAATATCAGCCATTGAAAAACAGTCATGTCTTCCTGCAAGAAAAACAATATCGGCTTTACCAATCCGGATGCAGACATCAGGCTCTGGATCATCGTTCTGAAACTTCCCTCCCTTGTTAAGGATTCTGAAACAAACGACATCTCCTAGAAGAAATCTTAGAAGATCAAGGAAGTGAGAGCCGTTATTCAGAAAACCTTTGGTATACCACACAGTCCCTTTGTAAATATCTCCAATAGAACCGTCATCTATCGCTTGCTTCAGAGTTAAAACTCCGGGCTCAAAACGTCTGATAAAATTCACAAGAAGCGAACATCTGGAGTGTTGAGCTAAATCAACCATTTTTTCGGCATCAGTCACGCTCCCCGCGATAGGCTTCTCACACAATACAGCCAAGGGACGATCGAATACTACCCTCTGAAAAACATCATAATGGTGTTTTGTAGGAACGGCAATTGAAACGACTGAAGGCTGAACATGGTCATAAAGATCGTCTATCGTAGCAAAGGCCGGGCACTTGAATTTTTCAACAAAACAGCGTCGCTGTTTCTCGTCAGCATCAACCCCTCCAACCAAATCAAATCCTGGATGGTGTAAAAACCCACCCGCGTGAGTCATGATCTGAGAACCGTCCTGATCGTCATAATCGAACTCTTGACCTATCTTTCCCAGCCCAATAACTGCAGCGGCAAACCTGTTGCTCATGTATCGTACTTCCTCTTAACTTCCATGTTGATTGCCCGCCATTCCACGTTCTCCCTTAGTAGTTTGATAATATCAGCACAGGTAAACAAGGGATTTACTTCTCCAAAATGCTCTATCACATTCCTTATAAGTTCATAATCCTTCGGTTCATCCAGGGTCAAATGCAAATCAGGCCATGTAAGTTCAGGAGGTGCGATTAAGTACAAATGTTTGAAGATTCCGGGATTCTTTCTGATATGAAGAGTGACATGTTCATGATCAAGCGCATCATCAGTCATGGTCGCAGACTTTTTCAACGTGCTTAAGCGATAAACCTGGGTATCCATCCCGCCGGGATAACTCTCAATTTGGGCGTTGGTGATATAATCGCAATCATTATGAAGAAACATTCTTATATGATGTTCTATAATCTGAGGATCGATAACAGGGCAATCTCCCGTTATTTCCACCACGATTTCAGCTTGAACTGAATCTGCTGCTCCAATAACCCTAGCCATGACATCATTTTCACTTCCTCGATAACAGGCAACTCCTTTTTTACTGGCAACTTCGACCAAACAATCATCAGAGGAATTGACCGTTGTTGCCAAAACTATTTCGTTGAGAGATGGCACGCTCATCAATCGATTGATCAAATGTTCCAACATTGGCTTCCCGTTTGCTGGCAATAAAACCTTACCCGGCAAGCGGCTCGATGTCATACGAGCTTCGATAGTAGCCACAATTTTCATAAAAATAAGTCTTTTTTTAAGGGATGATTTCTCTACGAATTAAATAGCTAAACTGAATGTGAAGCGACCATAAGCTTGATTATCCTAATAATTCAAACTTGATCGCTGTCCCTCGAACCACATCCAGCTTAACAATCCTCCCCAGAATAATATCCAAATACTTTGGAGGTAACCCCAAGCCCGGACGAATCGCTTGCACGTTGTCTTTAGTGAGCACCTCACCAGCTTTCATATTCTGCACAATATAGAGAGAACGACGATACTGCAGTGACATTTGCTCTGCATCAGTGATCCCATAACTTACGTGACCAAGGGACTGCCATGCTCGTTCTGTTTCTAAAACAAGTTGAGTCATTTCTACCGGCTCCATTGAAAATGCGCTATCTACGCCACCTGCGGCACGATTAAGGGTGAAGTGTTTCTCGATAATTGATGCGCCCAATGCGACACTGGCAACAGATACTCCAACGCCCAGGGTGTGGTCGGAAAGTCCGACTTCGCAACGGAACAGATCACGCAGGTGAGGAATAGTCAATATATTAGTATTGTCTGCCGTTGCGGGATACGTGCTTGTACACTTGAGCAGAATAAGATCTTTGCAACCCGCATCCCGGGCTGCACGAACTGTTTCATCAAGTTCAGCAACTGTTGCCATCCCTGTTGAAATAATCAAGGGCTTCCCGGTGGCAGCCACCCGACGAATAAGCGGCAAGTCTGTATTCTCAAACGAGGCTATCTTATAGCACGGCACATCCAGACTTTCGAGAAAGTCGACTGCGGTATCATTGAAGGGAGTACTGAATGCAATCATGCCCAGTTTACGAGCGCGCTCAAAAATTGGCTTATGCCACTCCCATGGAGTATAGGCTTCACTGTAAAGCTTGTATAGCGAAGTGCCAGTCCATAAACTATTGGGATCACTGATATGAAACTCCCGTTCATCCAGATCAAGAGTCATCGTGTCAGGAGTATAGGTCTGTATTTTAAGTGCATGAGCACCAGACTTAGCTGCCGCTGCAACGATTTCTAGTGCTCGTTCAAGCGACTGATTATGGTTGCCGGACATTTCTGCTATGATGAAAGGTGGATGGTTTTTCCCTATCATTCTGCCGCCTATTTTGAACCCGTCAATCATAGTCATGCAAGTTCTTTAATGTATGAGGTTGACTCAACCCGATAGCCTGCCCCCAAAAACAGATGGTTGGAACGTCCGTTATCACCGAGAACACAAGCTACAATCTTTCGTATTTCAGGATAATGAATTGAAAACCAATGTTCAGCGCACTGCAACAAGTCTCCCCCAACTCCAGATTCTTTTAAACCAGGAACAAGATAGATCGAAACTTCAGCTTCATCATCCTTGTTATCGAATCGAACGACTCCTACCGGCTCGCTATTACTATACCCTATAAGCAACACATTGTCAGGAGATGTCAGGACTTTAGCAAACCATTTTCCATGATCCTCCCAACTGATTACCTCTCTGTTGCGAGATACAGCCCTGATTTTTGGGTGATTACGCCACTCGAAAATCATCTTCGAGTCACCTTTGCCTGCAACTCGCATTTCAATCCCACTGCACCCCATGCCTCTCATGACTCGCAAAACACCTCTACCATCAACAGCCTGCAAGTCATTATTTGAGATGAATTTTATCAAGTTACTATTGTCTATGAGTGCAGGTAAATGACGATTAATAAAAGTCTTTAAGTCGCCATTTATTTCAGGTGCGTACAGCAACCCGCAGCTTGCAGCATCGGCAACCTGCTTACTCTGATTTGAAGCTGTGCTGATTGCAAATGCTGGCAACCCTAAACAACACCGCTCCCAAGTAGCTGAACCTCCGGCACCAATAGCAAGATCAGCTTTTGCCATCAACTCCGCCATTCGATCAGTTTGTACATAACAGGAAAGCAAATATTCTGAACACGCTGATTCAATCTGTTCGCGATAAGGATGTTGTGCGCCTATGACTACATCAATATGCAACCCGCTCATACCAAGACCAGCCAGTTCTTCAATGGTTAATCCTGTGAAGTTATCGGCATCAACGCCACCAAAAAACACAAGAATTCTTTTTACTGGTCCCGTGCGAGGTCTAACCTGCTGACGCCATTGACGGAATTCTTCACGAAGAAGAGCATAATGCGGCCCAAGCAATAATTGGCAGTTTACAGGAACCTTACCTGTGTAGCGAGTTTCCATGTCCGCATAATAATTCTGATCGAGCAGTATATCGCAGTCATGCAAGCGGTCAGCAATGTCGTCAATGACCAAAATAGTTTTGACTATTTGCCGAAGTTTAGACTCCCAACGAGCATCTAATGCGTAATGATCAACCACCAACCAATCCCAGATTCTATCTGAGAGGAGTTGAAACGCCTCTTCTGCATCGCTTCGCTGAGAAGTACCCAGCCAATGAGAATGAGCCAAGTCATCAACATTTTCATTTGCCTGATTCTCAAGCATCATAAATTCATAACCCTTATTCAGCAACAAACCCTGCAAGTGCTCTAGCAAATGACGGCTTATAAATCGAATTTGTGCCCCTCGCTGGCTCAACACATCTGCTAAAGTTAAGCAACGCATAAAATGTCCAGTTCCGATTTGGCTTGATGCATCAACACGGAAGGCAATGTTCATTATATAGGCATTCAATTCAAGCGCTTAAACCCGCCATGACATATAGGCCCTTTGAGTAGGCTAATCACATCCTTACCCTCTTCACACTCTTTAACAAGAGCAAATATTGGATCAAGTGCTTCAAAGAAATCAGCCACTACATCAGGAGTGTGTTCAGTGCAAACATACACGCTGTTTCCCGCCAAATAGCCTTTAGCAAGCATTTCCTGGGTTATAAGTGTCTTGTAAGCTAGCGCATTTGCTCCCTGGAAAGAAAACCCAGTAAGCGCAGGTAATCCCCAATGATCAATCTGTATATCGTGCTTGTCGGCAAGTTGCTGCCACCCTTGCCGGATATTCAAACCGGTTTTGGTGATTGTGTCCCAGGATTTGACCCGTTCCATAACTTCAAGTGTTTTGAGCGCGGCAGTGGGGCCGATGCGCTCTGTCCAGAAGGTGCTGCTAATGAATGTGGTTTGTGCAGCTTCCATAACTTCGCGTCTGCCTATTGTAGCGGTAATGGCATAACCATTACCCAAGGCTTTGCCGAACATAGCCATATCTGGCTCAACCCCATACTTCTTATGCAGGCCTCCATAAGTTTCGCGGAAACCTGAAGTGCACTCATCGAAAATCAGCACAATACCTCGGTCAGTTGCAAGCTGACGCACTTTCTGCAGGAAGTTGTTTTCAGGTCCAGCGTTGCGAACCACTTCCATCTTGATCACACCGATATCATGTGTGTTAACCAGCGCTTCAAGTTGAGCAAAGTTGTTGTAATTGAAGGGGAAAACCGTACCTCGCAAGCTTCTTGGAACACCATTAGGCTCAAGCCCTGGGAGCAAGTGACCATCCAGACTTTTGTCGTCACCGAGATTTGCAGAGAGATACCAGTCGTGCCAACCGTGGTAGCCACAAATAGCTACTTTATCTTTGCCTGAAGCTGCACGAGCTATACGAATTGCTATTGCATTGGCTTCGCCCCCTGAACGGGCAAGGCGAGCCATGTCAGCCCAAGGATGCAGCTCAATCAACTTCTCTGCCAAATAGACCTCTTCCGGACAATTAAAGGTTGACATGTTACCGGCATCAATAGTGGAGCGCACTGCATCATCAACTTCCGGATGGCCATAGCCAAGAATGTTGGTACCAATTCCCATGATGGACATATCAACGAATTCATTACCATCCAAATCCCAAACCTTGCAACCTTTTGCCTTACTGAAATAGGCTGGCCATTGGTCAGGAAGGAACATTTCAGCTCGTTTGGAAAGCAACATGTTTCCACCTGGGATGATTTGTTTGGCGCGTTTCCATAATTTCTGACCGGTACCCATAGTCGCTCCTTCGTTACGAATGGTATTCTTGTTAATGCTGAATATTTCTGGCTGTTGACGCTGGAGATCAAGCACTTCCTTCCATGTGAAATCCGTGCGCGGATGAAAATGCCGGAACACACTTTCAATTACAACAAAGTCTACAGGATCATCAACAGTCCAGCGCAGTGAAGACAAATCCTCGAGATGCTCCATTGAAGCAATATTGAAAAAAGCGGACTTGCGCAGATAAGGAGTAACATGCTCACGTTCAAATGGCTCCCGGGCTTCCTTTGCCGCCTTTTCAAGAGCTTTATAACTGAAAACCTCTACATCAAGACCATCTGGATATGAGGGGGGATTGGTATTGCTATAGTAATCAACTCCGGCCGCCTTGAACCCGCGAATACATTCGTCAACAAGCGCTGGATCGACCAACGGGCAGTCACCTGTTATCCGGACAACCACATCCGCATTGTGGGCTTTAGCTGCCTCTACATAGCGGTCGAGAACGTCATTTTCACTTCCCTGCTCACAGGCATAGCCCAGATGACGAACATATTCGACCAATGGTTTATTGCGTTCAGCTGTTGAAGTCGCGACCACAACCTGATCAACTTCACTCGAAGCAGACAAGCGCCTCAGAAGCAGTTCGATCATAGGCACGCCACCAATTGGTTTCATTACCTTATTTGGCAGACGTGTAGAGCCCATACGGGCCTGAACAAGGGCAACGATTTTCATAAACAGGACCAGCGTGCAGGATTAATCAGGTTTTCTGCCTCACAATAAAGATCAGGAAGATTGTCAGGAAGTGTCAAGCGCGAAGCTTTAATGATTTGATCAAGCTGATTGATGCTGTCAGCACCAACTATAACCCGATCTATTTCGGGAAAGGAGAGTGAAAATGCGAGACAAGCATGAAGTGCAGAGACATGGTGTTCAGCCTGCCAAGTATGCCATCTCTGAAATAAATCACTCCAGGGAGTGAATTTTGACGGCAGGTTCTCTTCCGGCATAAGTAGCAAACCCTGCAAAAAAGCTGATCGGGTATGAATTTCAACCTCATCATCCTTGAGCCGCTGAAGCCAGCCTGCCCGATAGAGACGACTATCAATAATATTAAAGGGAGCTTGCACAAGATCAAAATGAAATAGTCGGGTCAGTGCATCCAGTTCAAGAGGGTTGTAAATGGAAACACCGACTTTTTGCACTTTGCCGCGCTCTTTCAAGGCATATAATGCTTCATACAACTCTTTTCCATGCGGACCAAGCAGTTGCTCCGGACGATGCAGCAACAAAGCATAAACAGAGCTTACCCCGAGACGGGTAAATGAGGCGTCCACCTGCTCCATAACCCAAGAGATAACATCAAGACAGTCATCCGGCAGTGCCGGCAGCTTTGTCACCACATTGAAACCCTGAGTACCTGCCTGGCCAAGAGCAACTTCACTCTCTCCATAGGCAATCGCCGTATCAAGGGTATCAATACCATTGGATACCGCAAGTTGCAGCATCGCAGAGACCTCCTTCCTGCTAACCTGGCCGGCTTGATTAGCAATACCGTACGGCAAACCAAATTGGGCTGTACCAAGGGCAAGCCTTGTCTGATCATAAACTGTCACCTAACTGTATCCGTAACTTATTTTAAAAGCAATTTTACTCAGAGTAATGCCCCTTGCTGTCGATCGACTAAAACTGCTTGTAACAATGATGACGAAATATCCTGATGAATCGGTAGCGGGGCAACACTTACAAGTGTCGCCTCAATATCCGATGCAGAAATCCTTGGGCCAAACATAAAACGGCTGAAACTTGAACTATGTTTAGGTTATAGAAAATGTGAGTCCATCTTTAGGCTCATACCTCTTGTTGTTGAACAAGCCTGTGTGTCAGGCGATAGTGCGGAAAACAGTGGGATGAGAAACCCTGCTTGAACTCTCCAATTGATATTTCCTTCTCAGTGGGTTTTGGATTGTCTGAAGCATAGGGTCTAACACCTATTTTATACCAGCTTACATTGCGTTTTTTCAGCTCTTCAATGGCTCTATATTGAACAACATGCCCCAAAGGTTTATCAAAAAGGGTACGATCATATGCCCCAACGGCATAAACTCCCTCATCATCCGTAAAGTTAAAAAGTCCTCCCCCTACCATTTCACCACAGCTGTTTCTTAACCAGACCAAAAAAGCACGCCCGAATAGAATATCCTGATATTGCATCATCCATGTTTCATCAGATCGGGTGACTCTGCCTGAGACCTTATGGTGCAAATCACGAAACTCTGACCATATCTCCCCATCATTCTGGCCATCAAGAACACCGACCGCCCATAACTTAGAACCGGAAACAACAAGTGATTTAAATCTTTTACGAAAATTTCTTTTTATTTCGGCAATATCTAACCCAAGGTCAATATAAAGTTCATGAAACACATGGCAGAGAGAGTCTCTTCCCATGGATTGAATATGCCATTCGCTCATGCCGATTGAACGGGAAAATGATTCGCCACTTTCCCATTCGCTTATTTTATAAGCAATTGCAAGAGCATTAGCTAGTTCAATGCAAATTTTTATAATCCGCTTGCGGGACACGGCCGGACAATCCGCAAGAAAAACCGGAGCCAAAACAGGACTACCCTGAGATGTCAATCTTGCCGCATTATCTTTTATTGAGATAGTCAGAGGCCATAAAGCGACCGGTTTATTATCCGAATAAATAACTGACGAAAAATCAAACCAGCTCCCGCCATGCCCCTGCTGATATGCTAACTGATAATCAAGGCTGGTATTCGAGTATGCAACCGACTTATAAGGTAGGCTGTTGAAAGTCTGATCCCATAATTCCTTACAGCCGATACGACTGTTAATTATCATCCCAGCTGAGCCGGGGATGTTGCTTAACAACTTATTAATCATGATTATCCTGACCATTTAACGCATTTTCAATTACTGTCACCACATAATCCTGCTGAAGCTCGCTAAGTCCCGGATACATAGGCAGGCTAATCGCCTCTGAATAATATTGCTCCGCTTCAGCACAGTAACCCGCACAAAATCCCATTTGCTCATAATATGGCTGGCGATAAACAGGTATATAATGAAGGTTAACGAGTACCCCTGCAGCCCTGAGCATCTCATAGACTTCCCTGTGTGTCTTGTTGATTTCATCAAGCTTCAAGCGAATAACATAAAGATGGAAGCTTGAATAGCTATCAGGATGCTGCCAGGGCTGAACCACTGGCAAGGCAGATAACATTTGATTGTATCGCTTTGCGATAGCATGACGCACGGTAACAAATTCATTAAGCCGTTGCATTTGACTTAGCCCTAACGCTGCCTGAATATCTGTCATGCGGTAGTTATACCCGAGATTTATCTGTTGGTAATTCCAAAGTTCTCCCTCAGGCCGAGGATGCATATCTGAAGTATCAGTTGTGATGCCATGAGAACGCAAGAGGCGCATGCTTTTTGCTAACTGATTATTATTGGTTAGAGCAAGCCCCCCCTCGCCTGTTGTGATTATTTTGACTGGGTGAAAACTGAAAACGATGATATCGCTGTATTGGCAATTACCTACTGGTTCATCTTTATAGCGTCCGCCAATGGCATGTGAGGCATCTTCTATGATTTTAAAGCCATATTGCTGACTTAATGCATTTATGCCGGACATATCACTAGGTTGACCGCAGAGATGGACTGGAATAACGACTTTTGGTAATCTCCCAGCCTTTTCTGCCAGTATCAGCTTTTCTTTTAAGCGATCGACGCTAAGGTTATACGTTTGCGGATCAATATCAACAAAATCCACCTCAGCTCCGCAATAGAGTGCGCAATTGGCGCTCGCAACAAAAGTTATTGGTGATGTCCAGACGATATCCCCTTTTCCGACTCCTAACGACAAGCAGGCAATATGTAACGCACTGGTCGCACTATTTACAGCAACAGCATGATTTGCTTGGCAATAAGCCGCAACAGCTTTTTCAAATTCTGGAACTACAGCGCCTTGAGTTAAAAAGTCAGAGCGCAAGACTTCAACAACTGCATCAATATCAGTCTGGTTAATATTCTGTCGTCCGTAGGGAATCATAGTTGTCATATTTTGCCAATATGTGCTCGGTTCTCATGAATCCATGCCTGCAATTTATCAATGCTCATCCATTCAGTGTTATTATCTGAACAGTAGGTAAAATCGAGAGCAACTGGTTTACCTCCATTTATACGCTCGGGGTCGTGGCTCCAGTCATTGATTGCAGGAAGTATTTTGTAATGGTCATCATATTCATAGGTATGTTTGGCATCCTCAAAACTGATCATTTGCTCATGGAGTTTTTCTCCTGGTCGAATACCAACTATATCATGTGAAGCATTGGGTGCGACTGCGCGGGCAATATCCAGCAATGTCATGGAAGGGATCTTTTTTACATAGATTTCACCACCGACCATATCCTCGAAGGCATGCCAAACAAGATCGACGCCCTCTTCCAGCGTAATCATAAAGCGAGTCATGCGCTCATCAGTAATCGGTAACACCCCCTGATCTGCACGGGATAGAAAAAAAGGAATAACTGAACCCCGCGAGCCCATAACGTTGCCGTAACGCACTACTGAAAAGCGAGTGTCGGCACCGCCAGAATACGAGTTACCTGCAATAAAAAGTTTGTCAGAGGTCAGCTTGGTGGCTCCATACAGATTAACCGGACTACTTGCTTTATCGGTCGAAAGGGCGACAACGCGCTTAACACCATGGTCAATGCAGGCGTCAATGAGATTCATGGCGCCGAAAACATTGGTTTTAACGCATTCAAAGGGGTTGTATTCGGCTGTGGGGACGATTTTGGTTGCTGCTGCATGGACAACATAATCAATTCCTGTGAGTGCGCGGGCAAGGCGGTCTTTGTCACGAACGTCGCCAATGAAGAAGCGGACTCTCGGATCGTTGCCGTATAGCTTCGCCATTTCCCATTGTTTCATTTCGTCACGGGAGTAGATGACTAGACGGCGGGGATTGTATTTGGCGAGTGTGAGGGGAACGAAGGTATGGCCGAAGGAGCCGGTGCCGCCGGTGATCAGGATAGAGGAGTTGGTTAACATGTGAAGAAAATATCAGTTGGCAAGTGAAGAAAGTTGGCAGTCTTCAAAGTGATGAGAAAGATAGTGCTGAGACGCGAGTGCTGAGTGCTGAGTGCTGAGTGCTGAAAGAAAGTACTGAGTAGACAATGCTGAGTGCCGAGTGGAAGGAAGAGAGTTGGCAGTTGGCAACTTTTTGAGTGCTGAGTTCTGAGGAAAAATGAGATATTCAGGATGTTTCAACTGCTTTCTGTAGGTAGCCGATCTTGTTATCGTAGTCAGTTTTATTTATATATCCAACTGAACCATTTTGTGATATCACTTTTCCCGGAATGCCAACAACTACAGAATTGTCAGGAATATCTTTTGTCACAACACAATTTGCTCCAATTGCGACATTATTTCCAATTTTAACCGCACCAATAATCTTTGCTCCGGGTCCTATGTAAATATTATTTCCTAATATTGAACATCCTTTATTTTTCCCGCGATTCCCCTGACCTATCGTGACACCATGAGAGATATTACAATTTTTGCCAATCACACTCTCCGCATTAACAACGATTCCTCCAAAATGTCCAATATGAAAGCCACTACCAATTTTGGTTGAACTGGGAATTTGAATTCCTAACTTGTAGACTATGTGGCGAAGTATAAGCTTTGCGATTGGGTGTATGGTATATTTTAGTATTACATTTGATCTCGTATAAAAACATGTTCGCATCCAGAAGTTGTATTTATATAAACCAAATATAATGGAACGTAAAAATGACAGAATTTTAATATCTCCTGTAATTCGATAAAGATCTGAGAGAATTAAATACCTGTATTCAGAATATTTCATTTAGATTGAAGGCAGTTGGATGTTGGCAGTCTTTTAATTGCCGATTTTCTTAGTGATGAGGAAAGAAAGTACTGAGTATTCAGGGCTGAGCGAAAACCGAAAAAGTTGGCAGTTTTCTATGTGCTGAGATTTTTTACTTTTAGTTGGTTGTCCTCACCTACTATTTCTTGATAGGTACCGATTCGTTTTATGCCGCCGTCTGCTAGTTCAACTATTTGGGTGCAGTTTTTCAATGTAGTGAGACGATGCGCTATAATAAGTATGGTAAGGTCTTGGCCCAGGGATTCTATGGATTGCATTACGGCTTGTTCGGTTTTGTTGTCGAGGGCGCTGGTGGCTTCGTCGAAGATGATAACATCAGTTCTTTTATACAGTGCTCTTGCTATGCCTATTCTTTGGCGTTGTCCTCCTGAGAGGCGGATGCCTCGTTCGCCTACGAATGTTTGGTATTTTTTTGACCAGGTTTCTATAATGTCGTCGATTTTGGCTTGTTGGGCTGCTTGTTTGACCAGGGCGTGGTCAATTTTATTTATGGGGACTCCAAAGGCTATGTTTTCCTGGATGGTGCTGTCGGCCAGGAAGATGGCCTGAGGAACGTGGGCTATATGGGCCTGCCAGTTGCGGGTGTTGTGGGTTGTGATTTTTTGATTATCGATTTCAAGGGTTCCTTCGTTGGGCTGGAGCAGTCCCATGACTATATCGAGGAGGGTGCTTTTGCCGCTCCCGGTAAGGCCGATGAAGCCGATGCGGCTGCCTTTTGGAATGGAAAGGTCGAGGTTTTTGAGTATCCAAGGTGTTTGGGGGGTATATCGAAATGAGATTTGCTTTAAGGTTATCTGCTGCTGAAACGGGATTGGTTTTGCGGGTGGCTGGTCGACATATTCGGGGAGTGGCTGGTCGAGCAGTTCGAGGGTGTCTTTTAAAGAGACCTGTCCGCTTTGAATGCTGCTCCATGAAGCATATCCTGCCTGCAGTACTGGCAACAAACGCTGAGCGCCAAGGGCTAAGGCGCCAAGGACCGGGATCGCTTTGGTTATTCCATCGGGCTGGCGGGCAAGCGCATAAGCCAACATAGCGATAAGCATCATTCCGAGTGCTTCGATGCCAAATCGTGGACTTTGACTGATAAAAGTGCTATTGGCTTGGGCCCGGCGCAAAGGAAGATCGGCGTTGCGGTATATATTGCAGTAGACTGCCTGGCAGCCGTCGATCAGGACATCGCGTATACCACCCAGACCTTCCTGTAAAGATTTGATGAGCTGTGTTGATTCGCGGGCCATACTTTGACTGTTGAACAACATTCTGCCATTGGTAAGCTTTATAATGATGGCGTATATCAAGCCAAATCCTCCAAAGGCGGCTAAAGCGATTACCGGGTCAATAGATATAAGAGCTATGAGGATTACAATTAGCATGATTGCTGAACTAATGAGTGTCAAGCTAGGTATTATGATCGACCCTATTACGCTGTTCGCTTTACCTGAAATACCGTTTATGACTTCACTGCTGTTTCGGGCGGCATGTATTGAGTATGGCTGGTAGAGTGTTCTGCGGTAAATGCTGATACTTAGGTCTGCAAGTGTTGCAAAGGAGATGCGGGTGCTGGCCCAGAGGAGCAGAAGGCGCATGGCGCCGCTTATTAAGGCTGCGAGGGCGAAGGTGAAGGTTAGAATAAAGAGAAAATCAGTTGGCAGTAGGCAGTTGGCAGTCGGCACTGCGTGAGTTGGCAGTGAAGAGTTAAGAGTTGTATAGCCAAATGTGTGGATCAGGGATTGGGTTGTGGGGTGGTTTATGATTTTTTCTGGGTTGGTCAGGACGGCTAGAAATGGGAGGACTGCTCCTATGCTTAGGATTTCGGCGAATGAGGCGGCGAACATCAGGATTAAGAGGAGAAATACCTGGGTTCTTCGCCTTTTTGATATATGGGACCAGAGACGGAGGAGAAGGGGGAAGATCATTGAAGAAAGAGAGTTGGCAGTTTGCAATTGGCAGTCGGCAATTGAAGAAAGATAGTTGGCAATTCGCAGTCAGCTGACGAAAACAAGAAAGTGGGCAGTTGGCAGTTGGCGGTTTTTCAATTTCTTCACTTGCCTTCTGTATTCTTCGATTGCCAACTGCTGACTGCAGACTGCCAACTATTAAGATTTAAGGGCGTATTTTTCAGGGTGTTGGGTCATGTGGTTGAGCATTCGGCCTACTTCGAGTCCTTTTGTTGTGAGATTTTGGTGTATTTCAGTAGTTATATATTCACAATTAAGGGCGAAATCAATCCACACTCCTGTTTCGCTGTTTTCCATATCAGCGTCTGATATTTTGGATAGAAAATGTGCTTTGTACTGTCTTTTCCGATAGCTTTCAGCAAGATTCGAACAAACAGCTCTTGAAGATCGCCTTACCTGGTCGGTTAATGAATATTTTTCTTCTACTGGAAAAAACTTGGTGATCCTAAAGATTTCCATAGCCATTTGAAAGGCTTTCTTGTATACGGTAAGATCTTTGAAACACGTATCCATTTATTGAAGAAAGAGAGTTGGCAAGTGAAGAAAAAAAGTTGGCAATTGGCAGTCTGCAGTTGGCCATTGAAATCAAGAGAGTTGGCAGTTGGTAGTTGGCTGAGAAAGAGAGGGAATAGGGCCTATAGGACTAATGGGACTACTTATAATGACTCTGGGCTGGGACTCTCTTTCTTGACTGCCGACTGCAGACTGCCAACTACTTTCTTCGATTGCCTACTGCCTACTAGTTTTTCTGCTGGGGGGTTATGGGTAATTTTTTTGTTGTGCTTTCGGCTTCGCGTTGGAGGTGGTCGGTGGTGGCTATGCTGGGCTGGTATTCGGGAATCAATTTTTTGAGTATCTGCTTTATGCCTGTGATGTTGTCGGTTTTGATGTATTGCATAAGGTTGTTTAGTTCCGGCTCGAGTATGGGCCAGGGTATGAAGTGGTCGTTGGCCTTAAAGATTCGGGGGTGAGCTGTGGGTGAGGGGTTGTTGCCGATAAGCAGTTCTTCGTAGAGTTTTTCGCCGGGACGCAGGCCTGTGACTTTGATTTCGATATCACCGTGGGGGGTTTGGTGGTCGCGAACCAAGAGGCCTGAGAGAGTGACCATGCGATGGGCCAGATCGATGATTTTAACCGGGTCGCCCATATCAAGCAGATAGACCTCGCCTCCCCTGCCCATGCTACCGGCATGGATAACGAGCTGGGCTGCTTCGGGGATGGTCATGAAGTAACGGGTAATCTCTTTATGCGTGATAGTGATTGGTCCTCCCTGGCTGATCTGGGTGCGAAAGAGTGGAACGACTGAACCACTGCTACCGAGGACGTTGCCGAAGCGAACCATACTTAAGCTGGTGGTGTTGCCGGATTCAGCGGAGAATGCCTGAAGAATGAGTTCACAGAGGCGTTTGCTGGCTCCCATGACGTTAGTTGGGCGGACTGCTTTGTCGGTGCTGACAAGTATCAGAGCCGGTGTTCTATGCTGACGGACAGCTTTGGCAAGGCTGAGGGTACCGAGAACGTTGTTGCGAACCCCCTGGGAAATATTGTATTCAACCATCGGGACATGCTTGTAGGCTGCGGCATGGTAGATGACAGATGGCTGGTAGATGCGAATGATATTGGAAATATGTGCCTCATTTGTGACGTCAGCGAGGAGAGGGACGATGAGTGTGCCAAAATCATTTTTCAGGTTCAGCTCAATCAGGCTGTTGTGAATATTAAAGAGGTTGTATTCTGCATTATCAACAAGAAGCAGTTTGGCGGGTTGAAGGGCAAGCAGCTGCAGGGAGAGTTCACTTCCAATGCTGCCTCCTGCACCGGTTACCATAATGACTTTACCGGTAATGGAGTTTATGGTCAGTTGATCGCTGAGTGGCGTGGTATCGCGACCAAGGAGATCTTCGATATCTATTTTTTTGATTTCGGTGATGGTGATTTTACCTTCGGTGAGGTCCTGAATGTTTGGCAGGAAGCGAAGATTTACAGGATAGTTCTTGAAGTGTTCGACAATCTCCAGCCTACGGAAACGAGTAATTTTAGGGCTGGCCAGGAGAATGTTTTTAATGTTATGTCGTTGAATGACCGGCAGGGCATCGCTTGGGCTATAGACCATGTGCCCGTTGATGGTGCGCCCATATAAAGAGGGGTCGTCGTCAATGAAACCCGCAATATTGAGATTGGGAAGGCTTGAAATGACATTCTGCACCTGTAAGCCTGATAAACAGGCTCCATAGATGAGTATTTGTTCAGAGGAGGAGCTGTTTTTTTTGTCATTGTTTTTGTTGTTGTGCAACGAAAACCAGTAGCGAATATAACCCCTGCTGAACAGTGTTATAAGGAGAATAATGATTGGCTGCAGGAAGACAATCGACCGGGGAATATCCGGGGTATTGAGTAATAAATGTGCCACGATCAAGAAAAAAGCGTAGATAACTACCGCTTTGAGGATGGTGATAAAAGCCGCAAGTCCATGATAGCGATAAATTGCACGGTAGAGGCCTTTTTTTATAAAAATCGGCAGCATAAGGAGCGGGGCAAGAAGGTATATAACCCACTCCTGCCCCGTAGGAAGACGAACAGAGTCGTACCGGAATGAGAATGCAAGCCAAACACTGCACAGAGATGCCGTGAGGTCAAAAAGGAGAGCAAGAGCCTTTTTTTGACCTTGAGAGAGACTCAATATACTTTTTTGGATTTTAGTTTTGTCCATAGTAATTGCCCCTATTGCCATACCCATATTTGTGGTGACCGTATTTGCCGTAGCCATAGCTATTCTTGAGGGAGCCAATGAGGGCGACACCAATGATGTTGGAGAAAATCAGATGGTCATCGGCAAGATCTTTCAGTGGTTTGCGTGGAGTGTGGTTCAAGCGTGCTGCAATCAGGATGCCATCGACAGTTTGGGCCAGCTGGGCTGCATCGCTGAGAAATAGCGGAGGACTATCAATAAGGACTAGATCAAATTTTGTTTCAAGGTATAAAATGAGATCCTGCATTTTTTGGGACGAGAGGAACTCGTTGGGATTCGGAATTTTTTTACCCGCGGTAATGACGCTCAGATTAGCGACATGGGTGGACTTAATAAAACTGTCATCGATGGTTTTAAGATCGCTATAGAGATAGTCGGTAAGGCCAACTTCCCGTTTTATTTTAAAGATGTTGTGCTGGGAAGCGAGGCGGAGGTCGCAGTCGATGATGATGACTCTTCGACCATTGAGGGCAAGGGCCATACCAAGATTGGTACAAACGGAGGATTTGCCTTCAGCTATTGAAACACCTGAGATAATAAGAGAGCGTATGGGGTTGTCTATAGAGCAATAACTGATTGCTGTTCTAAGGGTACGAAAACTTTCGGCATACCAGGAGGAGAGGCGGTCGGTAATCAGTGGGACAGTGTTGCGTTGATCAGTGCTGAGTTGATCAGTCTCCTTTATGTAATTACCCAAGGTTGCCTTCGAGCCATCGGGCGTGTTGGTAACATAAGGGATTTGTGATAGAACCGTGAAGCCCTGGTTTTTTAAACTGATTTCGTCTTTGATGCTGTCGTCCAGAAATTCGCTAATTAAGGTGTAGATGGATGCCATTACTCCGCCGATAAGAAGGCCGATAAGCATACTTTTCAGGGGGCTGGAATTTGCGGGGAAGAAGGGGCGAAAAGCGCTACCGATTATGGAGACGTTGCCAACTTCAGAACCGAGCAGGATGCGGCTTTCATCGAGCTTTTCTTTGAGGAATGTGTAGGTTTTTCCGGCAACATCGCGGTCACGCTGGAGTTTGGCGTAGTCCTGCTGTTTTTTGGGAAGAAGGTTGACCCTGGCTTCGTAGCCCTGTTTAAGCTTCTCATATTCAATAGCGCTGTTACTGAGGAGGTTGAGCTTGCGTTCTGTTTCTAGTTTTTCAGCAATGAGGTCGAAGCTATATTTTTTTGTTCTGCCGGTGTAGTTGATTTCTCCTGCTATCTGGCTACGACTGAGGTTTTCGTAACGTGATTGTGCAGCATCGAGCTGCTGCTTTTTGTTTCTGGTGTCGGCGTCATCTACACCTTTTTCGGCAATGAGCTGAACGTATTGTTTCTGCTGATTTTTAATATCCTCGAGGATGGCTGAGAGCTTGGCGTTTACTGTTTTGGCTATACGAGTACTGAGGATCCGGTCGGCCTCGGTGAGTTTTGACTGGAGAAAGTCGAGACTGTTTTGAGTTATACGGCTTTCTGTTTTGAGTTCGTTGACTTTGGATTCGATCTCTGTGACTTTTGAGAGAAGCTGCCCTACATTGCCGGAATTCTCATACATTTTGTTGCTCTCCATGTACCTGGAGAGGGTGCTGTCGGTTTGGGCAACGAATTTCTGCTGATTGTGGAGCATTTCGGCAATGAACGTGCTCGACTGCTTGTATTTTTCGGATTTGCGGTTAATATCGGCGTTTTTATAGGCATTGCAGAGCGTGTTGGTAAGATAGACGGCTTCATCCTGGAAAGGGCTGGCAACAGAGACTTTGATGAGAGATGTTTCGCGCACCGGGTCTACCTTGATACGAACACTGAGCTTCATGGCGTTTATCCGGATAAAATCATCCGGGTATTCAGGCCCATTGAGGTTCATGGTTTGCGCTGAGCGCTTGTCAGAGAAGGGCGAAACCAAGGTGATGAGGTCGTCGAAGGATGAACGGTATTGCCGTTTACCGAAGAATTCGAGGGAGTCGCGCTTAGTGGTTTTAAGCAGTTCGCGGACGGCGAGCTGGGTAATGGGCATCGAGGTTAAGAGCTCTACATCTTTTTTTACCGCTTTGGCATCGGACTCACCTGTGGTGCCAAGAGCTGCGTCAACGGGGTTGTTGCCGAAGGGATTGTCTATCAGCATTATGGATTCTGCATAATAGGCGGGCTCTTCGGCCTTATGAAATAGCCAGGCGAGAGCGACAGAAATAATGAGAAAGAAAATGATGCCGTATTTGCGGCGGTTGAGGACATTGAAGAGTTCTCTAATGTCAATTTCCTTCATAGGCTCGCCGAAGTACTCCTGAATTTTTGGCTGCTGCTGACCCTTATTGGGAGAGGGGTTAGAGGCTCTATTCAGGTTGTTGTCAGTGCCGGGCGGCTGAGTATCTGGCATGATGGTCTATAGAGTGAGTTGTAACCTGTTACTAGCTGATCCACATTAATACTTGCTGATCTGCTTCAAAATGTAATAGGAATTGAATCCGCCTGAGATGAGGCTAATAACCTGGGAGATTGTTGCCAGGGAGATGCCATTATCTTCGGGAATGATGACTGTGTCGTTCGGTTTGAGGACCACGAATGAGGAGCGGTCGCCGTTTTTCAAGAATTTTTTGAAGTTTACTTTGTAGAACTGGGTGCCGTCAGGGTCGGGGTATTTGCGGATTACTATGATTTTTTTCGGGTTGGCATTAGGGCTTATGCCACCTACCGTAGTGATAAGGGTGGCAAGATCGGCATCTTCTTGAACAATGACTTGACCAGAATGGTTGGCCTGACCGAGTACGTTGATGGTCATGAGAATGTTACCAAAGTCGTCGGTGAAGTAGGAGTCTTGGACTAGGGGGTAGCTAGGGCCGTTAACACCTTTGAAGCTCTCTGATTTATCGCGAATTGCGCTTGGTTCGGCAGCGGAAGATATAGATGAAAGGGTGGTAAGCAACAGGCACTGTATTGATAGGAAGAGGATTAGGCGTTTCATAGAGTGCTGATTTTCTTAGTGCTGAGTGCTGAGGTGAAAGTGCTGAGTGAAGTCAAGATAAGTTGGCTGTTGGCAATGAAAAAAAATATGCATGCGCCGATTTTAACAGTAATATAGGGATTTTGTTAATTTTTTCGGCTTGGGGTTTTTATTTGGGCTTGCTGGCTTTCATTCGAGAGTGTTGGCAATGCTGTGACAGAGAGAGAATAGGACCTATAGGGCTTATATGCTGTAGGGTTATAACAAGAGTGTGAAATCAGGGAAAGTTGGCAATTGGCAGTCAGCAGTTGAAGTCTGGGGACAGTTGGCAACTTTCTAAGTGCTGAGTGCTGAGGTGAAAGTGCTGAGTTAAGAATTGAAATAGTGGGCAGTGGGCAGTCACGTCTCGGCACTTAGTGCTTTCGTTTTGGGTTGGACTTTGGTTATGGCTTTCAGGATTGTTTCGGCTACGTATTCTCTTTGGGTGTTGGTCATTAGTGATCCGGAGGGGAGGCAGAGGCCCTGGTTGAAGAGGGATTCTGAGACTCCGCTCGTGTAACTAGGATATGGTGCGAATATTGGTTGAAGGTGCATTGGTTTCCATAGGAGTCGGGCTTCTATTTGGTGCTGCTTCAGGTGGTGATACAATTCTTCATGGTTGATGCCGGTTTCTGCGGGGTTAATCAGTATTGTGGTTAACCAGTAGTTTGAGAAGTAGCGCCGGGAGGGTTCGGTCAGGAATGTGAGCTCTTCTATGTTTTGAAATGCTTCGCGGTAAAAGGAGTTGTTTTCGCGCCTTTTGGCGACTCTTTCGTCAAGTATTTCCATCTGGCCTAGGCCGATACCAGCGCAGATGTTGCTCATCCGGTAGTTGTAGCCGATTTGTGAATGCTGGTAGTGCGGGGCTTCGTCCCTAGCCTGGGTTGCAAGAAACGTGGCCTGGCTGCAAAGTGATTTATTGGCAGAGACAAGCGCTCCTCCACCGGAAGTAGTTATGATTTTGTTGCCATTGAAAGAGTATACACCCATTTCACCATAGGTACCGCAGTGGTTTCCGTCATAGGTGGAACCGAGGGCTTCGGCGGCATCTTCAAGAACAGGTATGTCGAACTCTTTTGAGACGGCCATAATGCCTTCTATATCGGCGGGCATTCCGTAGAGGTGGACGAGTAGAATCAGTTTAGGTTTTTTTCCGGTTTTACGGATCCTTTCCTGAATGGCCTGCCTGAGCAGGTTGGGGTCCATGTTCCAGGTTGAAGGTTCTGAATCTATAAAGACCGGTATTGCATGGAGGTAAACAATCGGATTGGCTGAGGCGGCAAAAGTGAAGGTTGAACAAAGTACTTCGTCGCCCGGCTTGACTCCGAGTATGATTAGGGCAAGGTGGATGGCTGCTGTGCCTGATGAGAGGCATGAGCAGGCGGTTGCTGCAGTATAGGAGCGAAGTGCTTCTTCAAAGTCTGCGACATTCTGACCGAGGGGGAATACCTGATTGTGCTCTATTGCATCTATGACATATTTCATTTCATTGCCGCTCATGTGAGGGGATGAGAGGCGGATGAGGCCGATGGGATCAGGGGACATAGAAAGATAGTGCTGAGACGTGAGTGCTGAGGGCCGAGGGAAATCGAGAGCGCTGGGAAAGGAAAAACAAAGGGCCAATTGAGGCGCATATTGGATTTTTAGCTAAAGCTTCGCTACTCTCAGTCACAGGAATTACAGTTCTATATATATCGTATCATTCTTTTTTGTAAGCACTTATGACGCGCAGGGTCATTTCGAGTACAACTATAGAGATAACCCCTTCTATAACAGATGGCCTTTTATTATGGCCGTTAACTCTAAATCTTTTATTACTTCGATGTTGTAAGCTAAGAAAAAGAGAGATTAATCAATAACATGTAGCACATAACTACATATGAAATATGTAAATAATATACAATTATTACAACAAAAAGCACAAATAGGGGTATGGAGGTAAATGATACTCTTAAATGTTCAGCACAGCGAATTCATCAACTTTTTTATTCCAGCCTATAGACTTCAAACGGCAAAAAAAGTTAGATAAACTCCTGCGTATAAAAATACTTAATAGAATACGCTGAAAAACAACTTTGAATTATGCTTAAACAGCTAACTCCAATTAGTAAAGGAAGATATGCAATTTTCATACCAGACTTTTTGAACGCATAAAGATAAAATGATAACCACAATATTTATAAGCAGTTAGCGCCTCAGAAATATCGTTTGACCATTTCACTTATATCATTTCGATTAAAACCATAAACTTGAGTGTGTTTTATAATGATATCTATCGCCTCAAAATGAGACTATGTGTCTTTGTATGGTGTGGTAATATCAACAATCCTTCTGGTGTTGGTTGTGAATAAATATGGGTTGCTGACTGGCTAACGACAGCGGACTGACGAAGATAAGATCAAACCAGTTGAGCAACGGGACGACCTGTATAGGGTAATAATCAATTGCAAGAATATAGCGGCTACAGGAGTACTTTAGCATTACAATGGGTTGTGCGACTGGTCAGTGCTGAATAAAACGTTGCTCTTATACAACGTTTATTCAGCACTGAGTTATCCAACATCTTTTAGTTACGGGCTGCCCTTTGCAGTACATACTCGTTATTCACTGGCGGTGGCGCCTCTGCTAATTGCTGCGTAGGGGCAGGGGCCGGAGCTGGCGTTACCGATGGAATTCTGGGAGTGGCGGGTGGAACATAAATAACAGGTCTAAAATTATCTGAACCATTAAAAGCCGCATTGGCTGATGCTGAAGAAAATAAACCCAGAAGAAGAGCTCCAGCTATGAGGGTATTAATCTTTTTGTACATAGTACGTATGTTATAAAGTTATTCCTGTTCCAACTCCAACCATGAAGCGCACTCCATCTCCAGAGAATCCGGTAAGATCTAACGCACCTGCTGAGAAAGCGAGAGGAATGTTGTTTATGTAAAATGTTTTTGAAACACCGGTGTTCACATTTAAGCCATTCCACTCCCCAATGACGTTAAATGAGTTAAACAGTTCATAAGCAAAATTTCCGAACACATAGGTTCCATTAGCTCCTTTTCCTGTAAGGGCATCTAGCTGACTTTTTTCGCTATATTCTCCCTTCCCTACGCCTATACTGTAATGAAGCCGTGTTGTCCCATTTGCTCTGTTAATGAATGGTGAAGCAAGAACTCCCTGACTGTATACAATATAATAGCTTGGAACGGAATCAGTTCCAGAACTTATCATAATATTTTGAGCTCCAACAGCAAAAGCATTCGCTGAGCCGAGATTACGGTGAAGCTGATATGACATACCATATCGACCTATAGAGCTAAGGTCGTATATGGTAAGAACTGCCTGCAAGCCAACAAACTCTACCGGGTTCCCAATTCCAAAACCTACAGCAGCAGATCCATCTCCCACACCATTAGTGAAAGCAGGGCCATGGAGATAAGCTGCGCGTGATTCAATGCCTACACCCGCAAAGACAGATCCATAAGCACTACCCCATGCTGATGGAGTGGTAAGGGATTTGCCATTACTATTGGGCGTAATCCCAATCGTCGAAACAAGAGCGCTACGCTGGACATCGCCAGAGCCTAAAGAAACGGGAAGCTCTGCATACACGGCACCTGATGCTTGAGTAATAATTCCTATTATTACAGCGATGATATATATCTTTATCAGATTCATACTTCTGCAATTTTAACCACCTTATTCATCGCATATGTAAGTGTAAATTTGAACTAACTAAAAATTTTCTACTGTGTAAGTTTACAAATTTTTATGTGATTATAATATTACAAAGTTGTAAAATTTAAAAAAGGGGAAATAGAGGCTATAGGACTTATAATGAGTTTTTGCTTTGGTTGGTTTTAAGATGGATCACACACAGGAGTTCGAGATGACGCGAAAAGAGATGATGTGGAGTGAATAGGTGGGCAGTAGGCAAGTTGATGAGAGAGAAGAGTTTTAAGTCAGCATTAAGAATTGGGCTGTGGGCCGGGGATAGAGACAAAACTCTGCTTTGTATGAGAAGAAATGAAAATGGCGAGGGCTGAGTTAGAAGAGTTGGCTGTTGGCAACTCTATGAGTGCGGAGGGGTGAAAATGAAATTATAGGTTTTTTCTATTTTTTAAAATTTGACTTTTTGGATGCAACCTATTATATCTGAACATCGTCGGATTATTGCTATTGGTGATATTCATGGGTGCATTGCATCCTTGAAGAAGCTGATTGAGATTATTGATCCTGAACCGTTTGAACAACTGGTTTTTCTCGGAGATTATATTGATCGGGGGAATCATTCCAAAGAGGTTGTAGATTATCTGATTGAACTCGGAAGGAGCTACTCATGCCATTTTATTATGGGTAATCATGAGCTGATGTTTCTTGATCATCTTAAAGGCCATCGCACTAAAGAATGGCTTGCCAACGGCGGCAAAGCAACTATTAAATCCTATCAAAAAAGTCCTTCCGGACTTTATTTCTCTCAGGAACATCGGGCTTTCTTTAACAACTGCCATCTTTTTATTGAAACAGAAAACTATTTTTTTGCTCACGGAGGGCTTGATCCTGAACTTACCGTAAAGGATAACCTAATGTATTACAAGCATGAGGATTTTTGCTGGCAGCGAATGCATATGCGCACCAACTTTCTTGAAAGCAAGGAGTATAAGTGGGAGAAGACAGTTGTCTGCGCACACACAGCCATCAGCGAGCCGATTATGCTTGATAAGCTTATTGCGATTGATACGGGATGTGTCTATAAGGAGGAGCCACTACTTGGGAAGTTGACGGCTGTTATTCTCCCGGAAAGGAGGTTTGTACAAACAGAGAACGTGGATTGAGCTTGGGCGGGAAGACTAAGGAATCGGGCTTATTGTAACCTATTGGACTTATAGGACTTATAAAGAAGTTGGGGTTGGATCCCTCACAGAGTTCGGGATGACGGGAAAAGTGCTGAGTACTCAGTGCTGAGAAGGAAACGTGTGTATGGGGAGTTGAGAGCTTGATGTTGCGAAGAGTTTGAAGCCCATGAGGCTGGTCATTGACTGGATGGCGCAGTTGATTTTGCCGATGAAGAGATCGAGGTCGGTGACTTGGTGGCGTTCGTCGGTGGCGGCTTGTTCCATAAATTCGAGAAACTGCTTGTAGCGCAACTCCCCTATCCTTGATGACCAGGAGAGGTCGGAGATGCGGAAAGCGCATAGTGGTTCGTCTATGACATAAAGGTCGCCATGCTTGAGCATCTGAAGCCAGAAGTCGAGGTCGATGGTGTAGGGAACTGTGGCGCTGTAGCCTGTGGTTTTTGCAATAAGCTCTGCCGGGTAGAGGCCGCAGACTGGTTCGCCGATGATGTTGGTGCCCATGCGGATCATTTTGCGGGTGACTTCAACCAAGCCTTTACGACCTCCATTGACAAAATTCACCTTTTTAATCAGTGTCTTGCCTTCGGGGTCAATGATGGTCCTCTGGCTGCTTACGAGGCTGACTCCCCTGTTGAGCGGATCCTGAAATGCTGCCAACTGTTTTTCGAGACACTGGGGGAAAAGGATGTCGTCGCCGCAAACGAGCTTGACGTACCTGCCCCGTACCTGGCTGATTGCCTTGTTCCAGTTGCCTTCGGGGCCGAGGTTACCGGAGTTCCTGTAGAGCTTAATCCGGGGGTCGGTAAATGATGCTGCGATGTCGAATGAGAGGTCTGTGGAATGATCGTCATAAATCAAAAGCTCAAAATCAGG
Source organism: Chlorobium sp. (assembly GCA_005843825.1). Classification (GTDB taxonomy): domain Bacteria; phylum Bacteroidota; class Chlorobiia; order Chlorobiales; family Chlorobiaceae; genus Chlorobium. The sequence goes on from SZXX01000029.1 coordinate 63,347, forward strand.
AAAGGTCTGCGTGAGAACAGAGGTTATCGTTTGAGCTATAAACCGGGCGTTATTGTACATCGGTATTGCGACGGTCACCAATGGCTGATTTATAGCTGGCATATTGTTTCTCTTTACTCCACCCGGGAGAGTTCAGACTGAAGGTTGAGCTGCAGGAAATAGACTGAACTTCCAAAAACGAATCCGCTGACGCTGAGCATGACCCCGTTTTGAAGAAAAAAAGCGACTATTATAGCTGTTGCTGCCAATAAGAGCATGGTCAACTGCCGGAATGCTTTTTTTCTGGTATTTTCGCTCAGGATTGCGGAGAGTACTTTGTCGCTCCGGAGGGGGGCAAGGGAGTCGGCACGGACAATTGATGGTATGACGATGTAGATCATGCCTATAAATGAGCAGGTTATCCAGCCTAGCAGCGCTGCATGAGTATGCGCGTGGTAGATCCACATACGATCAATATGTAATGGGGGAAGTGTGCCGAAGGCTACCCCTTTGAGGTAGTAGATGTTCATTATGCCGAAGCCGCTGGTGGCAAAGAGCAAGGCAAGTCCGCTGAGGAGAAATGCAAGTGCCGGATGATGGAAGTTATGTTTGAAAAAGTTGTATAGGTATACGGTGAAGCTGCCGAGGAGCGCCATGACACCGAAGAGCAGGATATGGCTGATGAGCATCATGCCGAGGTAGTACTCACTAAGGATAACAATAAGAAAGAGCAGTACTCCACCGACAAACATATAAAACCAGAGACTGAAGAGGCGCTTGATAAGCTCACGCTTTGAGGATTTGCTCCAGGCATAGGAGTAGAGAAAGCCCATAACACTGATGCTGAGGGGAAACGAGGAGCCGAGAAAGTATGAGGACTGGGTGACAAAAAACGGGATAATGCTTTGTTGGGGAAAAGCCTCTTTGAGTCCCAGGGTAAAGAGGCCCAGGTTGGCGTTGAGGAGAAAGAGAACATCAAAAATGTAGTAGCGGACGGAGACCTCTTTCCAGATTTTCGGGATTGAAAGTGTGGTGAATATCTCCTTGAGCGGTCCAGCGACGACAACCATGAGCATCAGACCTGTAAGTGCCTTGAGAAGCGGCCACTCGAAGGCTATCGATACGGTGATCATGACGAGAGCGAGTATGACGGTATAAATGTAGCGCTGCTGCTTTAGGGGATCTACTTTGAGTTCGGGGTAGATTGTCGCTGTAAGGTAGCGGTTGAGAATGAGGATGGCGAGGTTGCCGAAACCGATGAAGAAGATGTAGGGATGGAGCTTCAGGAGGAAGTAGCTGCCAGCCGTAACCCCGCCTGCTGCAAGAAAGGATGCTATGGTAATAACTGTAACTGAAACGGAAAGAAAGAGCCGGGCAACGGCGCTTAACTTTCCATCATGACTATGCGCTTTCATCTGGGTGTGAGGGTTTTATTTTTGTGAATCTCGATAAGCGCAATCACTGAGATGACAATAAGCGAAATATTGAGCGTCAGCGGATTGAAGGGTAAGGTAAACATTGCCGGTTCAAAGAGAAGAACGAAGAGAAGCAGGCCGGTCAACGACACTATATTGATCCAGAAAAGCCAGCTCCATGCTGCTAACAGAAGAAGAAGGCCGAAGGCTATCTCCCCTGCCCCAATCCAGAAGATTGCCTCGCATACCCACTGATAGACTGGAATGACGTGACCAAGAAGATCGATTTCACCCCGGCTCTGACATACTATTTTAGGAACCGCTCCCTGGTATATCCATGAGAAGGCAAGGGCAATGCGGCAAAGGAGAAGTGTTGGTGTCTGATTGGAAAAAAAACGCATTGACTCTCCTGTGGTTACATCTTATTTACTTCTTGATCAAACTACAATATAAGGGAATAAAGAGTTCATAAAGAACGTGAGGATTTACATAAGGGAACCTGTGTTGGCTGTTGAACTAAAAAAAAGTTGGGGTTAAGGAATTCCCCCAACCTACAGAGAGACTCAATAACTCCTCAAGAGGTGCGCATAAATCATTCTTGAGCCTTTGGTATGCTTTTACCCCAATGCATTCCTGAGAGTTTTGTGCGAAGTTTGTCGAACCAGACATAGACAACCGGAATGACCAGCAGGGTTAAGAACATGGAGCTGGCCAGACCTCCGACGAGAGCGACGGCAAGACCGGATTTCCATTCGGAACCTGAACTGCCGGAGAGTGCTATCGGCAGAAGACCGAAAATAAGCGTCAGGGTGGTCATGAGAATAGGGCGCAAACGTTCTTTGGCCGCTTCAATAATGGATTCGGTCAGTCCCATGCCTTCTTCTCGGAATTTGTTGATGAAATCGACCAGAAGAATTGCGTTTTTACCCACCAGGCCGACAAGCATGATGATGCCGAGAATGGTGAAAATGCTGAGGGATTTTCCGGTGAGGGCAAGGGCGAAGAGCGCTCCGATAATAGCCAGCGGAATGGAGAACATCACCACCATGGGCCAGACGTATGAGTCGTAGAGGGCAACCATGATAAGGTAGACAAAGATAATGGCGACCATAAAGGCAGAAAGCAGGGTTGAAAAGGATTCGCCCTGGCGTTTGAGATCGGATTCGTAGGTATAAGAGACCGTTGAAGGCATGAGACCGCGTTTTTTCATATTCTTAAAAACACGTTCGATATCCTGGCCGATGCTCCCGACCGGACGACCGATGACCTGCGCCTTCACCCATACGGCGTTGTTGCGATCCTTGCGCTGCAGCAGCGTATAGCCACGGTCCTGCTCAAAACTTACAAACTGACCGAGCTTGACCAGGTCACCCTGAGGGGTTCGAAAAGTGATGTCGGCTAAGGTGGATGTGTCCTGACGGTAATACTTGTCGAGCATGACTCTAATATCGTACTCATCGCCTCCGTCCCGGTATTTGCCGGCTTCGTCGCCTGCATAGGCTGTACGGAGAGCTGCTCCGACATCGGCAATTGAGATGCCGAAAGTGGCCATTTTGTCACGATCGACTACTATGCGCATTTCAGGATTGCCAACCCTTGAGGTGAGCTTGACATCGGCTGTGCCGGGGATGGTTTTGATACTGTCGCGCAGGGCTTCGGCAACACGGGTGACCTGAGTTCTCAGGGGGCCACTGAGGATGACGGCGACGGGTGTTTCGTTGGCTGTGCCGAAGATTCCGATCGGGTTGATGCTGGCTTTGAGGCCTACAACATCTTTAAGGCTGTTGCGGACTCTCTCCATGACGTCACCCGTGGAGTTTGTGCGTTGTTCTTTGGGCGAAAGCCTGACGTTAAGTTCGGAGATGTTGTCGGCACTCTGGTTGAAAAAGCCTTCACTGGAGGCGCCAACGTTGACAAGCAGTTTTTTCACTTCCGGCATTGAAGAAAGGCGGTGCTCAACCTGTCGGGTCAGGCGGTTGGTCTCTTCGAGATTAGTGCCCGGCTCGAGCTCGAGCATGACGGAGAACTCGCCACGGTCGGATACCTCAATAAACTCCCCTCCTATTTTACCGAAAACAAGCAGGCTGAAAGAGGCTGCGAGAAGGAGTATTGCGCTGAAAAAGACTTTGCGGGGGTTATGGAGACCCCACTGGAGGAGATCAAGATAGTGCTGACGGAATCGCTGGTAATTGTGCTCAAAGGCAATGGCAAACTTTTCGAGAGGGTTTTTGCCTGTAAGGTTTTCGACTTTGGAGAATCGTGAAGCGAGAAGCGGTGTGAGAGTAAATGAGACAAAAAGGCTGACCAGTGTTGAAATAACCATAACCACGGAAAATTCGCGAAGGATGTTGCCGACTAAGCCGCTGACAAGAGAGAGTGGAAGAAAGACGACCACATCAACGAGGGTGATGGAGAGTGCGGTAAAGCCTATCTCATTTCTACCAAGGAGAGCCGCACTGCGGGGTTCTTCACCACGTTCGAGGTGACGGTAGATATTTTCGAGTACAACGATGGAGTCGTCCACCAGAACACCGACTACAAGCGAGAGGGATAGCAGGGTCATGAGGTTCAGGGAGAACCCAAAAAGGTACATGCCCGTGAATGTGGTGATCAGCGATGTCGGAATGGAGACAAGCACAATGAGTGAGTTGCGCAGGCTGTGCAGAAAAAGCATCATGACAAGAGCGACGAGAAGTACGGCTAGCATGAGGTCGTGCTGGACGGCTGTAACGGCTTCGAGCGTGAAGGTTGAGGAATCCTGGGCTATATCGAAGGAGAGGTTTTTATCTTTATAGAGTTTTTCGAGACGGGTGAGGGTGACCCTGGTGAGGCGGCTGACATCAACGGTGTTGGCATCGCTCTGTTTCATGATCATTATGCCTACAGAAGCGCGGCCGTTCAACCTCGTGAGGGTTGTAATCTCTTTGAATCCGTCTTCTACTTCGGCAACATCACTGAGGGTGACTTTGCCGGTTGGGGTGGAGCGCAGAACGAGATTCTGAAGCTCTCGGAGACTGGCAAATTTTCCGGCAAGCCTGACGACAAACTGGCGGTCGCGATCGTCGATCTTGCCGGTCGGGAAATCGAGATTGGCCTTGCCTACCTCTTTTAAAACGTCGGGGACTGTTAAACCATAGCTCTGGAGGCGCTCGAGATCTATGTTGACGCGGATTTCGCGCTCGCGGCCTCCAAGCAGGTAGACCTGCCCAACGCCGGCAACATTTGAAAGGAGAGGTTTGACGTCGTCCTTGAGCATCCGGTAAAAGTCGGTATCGGGCAGGGATGAGGTGGCTCCGATTCGGAGTACGGGTGCTTCGTCGAGAGCAAAACGGGTGATGACCGGGGGTTTTGCATCATTGGGAAAGCGGTCGCGCACTTCGTTGATTTTGCGCTGTGCATCCTGCAGGGCTTTTTCGATATTGGCTGAGTTGGAAAACTCGATGGCAACTACCGATAACCCTTCGGTGGAGGTGGAGGTGATGGATGCTATTTTTTCAATGGCTGAAACAGCTTCCTCTACCGGTTTGGTCAGGGATGTTTCGACTTCGCCGGGAGAAGCACCGGGGTAGCGGATGGAGACGGTGACAACGGGGGGAGTCATTTTCGGCAGGAGCTCATACTGCAGCTGATTATAGCTGAAGAGGCCGAGAATGGCTAGCACAGTGAAGAGAACGACGATAAGCGTCGGGCGTTTTATGGCGAGCTCAGTAAGCGTCATGGTGTTGCAGACCCTTTCTTACTGCCAATAACGAGAACTGCTGAGCCGTTGATAAGCTCGGTCTGGCCGCTGGTTACGACACTCTCCCCTGCTTTAAGACCGTCAAGCACTTCGAGCTCTTTCTGGAGTTCCAGGCCTGCAATAAAGGGCGTTAGAACCGCTTTTCCGTTGCGGACCACGAAAACCTCGGGCTTTCTGATACCAGCAACGAGGGCGATACGGGGAACGAGAAGAGATTCGCGATGGCCATCGCCGGTGGTGATTACCCGGGCAAACATCCCGGAACGGAAAGCTTTTTTCAGGTTGTTATCGAGCAGCACTTCAACCCTGCAGGTGTGGTCGCGGCCTGACTTGTCGCTGACTGCCGTGACTTTGCCGCTGAATCGCTGACCCGGAAAGGTATCGCTGGTAACGGTAAGCTGGGTGCCTGCAGCAAATCTGGTGATTTCGCGTTCGGGGACAAAGATGATGATTTTCACTTTGGTCATATCGACCATGTGTGCGACCTTGCCCCCTTCGTTAAGCAGTTCACCCTGCTCTACAAAACGGGTAGTGAGGGTTCCTGTAAATGGGGCTTTGACTTTCGTATCGCTGAATTTACGTGTGGCTGCAACAAATTCGGCCTGGGCCTCTTCGTTCTGGAGTTGAACTGCCTCAAAGGCAGAAAGGGGGACTGCACCTTCTGTATAGAGTGTTTTGTAGCGTTCGACGTCGCGTTTGGTCTGGCGGTAGTGAGCGTCTGCTTTGCGCTGGCGGGAGGCGGCAAGTTCGTCGTCGACTATAACCAAGGCGTCGCCAGCTTTTTTGTGTGAACCCGGCTCAGCTGATACCTTGCGAACCAGACCGGCGGATTCTGAAAAGATGTCGGCTTCGCGGAAGGCCTCGACGGTGCCGATGGTGCTGAAGCTGTCGCGAACCGCTGCTTTTATGACCGGGGCAACAGTTACAGGAATACGGTCGAGAGGCTTTTGGATAATGGCTTTTTGGGGAGCACGATGCTGAAAGAACCAAAAGAGTGAGAGAAGAAGCAGCATCAACAGAGTGACAGACGCCAGCTTGTTGCCTTTGAGCTTTTGGAGTATGGTTTGATCTTTCTTCATGAGCTTTAGAGTAAAATGCCTGATATAAAAAAAGCGAACCGAAGCACGCTTTTTTTATTGGTAAAAAGAGGACGCGTGTCAGCAGAAGTGGCTTGCAATGGTACAGGATATGTCGGCTGAAGCCTTGACATGCTCGATAATTGAAAGAATGCCTGTATGGTTTATGATGTTCTGGTCATTAACCGAGGACTTGATTTTTGCAACCGCAGTATCATAAAGGCCCTGGATTTCTGTCATCATGACCAGCGTCTCACTGGCGTGCTTGGCGTTGCCGCTTACAAATGCCTCTACTGCCTTTTTGATCATTTCGGCAGTGATATCGCCCATGGGCTTCAGGCCGTACTCGTCCTTGTGCAGTTCCTGTACATTGGCAAACTTTACATACTCGGCTTTGTCGGCTATGTTGAGCGCAAGCTGTGCAAGGCGTTCAAGCTCACGAAGGATCATGCGAGCCTGATTGATTGCCTTGAGATCATCTTCACCGAGGTTCTGGAACGATGCGTAGGCAAGAGTAAGGTATTCAACTTCGAACTTCCCTTTACGGATATATGCTTCATCAAACTTGAACGCTGAAGAGGCGAGCTCGACATTTCCTTTTGTTGAAGCACGGATGCTGAGCATCAGGTTGTTTTCGACATTGGATGAAAGTTTGGTAAGCTTTTGCTTGAGAGATTCAAGCTGAACATAGACTGTGCCCTGCGGTTTTATGGAAAGACCAAACTTGGCAGGGTCGATCTTGATGGTAAATGCTTGCGGAGTTTCTGTGGTTTTCGGTGAGTCGCCGAAAAGTTTGCCTAACAGGTTAGCCATAGGGTTCAAACACCATGCTTATGTTAATAGAAAAATGTAAAGTGTTGCTAATTTAGCAGACCTGCAAGGTTAATTGCAAGAAAAAAACAAAAATGCTGTTAATGGCATCTCATGTCGATATGGTATTGAGATCAGTCGTCAAGGGATTCGAGAAGGTTTTCATAGAAATCGTTTTTGTGGCGGACGATTTCACCGGTTATGAGATAAATGACTTCACGGGCAATCATGGTGGCGTGGTCGGCCATGCGCTCGATATACCTTGAGATGGAGAGCGCCGCAATGAGTTCGTCGACATCGGCATCTGCAGGTTTCATCAATTTCGTGACTTTTTTGAAGGCTGCCCGGTGCATGATATCGATCTTTTCATCAAGAGCACAGACCTCATCGGCATGATGGCGGTCTTTGGAGACGAAGGCCTCAATTGACTGTTTCACCATAACACCGGCATGCATTCCCATGGTTTCGAATTCAAACGACTCAAGCAATTCCTGACTGATTTCAGGCATACGGTCGACGATATGCACCGCCAGGTCGCCAATGCGCTCAAGATCGTCGTTGATTTTGATGATGGTCACAATGGTGCGAAGGTCACGGGCAACCGGCTGATGCAAGGCAAGAAATGCCAGACAGCGCTCCTCGAGGTCGACTTCAGCCTTATCTATTTCATTATCGACTCTCCTTACAAGGCGCGCACTGTCTACATCCTTTGTTTTAATGGCATGCAGGGAGAGAAAGAAATTCTCCAGCACTTTTTCGGAAAGTTGCACAAGAATCTGTGACAGTTCTTTTATAAGCTCATGGACCGGGCGTTCTGACATGGGAGTATCTCTTTTTCGTTAACTGAATCTTCCGGTTATATAGTCTTCCGTTATCGGATCTTTCGGGTTGGTGAAGAGCTGCGCTGTCGGGGCATGTTCGACCAGCACTCCTTCGTAAAAAAACATGGTGGAATCCGATACCCTCGATGCCTGCTGCATGTTGTGCGTGACGATCATGATGGTGTAACTGCCGCGAAGCTCCTGAATCAGGTCCTCTATTTTTGCGGTGGCTTTCGGGTCAAGCGCTGAGGTCGGCTCATCAAGAAGCAGTACTTCGGGCTCAACGGCAAGCGTGCGGGCAACGCATAATCGCTGCTGCTGGCCGCCGCTAAGACCGAGTGCGTTTTTGTCCAGACGGTCACACACCTCGTCCCAGATCGCTGCTTTGCGGAGGCTTCGC
>SZXX01000011.1 GCA_005843825.1 Chlorobium sp.
CCTGCGTCATGATACGATGGTAATCGTCCAGGCTTTCGCTGAACTGTTTGAGCAGCTTTTCGATGCCAAGCCCGGCAGTAACGGCAAATCCTCCGATGTAGTCATTGAGCCCGCTCTCTTTCGATGCAATAAAATCAGCAAGGGCCAGATTCGGTTCACCTGATGCTTTTTCCTGCTGCTGACGAAGGGTGTGAAGGGTCTGGAGTAAGGTTTTACGGCTTTCGTCTGCATAAACATCAATATCGTCTCCTGTGCTGTTGGCAGGGAAAATACCTGCCACTCCTTTCAGACCGAGCAGCGTCTCTTTTTCGATCCTGTCCAGCAGTATGTTTGCATCATCAAACAGTTTTTTTGCCTCTATGCCGTTTTCTGTCTGGTCAAAAATTTGCGGATAGCGTCCGTGAAGCTCCCATGCCATGAAAAAGGGCGTCCAGTCAATATAGGGCCGCACTGCCCCGACGGTAACATTCTCAAGCAGGGTAAGACCTGGTTTGAGAGGCTTGTAGAGAGTAGTGTCATTCCACTGGAGCGAAGGACGGTTCCTGCGGGCTTCGGCGAGCGGCAGGTACTTTTTGGAGGTTGTGCGCGACGCATGGCTCTCTCTCAGTCCAGCCTGTTCTTTTTTCAGCTCCGCTATGTAACCAGGGCTGAGCGCAGGATTGAGCAGACTGTTGACCACAGGTACACTTCGTGATGCATCAAGAACCTGCACAACTGCTCCTGAATAGACAGGAGCAATCTTGACTGCTGTATGTATTCTTGAAGTCGTTGCACCTCCGATCAGGAGCGGGATTTTCATGCCAAGCCTTTCCATTTCGCTGGCTACATAGACCATTTCGTCAAGCGAAGGGGTAATGAGTCCGCTGAGTCCAATCAAATCAGCTTTTTCCCGTACTGCTGCGTCAAGGATCTTTTCGCACGGCATCATGACGCCGATATCAACGACATCATAGTTGTTGCAGGCAAGCACAACAGCAACAATATTTTTGCCGATATCGTGAACGTCACCTTTAACTGTCGCAAGCAGTACTTTTGCTTTAGCACTGGTATCCTTGTTCAGCGCCTTTTCTGCTTCAATGAAAGGAAGAAGGCAGGCTACTGAGCGTTTCATGACACGGGCGCTTTTAACAACCTGAGGCAGAAACATCTTACCTTCGGCAAAGAGGTCTCCGATGGCGTTCATGCCGTTCATCAGCGGTCCTTCAATAACCTGGAGCGGACTCGGATAGAGCTGGCGTGCCTCTTCGGTATCCTCTTCTATATATTCGACAATGCCCTTAATCAGCGCATGGCGAAGCCTCTCTTCAACTGGAGCACTGCGCCATTCGGCAGCTTTAGCCTCGGTTTTCTCTCCGCCGTTGCTGATCGTTTCAGCAAAGCTGACAAGCCGTTCCGTAGCGTCAGGACGGCGGTTGAGCAGAACATCCTCAACCCGATCCAGTAATTCAGGCTCAATATCTTCATAAATAGCCAGCTGGCCGGCATTGACGATTCCCATGTCAAGTCCTGCACGAATTGCATGGTAAAGAAACGCTGCATGCATGGCCTCTCGAACCGTTTCATTTCCACGGAAAGAGAAGGAGACGTTGCTGATACCGCCGGAAATCTTTGCATAGGGAAGGTTCTCCTTGATCCAGCGCACCGTCTGAATAAAATCAACAGCGTAGTTGTTATGCTCATCGATGCCGGTCGCAACGGTCAGGACGTTTGGATCGAAAATAATATCCTCGGGCGGAAAGCCTGCCTCAAGAGTAAGAATATCATACGCGCGTTTGCAAATGGCAATGCGGCGCAGGTAGCTGTCGGCCTGTCCCTGTTCATCAAACGCCATGACAACGGTTGCCGCACCGTATTGCAGAATTTTTTGTGCACGTTCCTTGAAGAGTTTTTCACCCTCCTTAAGACTGATGGAGTTGACGATGCTTTTTCCCTGAACACATTGCAGCCCTTGTTCAATAACCGACCATTTCGAGCTGTCGATCATGATCGGCACACGGGAAATTTCAGGTTCGGATGCAATAAGGTTGAGAAACTCCTTCATCACCTGTTCGGAGTCAAGCATACCCTCATCGAGATTGATATCAATAACCTGCGCACCGCTTTCCACCTGCTGGCGGGCAATGGAGAGTGCCTCATCGTAGTTGCCCTCCTTGATAAGGCGGGCAAATTTTTTGGATCCGGTTACATTGGTTCGTTCGCCAATATTGATAAACCCTGTTGTGCTGTTGACTCTTAGCGGTTCCAGGCCGGAGAGCATCAGCTCGTGGTGTTTTGCGGGGCGGAGTCGCGGTTTCAGTGTTCTGACTGCTTCAGCAATGGCCTTGATATGCTGGGGGGTCGTACCGCAGCATCCCCCGACAATATTGACAAAACCTGAAGTTGCAAAGTCGGCGATCTGGGTGGCCATATATTCAGGTGAGTCGTCATACTCTCCAAACTCGTTCGGAAGGCCTGCATTGGGATAGACGCTCACCAGACTTTCAGCAATCCCTGCAAGTGCAGCAATGAAAGGGCGCATCTGTTTAGATCCAAGTGCACAGTTCAGTCCTATAGAGAGCAGATCCGGCATATGGGCGATTGATGTCCAGAACGCCTCAGTTGTCTGGCCTGAAAGGGTCCGGCCGCTTGCATCCACAACGGTTCCTGATACCATTACTGGAATATGAACCCCGGTACGCTTGAAAAATTCCTCGATGGAAAAAAGTGCGGCTTTGCAGTTGAGGGTATCAAAGACGGTTTCAACAAGCAGAAGATCAACTCCACCCTCCATCAATCCTTCAAGCTGAAGTGTATAGTTGTCCACAACCTCCTGAAAACTGACTGCCCGGAAGCCAGGATTGTTGACATCAGGGGAGAGTGAGAGGGTTTTGTTGGTCGGGCCTATAGAGCCTGCAACAAATCTCGGTCTATCAGGAGTTCTTGCGGTATACTCGTCGGCAGCCTTTCTTGCCAGTCGGGCGGCTTCAACATTCAGTTCTTTTACGAGAAGAGAGGCATTGTAGTCTGCCTGTGAAATCGGGTTGGCATTGAACGTGTTGGTTTCGATAATGTCCGATCCCGCTTCGAGAAAGTCGCAGTGGAGTGCGTAAATAATATCCGGTCGCGTCAGAACAAGGATATCGTTGTTTCCCATCAGCGGATGCGAGTGGGTCGCAAACCGGGATCCCCGGTAATCTTTTTCCTGTAGTTTATGTCGTTGGATCATGGTGCCCATAGCACCGTCAAGTACAAGGATGCGCTGTTCGAGCAGGCTTAAGAGTGTGTCCTTCATTCTATATGCGGGGCGGCGGTTAAAAAAAAAGAGAATATACGATTAAGTCGGTAATTACTTTCTGTCCGGTAGTGGCGGCAGCACTCATACTTTCTTGCTGCAGAGCCAGCCAAACTAATCAGATTCAGGCAATTTTTTTTCAAGCCAGGAGCTGATCAGCACAATCCCGCTGTCAGAAATCTGATGAGCAATAGGGTATTCACGATAGGTAAGATCATCAACGTTCTGCTGCAGCCATGCATCCGCCGCCCGTCCCTTTGCAATCGGCAGGACATCGTCATGGATTCCATGCATCACAAGAAAGGGCAGCTTCCTCAGTGCCGGCTTTGCTGTTTCAAGCGGCAGGGATGTCTCAGGAAGCTGACCGCTCAGCGCAATAACGCCATGCAGCAGCTCCGGAGCATTAAACGCCATGAGATAGCTCATGACCGCGCCCTGACTGAATCCCATAAGAAAAACCTTGTTTCCCCGAGGACGGCACTCCCTGATAATTTCACCGGTGAACTTGATTAACAGCTCAAGAGCTTTTTTTGCCGCACTGTAATCGACGGTGATACCGCTATGGGTAAAGTCAATGGGAAACCAGCCATACATGCCGAAGTCCATTGTCTGTGGTGCTCGTGCACTGATATAGCGAAATTCCGGGCGAAGGGCCGGTGCTATTTGAATCAGATCTTTTTCGTTACTGCCATATCCGTGAAGCATGATCACGAGTGGGGCATTTTCCGGTGTTGCAGGTGCAAGGTCCAGATAGGTGAGTGAAAGGTTGTTGCGTTGCAGCATAGTTCAAAATAGGCTTACTGATTGATTGAGTTGATAATCCGGGAAATGAACCCGCCTCCGAGGACTTCGCTGTCGCGGTAAAAGACAGCTGCCTGTCCTGTTGATACAGCACTCTTGGGCGAGATGAACGATACGGTTGCTGAGTTATCCTGAAGAGGCTCAATGATGCAGGGCGTCTCCTTGTCTCTATACCGGATTTTTCCGCACGCTTCAATCGGTCCTGTCAGACTCTCTAACCCGATCAGGTTTAGTCCTGATGCGATGAGTTGTGAGCATTCCAGAGAAGACTTTTTTCCAACATGGATACGGTTATGTTCAGTATCGAGTGCCGTGACATAGAGTGGCTCTTTCGCAGAAACACCGAGCCCGCGGCGCTGGCCGATTGTATAAAAGGGATAGCCGCGATGTTTGCCGATAATGTTGCCAGTTTCATCCACAATATCCCCGCCCGCCATCTTTTCCGCCAGACCGGGTATGGCGCCTTCAAGGTAACTGCAGTAATCGTCCTGCGGAACAAAGCATATCTCCTGACTCTCCTTTTTTTCAGCAGCTCTTACCCCGAAAGAGTGAGCCAGCTTGCGGACTTCAGGTTTGGTAAGCTTCCCGAGAGGAAAAATGGTTTTCGACAGGTCACTCTGCGAGAGCATCCACAGAAAATAGCTCTGGTCTTTATCCTGGTCAGCCCCTTTATAAAGCCGATATCTTCCATTGCTGAACTCTGTAGCAGCAAAATGGCCGGTGGCAACAAAATCTGCATCAAGCAGCTTCAATCCTTCAAAAAGGCCAAACCATTTGATTTTTTTATTACAGACCATGCAGGGGTTTGGTGTTCTGCCTCCAAGATAGTCATCATGAAAATAATGGATTACATCATCCCTGAATTTACTGCTGAGGTTCAAGGTCAACACTGGAATCTGAAAATCCGGATGGTCGCTGATGACAAGCGGCGATGGCTTCAGTGAAGGCTTCTCCTCAGGAGTGTCGAGCACCCTGATGTTTAAACCCGTGACCTCATAGCCCTGTTCAACAAGGAGACATGCCGAAACGGCTGAATCAACCCCTCCCGAAATACCGACAACAACTTTTTTTTTCGCATGCATACGTTAACTGAGTTTATAGCCGGGACCACCGCCACCTTCAGGGGGTATCCAGGTAATGATTCCATAAGGATCGACTGTTTCGCATGTTTTGCAATGCAGGCAGTTCGACGGGTTAAGTTTGAGTTCAGGCCGTGGATCAGCGGTTATTTCATACACCTGCGCCGGACAGAAGTGACGGCAAGGATTGGCATACTCCAGAGTGCATTTTTTCAGGCATATTTCCTCAATATCTTCCTGCTTTATGAGCAGGTGGCACGGCTGGTTCTCTTCGTGCATTGTGCCCGACCGGTAGAGGCTCTCAGTTTTACTGAACGTGAGACTGCCGTCAGGAGTGAACGGTTCTATTTCAGGAGTATGTGATGCTGCTTCATTTTTCCTGTTTCGTCGCTTTACAAAGCCATCAGCCATTGCAAGACCGGGAAACTTAAGCTGAAGTCCTGCCTGAAGCAGTCCGGAATAGAGTCCGCTGTCAAAAGCCTTCCGATAGTTTCTTGCAGCATGCAGTTCATCGTAAGCCCATGATTTTTTGAACCGTTCGTCATAGTTCTTCAATTGATCAGTAGAAAAATCATCATGCAAAAGCGATTCAAACATGGTTTCAGCAGCCAGGATTCCGGATTTCATCGCCAGGTGGAGCCCTTTGTGGCGTTGCATGTTCACTATGCCGGCCGATTCACCGGTAACAAGAAACCCGGGTCCGTAAAGAGGTGGCATGGCATCTGCCCCTCCGGACGTTAGTGTTCTTGCTCCCGACTCAATCATGCTTCCGCCTTCAAGTATTCTGGCAAGCAGCGGATGCTGTTTAAACCGCTGAAGGTTACGATGGGGATCGCAAACAGGGGAGTCGGGTTCCAGCGAAGTGACAAACCCAAGGGAGAGGAGTGTCGGGGACAAGGCATAGAGCCATCCGCCGCCATATGTTTCAGTTGGAAGAGGATAACCGAACATCTGGTGCACCTCTCCCGCGATGAGTCGGCCGGCCGGTATGCGCCATGTCTCTTTTACTCCCGTTTCGTATCGTTGCGGAATAGGTGCCAGGCAGGTCGGAAAGTGTTCACAAACTTTGCGGTAGAATGAGCCGTCAGAGCCTTCCCCTATGACGGCAACTTTTGTTGCAAGCAAAAGACCTGCTTCAAAGCTGGATTTTTTTTGACCGTTTCTGTCGATGCCTTTATCATCAGTCAGAATACCGGCAAGTCTGCCATGTTCAACATAAGGCATAGCAGCTGCAGTATTGTCGAAGAATTGAACGCCCTCCTTTTGAGCCTCTTCAGCCATCCATGATCCCAGCCGGCTGAGCGATACAACCATGTTCCCCTTATTGCTGAACGGCTCGGGACAAAACGGGAAAGGAAACTTTCTTTTAGCGGTCAGATACCATAGATGTTCATTTGAAACCGTGGCTTCCACAGGACATCCCCGCACCAGGAAATCCGGAAGAAATTCCTCCAGGGCTCTCGGATCCAGCAGAGCGCCGGAGAGCAGATGAGCGCCGGCGTAGCGTCCTTTATCGATAACTGCTATTGCCGGGTCAACCGGATTTGCCGATAGAGAGTTATGTTTTTTCAGTAGACGCTGCAGATGTATAGCCGATGCAAGGTTTGCCGGCCCCGCGCCGATGAAGACAATATCGAATTCAAGTGACTGACGATCCTGCACCATGTACTGTTAATTTTACACTCTTCAATGAACCTGCGCAGAGTAAAAAAAGGAATATTTCCAGCAACTTTCAATAGTAGCACTCTCTTTTTCTCTCGCTCATGTAACCCGGCCTTTCGATACATGGGGATTGTTGAGAATGAATTTTCGCCACAAAAGTTCACGGCTTTTTGAAATGCCCACTCTGGTAGTTGTGCCTATCTCGTTTTCCTCAAGTGATGGGGCATTTTCCAGAAAAAACTCATCATTGAAGAGGTTTTTTCCGTTGCTTTTGGTATCAATAGCAAGTGCACGAGTAAGTTTTCCCGGCCCGCTCATAAGATTGGTTGTCAGGGTGGTTCCTCTCTGTTCCTGCATGAACTGCAAACCTTCAACCGGTTCCATGGCTCTTATCAGTACGGCACCTGCGATGTTTTCAGGTTCACTGACAATATTAAGCATAAAGTGGTTTCCATAGGTAAAATAGACGTAAAGGGTGCCAGGCTTCTGGAACATAATCCGGTTTCGAGCTGTTTTCCCCCTCCACGCATGACATGCCTCATCCCCGGTGCCTGAATAAGCCTCTGTTTCAACAATTCTCCCTTTCAGTTGAACGTTTCCCGGCAACACATGAACAAAAATTTTCCCCAGCAGTTTTTCAGTAAGTTCAAGTGTAGGAAGCTCAAAGAATTGAGGTTCCAGCATGCCCATGAAGCAAGATTAAAAATTTGTAATGGTTCATGTAAGTATTATAATGTACCAAGTCATGACAGAACTTCAACTGCTATAAATTTCCCTGGTTAGTACATGGGCAGAGTTATTGCGATTGCAAACCAGAAAGGGGGGGTTGGAAAAACAACCACTTCCGTAAATATAGCCGCCTCTATTGCTATTTCTGAGTTTAAGACATTGCTTATCGATATCGACCCTCAGGCCAATGCCACGTCCGGCTTTGGGCTTGAAGTAGGCGATGAAATCGATAATACATTTTACCAGGTTATGGTAAAAGGTGGCAACATAAAGGATGCTATCAAGTCTTCAAGTCTTGAGTACCTTGATGTTCTGCCTTCCAATGTCAATCTTGTCGGAATGGAGGTAGAGCTGGTCAATATGAAAGAACGCGAGTATGTGATGCAGAAAGCGCTCAAGGGAATTCGCGCCCAGTACGATTATATCATTATCGATTGTCCGCCCTCATTAGGGCTGATCACACTTAATTCGCTTACAGCCGCAGATTCCGTGCTTATTCCGGTTCAGGCCGAATATTATGCACTCGAGGGCCTGGGAAAGCTGCTCAATACCATCAGTATTGTCCGAAAGCACCTTAATCCGAAACTGGAAATTGAAGGTGTACTGGTTACAATGTACGATGCGAGACTGCGTCTTGCATCACAGGTTGCCGAAGAAGTCAAGAAATTTTTCAAAGACAAGGTTTATAAAACCTATATCCGCAGGAATGTTCGCCTTTCTGAAGCGCCTAGTCATGGTAAACCTGCGCTGCTCTACGACGCTCAGAGTATTGGATCGAAAGACTACCTCGATCTGGCACAGGAGATTTTTGAAAGAGACGGCAATATTAACAAATTTAAAGTCCGGCAGTAGCAACTGACCGGTTAGCTGGTGGGGGATATGACAAAAAAAGCACTGGGAAGAGGGTTAAAGGCACTTATTCCGGACGAGGGGTTTGATTCCGGTTCAAGGGATGAGGAAAGGGAACTTGCCCAGGACGGGAGTATCGGCAGCCTGCCGGTCGAAAAAATACGTGCAAATCCGTTTCAGCCCCGCAAAGAATTTGATGAGAGTGCTCTTGAAGAGCTGAAAAACTCAATCATTGAAAATGGGGTCATACAGCCGGTAACCGTGTGCAGGGATGGTGACGGCTATCAGCTCATCAGTGGAGAACGTCGGCTCAGGGCAGTTCAGCAGGCCGGCTTCAAGTTTATTCCTGCCTATGTTATCGAGGCTCATGATGATTCAAGCAAGCTTGAACTGGCGCTTATCGAGAATATTCAACGCGAGGATCTTAATGCCATAGAAGTTGCACTGGCTCTCAAAAGCCTGACAACAAAGTGCCGTCTGACTCAGGACGAGATAGCGCAGAAAGTCGGAAAAAACCGTTCAACGGTCAGTAATTTCCTCAGACTTCTCAAGCTCCCTTTACAGATTCAGGACAGCATCCGCAACAGGGAAATATCCTCAGGACATGCAAGGGCGTTGATTAACCTGCCTGGAGAGCAGCAGCAGTTGAAGGTCTGGAAACAGATTCTCAGCCGTCAGCTTTCAGTTCGTCAGACCGAAGCGCTGGTTAACCGGATGTTCAAAGATCAGTCCAAGCCATTAGCGCCCGACTCATTCGAGCGCTCTTCCCACGTTACCCAGCTTGAGTCCATACTTCGAGATAAACTTGCAACAAAGGTTCGTATCGTTGAAAAGAAAGGTGGCAAGGGCGAAATTCATATTCAGTATTTTTCGAATGACGATCTTGACAGGCTTCTCGATATTATGAATTAAGTGTGAAAACCGGCCAGTATTAAACTGCAGCTTTTTCACCGCAAACGTTAAGTACAGCAATAATTATGAGGTTTACTCTTGTAGGAAATGGCAGAATGGGTAAGCAGGTCGCCAGTGTGATCAGTCAGTCTGGATGCCATGAAACTTTCGCAGTTCTCGATGTAGATACCCCTGTCGTCCCCGAGGTTTTTCATGGCAGCGATGCCATTATTGATTTTACAGTCAGGGAGGCATTTCTCTGTAATCTGCCAGCCATGCTCTCGTCCGGTGTTCCCATTATAGTAGGCACAACAGGCTGGGATGATGTCATGGATGAGGTCAAAAAAAAGGTCTCCGATGCCGGTGCGTCTCTTCTCTACTCAGCTAATTTCTCGCTTGGAGTCAACATCTTTCTCAGGAGCGTGCGGGAAGCCGCACGGCTGATTGCTCCTTTTCCCCAGTTTGATATTGCCTTTGCAGAGCAGCACCACACCGCCAAAGCTGATTTTCCGAGTGGAACCGCGCTCAGGGCTGCCGATATGATTTTATCTGCAAACAGCCGAAAAAAAACCATTGTCCGTCAGCTCTCGGACGACAGAAAGCTTGCCCCTGATGAATTGCAGGTTGCAGCTCTAAGGCTCGGAGGTGTGTTCGGAAAACACACTGCCTTTATTGATTCTGATGCTGATGAAATTGTTATTTCGCATACAGCGAAAAACCGTTCAGGTTTTGCATCAGGTGCCGTTGAAGCTGCCGGTTGGCTTGCCCTGCGACATAAAACCAAACCGGGATTTTATACCATGGATGATTTTTTAAATGAACTGCTCTCGTGAAGATATATGGCTATTGAAAACGTGACATCTACTCTCTCTTTGAAAGGAAAGCTTTATTGTGTTGTGCTGGGTTCCGCTATCATTATTTTGACGACAACCATTCCCTATCTGACGCTGCTTAATGTTTTTCTCTTTGCAGGTATTTTTCTTGCCGGTGCAGTTGCGCTTCATCAGACCATCATGCGTTTTCAAGTGCGCTTGACGTTCAACCAGGCTTTTGCTTTCGGGTGTCTTGCCGGTTTTGTGGGAGGCGTGCTTTCAGAAGGCATAACCTTTATTCTGATGGAACTTTTCAATTACAGGCCGGGGACGGAAAGTCTGGCTCTTGTCATTGACTGGGCGCTTCAGATTGCAAAAGGACGACCTGAGGTTCAGCAGCAGGTGCAGGCACTTGTTGCGGCAGAGAAACTTGCTCTTACGCCGGTTAAGCTAGGCTTCGTTGATATTCTGATGAACATGGTCTTTTCCGGTGCGTTTTATGCGCCGATATCTGGCCTTGGAGGAGCATTTGCCGTTCTTCGGCTTAAGCGCAAGGCCGTCAGAGAGTGAATTTCCAATAAAAATTCCCGGCAGTTACAGCGTCCACAGAGAGGTCAGTTTGAGATCTCTCTTATTGACTGTCACTCCCTCGAGGTAGATGTTATAGGCATCAAGCACTCCGTTATCTGTTCTGAAATGTGTTTCAAGCAGGTCGTCCTTCAGGTAACGATAGGTATCAAGGCCACATGCTGCAGGTTCAGAAGAGGTTGATGCTGCCATCCAGGAATAGAAGCTCAGGCTGATTCCGCTCTCGAAAGCCGAGCTGAAAACCGTCAGCAGATTGTGTGTTTTTGCCCACCGGGCCAACTCAAGCGTCACGGATATTCCACCTAACCGGTTTGGTTTCAGAATCAGTGCCGAAAGCGCTCTGGCGGGTATTTGATCAAGCAGTTCCCGCTTTTGCCATAAGGTTTCGTCCAGCGCAGATCGGATAGCTGTTTTTGCATGAAACTCACCGATTTCTTCAGCATTCGTAAGGGGCTCTTCAATATAGGCAATGATTCCTTGTGGAATCTCTCCTGAGAGGTAGAGTGCTTCATCAAGTGAGAACGACTGATTGGCATCCAGTCGCAGTTCGATAGTGGTTCCAAAAATGTTGTGCAGGGCTTCAATGCTTCGGATGGCGCTATCACTATTGCCAGCTGAGATTTTGAGCTTGAATGTGCGGTATCCGGTATTGAAATAGTTTTCTGCTCTTTGTATGACCTGCCTGGTATCGCCGAAAAGCATTGCATTGACTGGAACATGTTGTGACGGAGGTTCCTCTCTCTCGGAAAAAACAGGAGCCTTTCCGGAGACGGCGGCATCAAGGTTGATCATGGCCATTTCAAGTCCTGTACGTACCGAAGGGAAGAGACCGTCATGAAGAATACGGTGATCGATTATCTCGTGTTTTGAAAGTACCTCCACGAGCTGCTCTTCGGCAGATTCAAGGCTCTCCTGGTGCAGACCCGGCAGAGGAGCAATTTCACCATACGCAGTATGATCCTCTTCCGTAGTTTTCAGTGCCAGTATAATACCTTCCCTTTCCAGCTGCCGATGCCCTTTTACAGTTATTGCCTCTGTAAAAGGGATAGCATACCTGTAGAGAAGTACATGGGTTGGATTCAAGGTCTTTTTGGAAATTTGCTGAAATCAGGTTTTCGTTTTTCGACAAAAGCATTTTTTCCTTCCTGAGCCTCTTCACACATGTAATAGAGCATCGTGGCATTTCCGGCAAGTTCCTGCAGTCCTGCCTGTCCGTCACAATCCGCATTGAGTGCCGATTTGATGCATCTGATGGCGAGTGAGGAGTTGGCTAGTATTTCACGACACCACTGCACGGTCTCTTTTTCAAGCTGCTCAAGCGGTACAACAGTGTTCACCAGTCCCATCGAAAGGGCTTCGGCAGCGTTGTACTGTCGGCAAAGGTACCATATTTCGCGTGCTTTCTTCTGGCCGACAAGACGTGCCATATAGCTTGCGCCCCAACCTCCGTCAAAAGAACCGACTTTTGGACCGGTCTGGCCGAAGATGGCATTATCGGCTGCAATGGTAAGATCGCACAGCATATGCAGTACATGACCGCCACCGATTGCATAGCCGGCAACCATGGCAATGACAGGTTTAGGACAGGTGCGGATATCACGCTGGAAATCAAGGACATTAAGGCGGTTGATTCCTTTGGCATCGGCATAGCCGGCATAACCGCGAATCTTCTGGTCACCTCCTGAACAGAACGCCTTATCCCCGGCACCGGTCAGAATGACAACCCCGATCGACTCATCGTTTCTTGCTTCGGAAAGGGCTGTAATCATCTCCTCCACAGTCTGTGGGCGAAATGCGTTTCGTACTTCCGGGCGATTAATGGTGATTTTTGCAATCCCTTCTGCTTTATGGTAGAGGATGTCGGTAAAATCACCTGTTTGTATCCAGTTAACAACGCTCATAAGTGCTTTTCTTCTTGCTGGTTGAAAAAAAATCTCAGACGATCCAGAAACAATTCCTTGTTTTCAAGCTGCAGGGTATGACCGCAATGAGGAAAAATTTCAAGATCAGAGCCAGGGCATAACTTAACCATTTGACGGCCAATCTCAACGTAGCGCTCATCTTTTTCCCCTGCAAAAAACCTTACCGGCACACGATTATGCTGCAGCGCCTCCCATTGTGAACGCTGCCGTCCTGTCCCGAGCACTCTCAAAGCCAGAGCCAGGTTCCGGGGGTCATTGATTTTCCGTTCACTCTCAACTTCTGAAAATACAGGGTGATGTTTCAGTGTCGAAAAAAGCGGCTGATCATACCATCCCTTAATGAAACCTTCAAAATTCCTCTCAATTTTTCGAGCAACCTTTTCATCATGCTCCTGCCGGTCGATCTGTTCCTGTATTGTCCTGAGTCCTGGAGAAGCAGAGACGATAACTGCTTTGGTAAAAAGCTCCTGATGACGAAGCAGAAGGGCAAGTGCAAGACGTCCCCCCATCGAATACCCGACAAGATAGCTTTGCGGGAAAGCCGACTCTTGGAGCAGTTCAGCAAGAGCGTCAACTGTCTGTTCAAAAAAACCGTCGTTCGGTGGATTCTCTTCAAAGCTTGCCTTCCCGTGTCCGGGGAGATCAACCATCATGCAGCAGTAGTCCCGGGAAAGCTGTCTGGCCATAGGGAGCCAGTCACTGCCCGATCCCAGAAACCCGTGGAGAAAGAGGATGCGGGGCAGTGAAGAATTTCCAGTGGTGAGAATATGGAAAGGAATGCCCTGTATGGTTCTCTGCATGGTCAAGGACTCTGTTGAACAAGGATTGCCTGCTATAAATCTACCGGAAAAGATAGTGATCGGCAAGGGCGCTGATTCTTGCCTGCAGTGCGCGGTGCTGCTGCAGATTTTCCTGCCGGGAGCCTTTAACTTCTATGACGGTGCTTCTTTTGCTTGCAGATGCAGCTTTATAGAGATCACTGAATTCACCGTTTGTATGCGGGCATGCATAGTCCACACCAAAGGTTTCTGCAGCAGACCGGATGCTGTAGTTCTGTGGTGTGGCAAAATGGGTCTCAAAAATATCGCTGTATTCTGAAACAGGCAGGAATGAAAAAATCCCTCCGCCATTGTTGTTCAGGACAATGATCTGAAGGGGAACACTCAGGGTACTGAGCAGTGAAAGTGCATTTAAGTCATGCAGGAAAGCGATATCCCCGATAATCAGTGTTGCCGCTTTACGATATCCTTCAGCAAAGCCCGCTGCAGTCGAAAGAATGCCGTCTATCCCGCTTACTCCCCGATTGATGCCGCACCTTATACCGTTATGATGTCCGTTGAAGGCATAGGTGTCCATATCCCTGACAGGCATGCTGTTGGAAATGAAGAGGAGCTGTTCTTCACTGATAAGGCGCGAGGTAAGGCGTGCTGCGGATATTTCAGTAACCGGTTGCAAAGAGAGGGTTTCAGCATCAATCTCTTCACCGGCCCGTCTGAAAAACTCTTCAGCACTCTCTGTTTTTATACCGGATACCGAAGTGCGTGACCCTTTGAGGCTTGATGCAGTATGTGCCAGCGAAGCTTCAATGCTGAGCGTTACGTTATGATCGGGAGAGAATCGGTTGGCATGGGGTCGTACAACAATATAGTGTTCCGGATTCCATTCAATGAGAGCAGAGGCAGGATGTTTTGCGATAATATGACCGCCGAAATGGAGTACCAGATCGGGCCTGAAGTGCATGGTAAATCCTGACGACTGAAACGCCAGTTGCCATGGTTGAACTCCGCTGCTCAGGCGTATCCCCGATGAGAGATCAGCATAGAGGGGTACCTGGAGATCCCGGGCAAGTTCCCTGACCGCCTCACCCTCTTCTTTACTATGCATGCTGCCGGCAATGATCAGAGGCTGTTTTGCTTTTGAAAGCGCCTCGCGCACAGCGGTCACAGTACCTGGCTCCGGATGGTTTTCCGGGAATGCCGATAAGCCTGAAGGGTTGCCTGTTTTCACCCACTCCTGCATTGGATCGAGCCACGGATCCTTCAGATCGAAACGTTCAGGCTCAAGAGGTTCTCTGAACGGCTGGTTAAGATGGACCGGCCCTGCAGGTGAATCAACCGTTTTAGCGACCGCGTATGCAATGGTCGAGAGCAGAGCTTTAAGAGGAACCTCCCTTGACGGCAGAGGAAGCTGCATATTCCATCGGGTATAGCTTTTAAACATGCCCTCCTGCCGTATGGTCTGGTTTGCTCCGCATTCAAGCAGTTCAAAAGGACGGTCGGCAGAAAGAATAATCATCGGTTGCAAGTCCATGGAGGCTTCTACAACAGCGGGGAAGTAGTTTGCAACAGCGGTCCCTGATGTGCAGACAAGCACTGCCGGCCTTCCTGTAGCACGGCCATAGCCAAGGGCAAAAAAGCCTGCTGATCGTTCATCAGCAAACATTTTCCATCGGGCTTTCGGGTTTCTTGCAATGGCAGCAGTCAGCGGGGTTGAGCGTGAGCCAGGGGAGATACAGAAAAATTCTGCACCCTGACGGATCAGTTCTTCAATGACGATGCTGCTCCACAGTGAGGTTATTTCGCGAGCACTCATACTTCCTGGCGGGTTATAGCCAGAATATCTCCAATTTTCTGATCGACCTCTTCCCATTCGGAATAGGGATTTGAGCCTTTTACAAGGCCGGCACCAGAGTAGAGATAGGCAAAACGACCATTGACGAGAGCTGATCGAATAGCAACCGAAAATTCTGCAGCATCCCTGCTTATCCAGCCTACAGGCCCCGCATACCAGCCGCGGCTGAATGGCTCGAGATTCATGATATGTTTCATGGCCTCTTGCTTCGGCACACCACCGACAGCCGGTGTAGGATGCAGAAGTTTCAGGACTGCGCTGTCATTCTGGAATTCAGGTTTAAGTTTGGCAGCACAACTGGTGTAGAGGTGAGCAAGGCGGTTGAGCTGCAGAACCTGAACATCTTTTTCCATATCAATATCACTGCAGATCTTGAGCAGCTCCTGATAGATCATGTCCTTGACGAATTTATGCTCCCGGATATCTTTTTCTGAATTAAGAAGTGCTTCAGAAGCCTGAATGTCTCCGCCGTTGATGGTCTCTTTCGAAAATGTTCCGGCAAGTGCCTCAGTAAGGAGCAATTCACGGTCTCTTCTGTAAAGCCGTTCCGGGCTGAAGCTGAAAAACGCATGATGTTCCTCCGGTTCAAAGTAGAACCTGTAGACCGCATTTTGCGGATAGGGATACTGAAGCAAAAAAAGAAGCGGTGAAAAACTGCTGCTGAATTCGAGAACAGTCTGTCGGGCAAGCATTATTTTATCCATGCCGCCCGAATTAAATGTCTCCAGTGCTTTTTGACATTGTTCAATCCAGTTTCTTTCATCCGGATTATAGGATAGATCCAGCAGTTCCGGCAGTTTCAACGTTGAACAATCCGCATCACAAATTATGCGGTCAAGCATTTCCGTGATCTCACTGATTCTTGTTTCGGGCTTTGCGCCGCTTTCAATCCAAAGGTGGCATGAAAGCGAATAGGTGTTATGCTCTAAGGTCAACTGGATAAGTGGAAGCACAAAGGAAAACGAGGAAAATTTCTCCCAGATCGGGTTTTGATTTTCCTGGTTATTGAAGTTGAATCCTCCGAAATAGCGTGCGCCGGGATCTTTATCTGCAAAAGAAATCCCGAATTGCCGGAAACATGCGTCATTATCTCCGTTTTCATCGAAAGCAATCCTATCGGCAATACCAATGCCGGCTACAGAAAAATCTTTCTCCCGGTTCATCCAGAAGAGTTTTGGATATACCGCCTGACGGCAAAGCCAGCCTGACATCTCCAAAGGCTCGACAGGCTGAGAAAAGGTTACAAGGAGGTTTCTTTCAAGGCCATCAGACAAAGCACTCTGGTAATCAAAAAGGTCTACAGCCTTTTTAAGCCTTGAAACCGCCTTTTGTATTGATAAAGATTCCTCTGAAGATATAATGATATTCTGGTGCTCACTCATATGCGTTAATCGGCATTGAAACTCTCAAACACTTCTCTATTGCACTCTCCTGTAACAAATGGTACAACAATTTTGCAATAATGGTTTCCGGTCGAAAAAAATCTTTGATTTCAGTATTTGATTGCAAAAACTGTTTCGTGATTACGACCCGCGTAAATCACCGTATTTGATCTTTTTTGAAATGTTTTTGCAGTGAGACAGCAAGATAATTGTTTTTCTTAAGAAGCCATTCATAAATCGCCTGAGCCTCAGCTCTATGACCTGTATTGAGATAGCAGATGGCAAGGTTGTAGTGCGCCTCAGTAAACGATTCACTGTTGTCAATGGATTCACTGTATGATTTTGCAGCGTTATCAAACTCTTTAAGCTGCATATAGGCATTGCCGATATCATAGAGTGTCAGGGAATCTTTTGGTGCGTGCTCAAGGTGTTTTTGAAAATATTTCAGTGACTCAGCATAGTTTTTCTGGTTGAAAGCAATAGCGCCAAGAGCATGGTAGGCTTCATCGAGTTTTGGATTTATCGCAAGCGCACTTTTATATGCCTCCTTAGCCTCGCTGTAGCGTTCGCTGCGCGCATAACCCTGCCCGAGAAGCATGTATCCCGTGGCATCTTTCGGGTTTTTCCAGACCTGCTGCTGCAGGGTTTTCAGCTCATTCCCCGGTCGGTTGCATGAAACCAGCAATGTCATAGCGACAAGAAAAAAGCATAAAGTCATGCGTTGGATGCTGACCTTCAAATTTGGCATGTAAGGTATCATAGTTCTTCAATATACGTACTCACCGACTGATCTGCCAATCTTGATTAAGCCATCCCCTTATTTCAGGGAAAACATTTCCTATTGGTCAGCAGTGTCCGTAACTTGTTTTATGAGTATTAACACTCATGTAACCTGATTAGAGTAAATATTAATTGCCAATACAATGAAAAAAGAGATACAGGTTAGCGGTATGAACTGTGGCAGTTGTGAGATGCTTGTCACAGAAGCACTTGAAGATCTTGAAGGGGTTATAGATGTCAATGCCTCTCATCTCAAAGGTATTGTTTCAGTTGATTTTGATCCGAACATGGTAGCCATATCGACCATTGCATCCGTTATCGAGGAGCAGGGATTCAAGATAAAATCGTGATTATCTTTTAAGGTTTTATACTCATAAAACATAAGAACGGATAGTGTCATGGCAGTTGAAAAAACAGAGCGTCTTGCTGTCCTTATCGATGCTGATAATACGCAGGCTGCAATTATAGAAGGTCTTCTCGCGGAGGTCGCAAAGTATGGTACCTCAAGCGTTAAAAGGATATACGGAGACTGGACGTCAACCGCACTGAGAAGTTGGAAAGAGGTGCTGCTGGAATATTCTATCCAGCCTATTCAGCAGTTCGGATACACCAAGGGAAAAAATGCTACAGACAGCGCCATGATCATTGACGCAATGGACCTGTTGTATACTGGAAAGTTTCAGGGATTCTGCATTGTCTCCAGCGACAGTGACTTTACGAAACTGGCATCGAGAATCAGGGAATCGGGTCTTTTTGTCTATGGCTTTGGAGAGAAAAAAACACCGTCAGCCTTTGTTTCCGCTTGTGACAAATTTATTTATATCGAAGTTTTGCGGGCCAAAATCAATGAAAATGAATCCATTGCTAAAAAGTCGTCAGCCGAACTCAAGCAGGATACCCGGCTGGTGCGTTTATTGAGAAATGCCGTTGAGGCCTCATCGGACGAAAGCGGATGGGCTCATCTTGCAACTACAGGCAGCAATATCGCAAAACAGTCCCCGGAGTTCGACCCGCGCAATTACGGCTACATCAAGCTTGGAGAGTTGCTGGCAGCGACAAAACTATTTGATTTCGATGAGCGTATTATCGGAGAAGGTCAGTCAAAAGCAATCTACGTAAGGGATAAACGCAAAAAGGACTGATTCATTCCAACTTGAATATGGAGTTTTATTATGAGACGACTCAGGGTGATTATACTTCTATTTGTCATGGGATTATTACTTCCATTGACTGAGGGTTATGCTGTCGATCTTCCCGGTTCAAAAGATCATCCCTTGCTCAAACGGTTTGCTGGATCGGAAATTGTCGGCTATCATGTCAAGCGGTTTGATGAGTACGAATTGCAGACATCAACATTCAACCGCTATAATTTAGAAACCAAAAGACGAGAATATGTTGCTCCTTCTTTGAAACCTGAAGGCCGGCTTACAAGGATATGGTATGAGGTTCCCGGTGATGTCGGTTCTCTCGAGGTTTTCCGGAACTATCTCAATGAACTCAGAAGCAAAGGATTTGTTATCCTCTATGATTCAAAAAAAGATCCTGCCGCCACTCAGTGGAACAACTACCTCGCTCCATTCGGCTCCATGGATATTGAGACCAACCGCGCCAAATATATTTTTTTTGCAGCAGATCGGGTAGGAATTTGTGTCGCTAGTGCCAAAATGAACAGGCCTGCAGGCAATGCCTATGTCCATTTGACCGTCGTGGAGTGGGGGAAGGCTGATCCGGTGTTCAAGGCAAAGAGAGGAGCTTATGTAGCTGTTGATATTATTGAGACCCAGCCGATGGTTCAAAAAATGGTAACGGTAACAGCCGATCAAATTTCGAATTCCCTTAATACTACAGGAAAGGTATCTCTCTATGGCATTTATTTTGATACGAACAAATGGGAGATCAAGCCCACATCCCGCCCATCGCTTCAGGAAATTGCGAAACTAATGAAACAAAATCCGGCATTGAAGCTGCATGTTGTTGGTCATACAGATAATGTTGGGGGGTATGAGTTTAATATGGGGCTATCAAAACACAGGGCAGATGCTGTTGTTGCATCACTCGTAAAGGAGTACGCTATACCGGCAACTCGTTTAACAGCAAATGGGGTAGCTTATCTTGCCCCAGTTGCTCCTAATACTGCAGAAGCTGGACGGGAAAAAAACCGTCGTGTGGAGTTGGTGCCCAGGTAAAGTATTGCTCCTTGCAAATGATGTGGAAGGAAAATAAAAAGGCACTGCATAGCAGTGCCTTTTTATTTTTTTGCGGAGCTGACGGGGTTCGAACCCGCGACCTCCTGCGTGACAGGCAGGCGCTCTAACCAAACTGAGCTACAGCTCCTTGAAAGAGGAATTAATGTATAGAGCCGATGCCTAATATCCAAAAAGTATTTTCCTTTATTTTCTGTTTATCCTGCTGGCAACAAAGAGAAAAATCGTTCATTAACTTATTGTTTTTATTCCGGTTATAGACTTTTTATCACTCTTTATGGTTGCGTTTTTTTTCGCCCCGCCAGCATTTTATAAAATACCGGCGGGAGAGTATCTTTTCACTGGAATAGGAACAAAACAATTGTTGAAAAAATAACGGGTTTTCGCTCACCGTATTTGGCGGGATTTTCATAACTTTGTGCGCTATGAACGAATACGATTATACTAGCGTGTTCAAGCAGTGAGACATGTTGTTTTTTTTAGCGGTAAATGCTTTAAAACAATCAATACAGCACACTTATGCAAGACACAGACTCCAGAAATTCTCTTACAGTTACCGATAACCGTACAGGTCAATCCTACGAGATTCCAATTGATCTTGGGGCTATCCGCTCAGCTGATCTTCGTCAGATCAAGGTATCGCCTGATGATTTCGGCTTATTGGGTTATGATCCCGGTTATTTGAACACTGCATCCTGCAAAAGTCAGATCACCTATATTGATGGTGATAAAGGCATTTTACGTTATCGCGGCTATCCAATTGAGCAGCTTGCCGAAAAAAGCACCTTTCTTGAAACAGCATACCTTCTTATCAAGGGTGTTCTTCCTGACAAAGAGCGTTTGGCTGTCTGGACCTACAATATCCGGCACAATACCCTGACACATTCAAATGTGATCAAGTTTATGGATGGATTTCGCTATGATGCCCATCCAATGGGTATTCTCGTTGGAACCGTTGGTGCCCTTTCGACCTTTTATGCTGACGCCAAGAATATTGCCGATGAAGAGTCGCGAAAGCTGCAGGTTCGTCGTCTTATCGGCAAAATACCTACTATTGCAGCAATGAGTTACCGACATAGCATGGGGTTTCCCTATGTTCTTCCTGAGGATGACTTGAGCTATACCGGCAATTTTCTCTCGATGATGTTCAGGATGACTGAGGCGCACTACAAGCCGAATCCCGTTCTTGAGCACGCTCTTGATGTTCTTCTCATTCTCCATGCCGACCATGAACAGAACTGTTCAACCAGTGCGGTAAGAGCTGTAGGCAGTTCAGGTGTTGATCCTTACTCTGCCCTCGCTGCAGGTTGTGCGGCGCTATATGGCCCTTTGCACGGCGGAGCAAATGAGGCGGTTATTCATATGCTCAAAAAAATCGGTTCTCTTGACAAGGTGCCTGCTTTTATTCAATCAGTCAAAGATGGAGACGGGCGCTTGATGGGATTTGGTCACAGGGTTTATAAAAATTATGACCCAAGAGCGAAAATCATCAAGAAAGTTGCCTTCGAGGTTTTTGAGGAAACCGGACGAAGCCCTCTGCTCGATATTGCCCTTGAACTGGAAAGAATAGCACTTGAAGACGATTATTTTGTAAATCGCAAGCTCTACCCTAATGTTGATTTCTATTCGGGCCTGATCTATCAGGCTATGGGATTTCCTCTCGACATGTTTCCCGTTCTTTTTGCAATCGGCAGAGTTCCCGGGTGGCTCGCACAGTGGACCGAGCAGGTTCAGGATCAGGAGCAGAAAATTGCAAGACCCCGCCAGATATACCTTGGAGAGGAAGAGCGGGCATATATGCCGATTGAAGTACGTCCGAAAAACAGGATTGATGAGCAGAAATTCGGTATCTGCAGACTCTAGTTTTTTTTCAGTGATCTCAGCATGATCGAATTGATCATCAGATTGAAGGTTTGATTAATATTACGAACATAATTTTATGTCGGTCACAACAAAAGATGTTGCCTATATCGCTGAATTGGCGAGGCTCAGGTTTACCGATGAGGAAATGCTGACGATGACCAGCGAACTCAACAATATTCTTCACTACGTTGAAAAGCTCAACGAAGTAGATACGAGAGGTGTTGCACCGCTCAGCAGTATTCATGACCAGATCAACGTGCTTCGCGATGATGTAGAGCTTCCTGCACTTCCGTCCTCATCGGTATTGCTGAATGCACCTGAAAAGCAGGATCGCTTTTTCAAGGTACCCAAAGTAATCGGGTAGTTGACGCCGGTGGTTGAGCTTCGCGAAAAAAACGGTAATGCGGTTTTTGTCGTCAAGGCACAACCCCGTTCATCAAAAAGCAGGATTTGCGGAGCCTATAACGGTGGACTGAAAGTCAGCCTTAAAGCGGCTCCGGTTGATGATGCCGCCAACAGGGAGTGTTGCAAACTTTTTTCCAAGGTTTTCCACATTCCGCTATCGCGGGTCCATATTATATCCGGCAGCACTTCGCGTACTAAAACGGTGATGCTTGAAGGAATCAGCTCAGTTGCTGCTGCACCCGTTATCGAATCCTATTGTTGACCCGGCAGCAAAGCAGAGCGATTATGAGAGTTGTTATCCAGAGAGTAGTATCGGCCAATGTTTCAGCTTCTGAAGCCCGCTATGCGGCAATCGGGCCAGGACTGCTCGTTCTGCTTGGTATTGCGCCTCAGGATGGCGATATGGATATCAGCTGGATGATCCGTAAAATCGTAGCTCTCAGGATTTTTAATGACTCTTCGGGCAAAATGAACCTCTCGCTTCAAGAGACAAAGGGAGAGGTCATGGTTGTGTCCCAGTTTACTCTTTACGCCGATACAAGCAGGGGCAACAGACCCGGCTTTTCAGGGTCAGCCGGTTTCGACCATGCCCATGCGATCTATGATCGCTTTGTCCGACAACTTGAGCAAGAGCTGGAAAAACCGGTAATGACAGGATGGTACGGAGCAGATATGCAGGTCTCCCTTGTTAATGACGGTCCGGTAACATTGATCATCGATAGTCCACAACGCCCATGAAAGCTGTTATTCTCATACCCGCAAGGCTTGATTCAAGTCGGCTTGAAAAAAAAATGCTTGCCGATCTTTGTGGTGAACCGCTGATTGTACGCACCTGGCGTCAGGCTCTGAAATCCCGTCTGGCAGAAAGAGTTGTCGTTGCTACCGATAGCCTTGAGATAGCCGCTGTTCTCGAAGAGCGCGGGGCAGAGGTTGTTATGACTTCCCCTGAAGCCAGTTGCGGCACCGAACGTATCGCTGAGGCGGCAAGGAAGATCGGGGGAGATGTCTTTCTTAATCTGCAGGGAGATGAGCCCTTGATCAGTCCGGAAAATATCGACCTTGCTCTTGAACCTTTCTTTTCTCCGGCACCCCCCGATTGTTCCACACTTGTTTTTCCTCTCCAGCCCGATGACGCAGCACAAATTGATGACCCTCATGTCGTGAAAGTCGTAATGGACTCCAAAGGGTTTGCTCTTTATTTTTCGCGCTGCCCGATACCGTTTCAGCGCAACAGGCTCTCAACGACAACCTGTTACCGCCATGTCGGGCTTTATGCGTTCAGTGCCGAGGTGTTGGCGAAATTTGCAGGACTGCCGCCCTCGATGCTCGAGGAGGCTGAATCGCTTGAGCAGCTTCGGCTGCTTGAAAACGGGTTTCGCATACAGTGTATCAAAACGCTCATCGATAACCCTGGCGTTAACACCGCCGAGGATCTTGAACTGGTTCGAAAAATAATCAGGGACGCTTCTCCTTGCTGATAAGGGCAGCGTGTTCTCCATCATGAAACAGAAGCTCAACTTCATCTGGAGTGTGCAGCTTTTTTGCGCTGGTTATGAATTTCCCGTCTTTTTTGACAAGCACATACCCTCTTTCAAGTGTTTTTCTGTAATCCAGCAGTGTCAGCTGCTGGCAGACTGATGCATAACGCTGCACTTTTTCACTATATCCACTCTTGATTGTTCTTCCCATCTGATCGACAAGAGCATTGAGTCGATCATCAAACTGCTTCATCTGCAGAAGAGGCCGGTTGAAGGCATAACTGCTGCAGATCGAGTAGACTTGACGATCTGCACCCTCAAGTTTTCCAAGCAGCAGACTCTCCCTTCTTGACTGAAGATTGTCGATATGCCGGAGCAGCTCCTGAGTATCCGGCACTGCGAGCTCGGCAGCAATAGAGGGTGTTCCAGCCCTGAGATCAGCAACCATATCTGCAATGGTCAGATCGGTTTCGTGACCGATGGCGCTGATCACCGGGAGTGCTGAGTGATAAATGGCATTGGCAACAAGTTCACCGTTGAAAGCCTGCAGATCCTCCAGTGAGCCTCCTCCTCTGGCGATAATAATCACCTCAGGCCGGTGGCTGATTTTTTTTGTGTTATTGAAATAGGCGATACCTGACGCAACAGCTTCAGCCGCATTGACACCCTGCACGCTGACCGGATAGAGGAGAACTTTTGTCGCAGGAAAGCGTCGTTCAAGCACATTGCTCATATCCTCAATAACCGCTCCGGTGGGAGAGGTGATAAGCCCTATTGTTTCAGGGATTTCAGGAATTGATCGTTTTCGTTCAGCACTGAAATACCCGGCCTTTGCAAGTTTCTGAAGAAGCTCGGCATAGGCCTGCTGCAACGCACCCTGTCCCGCCTCAGTCACTGACGTGCAAATCAGCTGATAACGCCCGGAAGGAGGGTAAACCTCAAGGCGTCCCTCAGCAACCACATTCATGCCATCCTTGAGTGTTACGGCAAGTCGGCTCCCTGTGGTTTTCCATATAACAGCAGCAATCTGCGCCCCCTCATCCTTCAGGGTCAGGTAGCTATGCCCGGAACTGTGCCGTTTAAAATTCGATATCTCACCTTTGATCTTTACCTGGGGGAACAGAGTCTCCAAGCCGCTTTTGATCTGCAGAGTCAATTCGCTTACAGAAAGAATTTCTATGTTCATTCAAAAAATAGATTGATAGCTGAAAAGAGCTGCAGCTCAAATAAAACAAAACATTTCGCAAAATCCCCCTCAGTTTTTTTCCTGTATCCGGAAATCGGCTGTCTCATTCTGATTCTCTATGGTGAGGGTGGGAACTATATCCCATCCCATGACTTGTCTTGCGTTTACAGGGGAAGTGTTATATTCGCTGTTATTAACCATTATGCGTATGATGCTCATTGCACAAGGGCGATGTTATGATAAACCATGATCTGATAGAAGAACTTGCGGAGTTGCTTAATGTTGACAGCGAGGAATCCGGGAGTCTCCTGAACGCATTTTTCAGCGGCATGGTTACCGCACTTCTTGCCGGACGGAAGCTTTCAGTCAAGGGGCTTGGTTCGTTTTCGGTGTTACATGTTCCTTTGAAAAAACAAAGTGATGCATCAGGAACTACCTATACGCCTCCTTGTAATCGCCTGAAGTATGATAGCAGGCTTTCCGGAGCTGATGATACTGCGCGTATTGTAGCGATGTGGTCTTTGATGACTCCCGGTGAAGTCAAGCCCATAGTCAGGGCTTTTGCAAAGGTTTTCTCCCAGGCGTTTAAGCAGCAGAGAGAGATCACAATCAATGGATTTGGTCGTTTTTCCAAAGATCAGGGAGCCTATGGCTTCCTTCCAGAGCGCTCTTTGGAAGAGATCTTAAATCGGGACTACCAGAATCTTGAGGACGTTGTTCTTCCGCTTAATGATAAGTCACAAGACAGAAAAGAGAGTAAACCGTACCGCTATGCAATACCTCTCGCACTACTCTTTGTTCTCTCACTCATGGCTGCGTATTTCTATTACGGCAGCCCGGAGGCTAGAGTTTCCATTCCAGCTCCTGTATACCAGGAAAAAAAGCTGAAACCTGTTGTTCATCAAGACCAGGTCATTATTCAGAAGCCTCCAGCTGAGGCAGTCCCTTCAAAAGAACTGTCAGCCAGTAGTGTCGCTGATTCTCTGGTTCTCGAAAAAGAAGAGTTTACCATTGTTCTCGAAACGTTTCGCATGGAACAGACCGCCCTGAAAGAAATCGGCCGGTTGCGTTCAGAGAAAATACCGGCCTATGTATGGTCTGGAGCTCTCAATGGGCAAAAATATTTCAGGCTCATGACCGGTAAATTTTCAACCCGTGATGGAGCCAAAGAGTATCTCAAAGGAATGCCGAAAAAAATTGCCGGTGGCGCATATATCCAACAGGTATTAAAGAAGGGTGTTTTTCATGGAGCAAAAGGCTTGTAAAACGTTGCATCCCCAGTCAATGTGTCCTGCATTCGGCGGACTGAGGGTACTCACAAGAATTGATGGTGTTCAGGTCTGTCTGGTAGCCGATCAGGGTTGCCTCTATGGGCTGACCTTTGTATCTCATTTTTACGCTGCACGTAAATCTATTATATCGCCTGAATTGATGAATGTCCAGATCTCAGGCGGGACCATGATTGACGATCTTCGGCAAACCATTGAAGGTATTGCCCAGGACCCGGCAGTGCGATTTATACCCGTTGTCAGCACCTGTGTCGCTGAAACAGCTGGAATAGCTGAAGAAATCCTGCCACGCAGAGTCGGAAATGCAGAGGTGCTTCTGGTTCGCCTTCCTGCCTTTCAGATCAGGACGCATCCTGAGGCAAAAGATGTTGCAGTTGCAACGCTTTTAAGAAGGTTTGCACAGTTTGAGGGGCCTAAAAAAAACAAATCGCTGGTCATACTTGGCGAGATTTTTCCGGTTGATGCCATGACTATCGGAGGGATTCTCCAGAAAATGGGCGTTGAGTCAGTGATCGCACTCCCCGGAACCGCACTCGAAGACTATATCGAGGCTGGGCAGGTTGAAGCCTGTGCCGTGCTTCATCCGTTTTATGAAAGAACAGTGTCGCTGCTTGAAGAGAAAGGGATAAAAATTATCAAGGGCAACCCCATCGGAGCAAACGCAACAGTGCAATGGATACGGCGCATCGGAGAAACTCTCGATCTTGATCCGGCTCTTGTTCATTCTGTTGCTGAAGAGGAAGGGCAGAAAGCCAGGGACGTGCTTGCCCAGTTCAGGCATCTTAAGGGTAAAGTGATTGTGGCAGGCTACGAGGGAAATGAACTTCCGCTTGTTCGTCTTCTTCTGGAGGCGGGTTTTGAAGTGCCCTACGCGTCAACATCGATCGCCAGGATGGAACTTGGAGAGGAAGACCACAACGTCTTAACGATGCTCGGTACTGAAATACGATATCGGAAATATCTTGAAGAGGATATGCAGGCGGTGGTCGATTATGCACCGGACCTGGTTATCGGCACAACCTCTCTTGACAGTTTTGCAAAAGAGCGGGGAATCCCGGCCATTTATTATACCAACAACATTTCAGCGAGACCGCTCTTTTTTGCTGCAGGCGCAGCAACGGTCCTGGGTATGATCAGCGGGTTGCTTGGGAAAAAAGAGGTGTTCCGGAAAATGAAAGAGTACTTCGAAGAATAACTCTCCCTGTCATTTCGAAGCTTGCTGAGAGATCGCTCTTCAGATTTCTCCCAGCACTTCTTCAGACTTCCATGATCTCTTTTTCTTTCAGCACAATCAGGTCGGTAAGCTGTTTTTCAAACTTGTGCAACAGCTCGTCAGCATCCTTCTTCCCCTTGTTTTTATCATCTTCGCTGATTGCTTTATCTTTCTCGAGTTTTTCAATCTCGTGAATCATATCGCGGCGAAGATTGCGAAGGGAGATTTTTGAGTCCTCTCCGAATTTTTTTGTGAGTTTGACAAACTCTTTCCGGCGCTCTTCGGTAAGCGGCGGAATGCTGACTCTGATATTCTGCCCGTCAGCCGCTGGATTGAGCCCGAGATTAGCATCACGGATAGCCTTTTCGGTAGCGGCCACCATTGATTTATCCCATATCTGCACCATAAGGGTGTGAACGTCAAGAACCCCGACATTGCCGACCTGTTTGAGCGGCATCTGCTGGCCGTATGCTTCAACCTTGATCCGGTCAAGCAGGGTAGTTGTCGCCTTTCCAGTCCTGATCGAGGCTATTTCATGCTGAAACGCCTCGATAGTCTTTTTCATTCTAGGCTCAATTTTCTGATAAACATCCCTGACACTCATAGCTGTTCTGATAGGTTAGTGCTGGTTTGCCAAAAAAGAGGGAGTATTCCTGTTTATTGAGCGTGCTGCTGTCCAACAGTGGCTTTGGCAAAGCGCTTGTTGAAGCGTTCGACGCGTCCGGCGGTATCAACAAGAGTCTGCTTTCCGGTATAGAACGGATGGCAGTTGTTGCAGATATCGACCTTGATTGTTGATCGTGTTGAACGGGTAACAAAAGAGTTGCCGCAATTCGCGCAGTTGACGGTAACCTCTGTATACTTTGGATGAATATCTTGTTTCATGACTTTCGTTGACTTTGTCGTACAATAAGTGATATGACCGGCAATAAAATTGTAAAGGTGCAAATATACAAGAATTTCAATCCAGTTACAACCATTAATATGACCGGTTCTACCTCCATAGTCTACCTGAAGGGTGTAGGTGCAAAAAAAGCTTCAATTCTTCAAGAGGCAGGTATTGCTACAATCAATGATCTCTTTGATTACTTCCCTCGCCGCTATCTCGATCGGCGCGCCATGAAAAGCATCAACAAGCTTGTCGATGGCGAAACCGTCACGGTTGTTGGTACAATAATGAAAACCCAGCTGGAGGGGAATACTCCCGGGAAGGCACGTTTCAAGGTATGGCTTGGTGATGCTACAGGTGTTCTTGAACTTACCTGGTTCAGGGGAGTGCGATACTTTTCCCGCACCATTGTGTCTGGTGAAGCTATCGCTGTCCACGGCAAAGTTGGTTATTTCAATCGTCAGGCGCAGATGCAGCATCCCGATTTCGACCGTCTCAGTCTGAACGCTCATGATCCGGGTTATGGCGAGTCAAGCGATTTTGATCTCTATCATACAGGCAAGATTATTCCCCTCTACCCGACAAGTGAGGCTATGAAACTTGCAGGCCTGACCTCCCGGCAGATGCGGAATCTTGTTGTGAAGGCTTTTGAAGATATAGTGCCCGGCAAAGAGGAAAACCTCAGTGCATCTATTCTTTCAGCCTGCAATCTGCTGCCGCTGGCCGAGGCATATCGTGAAATTCATTTTCCCTCATCGCATGAAGCGCTTGCAAAGGCTCGTTACCGTATGAAGTTTTCGGAACTGTTTTATGCACAGCTCCTGTTTGCCCTCCGCCACAACGAGATCCGGCAGATCAAATCTGCTGTCAGGTTCACCCATTCCGGTACGGTCACCGAAAAGCTCTATGCAAGTCTCCCGTATGAGCTGACCGATGCCCAGAAAAATGCAATCCGTGAAATATACCGCGACCTCAAAAGCGGCACACCTATGAACCGTCTTTTGCAGGGCGATGTCGGTTCGGGCAAAACCATTGTTGCCATGTTTGCCATGGCTCTTGCAGCCGACAACGGTCTGCAGTCCGCATTTATGGCCCCTACCGAGATTCTTGCTGTACAGCACTACATTGTCATGAAACGCTTGTTCCAGCCTCTTGGTCTGCAGGTAGGGCTTCTGACAGGGAAACAAGGTAAAAAAGAGCGTCAGGCAGTTCTTTCAGCTCTCAGCACCGGAGAGATCAATATCGCTCTCGGCACCCATGCCATGATTGAAAAAGGTGTCAACTATGCCGGGCTTGGACTGGTGATCATAGATGAACAGCATCGCTTCGGGGTGCTGCAGCGCAAGGCCCTTCAGGAAAAGGCGACAAATCCGCACGTCCTCCTGATGACAGCTACGCCCATACCCCGAACCCTAACCATGGGTGTCTTTGGTGATCTTGATGTATCACTCATCCGTCAGATGCCGGCTGGCCGGACTCAGGTGAAAACCTATATCAGGAGTGAAAAAGAGAGCAAAAAAGTCTATGATTTTCTTCGCTCACAGGTGGCTGAAGGAAGACAGGGTTATATTGTGTATCCTCTGGTTGAGGAGTCTGAAAAAATGGATATGAAAGCCGCAGTGGAAAGTTTTCAGCAGCTGTCTTCTGAACTCTTTCCTGATCTCCGGCTTGGATTGATTCACGGTCAGATGACGCCAGATCAGAAAGAGGATGTGATGGGCCAGTTCCGCCGAGGAGATCTTAACCTGCTTGTGGGAACAACCGTGATCGAGGTAGGTGTTGATGTTCCGAATGCCACGGTCATGATCATTGAGCATGCTGAGCGGTTTGGACTTGCCCAGCTTCACCAGCTCAGGGGACGGGTTGGTCGCGGAGAGCATCGCTCCACCTGCTTTCTCCTCTATGCAAAGCAGACGGACGAAGCTCGCGAACGTCTGGCGGCAATGGAGTCAACGACTGACGGCTTCATCATATCCGAAATTGATGCAAAAATAAGAGGTGTTGGAAATATTCTCGGAAAAGAGCAGTCCGGAACTCTGAGTGGCCTGAGGATTGCCGATTTGAACTGTGATTTTGATATCATGCAGTCTGCCCGCTCTGCGGCATTCAAACTTGTCGCAGAGGATACGCTGTTAAAGGCGGCAGAAAACAGCATGATCAGAAGCTATTATGATCGTTATTACCGCGAACGCTCTTCTCTTGGTGATATTGGGTAGATTTATTGAAACAGAAGGAAATAGAGCAGTTTGAAAATGAACATGAAAAGTGAAAATGAACCGGTTCCTCGTGGCGTTGTCACCGAAGTGTCCGGCGCATCATATATTGTCATTGCCGACGACGGCACCGAATTTCGCGCACGTACCTTTCCCGGCACAAAAGCCGATAATGGAGATACTTCACTGGTAGTTGTCGGCGACAGGGTTGAACTGAAACTGATTGAGACAGGCACTGAATTATTTGAAGCCGTTATAACATTTGTTCACCCTCGCAGAAGTGCCCTCACAAGAAAAAGGGATGTACGCCGCAACCGCAGCAAAGAGAAAACTCAGGTCATTGCAGCCAATATCGATCAGCTGGTTGTTGTTGTTTCTGCCTATGAACCACTCCTCAACACCCGCCTTATCGACCGATACCTGGTCTTTGCCGAATCCGAAAAGCTTGAAACCATTATTGTCGTTAACAAGATGGATCTTGAGGACTCAACGGAAACTCAACAGCTGATGAAGCCCTACAAGGCTCTTGGGTACACTGTTTTTTATACAAGTGCCGAAAAGAAGCGAGGTATGAAATCCCTGAAAAAAGCTCTTTCCGGCAAGCTTTCAGCTTTCAGTGGGCACTCAGGCGTAGGAAAGTCAACCCTGATCAATCAGCTCTTCGGCTACGAACGCCTGAAAACCGGCGAAACAAACTGGAAGACAGGAAAAGGCCTTCATACCACCAGTAACTCTGTTATGCTTCTTCTTCCCGGTGGAGGCTACATTATCGACACTCCAGGAATAAGAGAGTTCAACCTCTCCGACATTACCAGAGATAACCTCCGTTTTTACTTTAAAGAGTTCCTTGCCTTTATGCCTGATTGTGCATTCTCTTCATGCACGCATACAGTCGAGCCGGAGTGTGCTATTCTCGATGCGGTTGAGTCCGGCCATATTGATTCTGACCGTTACGAGAGTTACCTTGCAATCTATGAAAGCATTGACCGGGATAGTTGACAATGCTCGATTTTCCCGGTTCCTATCATCATTGAACCGTTTTTACCAATGATTATTACCGTCAATCCAGCTACGGCGGAACCGATTGCCGAATATCACGCAATGACATCCGGCGAAATCCGGGAAGCAATAACCCGCTCTTACTGGGAATATATTTCCTGGAGAGAGATAGCCATCTCCGAGCGCAGTGCGCTCATGAAGCGACTTGCAAAGCTTCTTCGCCAGGAAAAAGACCAGCATGGAGCCCTGATAAGTCGTGAAATGGGTAAGCCCCTTTCACAGGCAGTGGCGGAAGTAGAAAAATCAGCATGGGTATGCGATTATTATGCGGACAATGCAGCCTCCTTTTTAAAACCAGAAGAGAGCATTCTAGATGGCGGAGTAAGGGGAGTTGTAAAATTCGAACCCATCGGCCTTGTTCTCGGCATCATGCCTTGGAATTTTCCCTTCTGGCAGGTCTTCCGTTTTGCAGTACCTGCCATAATGGCAGGTAACGGTATTATTCTTAAGCATTCACCTAATGTGACCGGATCAGCCATTGCCATTGAGCAGCTTTTTCGCGATGCCGGATTTCCTGCACATCTCTACAGTGCAGTGCATATCGATCTTGAAGATGTTGATCGTTTGACCGGCTTCATCATTGAGCATCCAGCCATACAGGGAGTATCGTTGACGGGCAGTACTGCTGCTGGCAGGGCAGTAGCGGCAAAATCAGGCAAAGCGCTGAAAACAAGTGTCCTTGAACTCGGCGGAAGTGATCCCTACATTGTGCTCGATGATGCTGACATCCCCAAGGCTGTTGATATCTGTGCAGCAGCGCGTCTGCTCAATGGAGGACAAAGCTGTATAGCGGCCAAGCGCTTTATTGTGCAGTCCCGTGTGTTTGAGCAGTTCGAACACCGGCTTCTCCAGCGCATGCAATCGGCAGTGATGGGCGACCCTTTCGACCCGGCAGTTGAGGTCGGTCCTCTAGCCCGCCACGATCTTCGTGAGCAGCTTCACAGCCAGGTTACCCGCAGTGTTGCTAATGGGGCACGCCTGCTTTGCGGCGGAACAATTCCGGAAGGTAAAGGCTTTTTCTACCCGCCAACCGTTCTCTCCGGTGTTCACAAATGGATGGAAGTCTATAGCGAGGAAACATTCGGGCCGGTCGCAACCCTTATTGAAGCAAAGGACGACAATGAAGCCATCCTTATTGCCAATGATACCCCCTACGGCCTTGGATCAGCAGTCTTTTCCGGTAACACCGACAGGGCCCTTGCCATTGCCGATCAGCTTGATGCAGGCTGCTGTTTTATCAACAGTATGGTAAAATCCGATCCACGAATGCCTTTTGGCGGAGTAAAACAGTCAGGCTATGGTCGTGAACTCTCCAGTTATGGAATGCATGAGTTCGTCAACATAAAAAGTCTGTGCTACAAATAGCTTATCCCCGTGATATCTATTGCATTTCCTTGTCGAGGGTTTCGGCAAGCTTCTCCGGATCATTTATTGGCATCAGGCAGGTATGGTCGATACAGACTGATGCTTGCGGATGGAGAGCACCAGTCTGAATGCTTTCCGGAAATTGTTGTACTGCGATAAGTTCATTCGAAGCGTGCATGATGACGTTTCCCGGCAGGTATCGATTGTCAACAACTGCTCGCAGTTGAGCCATCTCTGGCGCGAGGAGCTCTCCTGAAAGAACAACCCTGCTTTTTCTTTTGCGTGCAAAGTTGAGTGCAATCAGCATCTGTGGCAGTGCATGGCTGTTTTCAGCAAGTATGGTGCCACATGACTTGATGGTTGCTTCTGCCATTATGGAAAACTCTTCTTTTCCTGTTATTTCGCTCAGCCGCAGAAGGTTCAACGCGCTGATCGAGTTTGCCGAAGGCTCTGCACCGTCATAGTCTTCCTTGAGTCTCAACGGGACCGTATTGTCATCAAAAGCTGTACTGAAATACCCTCCCTGCGTAGTGTCGTAAAAAAGGCTATTCTGCAGTTCTGCAAGTTCCAGAGCAGTCAATAAATATTGCGGTTCAAAAGATGCTTCGTAC
The DNA here is from genome assembly GCA_005843825.1 of Chlorobium sp. Classification (GTDB taxonomy): domain Bacteria; phylum Bacteroidota; class Chlorobiia; order Chlorobiales; family Chlorobiaceae; genus Chlorobium. The sequence continues at coordinate 33,173 of SZXX01000011.1, forward strand.
AAGTCTATCAGTCCCTGTACAAAAAATGCATAATCTTCAGCTTTTCCCGATATAGCAGCGTTGCCATCTCTATATCGACGCAGCAGAAGGCCTTTATTGCGGTCATAGAGTTTATCCAGAATAAATCCTGCTGCTTTCCTGGCAGCGGTAAGGTATGGCTCGTGATGCAACACTCTGTACCCCTTTGCCAAGGCTGAAATCATCAGACCATTCCATGCTGTGAGTATTTTATCATCAAGAAAAGGTCTTGGCTTTTTTGCCCTGGCCGTATACAGTTTTCCACGAGCATTATCAAGAAGAGAGTTGATTTCTGCGGTTTTCTTTCCAAACTTTTCTGTCGTTTCCTCAATGGTTGTCTGCTGCATCAGGATGTTTTTGCCGATGAACTCTCCATGTGGATCGTGCAGTACATTTCCTTCAATGCTAATACCGTAGGTAAAGGAGAAGATCGCAGTGAGTGTTTCATCTTCGAGGTTCTTCCGCAGCTCATCAGCACTCCAGAGGTAGAAGGCCCCCTCTTTTTTTACGTTGCCGGATCCTGCATCAATGCTGTCTGCATCTTCAGCTGAGTAAAAGCCCCCATCAGGCGAAGTCATGTCACACAGTACATAGTTAAAAATGTCCTGTGCTACACTCTTGTAAAAGGCATCGCTGCTGCACTGAAAAGCTTCGAGATAGGATACGGCAAGCTGGGCATTGTCGTAAAGCATTTTCTCAAAATGAGGTACATGCCAGCGCTCATCGGTGGAGTAACGTGCAAACCCTCCGCCACCTTTTCCTGCGACACCAATATGGTCGTGTATTCCACCCGCAGCCATTTTTTTCAGGGTATTGAGCGCCATAACCTGAGCTTTTTGATTCCCGGTATAGTATGCATAGTTGAAAAGAAAGTTCAGCAATACGGGACGGGGAAATTTCGGAGCACCGCCAAAACCTCCAAAGCGGGAATCGTAGTTTGCTTCAAGCCACCCGAAGCATTTTTTCTGTGCCTCATCTTCCCCGGGCAGTGCAGCAGGATTCTTTCTGGAAAATTGATCAAGAGCGTTGAAAAAACTGTTGGAGCTCTCAATAATTTTGCTTTTATCACTCTTCCACAGACGGGCTATGGATAAAAGGATGGTTCTAAATCCAGGCAGGCCATACCGGTCTTCAGGAGGAAAATAACTGCCCCCGTAAAAAGGCTTTTGTTCGGGAGTAAGCCATACAGACATAGGCCAGCCACCATTACCAGTACTTGTCTGAAGATAGTTCATATAGAGACGGTCAACATCCGGAAGCTCTTCGCGGTCGACCTTGACCGAGACGAAATTCCGGTTCAGCAGTTCGGCGATTTCTCTGTTTTCAAACGATTCCCGCTCCATGACATGGCACCAATGGCAAGTTGAATAGCCTATGGAGAGGAACAACGGTATGTTTTCATGTGTAGCTTTTTCAAAAGCCTCGTCTCCCCACCGATACCAGTCCACAGGATTCCGAGCATGCTGCAGGAGATAGGGACTTTTTTCAAGGGCGAGCCGGTTCATTTCCTATATGATTATTGGTCATAGTAGAGCCATGGAGCGTTTATTATAGAACAACCTTAACCATCTCTTGAGTCTCTAAGTTCTTGGGTTTTGAAACCATTGTTATAGAGGAGAGTCTACTCGGAAAAGATAAAAGCGGAGAGAATGGCAGGGGAGATTAAACCTCGAAAGCTATGATAATATGAAGAGGTATAATGGCTGATCATCCGGGATTTATGCCCGCTTGAACAGTTTACTTGACAGGTTTTGATTAGTCGTAATTATTTAACAAGATATTTGGCAAGTATTTCTTCCAGTTCCGATTTACGAATCGGTTTGGATATATAATCGTCCATTCCGGCACTGATGCATTTTTCACGGTCACCAACCATGGCATGAGCTGTCATCGCTACAATCGGAACATCAGGTGTTACGCAAAGTGCTGGGTCATTTCTTATAATTCTGGTTGTTTCATATCCGTCCATTTCCGGCATCTGGCAATCCATTAACACAAGATCGTAAACTTTATTGCGCATAGCCTCAAGAGCATCTTTTCCACTTGGCACAACGTCAGAAAAGAGACCAAGTTTTTTCAGCATGGACATAGCTACTTTCTGATTGACAGGATTGTCTTCAACGACAAGGATATTGAATCTATTCGTCGCAGACTGCTGCTCCGGTATGCTTTTGTTTGTATCCGGGTTTTCTGGTGCGCGCTTCTCATTATTCAGAATATCTTCGATGGAGTGGAAAAGATCCATGCGCCTGACAGGCTTCTGGAGTAATTTAAACTCCCCGTTAATGAAACGTTGTTTTATATCTCCAGACTGGCCGGGTGAAGCAAGTATTATGATTTTACAGGAATGTGTTGCATAAACCGCGTTCACAAACCGATCCAGTTCATCCCCCGGTTTGTGCTGGTTATTTATATCAAGAATTACAGCATCCCAGGACTCACGTGCATGAGGATCATTCTGGCCTTTGCTAATCAAAGAAAGTGCTGTTTCCATACTCGAAACCGGGGTGCAAAAACACTTCCAGGAGTCAAGAAGATCGCAGAGCATATTGAGCGCAGTTGTATTGCTGTTGACAACCAGAACTCTAGCAGCCTGTCGGAAT
>SZXX01000037.1 GCA_005843825.1 Chlorobium sp.
CAATACTTCAATCATTATCTGTCCCAACCATTAAAGCTCAGATTTCGACAAATGAGATCGTAGATTGTATCCGTGAAGGAAGGGAACGGTAGAACCCTCAAATGGATGCAATGAGCCAACAGCTTGTTGGCCAATTACCTTGGTGACATACCATTTCGATCATTTCCAAATGCAAGGTGGGCAACGAAGCGCTCTATTATGCCCAGCAGACCTTGCAAATCAACTGGAGCCGGGCGGTTCTTGCCTATAAAATCAGCAAGTTGACTAATGAGTGAACTGACTTTTTACAATACGCTGCTGATCGACATTAAGCAGCGCATACGGCAAGCGCAAACTAAAGCAATCATGTCCGCCAATTCGGAACTGATTTCCAATTATTGGGATATCAGGCATACGAGCCGTTTTACCAAAGAATACGGAACATCAATTTTGCCACAGGCTATGGCAAAATCACCCGACAACACCATGCTTGCAGGTATTCCCTGGCTTCATCACTGTTTATTGATTGAAAAAATCAAGGGTTTCCCGGCCCGATTCTGAGAGATGAGTGAACAATTCATTGTGGCTGGCGACGATTATAAAAACTGGCTGAAAAAGGTGAAACTCCCTCGCTCTGTACAGCTCAAAGCTGCGATATCGGTAAACAAGGAGCTTTTACATTCAATGAGGCAACAGCATGTTGGCCCATTACCCTGCGCAAATAACACTGCATGGCTAAAAAAATATTTTTCATACCTCAGACAGCTTTTGTCCCACTCCCGTTGGTAAATTTGATTAAACACAGGTGTATTGTTATTGAATCGGGTTCCGTTGTGGTTTTTATTAAGTAGACTTTTTTCGTAATGAATAAGTAAATTAATTGCATTTTACACGTTAATACTTTTTATAAACGATTGATTGATTTGCCATTTACATTACATGGATACTCACTCAATACAGCAAGTCGCACATCTTCGTGAAAATCCTGATGGTACATGGGATAAACATGACTTGCATGAGCACCTTATCCGAGTTGCCGAGAAAGCTGCTTCATTTGCCGATGAATTCGGGAATGGTGATTGGGTAAAAGCTGCTGGACTGTTGCATGACCTTGGTAAATACAATCCGGAGTGGCAGGAATATATTCGGAAAAACAATGGAGATTATTCGGAGGTAGATAATGGGTAAAATTGACCATTCCTCCGCCGGTGCTCTTTACGCGATTCAAAAAAATGCGCAGATTGGAAAAATCCTTGCTTACCTCATTGCTGGGCATCATGCCGGTTTACCTGACTGGGAGCATGAAGCAGGTGTAGGAGGATCTCTTTCTGGCAGGTTAAACTCTAATGAGAATCTTCAGAAAGCATTACAAGGCAAGCCGCCTCAAAACATACTTGATGTTTCATTACCTACGTCAAAGCCCTTTTTCACAGACTTTGAAGCCGTGCACGTATGGGTGAGAATGCTCTACTCTTGTCTGGTTGATGCAGATTATCTTGATACTGAATCGTTTATGGACCCGGACAAGTCAGATTTACGTGGCAATACCTATACGCTCAAAGAGCTCAAGGTCAATTTTGACTCTTTCATGGCTGATAAGCAGAAGCAAGCACATTCTTCTCCTGTTAATCAGGCCAGAAAAACCATATTCGAAGATTGCACAAACCAAGCGGGATTGGCACCTGGTATATTTTCCCTAACCGTACCCACGGGAGGCGGTAAAACTCTTTCAGCAATGGCTTTTGCGCTCAATCATGCCATTAAGTATGGGAAAAAGCGGATTATAGTTGCCATTCCCTATACAAGTATTATAGAGCAGACTGCGGATGTTTATCGCCAAGTATTCGGTAACGATGCAGTACTTGAACATCACAGTAATTTTGATTCGGATACAGAAAATTCAAAAGCGAATCTCGCCACAGAGAATTGGGACGCACCTATTATTGTGACAACCAATGTCCAATTGTTTGAATCGCTTTTCGCTGCCAGAAGTTCAGCATGTCGAAAACTGCATAACATAGTCAATTCAGTGATTGTGCTTGATGAAGCTCAAATGCTCCCTACCGACTATCTTCAGCCGATAGTTTCAGTCCTGAAAGTGTTGACAGAGTTCTTTAAAACATCTGTCGTTCTTTGTACGGCAACTCAGCCTGTATTATCAGGCCGAATTGGCTCGGGGCAGAAAATCCTGAAAGGGTTCAGTGAAGGACGTGTTCAAGAATTAATGTCCGATCCTGACAAACTGTTTGGGATATTCCAGCGTGTTACTATTCAAATGCTTGGAAGCTCAGACGAACGGCAGGAGTGGAAGGATATTGCCAAAAAGCTTTGTGACGAAAAACAAGCATTATGCATCGTCAATACCCGAAACGACTGTCGGGAGTTGCATGGCCTTATGCCAAAGGGTACGGTTCACCTTTCAGCCTTGATGTGTCCCGAACACCGCAGTGAGGTGATTGCCGGAATCAAATCCAAGCTGAAAGAAAATACATCGGTTCATGTGATCAGTACACAACTGCTTGAAGCAGGTGTTGATATTGATTTTCCTGTTGTTTTCAGGGCATTTACCGGGCTTGACAGTATTGCGCAGGCTGCCGGCCGGTGCAACCGCGAAGGCAGATTGGACAAAGGCCAGGTTTTTGTTTTTAATCCCCCAAAACCTCCTCCGTCAGGAATGATGCTGAAAGCCGAGCAGGCTGGGCAGGAAATGTTCCGCGTTTATCCCGAACTTGCCGCTTCATTGATGCCGGAAGCCTTCAGGCAATACTTCCATCTTTATTTCAACAGACTGAATGATTTTGATAAAAAGAGCATCATGGATCTCCTTGCGGGGCCTGATGCCCGGCAGTTCAAGATTCAGTTTCGAACGGCAGCGCTTCGTTTCAAGCTGATTGATGATTCCCAACAGCATGGTCTTGTTGTCCGGTATCAATCCGGCACCATGGATAACAAAAAATTGATTGATCAATTGCGTTTTGTCGGCCCAAGCAGAGGACTGATGAGAAAATTACAACGCTTTTCAGTCAACGTCTATGACCGTGACTTACAGGAAATGCGAAAGAATGGGATGATTGAAGAAGTTAATGGCATTTGGGTACAGGCATCCAATAATTTGTATGACCCGATCTTTGGTCTTAATGTCAAGGCTACTCCAAATTTGTACTGGTAACTGAACAAAAAAAGCAGCGTACTATGGAATACTGCAATAAGATATTCTGTCTTGAAGTCAAGGGTGATTATGCCTGTTTCACAAGGCCGGAAATGAAGGTTGAACGCGTCAGTTACGATGTGATTACTCCATCAGCAGCACGGGCCATCTTCGAAGCAATTTTCTGGAAACCCGCGATAAAATGGCATATCCGGAAAATTGAAGTTTTAAAACCGATTAAATGGGTTTCGGTAAGGCGCAATGAGGTCGGGACTACGGCCAGTGAACGGAGTAATGGCATTTTTATAGAAGACAACCGCCAGCAACGAGCAGGACTTTTTTTGCAAGATGTTGCATATCGGCTTCATGCAGAGCTTGAGTTTATTCCTCCTCCGGCAAGGCCAAAAATTATTCGTCCAGTGATGGAGTCGTTGCTTGATGACAATGAAAAGAATGAGTGGCAAAAAGATGAGAATCCCGGCAAATACAACTCCATGTTTGAGCGGCGTGCCCGTAAGGGACAGTGTTTCAACCAACCCTATCTCGGTTGTCGCGAATTCAGTTGTGATTTCCGACTTATTGATGACCTGCAGCAAGAGCCTGACCCTATTGGTGAAACGCGCGATTTTGGTTTTATGCTCTATGACCTTGACTTTGAAGACCTAGAAAATCCAACACCAGCATTTTTCAAGGCTCACATGGAAAAAGGGATAATAACTGTGCCCGCATGGGGAAGTGAGGAGGTGAGAAAATGATCCTGCAAGCTCTCTACGAATACTATCAGCGCAAAGCCGCTGATCAGGACAGTAATATTGCTCCGGAAGGGTTTGAGTGGAAAGAAATCCCTTATGTGATTGTCATTGATAACGATGGCAAATTCGTGACACTTGAAGATACACGTGAAGGAAATGGAAAGACAAAGCGAGCAAAACCCTTTTTAGTGCCTGCTGCCGAGAAAAAAACAGTCGGAATTAAAGCAAATTTGCTATGGGACAATGTTGAATATGCACTGGGTGCCAATCCCCGTGACCGTGACGACATTAATGCTCGAAAGCATGCATTTCTTAACCGATTACAAGAAACATTCTCAGACGAGACATCAGCGTCACTTGTGAAGCCATTGGTTGAATTTCTCCAGCACAACCCCATTGCACAGATTACCTCCAAAGAGTCAGAAAATGAACTTTGGAAAGAAGCTCTGGAGAATAATGTCAATGTCACCTTCAGGGTTTTGGGATCACATAACACAAGCCTATGTGATACTATGAAACCCTATATCCTTAAGAATCAAGAATCTGACGCTGGAAGAATTTGCCTTGTGTCAGGGAACCGAGAACCAATTGCGCGTCTTAATGTCTCCATAAAGGGAGTCCGTGGTGCACAATCATCAGGAGCTGCTTTGGTATCGTTTAATTTGAAAGCTTTTGAGTCATACGGGAAAACCAAGAATTACAATGCACCGATTGGTGAGTCGGCGGCTTTTGCATATACAACTGTGTTGAATCTGCTGCTTGGCAAGGATTCCAAGAATAAAGTACAGGTTGGTGATGCAACGACGGTTTTTTGGGCACAAAAGCCTACATCTTTTGAGGATATATTTCAGTCTTTTTTTGCATTCCCCCCCAAAGATGATCCTGATGCTGATGTTCGTGCAGTCAAAGCACTTTACGATGGCTTGTATACTGGTCACACAGGTGGTGATTCTCAAATGAGATTTTATGTTTTGGGGCTTGCTCCTAATGCAGCTCGTATTTCCGTAAGGTTCTGGCAAGAAGGAGAAGTTCAAGACTTTGCTGAAAAAATCCGGCAGCATTTTGATGACCTTGAGATTATTCGTTCTCCAAGAGATACTGGGCGTTACGCTTTGTTCTGGATTCTATCTGCTATGTCTTTAGAAAACAAGGTTGATAATGTTCCGCCAAATCTTTCCGCTCAAATTGTTCAGGCTGTACTGACAGGCTCGCTCTATCCGGTAAGTATGCTTCAGCAAACTATTCGTCGTATTCGGGCGACAAGGGATGTTTCCAGAATGCAGGCAGGTATTCTTAAGGCTTATCTCAATCGTTATTACAGAATTCACACAACAAAAGAAAAGGAGATCACTGTGGCTCTTGATACTGCCAATAATAATCCGGGTTATCGCCTTGGACGTCTTTTTGCCGTACTTGAAAAAATCCAGGAAGAGGCAAATCCCAGTTTGAATGCAACAATTCGTGACCGGTTCTACGGGGCAGCTTCATCGTCACCGGTAACAGTATTTCCTCAGTTATTGAAGCTTAAAAACCATCATCTTGCAAAGCTTGAAAATGTTGGCAGAAAGGTCAATTTTGAACGAATGCTGACTGAGATTTTTGATGGTATTGGTTCAGAAATGCCATCTCATTTAGCTATGGAAGATCAGTCTCGTTTTGCCATTGGATATTATCACCAAAGGCAGGCATTATTTTCGAGTTCTTCAAACAATGAAAACAAAAAAGAGGGGTGAACACTATGAGTAATCTCGAAAAAAGGTATGACTTCGTCCTTTTATTTGATGTAAAAGATGGTAATCCCAATGGCGACCCCGATGCAGGAAATCTTCCCCGTATGGATGCCGAAACGGGAATGGGGCTGGTAACTGACGTTTGTCTGAAACGAAAAGTCCGGAATTATGTTCAACTCTCTGGGCAAGATATCTTTATCAAAGAAAAGGGTGTTCTTAACCTCTTGATTGATCATGCATATGAAGAACTGAAAATTGATCTATCTAAGGAGCCTAAAGATGCGAAAGACGGGAAAAAGAGAAACAAGGAAGGTACAGCGCAGGGCGGTGAGGTCGATAAAGGCCGTGCGCAAATGTGTAAACAGTATTATGACATTCGGACATTTGGTGCGGTAATGTCAACAGGTGCAAATGCTGGGCAGGTTCGTGGTCCCGTACAGATAACATTTGCCCGCTCTGTTGAACCGATTGTTGCCTTGGAACATAGCATTACCAGAATGGCGGTTGCAACAGAAGCTGAAGCTGAAAAGCAAAGTGGTGACAACCGGACGATGGGTCGTAAGTATACGGTACCCTACGGACTTTATCGAGCTCATGGTTTTGTTTCTGCTCATCTGGCAAATCAGACAGGTTTTTCAGAAGATGACCTCCAACTTTTCTGGGACTCACTTCTGAACATGTTTGAACATGATCGTTCAGCTGCACGAGGAATGATGGCAACCAGAGGTCTCTACGTATTTGAGCACAGTTCAGCTTTGGGGAACGCTCCAGCCTACGCCCTGTTTGACCGGATCACCGTTGAGCGGAACATTGCTTCATCTGGTCCAGCTCGAGCGTTTGACGACTATGTCGTTAACGTTGACAGTAATGATCTTGGTGAAGTGAAACTGATTCGAAAACTCGGCTGATACCAATAAGATAAAAGGCATGTACGCAGATTCAGACTTCGTAGCCTTGTCCGCATTGCAGCATATTGTCTATTGCCCGAGGCAGTGTGCGCTCATCCATCTTGAGCAGATATGGACAGAGAACACCTACACTGCTGAAGGTCGAGAGATGCATGAGCGAGTCGATGACGGCAAAACATCCTATCGTAGCGGTGTCCGTGTAACAAGAAGCGAATTGTTGCGGAGCGCTATACTTGGGGTTTCCGGTGTAGCTGACGTTGTCGAATGGCACAAGCTGAATAATCATGAAGAGCCTTTTCCTGTTGAGTATAAACGAGGAAAACCGAAACAACATGATGCCGACAAAATTCAGCTCTGTGCTCAAGCAATATGCCTCGAAGAGATGCTTTCTCTTCATATACCTTCGGGTGCATTGTTTTATGGTCAGACAAAACGCAGGCTTGATGTTGATTTTGATAATGCCTTGCGTGAAAAAACTCTTCTTGCCGCTGAAGGGGTGCATGATCTTTTCCGTAATGGAATTACCCCGCCACCTGATCCAGGGCCAAAATGCAAGCTTTGCTCGCTGAAGGAGGAGTGTCTGCCGGATGTTATTGTGCAAAGCAAATCTGCAACGACCTACCTTAAGAAATTGCTTCAAACTCTCTCGGAGGATGAGATTTGAAAAAATACCTCAACACCCTTTTTGTAACGACCCAAGGCGCCTACCTTTCAAAGGAAGGAGAGTGTGCAGTTATCAAAATAGATAAGGAAGAAAAAGTACGCATCCCGCTCCATATGCTTGATGGCATTATCTGTTTTGGATCGGTAACATGCAGCCCTTATTTGTTTGGCCATTGCGCTGAAACCGGCGTAACGGTTACATTTTTAAGCCAATACGGGAAATTTCTTTCTCAGATGCAAGGAGCAACACGGGGTAACATTTTATTGCGGAGAGCTCAGTACCGTCTGGCAGATAACTATCTTCAAACGGCCCTCCTTGCACGTGCATTTGTTATCGGAAAAATTGGTAATGCAAGGATTACTCTGGCCAGAGCGTTAAGAGATCATCCTGAAAAGGTAAATGCTATTCAATTGAAACATGCCCAACATATCCTTGCTGGTTGCATAAAACGGTTGCAGGCAGAAACCGATCAGGAGCGTATTAGGGGAATTGAAGGAGAAGCAGCAAAAGTTTACTTTGATGTATTCGATGAATGCATTACTTCTCCTGATCCATTATTCCGGTTTACAGGACGCAACCGACGCCCGCCTCTGGACAGAATAAATTGCCTGCTTTCATTTCTCTATACACTTCTCACCCACGATATTCGATCTGCTCTTGAGTCATGCGGTCTTGACCCTGCCGCCGGTTTTTTACATAAAGACAGGCCGGGCAGACCAAGCCTTGCGCTCGATATGATCGAAGAGTTCCGTTCGTTTATTGCGGATCGATTGGCTTTATCGCTGATCAATCGAGGGCAGATTCATTCCAATGATTTTACAGTTTCTGAAACAGGCGCAGTAATTCTGAAAGATGATGCCCGCAAAACGCTTTTAACAGCCTATCAAGAACGTAAACAGGAAGAAATTGAGCATCCTTTTGTCAAAGAAAAAATGGCCATCGGCTTGCTTTGGCACATGCAAGCCATGCTACTTGCCCGATTCATCCGGGGTGATATTGAAACCTATCCGCCATTTGTCTGGAGGTAACTAATGCTTGTTCTGATAACCTACGACGTCAATACCGAAACACCAGCAGGAAAAAGAAGATTACGCCGGATTGCGAAAACATGCCAGAACTATGGTCAGCGCGTTCAATTTTCCGTATTTGAATGCAACGTTGATCCTGCGCAATGGACAAAATTACGTGCAAAGCTTGTGCATGAAATGGATCATAAACACGACAGCTTGCGCTTTTATTTTCTCGGAGCAAACTGGCAGAATAAAATTGAACACGAAGGAGCAAAAGAACCCCGTGATCTGGAAGGCCTGCTGATTTTATAACGCGAACGTCAAGCTGTACCAAAATACCCGCTATGTTCGCGATAGCCTTTATATCATTAATATTGTTTGGGTTATAGATTTCATTATCAAGTTTTCGTACAATGTTTTTTGGCATAGAAAGTGGTTCGCGTTTAGACGCTTTTGAAACCACGAAATACTTGATTATACAGAAAGACAGTCGCGCCCCCCGCGGGCGCGTGGATTGAAACCTTGTTTATTGATATGGGAGACGATCAAAACTCTCCGTCGCGCCCCCCGCGGGCGCGTGGATTGAAACATAAACAGCCCGAACTACATCCGGAGCATCCCAGGTCGCGCCCCCCGCGGGCGCGTGGATTGAAACTACTATTGTTAGTTTTAACGGTAATAGTTACGATGTCGCGCCCCCCGCGGGCGCGTGGATTGAAACATCTGAGTAATTCCGCTTGATCGTCAGTTACG
>SZXX01000003.1 GCA_005843825.1 Chlorobium sp.
GAAATCAAATTTCCGCCTACAGATCTGTAGGGGAAATTTCTTTCAGTTGAATAACTCAAGCGAATTCGACCCATCTGCCCCACAATTTCTACTTGCGTTATTCATAACGCACACTTCTCCCAACAACCCCTCGCCCAACCCCAATCTTTCTCAGAGGAGTCGTTTTCTATGTTAACAGGCATCAGTCTTTCGAAGAAATCCTTGTCATGACAATGTCTGACGCTTCTTGTATCTTATCGGAGAAGCAGAACCAAGAAACCTATACCTATGGCAATAACAACCAGAAGCGAAAAACTTGACCTTCGTCTCTCCAAGCAGGCGAAGGAGATGCTTCGTAGTGCAGCAGCAGCACAACGCTCCGTCAGTGAGTTTGTGCTTGAGAGCGCCCTTGCCCGAGCAGAGGAAACCTTGGCAGACCGTCGTTCATTTCAACTTGATAGCGAGCAATGGGCCGTATTCATGGAGGCACTGGATGCCTCGCCACGTGAATTGCCAAGACTCAAGAAGCTTTTTCAGGAAAAAAGTATTTTTGAGAATGAGTAACAATTGATGACCACACACTTCTCCATAGAAAAGCTTGGCAGTAGTCACTCTCTTGATGATTTTGATTGCGGTAGCCAGGCGCTTAATAGATTTCTTGTCCGTTTTGCCCTTGCAAGCCAGCAGGCATCTTCATCGCAAACCTATGTAGGTATGGCAGATCGGGCCATTGCCGGATTCTATACTCTGGCTGTAGGTCAGGTAAATTATGATGAATCCCCGCAACGTCTCACAAAAGGGCTGGCCCGGCACCCTGTTCCCATAATGCTGCTGGCGCGTTTGGCTGTGAGTATTGACTGGCAAAAGCGTGGAATAGGTGCTGGTCTTTTAAAAGACGCCATGCGACGAACTATGCAGGCAGCAGATATTGCAGGGATACGAGCCATTGCTGCCCATGCAAAAGATGATGCGGCGCGGCAATTTTACACGCATTTTAATTTTATTCCCTCCCCGACAGACCCATACCATTTATTTCTTCTGCTCAAAGATGTTTGCCGAATGTACCCTTAGCCCGGGACGTTATTCATATCGCACACTTCTCCCAACAATCCTTTGCCCAACCCCAATCTTTCTCAGTGGAGTTGTTTTCTATGGTAATAGCTCATGTGGTTATGCTGCGGATTTCGTTTATCAGGTCAGTCAGCCCAGCAACCGTAATTCCGGGCTTGTGCTGGTAGCTTTGGTTGATTGGTGCAGCGACAAAAGAATGATGAGGTTCGATGTCTGCAATTGCCGCGTACGTTCCTTTTGAAAGCACTGGTGCGACGGATGCTTTGCATTCGATAGAGATGATTTTTTCTGATAGTTGTAGTATAATATCGACTTCTGCTCCATGGGATGTTCGGTAGTAGGAGAGTTTCGCACGAGGAAACATTCCCTTGAGATTGTTTAAGACAAGACTTTCCCACAAAGAGCCGAATACGGGGTGACCGGCCAGCTGGTTGAAGTCTCTCAATCCAAGCATTCCCGCAACTATTCCTGTATCAGCGATATAGAATTTTGGTGACTTGATGATCCGTTTTTTTGTATTGGCAGTAAATGGCGGCAATGAATGCACCATAAATGTTTCGTGGAGTATGTCCAAGTAATTTCTTACTGTGGTGTGGCTTATGCCGATTGATCCTCCGATGGTCGACAGGTTAATGGTCTGGCCGTTGTTATGAGCAAGCATTTGCCACAACTTTCTCATGGTCGAAGGTGAACATCCGCTCCATTGCAGAATATCCCTTTCAAGAAACGTTGTAATAAAATCCTCCCGCCATTGCAATGAGGCTTCCGGATCTTTTTGAAGCAAGCTACGGGGAAAACCTCCTGCAGTCAGGTAGTGTTCATAGGATATATCGTCTTTAACCTCTTCCCATAAGAATGGGGTCAATTGCTTGTAGGTGATTCTTCCTGCGAGTGATTCTGAGCTTTGTTTCAGCAGATCACGGGATGCAGAGCCGAGTACAAGAAAATGTCCGTTGTCACCCCATTCATCGACGAGACTGCGAATCAGGGGGAAAAGATCAGGCTTTCGCTGTATTTCATCGATGCAGATCAGTTTTTCTTTCTGGGACGTAAAAAACCATTCTGGGTCGTCAAGTTTTCGAAGGTCGGAGGGCTTTTCAAGATCGATGTAGAGGAATGGTCGGTCGTAGCTGAGTAGATGCTTCACCAATGTTGATTTTCCGCATTGCCTTGGTCCCAAGAGCGCTGTGACAGGGTAGTTCCGTAACCCTTCCATGATATCCGGCGCTATCAGTCTGCGGAAGTGTTTCATGTTCTATGCGTGTAAAATGAAAATATTTATTTCAATATACACGGTTTGTTCGGCAAATCAAGGTTAGTGCGGAAAGTTCAGGGCTCTCGTCTCCGAGGCACCCCATCAACTAAAATTTGATTAATGAGTTGGCAACAAAAAAGCGGACATATTAAGACGTCATGGCTATGGTTTGTTGTTCGAGAAAACCCTTGATGGAAAGGATCAGTTGAATAGATCAAGTGGATTCAGTTCAAGGAATTCCTGCCAGGGGATACCGGAGTTGCCGACAAGAAGAACTTTGTAGGGATTACATTCCTTAGAAAAAGCAGCCATGCCTGATGCTTGTTGTGATCGACCTCTTTTGATTTCCAGACCGATTATTTTTCCTTTGTGCTCGAGGAGAAAATCAACTTCATGATTTCCTTGACGCCAGTAATAGAGCTTGAGTGCATCAGTACGGGTATGGTTGATGAGATGAGCGCCAACTGAGGATTCGACCCATCTGCCCCACAGTTCGGGATTTTCTGAGATATCGTGAAAAGTGTGCTGCTGCTGTGCGCTTATCAGTGCAGTGTTATGCACCTGAAACTTCGGGCTTGATGATCTTGATCGTAATATTCCTTGATGATACTTTTCGAGTCCTCCTAATAAACCTGCGGTATCAAGCAGGTTTAAATAATGCGCGAGTGTTGTTGTATTACCGGCATCCTGCAGTTGTCCGACAATTTTTGTGTAGGAAAGAATCTGTCCTGAATAGCCGCATCCAAGTTCAAACAGCCTTTTCATAAGGGAGGGCTTGTCGACTCGGGTAAGCATCAGAATATCTTTTGATATGCTTGTTTCGATGAGAGAATCGACGATGTATCTTGCCCATCGCTCTTCATCGTCTATCAGTGGTGCAGCACCGGGATATCCGCCAAACCAGACGTATTGCTCTGGGGTAAAGTTGAAAGCATTTTTCATTTCCCCGTATGACCAGTGGCCCAGGTAGATCGTTTCAAATCTGCCTGCAAGTGATTCAGTAAGGCCTTGCTGGATTAACAACCGGGACGAACCCAAAAGAATAACCTTGAGGTTTTTTTGATTGACTGAATCAGCATCCCACTCTTTTTTAACGGTTTCACTCCAATTACTGATTTTTTGGATTTCGTCTATGATAAGCACTCCCTCCTGCTCTTCAGACTTCAGGAGTTTAATCCGGGCGGCTTCCCATTGCTGGCTTATCCAGCTTGATTGTCCAGCGCCAACGAGGTCTGCCGAGGCGAAATGGGTCGGAAGTTGAGTTGCTTGCATAAACTGTTGCGCAACTGTGGTTTTGCCGACTTGACGGGGGCCGTAAAGAACCTGAATGAATTGCCGGGGTTCAGACTCAATTCTCTTTGTAAGGAGCGATTTTTGTGACCTTTCTATTCTCATCGTGAATTTGCTCAGTGCGTTGAGTAATTTTACTCAATATAAACAACTATATGAGCGAGGGCAACAACGATACGTCTTGCATGAACAAATCGTGATCGAATTGTTTCAGGAGACATTTAGCCTATTCCCACTGACACACGCTCTTATGCGGGCACTAATTTTCGCAATTCTGTACCATCAAATACCAGGCGGATTGCAGAAATCCTGTTGTGTGAGACGGTGAAAAACTCGGCTGTGCGAATGTTGCCTGCAGGACTTAAACCTTAAGCTCATATACCTCAGCAAATTAAGCACTATTCCAGCCTCTTTTCAGCAACTGGTGAGGGTCTGGCTGATTTTATCCCCCCCTATTCATCGCCTTGGTTCATTGCTTAAGAACTCAGTATTCATATGCTTTATATGTATATTCAACGTCTTGCCAGACAATGTGAATGCAGCAGCATGTTCAACGTGGTTATCATGAAGTGAATTTCTATGGATGATTTTTCGCAACTCAAAAAATGGCTCAACGGATTTCCTTTCTTGACCCAGGCAGATTATGATATTCATGAGTCTTTTCTGGTAAAGAAAGAGATTGCTGCCGATCAAATTATACTTTCAGAAGGGCAAATCTGCAGGGAGCTGGGATTTATAAATTACGGCGCATTCAGGAGGTACACTTCTGTGGAAGGGAAAGAAACAAATGTCCAATTCTTTTTGGAAAATGATGTTGTTGGCGAATATATAAGCTTTTCGGAGCAAAAACCGAGTCATTATTTCATTCAGTCACTGGAACCCTCTGAAATCGTACCATTTGACTATGAACTTATTCAGAGAGGTTATCAACTGTCAAGAAACTGGGAGACGTTTACCAGAGTGATGGTCGAGGAAGCTGAAAAGCACAACGAAGAAAGAATTATGTCGTTATTGAATATGGACGGAGTAGATCGTTATCTGAATCTTTTAAAAACACAGCCGCAAATATTTCAGCGCATTTCTCTCTATCATATAGCCTCTTATCTTGGAATGGAAAGGGAGAGCCTGAGTCGCATTCGAAATAAAATATTCAAACATAAATGAATATGTAAGTCGCCACACATCCCCTCCCATTTTCTTCGGGTTTACCTTTCCCCAGACTTCATCCGCAGCTGATTCAGTACACTTATCAACTCTTCTGAACAGCATTCTACACTCCCAGATCATGGACCAATGTGATGGAACAGTTGTCCAACTCATGCGAGATTCGAAATAAATCGCAATGAAGGGCAGAATGTAACATTCATCAATGTTTTGCTTGCTGGCTTTGCCTACGTTTACCTTGCGTTACAGCATCAGGATCTTAAAACATTGACTTATGATGAAGCTATTTCGCTATAAGCAGCTGTTTATAGCATTCCTGACGGGCATTCTGGTCTTAACGTTCTCGATGGCAAAGGCAGAGTGTATGAACAAGGCATTTTTTGCCTCAGAGGAAGCGGATGCATCTGTTTACGATGTGGTTGATTGGGTGGTAAAGAACGGGGATTATCAAGGAAGGCCGTTTGTCGTTGTTGATAAATAACAGGCAAAACTCTTTGTGTTTGACAGCGGAGCCAGAATAGTTGCGGATACATCAATACTCTGTGGCCTTGCAGTCGGAGATTTCACATCTCCGGGGGGTAGGAGATTTGAAACTCTCCCGCATACCGCCGAAAGATCGTACCACAGCGGCTGGCCAGTTTCACTTGCGTGCCGGGATGGACTTGAATGGAGGGAATGTGCTGATGAGTAATTTTTTCTTGAGAAGAAAAGAGAGCTTAGTTGAAAGTGCTCTTCACGAGATTACCATGATTCCTGGGGAATTTTTCTGGCGACAATCTCTTAAGAACTAAAGCCATGCATACATCAACAGTGCTCCAAACTTGTTATCCACTTGTAACGAAGGTTATGAACATATTAGTCATTGATGATAACGATGAAGACAGAATCATGATCAGCAGTGTCCTTACCGATGAGGGGTACTCCGTTACTGAAGCGTGTAATGGAGATATTGGAATAAAGGAGTGGGACAGATGCGGGTTCTTTGATGTGGTAATTACTGAAATGATCATGGCGGTAAAAGAGGGTATTGAGACAATCCAGGAGCTCAGAAAAAGATCCTCATCCACAAAAATTATCGCGGTCTCAGGCAAAGGCCCTAAAGGCCCGGAGTTATATCTTCACCTCGGGAAGATTTTTGGTGCTGATGCCACTATACCTAAGCCTTTTGGAAGACAGCAACTACTTGACATCATTGACAGCCTCTAACGACTCTTGTCATATCTTTCCCCATTGCCCGGCTTTGAACAAAGTGGAGTTGCAACAAAAAAGCAGGTATGCCTGATGCTTGTGGTGATCGACCGCTTTTGATTTCAAGACCGATTATTTTCCCTTTTTGCTCGAGGACAAAATCAACTTGATGATTTCCCTGACGCCAGTAATAGAGGTTGAGTGCATCAGTATCAGTCTGTCGAAGAAATCTTTGTCATGACAATGTCTGACGGTTCTTGTATATTATCGGAGAAGCAGAACCAAGAGACCTTTACCGATGGCAACAATAACAACCAGAAGCGAAAAACTTGACCTTCGTCTCTCCAAGCAGGCGAAGGAGATGCTTCGTAGTGCGGCAGCTGCAGCACAACGCTCCGTCAGTGAGTTTGTGCTTGAGAGCGCCCTTTCCCGAGCTGAGGAAACCTTGGCAGACCGTCGTTCATTTCAACTTGATGGGGAGCAATGGGCTGTATTCATGGAGGCGTTGGATGCCGCTCCACGTGAATTGCCCAGACTCAAGAAGCTTTTTCAGGAAAAAAGTATTTTTGAGAATGAGTAACCATTGATGACCCCGCACTTCTCCATAGAAAAGCTTGGCAGTAGTCACCATCTTGATGATTTTGATTGCGCCAGCCAGGCGCTTAATAGATTTCTTGTCCGTTTTGCCCTTACAAGCCGGCAGACATCTTCTTCGCAAACCTATGTAGGTATGGCAGATCGGGCCATTGCCGGATTCTATACCCTGGCTGTAGGTCAGGTAAATTTCGAGGACTCCCCAGAACGTCTCACAAAAGGGCTGGCCCGGCACCCTGTTCCCATAATGCTGCTGGCGCGTTTGGCTGTGAGTATTGACTGGCAAAAGCGTGGAATAGGTGCAGGTCTTTTAAAAGACGCCATGCGACGAACTATGCAGGCTGCAGATATTGCAGGGATACGAGCCATTGCTGCCCATGCAAAAGGTGATGCGGCGCGGCAGTTTTACACGCATTTTAATTTTATTCCCTCCCCGACAGACCCGTACCATTTATTTCTGCTGCTCAAAGATGTTTGCCGAACGGATCCTTAGGGGGCCAGGGACATTGTTCATAACGCACATTTCTCCCAACAATCCTTTGCCCAACCCCAATCTTTCGCAGTGGAGTTGTTTTCTATGTTAGGTTGTGCGGTTATGTTTTGGATTTCGTTTACTCAATACACTGAATAAATGTATGTGTTGTGTGCCCGGTGCTGAATTCTGAGATGCTGCTTTATTTCACAACGCTGACGTTGCCATTATCCAGGTCATAATAAGCTTTGACCAGATGGAGAGAGCCGCTATGAACTTCTTCCTTGATAATCGTCGATTGTGATTCGAGCTGTTGGGCAACCATGCGAATATTTTCTCGAGTACATTGATCTATAATTTCCGCATTTGTTCCTTTTGCCCCATGGGCTAGAGCCGCTTTTACTGCAGGATTTATAGATTCAACAATCGAGCCGATATACCCTTCTATTTTACTCCGGGACACATAGGCATCGTAAGTAGCTGTCACTGCACCGCAACGTTCATGGCCAAGCACCATAACAAGTTTGGCACCGAGATGTTCGACCGCATATTCAACAGAGCCAAGTTCAAGAGGGCCTACGATATTACCTGCAACACGAACAACAAAAATTTCGCCAAGACCTTTATCAAAAAGAAGTTCAGGGGGAACTCTTGAATCAGAACAGGCTATAATAACTGCCAGAGGATGCTGTGCATTAGCGATTTCAGTGCGGCGTTCTATAGATGCCATTTTTTCGAGATGCCGGACAGAACCATTTTGAGCAAAACTACGGTTTCCGTCTAAAAGAATCTGGAGCGCATGCTGAGGGGAAACTGATTTTTTTTCAGTTACATCAGAACACCAAGCAGTTTGTGATGCAAAAAAAATAGAAAAAAGCAGAAGTACAATCGGCTTTTTCATATAAAAGCCCCTTTGGCTGCTCTTCCTCATGCGGGCACTAATTTTCGCAATTCTGTAGCATCAAATACCAGGCGGATTGCCGATATTTTGTTGTTTGAAACGGTAAAAAACTCGGCTGTGCGAATGTTGCCTGCGGGACTTGCAGAGTCGCAGTCGTAGAGTAATGCTGCGCTTTGCTTGTCATAGAAGCTGTTCAGCAATGTGACGCCCTTTAGCATCTGCTTGAATTGTGTCAGCACGGCAATGAAATCGTCTGCTTTCGAAAAGGTGTTGATACTCCCCTGAAAATCCAAATTATCCGCAAGACAGGCGCGCGCAGTCGCAAAATCACCGTTTGTCCAGGCATGGTGGTACTTGTCAATCAATAGTCGGGTATCCATTGTTGTGCCTCCTGTTTTGTTAAACTCAGCAAAGTTACAAGCCATTGAAATGTCTCACATTGTCTTGTAGTAATTCCGTTTTACAAGCCAATAAAATCATGAACATATAAGTCTGTTGAAAAAATCCGTTCCAACAGGTGAGATATAACTTTTTTTCAAAACGAGTACTAGAAGTTAGGACTCATTGTTCGATAATGGTAATGATTAAAAAACTTAATAAATCGCCATATATTATGAGAAATATTTATATTTACCATTCATATCGCCACTAATTACGATATATAGGGCAAGCAAAAATGAGGGCATTAGATGAAGATTGAAGGATTATTGACCGATGAAGCGATTCTGGCAGAGCTGGCTGGACGCTTAGTGCAGCGTCGGCTTGAACTTCAGCTTACTCAGGAGATGCTTGCGGAGCAGGCGGGTGTATCGAAACGGACCGTGGAGCGTGTCGAGGCCGGGGCTACGACGCAAATGTCGACAATGATCAGGATTCTGCGGGTATTGGACCTACTGGATCGGTTGGAATCATTGGTGCCCGAGGCTGGACCGCGTCCGATGGATCTGCTCAAGCTGAAAGGCAAGGAGCGAAAGCGCGCCAGTGGCAAGAGGAAATCAACGGATGAAATGCCTTGGAAGTGGGGTGACGAAGCATGAGTACAACGGCAATGGTAAACCTGTGGGGACGCACGATTGGTGCTGTATCCCTGGCTGACGATGCTGCGACCGCGACCTTTGAATATGATGCAGCGTTCCAGAGTAGCGGTATTGAGGTGGCCCCGCTGATGATGCCGCTATCCAGCCGCCTCTACTCCTTTCCCTCGCTGCAGTTAGAAACCTTCCATGGTATACCGGGACTTTTGGCGGATTCACTGCCTGATCGGTTTGGTAATGCGTTGATTGATGCATGGCTGGCCCGTTCCGGACGCATGCCGGAATCGTTCAATGCAGTGGAGCGCCTCTGTTATACCGGTTCGCGCGGCATGGGTGCGCTGGAGTATGCACCGGCAACCCGATTGGACGCACCCGGATCCTCCCGGATTGAAATCGACAAGCTGGTAGAGTTGGCTTCGGAGGTGTTGACCCATCACAGCAACCTGCAGGGCTGGTTCCACGAAGAGGGAAAGAAAACAGCACTAACGGATATTTTGCGGGTCGGCACTTCTGCGGGCGGTGCGAGGGCCAAGGCGGTGATCGCCTGGAACCCGAAAACGAACGAAGTCCGGTCAGGGCAGGTGAAGGCAGTCAGGGGATTTGAATACTGGCTGATGAAGTTCGACGGTGTCAGCGGCAATAAGGATAAGGAGCGGGAAGACCCAAAGGGATACGGCGCGATCGAGCATGCTTATTACAGGATGGCGGTAGATGCGGGAATTACCATGAGTCCGTGCCGCATGTTCGAGGAGAATGGGCGCCGCCATTTCATGACGAAGCGGTTCGACCGGTTGGAAGGTGGAGGCAAGCTGCACATGCAGTCGCTTTGCGGCATGGCGCATTATGATTTCAATCAGGCAGGAGCATACGGGTATGAACAGGCTTTGCAGGTAATCCGCAGACTGGGGTTGCCGATGGCAGCCATCGAAGAGCAGTTCAGACGGATGGTTTTCAATATCGTGGCCCGTAACCAGGACGACCACGTAAAGAACATTGCCTTCCTGATGGACAAGTCGGGAAACTGGTCACTCTCCCCGGCGTTCGACATGACTTACAGCTATCAGCCAGACGGAAAATGGACATCGAGTCATCAAATGACGATGAATGGCAAGCGGAGCGGGTTTACCCGGGATGATTTCAAGGCGTGTGCAAAGAGCGCTTCGATGAAGCGCGGGCGTGCGGAAACGATCATTCAGGAAGTGAGGAACGTTGTAGTACAATGGAGGAACTATGCGGAAGAGTCGCGCGTCAATCCGCAACAACGGGACAAAATAGAGACAGCCCTAAGACTTGAGCCCCTTACATGAAACATGGAGGATACGGGCCCGCTAAGCCGTAAACTGCTTCAACATCCGCAAATCGTTCTCGAACAGCAAACGGATATCGTCGATTTTGTAACGCAATAGCACTGTACGGTCAACACCCATTCCGAAGGCATAGCCTGACCATGTTTCAGGGTCGATGCCGCAATTACGCATGACGTTCGGATGAACCATGCCGCAGCCCATTATTTCAAGCCAGCCTGATTTCTTGCAGACGCGACATCCTTTGCCGCCACAGAGGTAGCAGGTGACATCGACTTCGGCGGAGGGTTCGGTAAAGGGGAAAAAGCTCGGGCGGAAGCGCAGTTTTACATCAGTGCCGAACATCTGCCGGGCAAACGAATAGATGGTTGCCTTCAGATCTGCGAATGAAACATTTTTATCGATATAGAGTCCTTCGAGCTGGTGAAACACGCAGTAGCTGCGTGAGCTGATTGCCTCGTTGCGATAGACCTTTCCTGGACAGATGACCCGTATGGGAGGTTTCTGGTCGAGCATGACTCTTACCTGCACCGGTGATGTATGCGTTCTGAGGAGTACATCCGCTTCAGCATTTCCATTATTGGTAATGAAAAATGTGTCCTGCATGTCGCGGGCTGGATGGTCCGGAGGAAAGTTGAGCATGTCGAAGTTGTAGTGGTCGAGTTCAAGTTCCGGACCGGTTGCTATACCGAACCCCATGTCCGAAAAAATCTTCTTCATCTCGCCCAGTACTTTCTGCACAGGGTGCTCACTGCCTGTAAAATAGCGTCTTCCAGGCAGTGTCAGGTCAATCCCTTGGCTGCTCTCACTTGCTGTCGCAGCAGCCTTTTCTTCTGCATGGCTGAGCCTTGTATCAGCTGATTGCTTGAGCTCGTTGAGCAGCTGTCCGATCCGCGGTTTTTCAGCAGGATCAACTGATTTGAGCTGGCCGAAAAGAGCTGCTATGAGCCCTTTTCTAACCGTATACTTAAGACGGAAGGTTTCAAGATCTTCCGGAGTGTTAATCTCAAAATCAATAATCTCCTGCTGTAAACTACGAATGGTGTTTTCCATTGATACAGGTGTAATTCTTTATTCGATAACGGCTTTAACAATCTGTGTGAATGCTGCAGGATCGCTTACAGCGATTTCAGCCAGAGCCTTGCGATCGATTTCAAGGTTCTTCTTCAGCATTGCATTGACAAGCTTCGAGTATGTGGTGTCGTTAAGACGTGCGGCAGCATTGATACGCATGATCCACAGTGCACGGAAGGTACGTTTTTTAACCCTGCGGTCACGGTAGGCGTACTGCTCTGCTTTATCGACGGCATGCTTGACGACGGTCAGGATATTACCGCGGGATCCCCAGAATCCCTTGGCCTTTTTTAAAACCCTTTTTCTCCGTGCTTTCGAGGCTACGGCATTATTTGCTTTAGGCATTGTTGTGTAGAGTTAATGTTAAAAATTTATGCAAGAATCATCCGCTTGATCTGCTTTGCTTTTTTGCCTAAAAGCAGTGTTGACTGATGCAGACGGCGTGTGCGTTTTCTGTTCTTGTGCTCGAGGTTGTGTGATCCGTTCATTCGTTCACGCTTGATTTTTCCGGAGGCAGTGGTTTTGAACCGTTTGCATGCTCCGCGGTGTGATTTCATTTTAGGCATGATCGTCCTTGATTGTTTTATATAAAAATGGTCAAATTATCTTTGTTACTCAGCCGGTTCAACCTCTTCGGTCGGTTTTGCCGGTTTAGTTGTTTCTGTCGATAGTGGAGCGCTTTTTTTTGCTTTAATTCGCTCAAAGGCATCTATCTTTTTCTTGTCAGGCTCGAAATAAACAAACAGTTTTTTTCCCTCGAATTTCGGATCACCATCACGATTACTGACAACACTGAGGCGCTCGGTCAAACGTTCGGCAAGCTCAAGTCCTTTATCCTTATAGATGATTGAACGGCCCAGAAAGACAATAGTTGCCCGTACCCTGTTTCCCTTGCGCAGAAATTCCTCAAGATGAGCACTCTTGAAGTCAAAATCATGCTTGTCGGTATTCGGATGAAACCGAAGCTCCTTGAGGGTGGTTGTCTTCTGCTTTTTCTTGAGATCCTTGTCCCTCTTGTCCATTTTATAAAGAAGCCTGCCGAGGTTGTCAAACTTGCAAACCGGCGGTTCGGCGTTCGGCTGTACTTCGATAAGGTCTTGATTCCGCTCTTCTGCTACACGCTTTGCATCAATGGTTTTCATCACCTCCTGTGTTCCGTCCGGAAAGATAATTCGGACTTCCGGAACACGGATCTGTTCATTGACCCGATAGGTAAGTTTGGGCTTTTGAGTCGTAACCTTCTGTTTCTTCATGCGTTCAGGTTTTTTTTAGATAATCAGGTTCTTCCGGTAATCTCTTTCAGGAGCTTTTCGATCAGTCCGCTTACACTGAAGCGCCCTTCATCACCGATGCGATGACGGCGCAGCGAAACCTCGCCGCTTTCCTGCTCTTTTTGTCCTATAACGATCATACAGGGGACCTTGGCGATTTCGGTATCGCGAATTTTCTTGCCGATTTTTTCACTTCTGGTATCAAGCTCAGTTCGGATTCCTGCCGCCTGCAGAGCCTGGTATACGGTTGCAGCATAGTCGTGAACATCTTCGGCGATCGGCAGCACAACAGCCTGAACAGGAGCAAGCCAAAGAGGGAAATTACCGGCAGTATGCTCAATGAGGACTCCGATAAACCGCTCCATGGATCCGAAAGGTGCACGGTGAATCACAACAGGGCGATGTTTCTGTCCATCGCTTCCGATGTAGGTAAGATCAAACCGTTCCGGCATGACATAGTCAACCTGCACTGTGCCGAGCTGCCATTTTCTTCCAAGAGCGTCGCGCACGATAAAGTCAATTTTCGGGCCGTAGAAGCTCGCTTCACCGACACCGATAAAGTATTCAATACCCATACGGTCGGCGGCCTCTTTCACATCTTTTTCAGCCTGTTCCCATACCTCTTCTGTTCCACCGTACTTGGCCTGATTTGCAGGATCATGCATGGAGAGACGTGTGTGAACGTCTGAAAAACCGAGCGTTCCAAAAACAAACTGGGTCAGATCGATAGCGTTGCAGATCTCATCGACAAGCTGGTCGGGACGGCAGTAAATGTGCGAATCATCCTGGGTAAAGCCTCTGGCACGCACAAGACCGTTGAGCTCTCCTGACTGCTCGTGACGATAGACCGTTCCAAACTCTGTCAGGCGGAGCGGCAGATCACGGTAACTGCGCATTTTCGAGCTGTAGATGAGGTGGTGGTGCGGACAGTTCATCGGTTTAAGAAGATACTGCTCCTGCTTGCCGTCTTCATCATGATAGGTCAGAGGCGGAAACTGCGAATCGCTGTAATACGGATAGTGGCCTGAACGCTTGTAGAGTTCAATATTGCCGATATGCGGAGTATAAACAGGCAGGTAGCCGCGCTTGCGCTGCTCCTCCTTTAAAAATGACTCAAGTTCATTACGGATTATGGCTCCGTTCGGCAGCCAGATCGGAAGACCGCTTCCAACCTCAGGTGTGAGCATAAAGAGCTCAAGTTCAGCACCAAGCTTCCGGTGGTCTCTTCGTTTAGCCTCTTCGAGACGGGTCACATACTCTTTCAGCAGTTTTTCCGATGGAAAGCTGATGCCGTAGATGCGCTGCATGTTCTCCCTTCCGGAATCACCGCGCCAGTAGGACGAGGAGATATTGGTCAAAAGAACTGCCTTGAGTTTCGAGGTTGTCGGCAGGTGAGGGCCAATGCACAGATCGGTAAAGCCGTTCTGATGATAGAGTGAAACGGTGTCGACGTTTTTCAGGGTATCTTCAAGAATCTCAACCTTATAGGGGTCGGTTCTCGTATGCTTGAAAAAGTCTATTGCCGCAGTACGGGCCATCTCTTCCCGTTGAATGTGTATATCCCGCTTGCTGATCTCAAGCATTCTGGCTTCGATTGCGCGGAGATCATCTTCGCGGAAGCGGTGGTCGGATGCAACATCATAATAGAATCCCTGCTCTATCGATGGGCCCGCGCCGAATTTGCTGCCTGGAAAAAGCTCTTCAATAGCCTGAGCCATGATATGGCTTGAGCTGTGCCAGAAAATATCTTTGCCTTCAGTGGAATCAAAAGTAATGATTTCAATCGCTGCATCAGCGGTCACGGGAGCAGTGAGATCAACAGGAGTTCCGTTAATCTTAAGAGCCAGCGCATCCTGGGCAAGTTTGCGTCCGATTGAAAGTGCAATATCCAGACCTGTGCTGCCTGTCGGGAATGATTTAACTGTCCCGTCCGGCAGGGTAAGGGCTATCAAAGCCAGTTGTTCCTGATGTTCAGACATTCTGTTTCTTGTCGTTTCACTCCAGGCAAAGCGTGTTGCAACTGCAACTTCTTTGCCGGAAAAATCTCTTGCAGCCTCTTTTCGTTAGCAATGCCGGGCCGGGAGGGCTGAGCAGATAACAACTGCATTCCCCGGTTCCGGAAAGTGGACTTGGACTATACACAAAAAAACAAAATATTCCAAATCAGTTCATCATTCGCATGATCTCGGGGGTTACGGTATCCTTACCCTGCTTCAGAGCCAGCTGTTCTGCTTTTCTTTTCAGCTCACGCCCGAACGATATCTGGCTGATGAATGGAGCTTTTTTAACAATTTCGTTTAAAATGGCATTGGCTTCGTTGTTCCATGCCACCTTGCCGGTACTCTCTTCACCGGCCGGTCCTCGACGATTGAGAGGCAGGAAGTTGAACAGCATGTCGTACAGGGCATTGACAATTTCCTGGAGGAGATAGACCGCTCCACTGTGACCCATGAAAGGCGTTCCGAGAGCTCTTCGGACAATCGGACCTGGAAAACCAGCCGGAATAAATCGTGTTTTGGCATCAAGTTCGGCCAGATAGATTTTATCAACAATCCTGCCAAAAAGGAACTGCGGCTGTTTCTGCCTGATCTCTTCACGGATCAGGGTGTTGTCGGCTTCGGCGGTGTCGTGGCTGAAGAGACAGAGCATTCCCATCTCCCCGGCAAGAAAGGTGTTCAATCCGAGGGCATAGGTTTTTGTTGCGGTTACTCCGAATCGTATTGTTGGAAACCATTCCGCCTGCGGGCCCCGCCAGAGATCCCAGATTGGCTTCAGTGTGGTGCGTTTTTCCTCTTTCAAAAAAGCTTCGGCCTCTTCATTTTTATTCAGCAATCGTCCAAGCTCAAGAATAAAATTTTTGGTTTCATCAATGCCAAAAGGCGCCTGCAGAACCGGTCTATTCAGTAAGCAGGCAAGACTGCTCCCGAATTCATGGTACATTTGCACAATAACATCGGAGTTTTTAAGGTCTGCAACATCATGCAGGGAGCTTTCAAAGGGATAAACATGACGGATGTGCCCACCTGCGCCCTCAATCAGGCGCTTGATTTCAGCGAGATCTGACGGGCTGTTAAAGCAGCCGTAGGTTGGGCCGATGATGCTTACACTTCCTGGTTCAACCGCAGCGGCTTGATGATCATCGAATTGTTTATGCAGCCACTTCAGTGCACGGTCTCGTCCATGCCACTCATTTTCACCGAGTGAGTTCGATGAAAAAAAACGGACATCTGGGTATTTCATGTGCAGCATTCGTTCATGATCGCTGCCGATCATCTCGCTCTCGGCACTCGATACCAGAATCAGCTGCCGTCCTGGCGCCTGCAGTTTTTCAATGACGTCCATGACAATTTCAGAACTGCCTGACGAGGCTATTTCCTTTTCCGTAAGGCTTGACGGGGTAAGATTTTCAAGGTAGGGGACAGCATCGGTATAGTCTATGACAGCGACACCGACAAGATTGTAGCAGCCGACCGGTGCGTCAGCAATGACATGAACGTCCTTCAGTGAACAAAAGGTATTGACAGCTGCCCAGTAGGCGCTAGCGGTTGATTCGTCCCTTACGGTTTTTCCCATAGTGATAATGCTGGTAACGAGTTTTTTGATCGATCTATAGGTGTTCAGCGGGGGTTTCCCTGGAGCGAAACCGGAAGTATTCCCCGAGGTTTAAGTTTGCCTTTAAGCGCTTTCACAGCATACTCTTCACTTTCCTCTTTTGATGAATAGGTGCAGAGATAGGTCGTTAATTCAGGAAAATAGTTGATCAGGTAAGGAGTTCCGAGTGAAATAAAAATCAGCGGTTTTTCTTTTGGCATCATTTTGGCCAGGGAGTGAACAAATTCCTGCTGCTTTTCGGTCAGCTTCAGGGTTCCTGAGCCTGAGAGTGCCTGGACATACGAGGTTACAATAACTGCCGGAGCTTTCATGGCCATTTCGGTTGCATTTGCATAGCGTAGAGAGTCGGCACCAGGGTCAATCCTGATATGGTCGGCGGTATAATAGTTGTCGATGTTTTTGATATATCCAGTACCGACTTCGACATTGGTTTTATCCTGAAGAATAATATTGAGAAGATTGCCTGATGAGACTTTTTTCAGAGGCATGTAGTGGTTGTCATCTTTTACGAGAGTAATTGATGCTTCAGCTATTTTTCTGGCAAGATCGCGGTGAGATTCGGGACTTGCATTTTCCTGGATCCGGTTCAGATTGACAAACTTGTGGTGTTCGATATCAAGCCACTGTTTCGCCTGAAGGACTCTTCGTACAGAGGCATCAATCTGTTCTATCGGGATAAGACCTTGTTCAACGGCCTGAACGATAGATCGATGGGCAAGTTCAGGATCAGGAGAAAAGAGCAGGAGGTCATTTCCGGCCTGAACGGCTTTAATTGAAATATCCGGCACATTTTGACCATTGTACAATGCTTTCATGTTCAGGGCGTCGGTAATGATCAGCCCCTTAAACCCAAGTTCATGTCGAAGCAGGTCGGTGACGATTATTTTTGAAATCGAGGCAGGCTCCATTGAGCCTGTTAATTTCGGCACAGCAAGATGCCCGATCATCACGCTGATGACTCCTTGTTCTATCGCGGCCTTAAAGGGTTTCAGTTCATAATCATCCAATTGCTGACGGTCAGCCTTAAGCACAGGAAGTGACATATGACTGTCAACGGTCACGTCTCCGTGTCCTGGAAAGTGCTTTGCTGTTGCAATAATACCGTTCGACTGGAGTCCCTCGATAACTGCATGAGACATTGCAATGGTCAAAGAGAGATTATCACCAAAGGAACGGGTGTTGATGATAGGGTTTAAAGGATTGATGTTCAAGTCAAGCGTTGGGCCATAATCCTGCTGAAGTCCAACGACTTTTGCCTCTTCAGCAATGGCCTGAGCCATTTTACCGGCAAGTCTGTAATCCTGTGTTGCAGCCAGGGCCATATTAGGGGGGAATTCGGTAGCGCCGGTCAATCTCATGGCCAGACCCCGTTCCATATCGGCACTCATCAGGAGTGGACGTGGTGCAAGAGACTGAAAATGGTTTGCCAGCATGGCTGCGCTGAAGGCTCCTCCCTTGAGAAACATGATGCCGCCAATTTTTTCTTCCTTTACCAGCCGGTCAAGAAGCCGGTAAGCGGCATCATCATCGCTGTTATAATGGCCGTCGGATTCTGCGATGAGCATCTGTCCAACCTTTTGTGCAAGGGTCAGACTCTTCAGCGTCTCTTCAATTCTGGTGTCGGTAACATTGAAAATCTGCTGGGCAGCCCATGTTTCACTCCCTGGTTTTGTTGGAGTGGACCCGATTAATGATGCCGGCAGGAGGAGCAGAAGGCTGAAAAATCCGGGAAGAAGGAGATAGTTGCGTTTATTCATTCGGGTGTGATTCGTTCCGGTATTCCTGAGGTAATTGGAGAACTTGCGGCTTCGGCCTTAATAGTAAAAACAACTGAAATGACTCTTGTTTGCATACGGAATATTGTCAGCTCATATAAAGATAAGGCTTCCATTCATCGGAAACTGTTGTCGTCAGCTGCTGCATGAACATCAGGTTATTTGGTCTGATCGGGTGCTTTAAAGGGTGCATCCCTGCTTCACGGGGAGTTCTGTTTCCTTTTTTGGAATTACAGCGCGGACAAGCAGTTATAAGGTTTTCCCATGAATATTCCCCCCCTCTGGAGCGGGGAAGTATGTGATCAATGGTTAAGGGGTGATCTGTTTTACCGCAATACTGGCACTGGAAACTGTCTCTGAGGAGAATGTTTTTCCGGTTCAGGATGATTCTTTTGTAGGGGACCCTGACAAAAAAGGTCAGTCGTACAATACTCGGCAGGGGGTAGCTTCGGGAAACCGTGCAGATAACCCGTTCTGGGTGATGTGCGACCGGCACGGCTTTCCCTCCAAAGAGTAAAAGAACGGCTTTCTGAGCGTCACAAATACTTAAAGGTTCATAGCTGCTGTTGAGTACAAGAACTTTCGTGCGATGTAGGAGCATATCCTCGAGTTTTTTTGAAGTATAACAACATGGATTTGTACTGCACAATCAGTCAGGTAAAGATTTCGTTAATTATTTCCGCTTGCTCTTACAGCGAGCAGCAGATGTTCAGTTGCCTTGAGGCAAGAGCCTCATCAAGTCGTTTAACCGGTGTTGTTACCGGAGCTGAAAGTACCAGCGCAGGGTTCGTTTCAGCTTCATCGGCGATGCTGAGCAGGGCATCGGCAAAAACATCGAGAGTCTCTTTTGACTCAGTTTCTGTAGGCTCTATCATTATTGCTTCACTGACAATGAGCGGGAAATAAATGGTCGGAGCATGAAAGCCGTAATCAAGCAGCCTTTTGGCGATATCAAGTGTTCTGACGCCGTGCGCCTTTTTCTGCCTGTCTCCCGAAAGGCAGAACTCGTGGAGTACCGGTTTAGGATACGGCAGATCATAACGTTCAAGCAGACGGCTCAAGAGGTAGTTGGCATTAATAATGGCATTTTCAGAAACCCGGCGAAGCCCATCAGGGCCAAGCATCCGGATATAGGTATACGCTCTGACAAGAACAGCAAAGTTCCCGTAAAAATTCATCATTCTTCCGATGCTTTCAGGGCGGTCATAACTGAGCGAATAGGTTGTTCCTTCCGCGGTCTCATTTTTTTCAATGATCGGTACAGGCAGGTATGGGAGAAGCTTTTCGCTGACGCCGACCGGACCGCTGCCGGGTCCACCGCCACCGTGAGGAGTTGAAAATGTCTTGTGCAGGTTGTAATGAACCACATCAAAGCCCATATCTCCAGGACGGGTAATGCCGAGGAGTGCATTCATGTTGGCGCCATCCATATAGAGCAGACTGCCGTTGTCATGCACCATCTTTGCGATGCGCAGAATGTCTTTTTCAAAAAGCCCTATGGTATTCGGATTGGTAAGCATGAGTGCCGCAACATCACCGTCAAGCTTGGAGCGGAGGTCGTCGAGATCAGTGCGGCCGTCACTGTTGCCTGCAACAGAAATAATCTGGTATCCTGCTAACGCAGCAGAAGCTGGATTTGTGCCATGTGCCGAGTCAACAACAAGCAGTTTGCTGCGTTTTGATCCCCGTGATTCGTGATACTTTTTTATAAGGAGAATACCGGTAAGCTCACCATGGGCGCCGGCAGCCGGTTGCAGGGTTACGGCTGCCATGCCTGCAATTTCACGAAGCATCTCGGCAAGTTCATACATAAGCTGCAGCGCCCCCTGAGTTGTTTCCGATGGCTGCAGAGGATGGAGTGCGCTGAATCCCGGCAAGTCGCAGGTATAATCATTGATCTTTGGATTGTACTTCATGGTGCAGCTTCCCAGCGGGTACATGTTTTTGTCAACATGGTAGTTCATGTTCGAAAGGCGCACAAAATGACGAACGACCTCGCTTTCGGAAACCTCCGGAAGTTCCGCTGGTGTCTGGCGCAGAAACCTGGATGGCAGAATAGAATCCAGTGGCATTTCCGGCAGATCATCACCGGAGAGAGTGTAGCCTTTACGGCCACTGCGGGACAAATCAAAAATCAGTTTTTCTCTCATTGTGTTATTGCTTACGCAGGGGGATTTTTCGTTATAAGAAACATGTGTTTCAATATAGAGGAAGGCTGACATAAGCTCAAAACAATCAGAAAAAAAAGAGCGGGAAGAGTGGTTATTTCATTGCCCCTCGATATCTTCTGCAGTGATTCGTTCCATTGCCTCTTTTGCCGCAAATTGTTCCGCATCTTTTTTTCTTTGAGCAGAACCTTGACCAAGGAGGATATCGCCGCAGGTCACTCTTACCGTAAAGGTTTTGTCATGCTCAGCACCGGCTTCTTCCATTACCGAGTAGACTGGAGGCGCAAGATGATGCGATTGTGTGTACTCGATGAGACGGCTTTTATAGTTATGCTCGGCTGCCACAATCGTATTGAAATTCACATGTTCAATAATATGGCGGCTGATAAAGTCTGAAGCTTCCTTGATTCCCCGGTCAAGATAAATAGCCCCGATGAGTGACTCAAAAGCATCGGCAAGAGCGGACTCGCTGGTTCTGATTTTTTCTTCATCCGCCGAATCACCAATAAGGAGATGTTCACCCAGCTTAATGCTGCGGGCAAATCCGGCAAGTGATTTCCGATTCACTATTTTAGCCCGATTGTTTGAAAGCTCGCCCTCTGCGTTTTCGGGGAAATGTTTGAACAGATATTCGGCAATCAGCAGGTCGAGGACAGAGTCTCCAAGAAATTCAAGACGCTGGTTTGATTCAATAATGGATGGTGTTGCAGGATCATGGACTACGGAACGGTGAGTCAGGGCTGTAAGGAAGATCGGAAGATTGATGCCGGGAAATCCTGTCAGCTTATGCAGGTAATCGATAGTTTTCAGAGAAAGGCCAGCCGTTATCAAAGGATGATTATCCTCGATTTTGTAAGAAAGGGTGTTCTCCTCTGTTCGTGGAAATGCAAAGGATGTGATTTTTTGCCAGAATTGCTCCATTGGCAGGAATGGTTTTATCAGAGAGATGAACCGTTCCTGAAAATCAGTGAGGCGTTATGGCCTCCAAATCCAAAGCCATTGTTAAGGACGTACTCTAAAGAGCGTTTTTTGGGAGTGTTTGGAGTCACATCGATATCAATCTCCGGATCAAGATTATCGCAGTTGATGGTCGGTGGAACAGTCTGGTTTTCCAGGGCAAGCAGGCAGGCTATCGATTCAACAACTCCTGCAGCACCAAGAAGATGGCCTGTCATTGACTTGGTTGAGCTGATGCTCAGTTTGTAGGCGTGTTCACCAAAAACAGTTTTGATTGCCTTAATTTCAGCGATATCACCCAGTGGCGTTGATGTGCCGTGGGTATTGATATAATCAATTTTATCAGGAGTAATTCCTGCCAGAGCGAGTGCACTTCTCATGGCATTGACCGCACCTATGCCCTCGGGGTGCGGGGCTGTCAGGTGATAGGCATCGGCTGTTGCTCCGACTCCGACAATTTCGCCATAAATTTTTGCACCGCGAGCTTTCGCTGAATCAAGAGATTCAAGTATTAACGATCCGCCTCCTTCGCCCATGACAAAACCGTCACGGTCGCGGTCGTAGGGTCGTGATGCCTGCTCGGGCCGGTCATTTGCTGTAGAGAGTGCTTTGGCGGCGTTGAAACCTCCTACACTCATTTGCGTGATTGGTGCTTCTGATCCACCGCAAACCATATAGTCAGCCATGCCTGACTGAATGAGCATATAGGAGTCAATAATGGCATGCAGCGATGTTGCACAGGCGGAAGCTGTCGCATAGTTCGGACCCATAAGTCCATGACGTATTGAAATCTGACCGGCAGCAATGTCAGGGATAAGCATGGGGATAAAAAAGGGGCTGATCCGTCTCGGTCCACGTTCAAGATAGTTTCTGAACTGTTTATCGTAGGTGGTCATGCCTCCAATACCAGAACCATGTACAACACCGATTCTGAGCGGGTCGATCTCCTGCAGATTGAGTCCTGAATCTGTCAATGCCTGAGTTGCTGCACTGACGGCATACTGACAGTAGGGATCCATCCTGTCTGAGGATTTCCTGTCAATATAGGGTTCAGACGAAAATCCTTTCAATTCACAGGCAAAAGTTGTGGCAAAATCAGTCGTATCAAAATAGGTGATAGGAGCAGCACCGCTCTTTCCCTGATACAGAGCGTCCCAGAACTCATCTTTATTAAGACCTATAGGTGTTAACACACCTATTCCGGTAACGACTATTCGCTTGCGCTCCTGACCCATCTGTTTTGATTTAACGTTTGCCTGCTTATTGCGGGGAGATGATGATTACTTTTTAACGATGTAATCGATAGCCTGCTGCACAGTGCCGATCTTCTCAGCATCTTCATCAGGAATCTGCACACCGAATTCATTCTCAAGTTCCATAATCAGCTCAACGGTATCAAGTGAATCGGCTCCGAGGTCATCGGAAAATTTTGATTCCGGTTTGATCTGATCTTTGTTAACGCCCATTTTGCTGACGATAATATCGTATACCTTATCTTTGATTTCTGCTTCAGTCATTGTTTGTTTCTCCAGATTAATAGTTGGTTACGGATAAAAAAAGTTGAAAAAGTCAGACAATATACAAAGAAAATCACCTTGCCCAAATCACATGACCATGCCGCCGCTGATGTTGATGACAACACCTGTAATATAGCGCGACTCTTCTCCGGCAAGGAACGATACCACGTTTGCCACATCATCCGGCTGGCCGAAGCGTGCAAGGGGAATGACATCAAGCATCTTCTGCTTGACCTCTTCAGAAAGTGCGTCGGTCATTTTGGATGCTATGAACCCTGGAGCCACGGCATTTACACGGATGTTGCGCGATGCAAGCTCTTTAGCGATGGATTTGGTAAAAGCGATGACGCCTCCCTTTGATGCAGCATAGTTTGCCTGTCCGGCATTTCCCATGATGCCGATAACGGATGCGATATTAACGATAGAGCCCGAACGCTGCTTCATCATGGTGCGGCTTACCGCTTTTGTACATGCAAAGGTTCCTTTAAGGTTGACCGTCAGAACCGCATCCCAATCCTCTTCGCTCATTCTCATCAGAAGGCCGTCGCGGGTAATGCCAGCATTGTTGATGAGAATATCAATCTTTCCGGTTTCTGCAGCTATGTCGTTGAAGACACTTTGCACAGCTTCTGTGTTTGTGACGTCAAGTTCAAAGCAGAATACCTTCCGACCTAGTTTTTTTACGCCTTCAGCGGTTTCTGTAAGCCATTCAGCCTTGATGTCGCAAAGGACAATATCGGCGCCTTTAGATGCCAGATTAAAAGCTATAGCCTGCCCGATTCCTCTGGCGGCTCCCGTTACAACGGCAATTTTTCCTTCTAACATTGTTTCTGTCGGTTGATGTTAATGGCCTCTCGGTAGAACTGTCAAACAAGCGATTGAATATCCGCAGCGTTATCAACGCCCCGGGTTGTAACTGTTTTGTCGATTCGTTTAATCAGCCCCTGCAAAACTTTCTGAGGTCCGATTTCAACAAATTCTGTAATGCCGCTCTGTATCATTGACTCAATCGATTGTGTCCATAATACAGAACTGGTGAGCTGTAAAATCAGGTTTTTTCTTATTTCAGCAGCGCTGGTAACCGGTTGTGCGATGGCATTCATGCAAACAGGAATCGTCGCAGGCTGAATGTCAATCTGATCCAGTGCTGCTGAGAGCTCCTGTTCGGCAGGTTTCATGAGCGGGGAGTGAAATGCGCCTGAAACCACCAGCTCTTTTGCCATACGCGAACCCTTGGAAGGCGCAAGTTCAACGGCTTTTTTTACGGCGGCAATGTCGCCGGAAAGAACAACCTGTCCGGGAGAGTTGAAATTAGCAGCCTGAATTATTCCTTCCCGGCCAGCTTCAGCAAGCAGGCTATCGAGAGCATTATCGGGCATGCCGATAATTGCGGCCATGGATCCAGGGTTTTGCTTGCCGGCATTCTGCATGAGATCGCCACGCTTTGCCACAATACGCAAAGCATCATCAAACCCTATAGCTCCGGCAAAGCAGAGTGCTGTGTATTCTCCGAGGCTGTGTCCGGCAGTCATGGTTATATCTTTACTGCCGATAAGTGTTGCCACAGCTATACTGTGCAGAAATATAGCCGGCTGGGTATATTTCGTCTGGCGCAACTCCTCTTCGCTGCCCGAAAACATAATATCGGTTATTGAATAACCGAGGAGTTCATTCGCCCGTTCCATCATGGTGCGGGCAGCGGGGAAAGCTTCAAAAATATCCCTGCCCATGCCGCAATACTGGGATCCCTGTCCCGGAAATACAAATGCCTTCATGAATGCAATTGTTCAGATAAATGGGTGAAACGATATTACTGCCATTTTAAGTAGATGCCGCCCCAGGTATATCCTGCCCCGAAACTGACCAGTACCAGGTTCGATCCGGAGTGCAGTTTCTGCTCTTCGTCCAGTTCTGCAAGGCAGATCGGGATGGTGCCTGCCGTCGTATTGCCATAGCGGGCGACGTTCGAGACGACCTTTGTATCATCAAGGCCCATTCTTTCAGCTGTTGCGGTAATGATCCTTTGATTTGCCTGGTGAGGGACAAGGTAGTCGATATCTTCAGCCTTGAGGTTGTTGCGGCTCATGATTTCGGCGGCTACCTCAGCCATGGAGATAACAGCTGACTTGAACACCTGACGACCGTCCTGACAGATATAGTGCATCCGCTTGTCAACTGTTTCATGTGATGCAGGATTAAGGCTTCCTCCGCCAGTCATAAGCAGATGATGCTTGCCGTTCTCTCCATCTGAGTACATGCGTGAATCGAGAATACCGTATTCCTCTCCCTTTGAGGGTTCAAGAATTACACCGCCGGCGCCGTCTCCGAAAAGAATGGCGGTGGAACGATCGGTATAATCAATAACCGACGACATCTTGTCGGCGCCGATGACCATGATTTTTTTATGGGCACCGCACTCAATAAAGCGCGAAGCTGTGTTCAGTGCGAAAATAAAGCCGGAACAGGCGGCATTAAGGTCGAACGCCCAGGCTTTGGTGGCACCGATTATGCTCTGAACCAGACATGCTGTCGATGGAAAGAGCATATCAGGGGTCATGGTCGCAACAATAATCAAGTCAATCTCATCAGCCGATATCTGCCTTTTTTCAAGAAGCTGCCGGGCAACCTCTCCGCACATATACGATGTTGCTTTTTCCGGATCCTTGAGTATCCTGCGTTCGCTGATGCCTGTTCTCGATCGAATCCACTCGTCGTTGGTTTCGAGCATGAGTTCGAGGTCGTGATTGCTCAGAATATTGTCTGGTAAATATTTGGCTGTAGTCGTAATTGCAGCTTTCATGCGTTGTTGGCAGTTATTTCATGCAGGATAAAATAAAAAAATAACCTTCGGCTTTGTGCTGATGACTCAGCTGCAGAGGGGTGCGGATAGAAAAATATTACTTTTCGGAAAGAACATCCGCGATATGTTCATTGACACGCTTTTCGATCATATGTTCAGCCATATAGATCATGTTTTTGATAGCCCTTGAAGTAGATCGCCCATGGCCGACAATGGATATGCCGTCAACTCCAAGAAAAGGGACACCGCCGAATTTTTCGACATCAAAAGGTTCGAACATTCCCTTGAACATACCGGTAGTCAGCTTTGCTGCAGACTGGTCCATCTGGCCTGTAGCAAGAAGTTTCTCGAGTGACTGCTTGAAAAGGGTGCCAAGAAACTCCGGAATGCTTTCGCCGAATTTCAGGATGGTGTTGCCTACAAGCCCGTCACAGACAACGATGCTTGCGCGTCCTTTTAAAATATCATGTCCCTCGATGTTTCCAATAAAAGAGATTTTTCCCTTGCTGTCAGCCTCTTTAAGAAGTTTGAATGTCTGCTTGAGCACTTCGGATCCCTTACCCTCTTCCTCTCCGATGTTGAGCAGTCCTGTCAGAGGCTTTTCTATTCCGGCACCATAGCGCTGGTAGATGGTCAACATTTCTGCAAACTGGACAAGATTTTCCGGTTTACAGTCAACATTTGCGCCTACATCGACAATATTGGTCAATCCTTCCCCAAGACGAGGGAAATATGCATAAATGGTAGGACGGAGTACACCTGGAATCCGACCGAGGACAAAAAGCGAAGCGGCCATCTGGGCGCCGGTGTTGCCAGCGCTGACGAAGGCATGAGCCTGCCCGGCCTTGCAGAGTTGCAAGCCCTTTACAAGTGATGATTCCTGTTTTGTTTTGACAGCAGTGGCCGGAATATCTTCCATCGTCACCACTTCGGGGGCATGCAGAAATCTGAGGTTAAGCGCACTGATATCTCGCGTGGCGAGCAGCGGTTCAACTTTTTCGGATTGGCCGATAAGTACGATTTCAAACCTGTTATTGCTTTCCTGCAAAGCTTGAATCGTTCCCTCTATCACACAGGCGGGGGCATTATCTCCGCCCATGGCGTCAACAACAATGGTCAACATGATGGGGCTTTTGTCTTGTTAGGGTTATCAGCTTTTTGCTAATTTATTGACAACACATCTTCCCCTGTAGTGACCGCAATGACGGCATGCACGGTGCGGAAGAGTTGGTTCGCCGCAGTTTGCGCAAAGGACTGTCGTCGCCGGCTTTGTACGGGCAATAAACTGGGCACGTCTTTTATCCCTTCTGGACTTAGACATTTTG
>SZXX01000036.1 GCA_005843825.1 Chlorobium sp.
CCATTTTACGGGCTCACGTCCGGTGATCCTGATCGGCTTGAATTCAGCGTTGGCAGGCATGAGATAGATGCCGTCTTCCTTCAACGCCAGACGCTTCAGAGTAAACTCACCGTCTATGAAGCAGACGGCAATATCCCCGTCTTTCGGCTCAAGCGCCTTGTCGATAACCAGCAGGTCACCATCTGCTATACCGGCATCAATCATTGAGTGCCCTTTCACTCTTGCGTAGAAGGTGGCTTCAGGATGCCTGATTAGCTCTTTATTGAGGTCAAGGGCCATCTCGATATAGTCTTCAGCAGGCGAAGGAAATCCAGCAGAGACCGGAGAGCCTGCAAACGGAAGCTTGAGTTCGGTTGTGAAATCCGGAGTGTAGAATTCGAGTACAGGGCCGGAATGTATTCTGGAGAGTCGCATGAAATACCAACTAATTTTTGGGTGCAATATAGTGAAAAGAAGTGGGCTGTGGGCTTCTTAGTGCTGAGTTAAGAAAGATAGAGAGAGAGAGAATGTGACCTATAGGACCTATAGGACTCACTTCACTCTTCCCTCTCAAACCAGCTGTAAACCGAAGGAATAACCAATAACGTCAGCAAAGTTGAAGTAATAAGCCCACCCACAACAACCGTTGCCAGCGGCTTTTGTATCTCCGAACCGGCTCCGCTGGCAAGCAGCATAGGCATAAGGCTGAAAATCGCAATTGATGCCGTCATCAACACCGGTCGTAATCGGTCAAGGCTCCCTTTCCTGATCGCATCCTGCTGGCCATATCCCTCTTCGCGCAATTGTGCAATACGCGATACCAGAACAAGTCCATTCAGAACTGCAACACCAAACAGCACCACAAAGCCAACCGAAGCCGGAACTGATAAATATTGCCCGGTAAAAAAGAGAGCAAAAATCCCGCCAATCAAAGCAAATGGCAAATTCGAAATCACCAGCAATGCCAGGCGGAATGATTTGAACGTAACATATAAAAGGAGCAGAATTAACCCGATCGCAACGGGCGCAATGATCATCAGTTTATTCATTGCCCGCTGCTGATTTTCAAATTGGCCACCCCAGGTCAAATAATATCCGGCTGGCAACTTGACTCTTTCCTTAATTTTCTGCTTTGCTTCCGCAACAAAACCACCAATATCCCTGCCGCTTATATTCATCTCCACACCGATTCTTCTGATGCCGTCCTGGCGGCTTATCTGAACCGGCCCCTCAATCATTTTCACCTCAGCCAACTGTTCAAGCGGAATGTTCATGCCGGATTTTGTGGTAACCAGAATGTTTTTAATCGATTCCACAGAATTTCTATGTTCTTCCGCCAGACGGATAGTGATATCAAAGCTCCGGTTCTCCTCATAAAATTTTGAAGCCGATTTACCGCCAACCGCTATCTCAATCACATGCTGAACATCACTGATATTCAAACCATACCGCGCAATTTTTGCCCGATCAATATTGATGGTCAGATAAGGCTGCCCCGACACCTTTTCAGCTACAAGGTCTGTTCCCCCTTTGATTGATGAAAGCACTTTGGCAATTTCAGCCGACTTTGCATTCAGCACATCAATATTTTCACCAAAAAGCTTTACAATCAATTGCGCACGGGTTCCGGCAACCAGTTCATCAATCCTGCACTGAATCGGCTGACTGAATCCGAAACTGATCCCGGCAATCGACTCCAGAGATTGACGCATCTCATTGATCAGATCCTCTTTCGATATATCCCGCTTCCACATACTTTTCGGCTTGAATATGCCCACATACCCGGTTTTATCCGACCCCCTTGTATCAAGAGCTACACCGGTCTGCCCTGTTCGCGATGTAACAATATCCAGTTCATCAAACCGCTTCAGCTTTGCGGCCACACGCTGGTTCACCTCCATGGCAGTGGCAAGAGAAACGCCGGGAAGCATCGATACATCCATATCAAACGAGCCTTCATCCATGGTCGGAATAAACTCCGTGCCTAACTTTGTCAAAACCAGTAGCGAAACAAAAAGGGTACCGACAGCAACGCTCAGGATTTGCTTTCTATGATTCATTGCATACTCAAGAAGCGGCACATACCCTTTCAAGGCATAGCTCATCAACACACTCTCTTTTTCCTGCTGTGGCTTCAGAAACATTATGCATAGTGCCGGAATAACAAATACAGAGAGAAACAACGATGCCAGAAGAGCAATGGCAACAGTTACAGCTAAAGGCCCGAACATCTTGCCTTCAATACCCGCAAGCGAAAGAATGGGCAGGAAGGTGATGGCAATAATAAATTCCCCGAAAATACTCGGTTTTCTTACCTCCATAACGGCCTTAAGCACGGTCTGTAACTTCGGATGTTTATCGTCAACTTCGCTTAAATGCCGCTGCACATTTTCAACCTGAATGATTGTTGTATCAATGATCATTCCGATTGAAATTGCAAGCCCTCCAAGCGACATCAGATTTGCACTTATACCGGCAACCTTCATCACTATAAACGTGGCCAAAAGCGAAAGCGGCAGGGCGATCAGCACAACAAAACTTCCCCTGAAGCTGTTCAGCAGCAGATACAGAACAATCAGAACCAGCAGCGACCCCTCAATCAATGCCTTGTTAACGGTGCCGACGCTTGCATTCACAATATCACTTCTGTCATAATAGGGCACTATTTTTATGCCGGCAGGAAGGATGTTATTGTCATTGATCTCTTTAACTTTTTCCGCTACCTGACGCACAACGTCACGACTGTTGGCGCCTCTCAGCATCATCACTATGCCACCCACAGCTTCATCTTTACCATTCTTCATGGCAGCGCCCATACGAACAGCTTCCCCACTCTTGATCCGGGCAACTTCCCTGATGTATGTAGGTGTTCCCTGCTTGGACTTAAGAACAATATTTTCGATATCGCTGATATCTTTTATCAACCCGACTCCGCGGACGATATATTGATCTGAATACCGTTCGAGAAGATTTCCGCCGACATTTTGATTATTATTTTCCACGGCCGCAAAAACATCCTCAACGGTCAACCCATAGTTTACAAGCTGTTCCGGCGACACAATCACCTGATACTCTTTGAAATACCCTCCAAACGAATTGATTTCATTAACACCAGCAACGCTTTTCAGTTGCGGAGTCACAATCCACTCCTGAATAGTCCTTAAATTTGTCAGGTAACTTTTCTTTTGCAGAGGATCTTTGGGCATATCGCCTTCAAGCGTATACTGGTATATCTCGCCCATAGCAGTGCCAATTGGCCCCATGGCAACTTCAACACCTTTAGGCACCTTTTCTCTCGCTTCAGCTAAGCGTTCAAACACCAGCTGCCTGGCAAAATAAATATCAACATTATCCTTGAACACTATTGTGACAATAGAAAGGCCGAACTTTGTAACCGAACGCAACTGTTCAATATCGGGCAGGCCCCGCATTGCCATCTCAATCGGATAGGTAACATTACGCTCAATCTCAATTGCCGATAGGCCATCTGCACGACTGACAACTTCAACCTGAATATTGGTGACGTCCGGAAAAGCATCAATCGGCAGCCGGACGTAGGAATACAATCCGAAGGTGATAATCAACAGCGACAGAAGGAGGACAATCCCTCTACGCTGTAATGTATAACTGATTATTTTTTCTAACATTATGGCGCATCCCCTTCAAGTTCGCCTTTTTTCAGCTCTGACTTCAGAATAAACGAACCCCTGACGGCATAACGCTCCCCTTCGACGAGACCGGAAGTAATCTCAACCAGACCATCGGTAATGCTGCCAACTGCAACAGGACGTGCTGAAAAATCACTACCGTTTTTTGTGACAAACAGAACCTTTTTACCATCAACTTCCTGTAAAGCCTCTTCTGAAACAGCAATAACCGTTTCAGCTTGAGAAGTCTGGACAAGTTGAACAGTAGCAAACATCTCCGGCTTCAATATTCGACCAGGATTTGGAACAGTCAAACGGGCCTTCACCGTATGAGTAGCGTCATCAACCATATCAGCGATATAGGTAATCCGGCCCTGCAACTCCTTGCCCGGCAAAGCCGCAACAGTAAAAACTGCTGCATGTCCTTTAACCACCTTGCTTATATCCTTTTCATTAATGTCCACCAGCACCCATACCGAAGAGAGATCGACAACAGTGAAAAGACTTTTTGAAGGATCGGACAACTCTCCAACGACAGCATGTTTCTCGGTTATAATGCCGCTGATTGGAGAGCGAACAATGAGATGTGGTTTCTTAAAGTTTACCGTTGTAAGGTCTGATTGCGAAACTCCATAAAGTGCCAGGCGCTCTTTGTTAGCCTGAAATTCAGTCTGCACAATCATCAACTCACTCTCTGCCTGCAAAAGCTCTTTACGAGCCGCAATTTTCTTTTCAACGAGGCTTTTGATCCTCTCCATGCTGGATTGAGCCAGTGCAACTTTTCTTTTTGACTGAAAATACCGACTCAAAGCATCACCCAGTTCGACACTTTCAATAACTGCCAGAGGCTGACCGCCCGAAACACTGTCACCCAGAGAAACCTTCACGGCACTGATTTTACCCTGTATATGCGGTGATACATGTGCCATGCCATCAGCATTGACTGCCACCTTTCCAGTAACATTGATCACCATCCTCAATGGCTGTTTTTTTGCAACGACAACTGTCACGCCATTTTCTGCCTGCTTTTTGATGCCGATAGTGACGCTCCCCGGCTTCTGGTGAGCTTCTGAGACATCTTTCTTTTCCACACTCCTACTGCTGTTTGAGCGATACAGCACCCCCCCTCCCACAGCAACAGCAAAGAGAATTCCTGCAATGACGGCATTCCTGTTCACTGCACACCTCCCTGAAGATTGGTCGCCGATACTGATTCCAGTTTAATAAAGGCCACGCGCCTGGCGTGTAAAGCCGAAAGATAGGTTTCGTGCACTTCTAAGAATTTTTTCTGTTGATCTGTTACCGAAAGAATCCCTACTTCACCGACTCGATAAGCTTCCTGAGTCAGCTTCAAATTCTCAGTCAATTGCGGAATAATCCCTCGGTCAAACAGTGAAACAATACGATCAGCCGATGAAAGACCAGCTATTGCAGCCTCTACTTCTGCCTTAATCGTCCTTTCTAACGCCTTACGTCTGTAATCTGCAGCATCAAGCAGTGCCTGAGCAGCACTCCTCCCGCCATTGTTACTGTCAAACACCGGTATCGGCACTGAGAGACGAAGCCCTAGAATCCTGTCACGGTTGATTGCCGACATCCCCCCAACCTCTACAGAATTCTTTTGCCATTGAGCAAAAATCCCAACCGTTGGATTGGGAAGGCCCTCAACCCTGGCAAGCCGATACTCAGTTTCTGCTTTCTCCCGTTCCACAGAGAGAGCAAGATAATCAGGGCGCAAGGAAAGCGATTTCTTTACGAGATCCTGAGTTTGTGGTGAAGGAACCGCCGAAGAAAGCTTGTCGGAAAGCACTATATCTCCCTCTTGCAAACCGGTCAGAGAGGCAATATTTATCCGAAGCGCCAACCTTGCCCGATCAACCTCAAGCAACCGGTTTTCAGCCCTTGCCAGTTCGACTTTTGTAATGTTTAATTCAAGTTCAGGGATATCACCTGCTTTAAAACGCTCTCCAGCTATGGCAGCCAGCTCACGGTTAAGATTCACCATATCTGCCGCAAGTTCATACCGTTGCTCACTCAACAGGTAATCCAGCAGCATAGTGGATATCTCCTCCTTCAGCAGCCGGGCGGCGTTATCCCGCTTCCGAACCATAGCTTCTGCCTCACGTTCTAACGCTTTCCGCCGAAGACGCAGTTTCCCATACAAAGAAAACTCCTGGCTTATGCCAATCGATGCCCCACCGGTGTCAGGACTGCCTGTCAAGGTTCCTGTCGAACCTTCTAACTCCAGCGTCGGGTTACTTGGAGTACCCGCCTGTACAGCAAGCGATTTTTTTGCTTTTGCTTC
Organism: Chlorobium sp.; assembly: GCA_005843825.1. Classification (GTDB taxonomy): domain Bacteria; phylum Bacteroidota; class Chlorobiia; order Chlorobiales; family Chlorobiaceae; genus Chlorobium. Next base: position 5,932 of record SZXX01000036.1, read on the forward strand.
ATTGTCCAAAGCCGAAAGCTCCGCGCTATACTGCAGGGCAAACGCAACTATATCATTGATACTCCGGGGAACAGCTTCAGCACGCAACGAAAAACAGCCAACCCCCATCAAAAAAAAAGTAAAAAAAACAAAGCGACCAACCCAAAATCCACTCATAACAAATGTCGATAGTATGTATAAAACAACAAGATATCCAACAACCCCAACCTTTTCAAAGCCGGAAAATAACCCTAAAAAATATACCAAAAATTAGCCCCCCCACTACCCATCACCAACTCATAGGGCTTATAGCTGTACTTTGGAGGGTATATCCGGGGAGAGAGATCCCTCACTGTGTATCGGGATAACAATTTGAGGAAAGTTTGCGCTGAATGGCGGCGCGGGTTTTTGCTGAGCGAACGGGGTGGATGATTCGCTTTCGCTCAGCATGAGAGCGGGTTGAATGCAGTTGGCAGTGAGGAGAAAGAGAGATCCCTCACTGCGTGTCGGGCTGAAAAAGTGAAGAGGTGTCAGCGCATGGATTCCAGGAAGCGCTCGGCATCGACGGCTGCCATACATCCGGTTCCTACTGCGGTGACGGCCTGGCGATAGGTAAAGTCCTGAACATCTCCACAGGCAAAAACACCGGGGACATTGGTTTCTGTCGATGATTTTTTTGTGAGAATATAGCCGTAGTCATCAGTATCGATCTGTCCGTTGAAGAGCTTTGAATTCGGCTCGTGACCAATAGCTAAAAAGACTCCATCACATGGGTGAATATGGAGTTCACCGGTCTGCACATTTTTCAGGCGAATGCCGGTAACTTTTTGACCATCTCCGAGAATTTCATCAATTACCTGATTGACCATCGTGCTGATTTTCGCATTTTTACGAGTACGGAGCGTCATTATTTTTGAGGCTCTGAACTCTTCGCGACGATGAACAAGAGTAACATGAGATGCGAATTTGGTCAGATAGAGGGCTTCTTCCATTGCTGTATCTCCCCCACCAACAACAACGATATTACAATCACGGAAGAAAAATCCATCACAGGTCGCACAGGCTGATACGCCTTTACCTCGATAACGGTTTTCAGACTCTATGCCGAGCCATTTTGCGTTTGCTCCAGTCGCAATAATCAGCGAGCGGGTAAAATATTCTCGACCATCATCAAGCGTAAGACAGAACGGGCTTCTTGAAAGATCTACTTCAGTCACACTGCCACTGATAAACTCTGCGCCGAATTTGGTCGCCTGATCGCGCATTTTTCCCATAAGTTCAGGTCCACGGATTCCTTCAGGAAAGCCGGGGAAATTTTCAATCTCTGTGGTGATCATAAGCTGGCCGCCCGGCTGGAATCCATCGATGACGAGCGGTTTGAGGTTTGCCCGTCCAGTATAGATGGCCGCCGCATATCCGGCAGGTCCGGTTCCCATGATGATTATATCGCGTACTTCAGAGTCCATGCTTATTTTTTTGATAGAGTTACAGGGAGGAGATTCCGTCTAACCCGAAGCCAGGCCGGAATAGACGGGTAACTTGTCATAATGATCATTCAGTTGAGATGCTCATCAATTTTTTTTGAGATCTGGTTTTTCGGCAGGGCTCCCAGCATTTGATCAACAACCTTGCCATTTTTAAACACAAGAAGAGCGGGAATACTCCTGATGCCAAACTGTGCTGCAACTCCGGGGTTTTCATCAACATTAAGCTTTGCAATGACTGCCTTTCCTTCATAATCACCTGCAAGTTCTTCAATAACAGGTCCCAGCATCATGCAAGGGCCACACCAGGTTGCCCAGAAATCCACCAGCGCAACTTTATCTGAGTCGAGAATCTCGGATTTGAAATTCACATCGGTTGCTGCAAGATATTTTCCACTCATAGTAATTGTGTTCCGTTAAATTAGTAAAAGTAAATAAAGATCATAGCAATGTTACTGTTACAAATATATCGTCACATACCTTTAAAAGCTCTAAATGCAAGCTTAAAAATTTCTTAAAAAGGAAGAGGGCGGGGAATAGGGCCTATAGGACCTATGGGACTTATAGGACTTATAAGCTGGAGGGACTATCGGTGAAAAAAGTGCTGAGTGAAGAAAGATAGCAGCGGGCAGTATCAAGAACTGCCATAGATCCCGGCACAGGAACCGGGATAACGGGTGACTTGACACAATGAGCGTTTCAGCTGATGTGCTCGTCGATTTTTTTTGAGATCTGGTTTTTCGGCAGAGCACCAAGCATCTGATCAACGACCTGACCGTTTTTGAACACAAGAAGGGAGGGGATGCTTCTGATGCCGTACTGTGCTGCTGTAGCAGGATTTTCGTCAACATTGAGCTTTGCAATGACTGCCTTTCCTTCGTAATCACCTGCAAGCTCTTCAATAACCGGACCGAGCATCATGCAAGGGCCACACCATGCCGCCCAGAAGTCGACCAAGGCAACTTTATCTGATTCAAGGATCTCTTTCTGAAAATTCTGGTCGGTTGCTACAAAATATTTTCCGCTCATTTTTATCTACCCCTTTGAATTAGTGAATGTTTAAACCTTACTATCCATACAATCGAACAGTGAAGAAAGTAATAAAAATAATTTATTATTTATACCGGACTACCCTGAAATCCGCACATTATCGGGACCAAGAATTTCCTCAAGCTGTTCAATGATGCTTTCGGCAGGATCAATTGGAATAGTGCGGGCAAAGAGTGTAAGTGTTTCAATATTTTCACCCGACTGGGCTTTGACTTCAAAATCGACTTGCGTCCCTCCCCTGTTTCGGTCAAAGATCCGTTTTACTGCTACAAGCTTTTCAAGCTGCTGCTGATCGTCGGCATCGATTTTAAGGATAACTTTTTTAACGAGACCCTCTCTTACCTTTTTTATCGGTACGATCTCTCTGACCAGAAGTTTGAGCATGCCACCACTAACCTCGCCTTCGGCAACAAGCATCAACACCTCTTCGGGTTTGATAAGATGCCCGTACTGCTCGTAGAGACTTGCAAACACGGTAAAGTCTGCTTTGCCGGTAAAGTCCTCAATGGAGCCAAACAGCATCTGCTTGCCTTTACGGTCCTGATAAGGCTTTATTGAAACGATAACCCCGATGACTTTATACTGTTTTGCCTTGACAACCTCTTTAGCCTGAAGCTGGAGTGTCGCAAATGCCTGCCAATCGCGCCGGTATGGGGTGAGCGGATGATGGCTCAGATAAAACCCGACCAGTTTTTTTTCGTATAGAAGCTTTTCAGGCTCAGGCATCATTTCGGCAGGCTCCATATCGGGGTAGTGCTCGGCCTCAAGCTGAGCCCCTTCTTCGGCTGAAAAAAAGCCGCATTGGCCGAGCGTGACGGAGCGGTTCTGCATCTGCCCGAATTTGATTGCCTTGTCGACATTGGCAATAAGGCGGGCCCGATGCTTGTCAAGTTCATCAAAGGCTCCTGAAAGTATAAGGCACTCGAGGGCCTTGCGGTTCATGACTCTCAAATCGACCGAGACCGCAAGATCAAAAATGTTTGTAAAGTCACGCTTCCGGCGGAGCCTGGAGGTGACCACTGCCCGTGCCGCTCCCCCAACCTGCTTGATAGCGCTGAGTCCAACCCGGATATATGAGCGTCCGTCAACATCTTCAACTGAAAAGAGAGCATCACTTTTATTGATCGATGGAGGCAAGGTTGATATTCCAAAACTTTTGGCCTCATCGGTCAAGTGCTTCATCCGTTCTGTATCACCTATTTCACTATTCAGAACGGCTGTCACAAACTCAATCGTGTAGTGGGCTTTGAGATATCCCGTCCAGTAGGCAAGAACTCCATAAGCAGCCGAATGGCTTTTGTTGAAACCGTAGCCGGCAAACTCGGCCATAAGTTCGAAAACCCTTGTTGCAAGCGTATCGTGCACGCCTTGCTTAATAGCACCCTGAACAAAATCGGCCTTGTATTTCTCCATGATCTCAGGCATCTTTTTCCCCATCGCCTTGCGAAGATTATCCGCTTTGGCAAGAGAAAAGCCGCCCATAACCTGGGAAATCTGCATGACCTGTTCCTGATAGACAATGACACCATAGGTCTCTTTGAGAATCTCTTCGAGCATCGGGTGCATATAATCGATTGCTTCCCTTCCATGTTTACGATCGACGAACAGGTCGACAGCATTTCGCTTTTCATCAATCCGGGCATTGAGAGCGCCCGGACGATAGAGCGCGCTCATGGCTATGATATCGCCGATCTGGGTTGGCTGAAGGCGTGTCATATAGCTTTGCATGCCGGATGATTCGAACTGAAAAATACCGGCCATCTTGCCTTCCTGGAAAATGCGGAAGGTTTTCCGATCGTTCATCGGCACTTTTTCAAGCTCGATATCGAGGTTGTGCCGCCGTTTAATCATTTTGAGGGTTTCATCTATAACGGCAAGAGTTTCAAGGCCCAGATAGTCAATCTTGAGGAGGCCGGCTGTCTCTATCCAGTTTTTGTCAAACTGGGTGACGACCTGCTTTTCGTCACTGCCGTCGGAGTTTTTCGCCTTGACATGGTCTGGTTCGTCAAGATCAATTTCATCGGCGAACTTACGTACTTCGGTTTCGATTTTGTTGGAGACGTAGAGCGGCACCTGTTCTTCGAGCGGACCATCGGTAATGACAACAGCACCGGCATGCATTGAAACGTTACGCGCCCGACCCTCAAGAGCACGGGCATGGTTCATCAGTTCACGGATCTGTGGAGTGCTTTCGGCATATTCCTTCATCTCCTTTGCTTCGCCCAATGCTTTTTCAAGCGTGATGCCCGGCCTCGTCGGAACAAGTTTGGCGAGTTTATCGACCAGGGGCAGAGGAACTTCAAGAACCCTCCCTGCATCACGGATGGCTGCTTTGGCACCAAGCGTACCAATGGCAATGACTTTTGCCACACTCTCGGCCCCATATTTTTCGACCGTATATTCAAGAACCTTCTGCTTGCCGACCGGGGTGAAGTCGATGTCGATATCGGGCATGGAGGAGCGCTCAGGATTTAAAAACCGCTCAAAGAGCAGCTTGTATCTGAGTGGATCGATCCGGGTGATTCCGGTAAGATAGGCTACAATACTGCCCGCGGCAGAGCCTCGACCGGGACCGACTGAGTAGCCAAGACGACGGGAGGCGGCTATAAGGTCACTGACGATGAGAAAATATGAGCTGAAGCCCATCTTTTCGATAACGCCAAGCTCAAGTTCTATTCGTGATCTTACATCCTCAGCCGTTATTCCTTCTTTTTCGGAATCGGCATACTTTTCTTTTGCTCCCTCCCAGGTCAGGTGACTGAGGTATTCAAACTCATTTTGAAATCCATCAGGAAGAGGAAAATGCGGAACAATCGGCTCTTTATTGCTGAAGCTATAAGTGCATTTTTCGGCAATGAGCAGAGTATTACTCAGTTCGCGGTGTTCGTCGCTGAAGAGACGGTTCATCTCTTCAGATGTCTTCAGGTAGTGATCGCTGCCGGGAAGTGCGATAAGATTCTGGCTGGAGAGTTTTTCCTTGGTCCTGTTGGCAACCATCGCCCTGTAGCATCCGGCATCTTTTCGGTCGAGATAGTGAACATTGTTAGTCGCCACCAGCTCAATCGATAATTTTTTGGCCAGAGCAATGGTCTCGGCATTCAGGGTTTCATCGAAAGGGGTATTATGACGTTGAAGCTCCAGATAAAAGTTGTCTCCAAAAATCTCCCGATAGTAAGTTGCAAATGATTCTGCCTCATCGATTGCTCCGGCAATAAGAGCTCTGCCTACTCTTCCTGAAGAGTAAGCAGAGAGACAGACAAGACCTTCATGAAAGGTTTCAAGGATGCGGCTCTCTATATGAGGCATTCCATGGACGAAACCATCTTTTGCCGCCCTGGACAACAGAATGCAGAGGTTTCGGTATCCGGCATCATTTTGAACAAGAAGTACCAGCGACGGTGAGACTGAAGCAGGGCCATGCTGATGTGCATCAGTTTCAAGAAGCAAAAGCTCACTGCCGATAATCAGCTTGATGCCGGCATTTCTGGCTTCATTGAAGAGCTCCGGCATATTGAATATTGCGCAATAATCGGTAACAGCAATACTCTTCATGCCATACTTCAGCGCTGAGGAAAACATCTCTCCCGGAAAAACAGGACTGCTCTGCATCGAATAGTGCGTATGAGCATGCAAGTGTACAAAATCCATAGAGATAGAGGCCATTCAGCGTTTTATGGTGAGATCATGACGTAACGCCATTGTGGATTCTGCCCACCCATGCTCCGAATGCGTTACGGGCTTTGATGGTCAAGGTAGTACATTTTTTTGGATCTTTCGCTGGCATTAACAACCATATGGAGTGATCACCCCAGAGAGAGCGCTGAACAGCAACATGGCTTCTCTCTTAAACTTCCATTGTTCAGTCCCTTCTTTTTTTTCTTCGCTCGGGAAGTTCATACCGTTGGTTGGTCATCAATGTATATGATTTTCCAAAAAGGCTTAACGGCAGCGAGATCTGTTCCTTCGAATGTATCAGCAATGAAACATACTCTTGATGGATCGTAACCTCAACAATTCTCGTTTTCCAGCGTACAGAAAACGAAAGACTTTGCCATTCCTTCGGCAGCCATGGCTTCAGCACCAACCTTTCAGACTTTATCGAAAACCCTCCAAAGCCATGGATCACGGTCTGCCACGTGCCGCCCACGGCAGCGGCATGAATGCCCAGCCCTGTATTGCCATGAAGGTTTTCCAGATCAAACAGTGCGGTTTTCATAAAGTAATTGTATGCCTTTGTGTGCCTCCCGGAGGGAATGCCTACCATGGCATGAATACAATGGCTTAATGAGGATTTATGCACTGTCCGCTTTTCATAAAAATCGAAATTCGCTTGTTTTTGCTCAAAGCTGAATGCATGAGGAAATAGCATCATCACAAGGATGACATCGGCTTGTTTAATGAGACGGGTGGACTGGATATTGCGGTAGTTAATACCACGCGGAAGTACTGGCTGGCCGTCCCGGCTATCATCCTTGATGACATAGTCCTTCAGGGCAAAGTAACCGTCAAACTGCTCAAAGAGCTTTGTTTCGGAATCGTATGTCAACTTGAGATTCTTGCTGATATCAAGCCAGGAATCAACCTCATTACTATTGAGTGTTAAGCGGGATGCAAGCTCATCAAGAAATTTGGAATTATTTCGGCCCATATACCTGAAAAGCGTAACAGCAAGGCGGAGGTGCCATTTTACTATGAAATTGGTATATGCATTGTTGTTGACATGCTCATGAAACTCATCGGGACCTATGACGCAACGAATCTCAAAGTCCACACCAGCATGAACGACCCTCGATGCCCAGAAGCGGGCAGTAAGAAAAACCATTTCAAGTCCGTAGTCCAGTAAAAAGCTTTCGTCACCTGTGACACGAAAATACTTTTCGACTCCGTAAATAACATCGGAAACAATGTGATCTTCCTCCGTACCGGTATAGATCAGGCGTATGGTACGCTCAAGCTTTGAGGCAAATCTTGGAGTTACATCCTCTCCAGTAGTAGCAGACTCCCAAGCATATTTTGCTCCTTTATAGCCCATCTTCAGTGCATTCTGCTTGGCACCGGGAAGAGTATTGTAGCGGTAGAGAAGGAGGTTTCGGGCAATATCGGGAAAGTTGTAGATATAAAACGGCAAGATAAAAATTTCGGTATCCCAGAACGCATGCCCCAGGTAACCCTCAGAGCTTAAAAATTTTGCACCGATTCCTGCCGGGCGAATTGGACCGTTTATCAACAATTGATAAATATTGAAACGCAAAGCATGCTGAGCCGCAGCATCCCCGGTAATGACAATGTCAGCCTGTTTCCATTTTTCCTGCCAGACGTCAAGGTGAGCTGCTATTTCATGGGGAGCACCGCTTCGGACATAAGATTTAAGTTTTCCAATGGTCCCCCTGAACATCTCCTCGGCTGGCAGTTCCCTGCTTGTTGCAACAACTGCCAGCTTTTCAAATATATAGGTCTCTCCCTTCTGGACATCAAGGGTAATTTCGCTGGTAAACTTTTCGCCATAAATTCTAGGCTCCCATTTATAACTCTGGAGGGAGGGTGAAACAAGCTTCCATGACGCCGCTTCGGAAATCCTTATTCCCCGTTCGCGGGTTTTCATTTCAAGATACATAAAGGCCCGGCCTCGCTCAATTCGTTCAAGTTGAAGATGTTTCAGCATTTCACGAGGAAAAAAGCCTCTATTGCAAACATCTCCATTCAAACCACTGAGCACACGAATGGGAGCGGAAAAATTCTTCGGAGTGACTTTTACCAGCAAATATCCCAAATGCACATTGTGCATGAAAACAAGTCGTATGGTTTCCAGTGTGAGAATCTGACCTGAAGGGTTTTTAAAGGTGGTACGGCGGTGCAGGACTCCTTTTTTCATATCCAGGATCTGCTCATGGAAGAGTGTTTTGCAGGTTGAGAGACAGAATTTATGTCCCTCGCTCCATATCGAGACATCGGTCCACATAGGACACTTGACCAGTCCTTCAACATCGGCTTCTGATTTATTATAAATGCCGCTTAAGTACATACCTCCGGAATGTTCGGGTGGCAATTCCTCAAGACTTCCCCTGATATTCAGATAACCATTGCCAATAGTCAAGAGAGTTTCATTGACCTGAATACTTTTTCTGGTATTCCGAAAACCCTTTCTCCTTAACAACCATTGTTCATCTGACAACGCAAGCAACTGCTCATACACTGAACAGGGAGATGAACTTTCCTTCATAGAGCGCTCCACCATAATATTCTCTCCGCAGGCTATCACACATTCTGAGACTCGACCTCAAATATTTCATATATAAATCCTATATAACAAACACCCGCTTTATTGTATAAGTTTATAAAGTGATCACGATCATTATACCATGACCATCAAGAGCAAATAACGGGGTGTATTTTTCCCTTCAAGTATGTCGGTAACGCTTTTTTTCTTATTATTATAGCAAGATGCCATCTTGTACCCTTTCAACACATTAACCACCCTATCGTTTTGGAGCAAAACACCTATAATCAATGCCCAGTATGCGCCTATCCTCTCACTATAGAAAGTGCTGTATGCCCTAGATGCGGGAATGATATTCTTGAAGATATATCATCACTTGACCAGCAATCACGGGAACTGCACACTCAGAACATAGAGGATAAAAAGGCTGCCTGGTACATCAACTGCCTTACAGAAAAGCTTAATTTCGAAACACCCCCTCCTTCAGATAGTTCTGACGAAATCAGCCATCAAGAACAATCACGACAGATTCCATCCCGAACTGTTGAAAATGAGTTTCTTCGTACCATCAGCAAAGCAGAGCTTCTGCGAGAGAGTTCGGCTCGAAGAAAATGGTGGAACTCCATGACCGATGACTGGAAAGATATTGTTAAAACAACACTGAAAATTGTACGTGAACCATCCGAACAGGAGTTACTTGACTTTCTTGAGACCACGCACCTTCGATGTGATAACCGGAGAATTCACAATCTCCTGCCTGTAAGGGTACTTGAAAAGCTCCAGCAGCTTCGTTGCGATGAATCTCCTGTTGAAAGTCTTGAGCCTCTGCTGCATCTCGAGAAGCTGCAACGCCTCTATGCTTTCGACTGCGACTTTTCATCCCTCGAACCTCTTCGCAATTTGAAGAGCCTGAAACTCCTGTGGGTATCAAGTACCCAAGTCCGATCACTTAAGCCGATTCAGAACCTGCTTAATCTTGAGGAGCTCTATTGTTCAGAAACGCAGATTGAGGATCTTTCACCCCTCAAAAACCTTATCAATCTGGAAAAACTCAGCTGCTATAAAACAGGAATTTCTTCTATTGAGCCACTCGGCGAGCTTGAAAATCTCATCGAACTCGGAATCAACAGTTCAAAGATTGTCGATATAGCCCCTCTCTCCTCTCTAAGCAGTCTCGAATATCTCCGATGCAACAAAACAAGTATCACCAGTATTGAACCGCTGAAAAACCTGATAGATCTAAGGGAGTTAAGCATAGCACATACTCCTCTCACGACTATTGATGCTTTGGAGGGACTGGTAAATCTAGAAGAGCTGGATATATCGAATACCCAGATAAACTCGATTGGCCCTATCATGCATCTTCAGAACCTTGAAAAACTGGAGCTTTCGTCCAGTAACATTCCCAGAGAGGAGGTTGAGCGGTTTATTGAACTGCACCCAGGGTGCGAGGTGGGGATGAAGCAGTAGGCAGTGAAGAGGAGGAATAGGTCCTATAGGACTTATAAGACCTATAGGACTTATACTTTTTTGGGGCCGGGTTAGCCGATAGTCATCATTACTTCGCCCATTGATACTGTACCGCCTTTTACTGCTGTGATGGTTAGCACTTTACCTGCACAGGGTGCTTTGACCGGGTTTTCCATCTTCATTGCCTCTATAACAGCGACCTCTTCTCCTTCTTTTACTTCATCACCGACGCTGACTGATATGGCGTGCACGTTGCCTGGCATGACGGCGAGGACGGGAGTGCCCTCTAAGTCCTGAGTGCTGAGTGCTGAGTGCTGAGTACTCAAGGCTGAGGGTTCTGAAGAAGAGGGGGTCGGGTTGAGGGATGAGCCTTCGGCGAAAGAGACTGTGAAAGGGGCTCCGTCGACGAAGACGTTGAAGCTACCTGACATTGAGATGACTTTTGAGCCGGTTGCAGATGCCGGGGTGGTTGCCTGCGGGACAGGTTTTGAAAAGAGATCAACAAGCCTTTTGTTGACCTCCTCCTGATGGACATCATGTTTGTGAGCTTCGTGGTAAGCCGCGACGACTTCCTCTCTGGTTTTTGCCTTGATTTCGACAGCGATATCGGCTTTGTAGCGGATGCCGGTAGAACAATCACCCTTGAGGAAAGCGATACCTTTGTCGCCGCATGTTGCTGCGATAAAAATATTTTCGTCGGTTTCGGGTAGACCGGCTTTCTGAAGAAGCGAAATATTATAAGGGATGCCGAGCACAGGGTTACGGTCGTTGATGTCGTGAACGTCTTCAATCGTGGGCTCAAGACCAAGCTGCTCGGATGCCAGACGGACAACTTCAGGATCAGGGCTTGCCGGCGTATGACCGAAGTAACCGAGCACCATTTTTCCATATCCGTCAGTGATCTTTTTCCAGGGGCCTTGAATGGTATTAGCAAACGCCTGCTGAATGTAGAACTGGGAAACTGGGGTGACCGATGAGCCGTAGCCGCCCTTCACAACTGCTTCGCGCATATTTTTAATGACCTGGGGCAAGAGATGAAGCGTATTGTTGTCGCGCATCATCTGGGTATTGGCTGTAAGGGCTCCTCCGGGCATGGGAGAAAATGAGATCACGGGATTGACCGCTGTGGCCTCGGGGGGCATGTAATATTTGTACATCTGATCGATAAAGAGAGCCTCGACTTCAAGGTATTTTTCATGATCGATGTCAAGGGTATAGCCGGTACCCCGGAGCCTCTGCCACATGGTAAGAATATCGACAGCTGCCGTTCCTCCGCTGACCGGAGCCATTGAAAGATCAATGATATCAGCACCACCTTCTATTGCTGCAAAGTTGCATGCGACGCCCATCCCTGCTGTATCGTGTGTATGAAACTCGATTTCGGTGCCTGCGGGAAGCATTTTTCTTGCGCCTTTAATGGTCTCGTGGACAACAGCTGGTGTCGTTGTTCCGGACGCATCCTTGAAGGCAACACTGTCGTAAGGGATTCCGGCATCAAGTATTTCCTGCAGTTTGTCGAGATAGAACTGCGGTGTATGACAATAGGTTTCGGTCAGTCCGGGAGGAAGACCCATCATGGCTATGACGACCTGATGCCGAAGGCCTGCATTATGAATACATTGACCGGAATAGGCAAGATTGCGAACATCCATCAACGCATCAAAATTACGGATAGTTGTTATTCCGTGCTTTTTGAAAAGCCGGGCATGAAGATCGATAATATCGCGGGATTGAGATACCAGACCGACAACGTTAGCTCCTCTTGAAAGAGTCTGCAGGTTGATGTCAGGCCCTACAATCTTGCGCGCAGCATCCATCATGGCAAATGCATCCTCTTCGCAATAAAAGTAGAGACTCTGAAAACGTGCTCCACCGCCTATTTCAAAGTTGTCGGTACCTGCGTGAACAGCTGCTTCCAAAGCAGGAAGAAAATCTTCCGTCTTTACCCTGGCGCCAAAACATGACTGAAATCCGTCACGAAAGGAGACGTCCATAAATCTGATTTTTTTCATATATCCTGCTCTTTGCGGTTATCCTAAGCAATTGTTGGTTATTTCAGGAATCAAATCCCTGCCGTTATTAAGCTGATCGGCAGGGATCAATACCTGTTATCTTTTCATTATATAGCGACTCTGCAAAAAAAGATCACTCAGTGCGCATCATCGGCAAGTGTACTGAGCTGATTGAATGAATCCTCTTCAATCCGGCTGTGAAGGCTGTTGCCATGAGCGTCCATGGTTACAATAGCTGGAAATGATTCCACCTCTAAATGCCACATTGCTTCAGGGACACCCATCTCTTCGAGAAAATCCACACCGGTCACCTTTGTAATGCAGCGGGCGTAATACTGGGCAGCACCTCCAATGGCATTGAGGTAGACTGCGCCATGTTCCTGAAGCCCTTTTAGAGTTTTTGGACCCATACCTCCCTTACCTATGATCGCCCTCAATCCAAGTTTTTTAATAACATCGGCCTGATAAGGCTCTTCACGGCTCGATGTGGTTGGACCGGCAGCGGTAACCCGGTAAGTTCCGTCCTCATTTTTCAGGACCACAGGACCGCAATGGAAGAGAACTCCTCCCTGTGTATCGAGAGAGGCAGGAAGATCATGATGCATGACATAGTGATGGAAGGCATCGCGGCCAGTGTGCATTGTCCCATTGATGAGCACTACATCGCCGACTTTCAAGCTACGAATCTCTTCGTCAGTGAGTGGCGCCTGAAGAGTTACCTCTTTGCCGGTCAATGGCATCCCCTCTCCTTTTGCCATTCGTTTGATCTCGTTAGCATCGCGGTATTGCCAGTTGGTTATAGAGCCTGACTGCGGGTCGATGAGGATACCAAGCCTGCGATATGCCCAGCAGTTGTAGGCGACAGAAACATAAAAGCTAGCCGGAACCCTGTGCGATTTTCCAATTTTGCAGCCAAGCAGAGTGGCTTTTCCGCCAAACCCCATCGGGCCGATCTCCATTGTGTTGGCTTTTTCAAGAATATACTGTTCAAGGCTATCGAGTTCAGTGTCGGGGTTGCGGTCATCAATTCTGCGCAAGAGCTGCTGTTTGGCAAGATCAAATCCACTGGTACGGTCGCCACCGACACCAACACCGATGAATCCGGGACTGCATCCTTGTCCCTGAGCCTGGAATACCGCGTGAAGGAGGCATTTGCGTACACCATCAAGGTCACGGGATGCACTGCCGAGGCCTGGAATTTCCGCAGGCAGAGAGTACTGTATATTTTTGTTTTCACAGCCTCCACCCTTGAGGATAAGCTTTACCTCTATCTCGCTTTTATCCCATGGTTCAAAGTGGATAACCGGAAAATGAAAACCGAGATTGTTGCCTGAGTTTTTGCCCGTGAATGCATCAACAGCATTAGGGCGGAGTTTACCGGTTTTTGAGGCCTCCTCAATAGCAAGCTCAATATCGCGCTTCATCTGAAGCTGATCTACACCTGAGGGGGTATGGATGAAAAAGGTCGGCATGCCGGTATCCTGGCAGATCGGCGAGATATTGTCGACAGCCATATCGATATTGACTGATATGGTTGACATGGCAAGGCCTGCCTGAGAGTTTGGATCTTCACGCTCAATAGCATCGGCAATGGAACATCGTACATCACTTGGAAGGTTTGCCGATGTTTCGGTAATAAGAGCAAGTATTGATTCCCTGAAATTTTTCATGACCGGTAAAAAAATTTATATGGACTGAGAGTATTGGATAATTATTCAGAAACAATTTTTGCAGCTGCGTCCTGTTTAACCAGCAGAACGGGAATATCGGAAGAACGGAATACCTCTTCGGCCACACTGCCCATGATGAGCCGATGCAGGCCGCTTCGACCATGGGAGCCCATGATGATGAGGTCGGCACCCCATGATGTAGCCTGTTCAGTGATAACTTTGGAAGCTTCGCCCTTAAGAACGCGAATATCGGCGCTCAGACCTTTCTGCTTTTCTGCCAACAGGACAGTGGAAAAACTTTCCGGAAGAACATCATCCTCTTCAACTGGATCTATGGAACCATCCTCAGTGGCGGTAACTTTCGTAAGAGGATTTGCGGCAGTCTGAATATGGATAAACCTGATATGTGCACCGACTTTTCGTGCAAATTCCACGGCATACCGTACAGCGTTATCCGATGTTAAGGAATAATCGGTCGGACAGAGTATCTTTGAAAGATGGATCATAGGCGTGGGTTAAATAGATACGTATGACGAACTCCACAAGCTTTGCACCAAACCTTTAATTTACATTTTTTTTAATCCTTATCTATTCGATTGTTTATTTGTAATTCCATTGAAGGAGCGCTATGGAGCAGTTAGCCGAGGCATTGAGACACGAAAGTGCATATCCCCATGCAACGGGCAGAATTGAGGTTGTTGAAACCCATATTTCCTGGATATTCCTCACAGAGTCATTTGCCTACAAGGTAAAAAAAGGAGTGGAGCTCGGGTTTCTTGATTTTTCAACTCTGGAGAAACGCCGATACTTCTGCAATGAGGAGCTTCGCCTCAACCAAAGACTTTGCCCTGAAATTTACCTCTCTGTAGTACCTGTGGTGCAATCGGGAACCTCTTTTTTTATTGACGGCGAGGGAGAAATTGTTGACTATGCCGTTAAGATGGTGCGGTTTGACAGAACAATGGAGCTTGACAGGATGCTTTCATCCGGTGAGCTCAATACAATGCATGTCGATATTCTTTCCTCCCTTATTTCCGGATTTCATCAAAGCATTCCCGCGGTTTCGGCTGAAACTGGATTTGGTCATCCCGACAATCTCATCAAGCCGATGCTTGCCAATTTCACCCATACGGAACCGGCAGCGTCAAACAGGGCTGAAGCAATAAGGCTTGAGTCTCTAAAACAATGGACTCTCGAGGAACATCAACGGCTCTCTCCCCTTTTTGTAGAGAGACAACAAGGAGGTTTTATCCGGCAATGCCACGGTGATATGCATACCGGCAATATGGTCTGGTGGAAGAAGAGGATTTTTATTTTTGACTGTATCGAGTTCAATGATAATCTCAGCATAATAGATGTTATCAGCGATCTGGCTTTTCTTTTCATGGATCTTGAACATGCCGGATACCCTG
Source organism: Chlorobium sp. (assembly GCA_005843825.1). Lineage (GTDB taxonomy): Bacteria > Bacteroidota > Chlorobiia > Chlorobiales > Chlorobiaceae > Chlorobium. The sequence goes on from SZXX01000036.1 coordinate 21,226, forward strand.
CATTTGCCTGGAGGCTTGTGAACAACTATCTGACGGAAACCGGTGATTACGGCGCACTCCCCCTGCTCAGGTTTTATTGTGTATACAGAGCTATGGTAAGGGCAAAAGTCACCGCTATCCGCTACACACAAACCACAGAACAGAGCGCCCTGAAAACAATCCTGCAAGAACATTTTTCTTACCTCCAACTGGCAGAGCACTACACTCATAAACCAAAGCCATTACTGATTCTGACTTCCGGAGTTTCAGGAAGCGGAAAAACCAGCCTTTCACGTGAAATCGCTCAAACACTACAGGCTGTGCATGTGCGGTCGGATGTTGAGAGGAAGAGGCTTGCGGGGTTGAAGGCATTGGAAAAAAGCGATAAAGCAACAGATGCTTCACTGTATAGTGAGGAAAAGAGTCGTGCGACTTATAAACGACTGCTTACTGTTGCAACACTCTGCATTGCGGATGGATTGAGAGTGATTGTGGATGCAACTTTTCTCACCGCTGAAACCCGTCAACTTTTTTTGGCTGAGGGCCGACAGTTGCATTGCGAATGCAGGATTCTTCATTTTCATGCTCCAAGAGAGGTACTTATTGAACGAGTTCAGAGGCGCTTTCTGATGGGGAACGATGCATCCGAAGCTGATATCAGTGTGCTTATGTCACAGCTTGAAAAGCAGGAGGCGTTGACTGTGGAAGAGGAGATGATTACGATACGAATCAACACTGCTGAGGCTGTTGATGTTGGGGATGTTTGTGAGAAAGTGCTGAGTGCTGAGTGCTGAGTTAAACAAGATAGCCGCAGGCTGGGGAATAGGACCTATAGGACTTATGGGGCTTATAGGACGTATACTTTTGCCGGGTGGATTGATAGGGAGAGATTTCTCACTTTCAGTTCGAAATGACAGAGGGCTTCTGAGGGATGGTTGATAGGAGCACAAACTCACCAGAATATATAGTCTCATTACAACACGACTTGAGCCACTATAACACGTATTGAGGGTGTTGATTTGATGGAGCGGTTATAGGAGGGATGTGCAGAAGATATTACTATCAATTTAACCGATCATAATCATATAGGTTAGCACCCGATATTTATACATCAAAATAAATCCTGGCATGTAAATTGCAAATCTTCTGTTGGTTATTGGTTATGGCTGGATCAGCATAATTTCAAGTAGGTCTTTTCAGCTTATTCTGCAAAGTCTACTTATAAACAGAAGGTAGTATGACTTTTTTCATTGGGAGAAGGAAAATTGCAGAAGCAGTTATAGCGTTTGCTTTGGTTTTACTGATTGGGCCGGTTCAAGCTGGAGGTGCTGAGTTGATCAATATTCAATTTCAGACGGGTGTGCCTGATTTTAGTGGTACCGCAGCGAATCCCTTACTTGGAGGTATGTGGAACCAGCTTACTGCTGCTTCTGGAACTTCAAGTTCGCTTGTAAATTCTGCAGGTGTACAGACTAATACGTCTATTTCATGGACTGGCGATGGGTTGTTTAGTAGCGGAAATGGATTTTCCAAACAACCAGAAAGCGCATTGATGACTTCATACCTTTATTCCCATGGCTTACAAACAATAACTTTCTCCAAGCTGCAAGAAAACTCCACTTACAATATTTATATCTATACTCAAGGCGCAGGTGATGGTAAAGGCAGGATACTCACTGTCGGAGGAACGCAAATAAATGGAGGGACGGAAACATCAAAACCTATGGATCCTTGGGCCACTACATTTATTTCAGGCCAGAATTATCTTACCCTCACCGGAGCAACAAATAGTAACGGAGTATTATCGATTACGTACAGTGCCATTGGCACGAGCGGTGGTAGAGAAACCGGCTTTTCTGAAGCTGATATCAACGGCATACAGTTGATGCAGGCTTCGGGATCTGTTCCTGAACCTAGCACCTATGTACTTATGGGGATTGGTGGATTGCTGTGTGCCTTTAAGCTTAAAAGATTCTCCAAGTCTGAGTGCTGAGGCAAGAAAGAAATAAGTGTAGCAGGATTGAAATATCTACATATCATACAAAACCTGGTGTTTTGTGAAGGCCTCCTTTTGGGGGCCTTTTTTGTTGGTCTGATGAAATGGACATAGAAAGAATAGGACCTATAGACTGGAGGGTCTCTCAGGAAGAGTGGTGAGTGGAAGCTGGTGAAAAGGAGACCCCTCACGGGAGTGAGGGGTGAATGCTGAGGTGCCAGGTTTAGATTACTATTCCGAAGGCAAAGCGAATGGCGTAGCCGGCTAGAAAACTCAGGGCGGCGACGGTAAAGCTGAGGCCTACCATTTCGAGGAAACGGCTTTTGAAGGGCAGATCGCGCGCTACTGAAATATAGAAGTTGAAGAAGCCTATAATACAGACTGCTGCAAAAAACGCCAGACCGAGACAGACATAGAGGTCTGTCAAAAACAGATATGGGGTTATTAACAGCGCTACGGTGACGATATAGGCCACACCGGTATAGAGTGCCGCAACAAAAGGGTTTTTGCCGGCAGGATCTGATTTCGTTGACAAATAACCGGATGCTGCCATGGAAAGGGCTGCTGCGACGCCGGTAATGGCTGCAGTCAACGCGACAAGAGCGGTATTCTGCAAGGCAAAGGTCAGACCTGCAAGAACACCCATAAGCTCTACAAGCGCATCGTTGAGACCGAGAACTATAGAGCCTGTGTATTTGAGGCGCTCTTCATCCAGGAGGGTAATCAGAGCCTGTTCGTGCTCTTCCTCATCACGGATTATGCCATTGATCTCCTTGAATGAATCGGGAATCCGGCTATAGCTGTCGTGTGCATTTTTTTCGCCGTTTTCCATCAGCTTGATGCCGAATGTAAAACCGAACAACAGACTGACAAGGGTGTAAAACCAAACCTTTACGCCGTTGGGTTTGATATCTTTTCGGGTGTAGGTTTTCCAGACATTGTAATGACGCATCTCATCATCTGCTATCTGAAAAAGTATCCGGCGATTTTTGACGCCGCTTACTCTTGTCGAGAGCTTTTTGTAGATAAAATGCTCGGTTATTTCATTTTTCTGAAAAACCTCAATGTGTCTGGCCTGGATATCCCTTCCCTTGTTCACAAGTTCTGAAGTTAAAAAGTTTTAGAATCCTCTTATCTGGATAGTGTAGCCGCCTCGATCAATTCATTCATTCTCGATAAAAATGCAGTGGTCGAATCAAGCCCGCCCTCAAGAAGCAGTGCACCTTCGTAAAGCTGTTTCATAGCTGTTCTGATAAGTGGATTCTTTTCATCAGCCATGATCATGCCGGCAAGATTACGGATAATAGGATGTGATGTATTGACCTCAAGAATCTTTTTACCAGCGGGCATGTTATTCTGCATCATCTTCATCATCTTTTCCATCTGGCTGTCGAGACCGTCCTTTCCACTGACAAGGGTGACAGGAGAGCTGACAAGGCGATGAGACTCAATGACATCTTCGATTCCTTCTCCAAGCGTTTCGCGGAAGAGTTTGAGAACCGGCTTCAGAAGCTTGCCTGAAAGGGGTTTATCCTTTTCATTTTCCGATTCTTTTTTCTGCTTCGAAAAGTCAATATCCGCTTTTTCAATCGATTTGAGAGGCTTTTTATCGTACTCATGGATCGATGGAATCACAAAAACATCAACCGGATCGCTGAGGAGCAGAACCTCGATACCCTGATTCTGGAAATATTCCAGATTTGGATGAGCAAGAAGCTGTGAGCGGCTTGAACCGGAATGATAGTAGATCTCTTTCTGGTCCGACCCCATTCTTTCAGCGTAGGCTTTGAGTGTCACATATTCATCAACCTCGGTTTTGGTACTTTCAAACCGTAAAAGCTCAATAAGCTTGTCGCGATTGGTAAAGTCGGTATTCAACCCGATTTTGATAATGGGACCGAATGCCTTGTAGAATGTTTTGAATTTATCGGGCTGTTCCTCGGCAAGAGTTTCAAACCAGCCAAGAATCTTGGTGGTCAGGATCTGGCGGATTTTTGCAAGTACAGGGCTTGACTGAACTACTTCGCGCGACACATTGAGCGAAAGGTCTTCGGTATCAACAACACCTGAAATAAATCGAAGGTATTCCGGCAACAGATCACGGCATTCCTGCTGGATCAGCACTTTCTTCACATAGAGCTGAGGTCCGCGGTTTTCGAGGTCGCCCTGGCGATAGAGCATTTCAGGAGGAGCTTCTTTCGGCAAAAACAGAAGCGCCTTGAACGTTACCATACCCTCAACAGAAATCGGCAGATAATCCAATGGGTCCTGATAGTCGTTTGCAATAAACTTGTAGAACTCATTGACCTCTTCATCCTTCAACTCGCTTTTTGGGCGCTGCCAGAGGGCTGTAATACTGTTGACCTGCTTTTCGCCGAGATAGATGGGGAAATCGACAAAGTTGGAATACTTTTTGACAATCTGTTCAACCCTATACTCTTCGGCAAACTCTTTGGATGCCTCTTTAAGCTTGAACGAAATTTTTGTACCCCGCTCTGCCTTGTCGATTTTTTCAATCGTATAGGTTCCCTGACCGCTGGAGCGCCAGCGATAACCATCCGAACCGGGCCGGGCACTTCTTGTTTCGACCGTGACTTCGTCAGTGACCATAAACACAGAGTAGAACCCTACACCGAACTGTCCGATAAGATTTCCATCAAGCTCTTTCTGCTGCTCTTTCAATGCCTGCATAAAGCCTAGAGTGCCTGACTTGGCAACCGTTCCGAGATTAGCTATAAGCTCTTCTTCAGTCATTCCAACACCGCTGTCTTCAATAACAACGGTCAGCTCTTTTGAGTCGATGCTTATCCTTATTGCAAGTTCGGCATCACGGTCAATAATATCCTGATCAGTCAGGGAATTAAAACGAACTTTGCTCAACGCATCTGACGCATTGGAAATCAGCTCCCTGAGATAGATTTCAGGGTGAGTATAGAGAGAGTGCACAATAAGGTCAAGCAGCTGCTTCATCTCGGCCTTATATTCAAACTCCTGAACAGGTACCGTATCGTTATTACTCTTGTTGCTCATAATGAGAATGCTTTATTTTGTAAAAGATTAAAATCAGGATCTCCGCAATTTTTTGCGTGCTGCTGCCTCACCATCGTAAACGCGCTTTACTCCATCACCCAGCGATTTCTCTATATCACGAATGTTTGAGACAAGTCTTGCCATGCCTGACAATTCGACTGAGGCCGCCTGATCGGAACCCCACATTGCGCGGTCAAGGGTTACATGACGTTCAACGAAGGTTGCTCCAAGTGCTACGGCCGCCCAGGTGGTTGAAAGCCCTACCTCATGGCCTGAATAGCCTACCGGCACGTTTGGAAAGAGTGTTTTGTAGGTAGTGATCATCCGGAGATTAAGCTCTTCAATCGGAGATGGGTATGTAGAATTGGTATGAGCAATAAGAAGATTGTCAGTACCAAGCTCTTTAACGGTTGCGTCAACCTCTTCCATTGTTGACATACCGGTAGAGATAATAAGCGGCCTTGCGGTTGCAGCGGTTTTTTTCAAAAGAGGAAGATCGGTAAGAGATGCTGATGCTCCCTTGTAGCATGGAGGATTAAACTGCTCCATAAAATCAACAGATTCCTCATCCCAGCAGGAGGCAAACCATAAAATACCATGCTCTTTGCTGAAGCGATCTATTTCAAGGTATTCTTCACGTCCGAACTCTACCTTGTAACGGTAATCAATGTATTTCATGCGACCCCATGGTGTGTCACGCTCGATATCGCGCTGATCCTTCGGCACGCAAAGCTCAGGCGTGCGCTTTTGAAACTTTACTGCATCACATCCGGCATGAGCCGCGCCTTCGATAAGTTTTTTTGCAACCTCCATCGAGCCGTTATGATTGATGCCGATCTCAGCTATAACAAAAACGGGATGATTATCCCCTACTAGTCTGTTTCCTATGGTGACTTCCGCCATACATTACACTGGATAAAACGAGCTGAACCATTACAATAGTGGTTGATTGTCGAGCTCGATATTGTTTATAAAACCTGTACCTTTAAATATAAATCGAAAAAAATTGATGAAACTGAGCCGCTTAAGATTTCCTTAGAGCTATCAGCCACTCGGCAAAATCCCTGAATGCTCCGTATCCCCCATCAGCATCACAGTGATAGTGGACATAAGGAAGTACAAATACTGTTGCATCACGAGGGCAGGCCGTTAATCCCTTACGGCCGATCTCTTCCAAAATCTCTACGTCATTGACATCATCACCTATATAGGCGAGTTCATGCTTTTGAAGCCCTGTTTCAGCAAGAACCGTATCAAGAATAGACAACTTATCCTTAACCCCAAGGTAGAGCCTTTTCATTGCAAGCTTTTCAGCTCTTTTTTTAATACTTGGCGACATCTCACCAGTCATGATGCATGTCTCTATACCGGCGTTTCTGAGCCTTTCAACACCCATCCCGTCACGAATGGAATAGCGCTTCATCTCCTCGCCATTGGCCGAATAATAAACCCCGTTATCGGTAAAAACCCCGTCATTATCAGAGATCACCAGTTTTATCTGTTTCCCTCTTTTGGTCAGTTCTTCAAGCGATAATGATAGCATAAAAGCAGAGGGTTTCAACTGAACATTTCAATAAGAGCTGATACAGGGTCACACATGATTTTAACGGCCAATATATGACTTTTCCCGCATTTAACAGGAAGAGGCAATAAAACGCAGCGCTTTGAAAGATTACAAAGAGCTGTTAACAAGTTATCAACACTCTGCCAACAAATCAAAAAAGCTATACAATATCATCACAAAGAGCCAAACGGAATAGTTATCCTATCAACGAAGATTACAGCTATTCTATTATTTAATAGAACTTTAGCCGCATTCTTCCGGGAAAACGTTTTATATCAATTTTCTTCCCCGACAAGTTTATAGCCATTTCATCGCTATAACAAATCAACATTGCAACAACACCCTTTGGCAATAGTGAAAAAGCGGCAATTTCAAGGAGATATCAAGCTGAAAATAAACATAAAAAGGCGGTCACATGGTATTAGAATGGCCGCCTTTTTATATGTCAAATATCCATGAATCTATCACACAACTGAATGAAGCTTATGCGTAAACCTTTTTGTAGTTCTCAATCGCATGCGCCACACTCTGACGGGCAATTTCAGCGTTCTGGAAATCCTCTACAAGAACGGTTTTCTCTTCGAGAGCCTTGTACTCTTCAAAAAAGTGCTTCAGTTCGGAATTGAAGTATGGTGGCAGCTGGTCGATATTGTGAATATTGCTCAAACTGATATCATCTTCAGCTACAGCAATAATCTTGTCGTCGCCTTCTCCATGATCGATCATGCGCATAACACCGATGACCCTTGCCCTTACCATGCACATAGGAACAATGTCGCACTGGGAAATGACAACAATATCAAGCGGATCATGATCATCACCGAGAGTTTTTGGAATAAAACCGTAATTTGCAGGGTAAAAAATAGAGGAGAAAAGCACTCGATCGAGCCTCAGCATTCCTGTTTTTTTATCGAGTTCGTACTTTGTTTTACTGCCTTTTGATATCTCAATAATGGCATTGACGATATTGGGCTGATGCTCGCCTATCTCAACATCATGCCAGGGATTAAAATTCATAATACAAGAGTGCTTATATTGTTAAAATACTGGCCTATTATAGTGATTTTTTCAGGGATTTTTTCAACACTACTGTAAAAAAAATACAGAATTCCGCCATCGCGGCCAATCGATAAAGAGAGATTCTTTTTATTAGTGTGGTTCTTTGTATCTTTGGCGGCTTGGGGAAGAAGAGGGGCATAGGTCTTATAGGGCCTTATAGTACTTACACTTTTGACTCGACGAAGAACAGGGGGAGAGATTTCTCACTTTCAATTCTAAATGACACGGAAGGGTTTGAGTTAAGAAAGACGTTGATTATTGATATATAAAAGGGTTACCGGTTTAGGGTATTTTTTTACAACACTCTGCATGTGCATGTGCACTGGAAACAGAGAGCAGAAACAACAATGGATTTAATAAAGGAAACGGCGAAACGGAAAACGTTTGCAATCATCAGCCATCCTGATGCGGGAAAAACAACGCTGACTGAAAAATTTCTTCTTTTTGGCGGTGCAATTCAGACCGCCGGTGCAGTAAAAAGCAACAAGATCCGTAAAACGGCGACCAGCGATTTCATGGAAATCGAAAAGCAGCGAGGAATATCTGTTGCTACTTCGGTCATGGGATTCGAATATGCAGGTAAACGTGTCAATATTCTCGACACGCCAGGTCACAAGGACTTTGCGGAAGATACATACCGGACGCTGACTGCGGTTGACAGTGTCATTCTTGTAGTCGATTGCGTCAAAGGTGTTGAGGAACAGACTGAAAAGCTCATGGAGGTCTGCCGGATGCGGCATACACCGGTTATCATCTTTATCAACAAGATGGACCGTGAAGGCAGAAACCCTTTTGAATTGCTTGACGAGCTTGAAAACAAACTGCATATAAAAGTCAGACCGCTCACCTGGCCTATCAGTCAGGGGCAGACATTTAAAGGCGTGTACAATCTTTATAATAAAGAGCTAAACCTGTTTGAAGCAAATACCACCCGTATCAGCGAAAGCCTGATCAAGGTCAAAGATCCTTACGACCCTGAACTTGAAAAATGGATTCCTGAAAGTTTCTGCGAAAAACTCCGAGAGGCAGTTTCGCTTATTGAGGGTGTTTATGATCCGTTTGATGAAAATATTTATCGCGACGGAGAGCTGGCCCCGGTTTTTTTCGGCAGTGCCATCAACAATTTCGGGATCAAGGAGCTGCTTGAAACATTTCTCACTATCGCGCCAAGCCCGATTGAGCGGGAGGCAACTGAACGTATAGTTAAAGCTTCTGAAGAGGCGTTGAGCGGATTTGTCTTTAAAATACATGCCAATCTTGATCCGAACCACCGGGATCGCACAGCATTTTTCAGAATCTGCTCCGGCAGGTTCGAGCGTAACAAATTTTATTTCCACACCAGACTGCAGAAGAAAATCCGCTTTTCAAGCCCGACGCACTTTATGGCCAATGAAAAAAGCGTTATTGATGAAGCATGGCCTGGAGATGTTATAGGCCTTTACGACAACGGCTCTCTGAAAATAGGCGACTCTCTTACCGAAGGTGAACTGCTTCATTTCCGAGGAATCCCGAGTTTTTCACCGGAAATTTTTAAAGCGCTTGAAAACCGCGACCCGATGAAGGCAAAGCAGCTCGATAAGGGCGTTCGACAGCTTACCGAAGAGGGCGTTGCCCAGCTTTTCATACAGCATGGCGTCCGCAAAATCATCGGCACTGTCGGAGAGCTGCAGTTTGACGTTATCAAGTTCCGTCTTGAACACGAATATGGTGCGCAGTGCGACTTCACTCCCCTTCGCTTTCACAAGGCATTCTGGATCACCAGCAACAACAAGGAAATGCTGGAAGAGTTTTTACGACGAAAATGGAATGCCATTGCGCTCGATAAGGAAGATCATCCTGTGTTTTTTGCAGAAAGTGAATGGATGCTGAAAATTGCAAAAGATGACTACCCTGAGATAGAGTTCCATACGACTTCAGAATTCAAGACGGAAGGATGAAGAAGAAGTGCTGAGTGCTGAGGGCCGAGGGCTGAGCGAAATCAAAAAAGTCGGCAGTTGGCAGTCTGCAATTGGCAGTGGAAGATAGTGCTGAGTGATAAGGCCTGAGCGAAATCACAACCGTTGGCAGGGGGAAATCAGGATCGTTGGCAGTGAGCTGTGAAGACTGGGTGAATAGGGCTTGGGACTGCCTACTGCGCACTGCTGACTGGACTTACGGGGATTAATTGATATGACTACTATTACCCGAATACTGGCCCTTTCTGGATGCATCATCGGCATCAGCCTGCTTCACTACCTGACTCCCCTTCACCTCCACTATCTGCACGATATTTTTCAGCGTCTCTACTATCTGCCGATCATACTGGCTGCTTTCTGGTTTGGACTCAGAGGCGGGCTTTGCTGTTCATTAATCGTCAGCATTGTTTATGCTCCTCATATCCTTTTCCAGTGGGGTGGACATTTGACCATGGAGATGGAAAAATATATGGAAATACTCATCTACAATACGGTCGGCGGGGTAACGGGTCTCTTGTCGCAACGGGAGCAGGAGAGAAGCGTTCAACTGCAAAAGACTGCCACAGGGTTGAAGGAGTCATACCAGAAACTGCAGCATCAATCGGAACAGATCATCGTCATTGAAGAACAGTTGAGACGGACTGAGAAGCTCTCTACCCTGGGCGAGATGGCGGCTGTTTTAGCTCATGAGATTCGAAACCCGCTCGGCTCCATTCGAGGGACAGCCGAAATTCTTAAAGACGACTACCAACCCGGTGACCCCAAGTACGAGTTCATCGAAATCCAGATTAAAGAGACCGAACGCCTGAACCGCGTTGTTCAGGATTTTTTGCACATGGCTCGCCCGCAACAGGCTGAGATGCAACCCTGCCCGGTACAGAAAGAACTGGACACAATAGTCACACTGGTGTCAAATGAAGCCAAGGACCGGCAGGTCAACCTTGTGCTGCAACCCCAGCCTCTACCGGCCATCATCAATGCTGATGGAGAGAAACTCCGTCAAGCTTTTCTGAATATTGTCATCAACGCACTGCAGGCAACGCCAAAGGGAGGAAGCGTCACTATCTCCACGACAATTTCAGAAAACGGCTTCTGTGAGATCAGTTTCCACGATACAGGGGCGGGAATTGATGCAGATACGCTGGGAAAAATATTTGAACCGTTCTTTACCACAAAGCCCGAAGGGACTGGACTGGGACTCGCCATTTCAAAAAAAATCATTGAAAGCCACAACGGTACGCTGGTGATTGAAAGTGAGCACGCCTGTGGCGCCACCGTTACCGTCAGATTACCGATACTGGATCCAATCAATGGAGAAAAAGGGTGAAAGCAAAAATACTGGTCATTGACGACGACACCTCGCTTCGGCGTGTGCTGGAATATAATCTTCAGGAGGAAGGGTATGATGTCGCGGCGGCGGCATCAGGAGAGGATGGCTTGAGGTTGTTTAAACAGCTTCAGCCTGATCTGGTGATTACCGACATGAAAATGTCGGGTATGGATGGCTTGAAGGTACTCAAATCCATCAAGGAGAGTTCCGCAGATACTCTTGTAATTATAATCACAGCATTCGGAACTGTTGACGTTGCGGTTGAGGCAATGAAGGCCGGCGCATACGACTACATAACAAAACCGTTCAACCGGGAAGCTCTCAAGCTGACGGTAAAAAAAGCGCTACAGTTTTCGGGCCTTGCTGAAGAGAACAAACGGTTGAAAGATGAGTTGGCGGATAAGTCTGATTTCCGCTCGATTGTTGGTTCATCGCCTGAGATGGAGAAGGTCTTTGCTATGGTTCGCAAAGTAGCAGACACTGAAGCTTCCGTGTTTATTACAGGAGAATCAGGCACTGGAAAAGAGTTGATTGCCCGTTCCATTCATGCAAACAGTTCTCGTCGAGACGGACCATTTGTGGCTATAAACTGTTCGGCAATTCCTCGAGACCTTCTTGAAAGTGAACTCTTCGGCCACACCAAAGGGGCGTTTACCGGGGCGATAAAAGAGAAGAGCGGAAAATTTCAGCTTGCCGATTGCGGCACAATTTTTCTTGATGAAGTCGGCGAACTGCTGCTGGAGCTTCAGCCAAAACTGCTTAGGGTACTGCAGGAAAAAGAGGTGGAGCCGTTAGGCGGAACAAAGCCGCAGAAACTTGATGTCCGGGTTATATCGGCAACAAGCTTGAATATGGAGAAGGCAATTGCTGACGGTACGTTTCGTGATGATCTCTATTACCGGTTATCTGTCATTCCCATACACCTGCCTCCACTCCGCGAGCGACGAAAGGATATTCCGCTGCTGATTAAATATTTCTCTGCAAAACATGGCAGCGACAAGATATCTTTTGATAAAGAGGCGCTTGAAGCTCTCAGCATGTTCGCCTGGCCGGGTAATGTTCGGGAACTTGAAAACACAGTTGAGCGACTGCTCATCATGCGGAGCAGCGATGTGATCCGTTTCGGAGAGCTGCCGGATAAATTCCGGGAGCCCAGTAGTTCCCATAAAAATAGAGTGGTAAGGCTTCCTGACGAGGGATACTCTCTAGAACAACTTGAACGCGAGATTGTTATAGAGGCCTTGGAGCGCAATGCATGGAACCAGACTGCAGCTGCCCGCTTTTTAAGAATTCCGAGACACACACTTATCTACAGGATTGAAAAGTATAACATCGAACAGGAAAGATGAAAGATAGTTCCGAGTTAAGAAAGAAAGCAGTCGGCAGTTTGAGAGAAGAATAGGCCCTATGGGACTTATGGGACTTATATGGCTTATACATTTGCCGGGCGGATGGATAGGGATTCAAGGCGTTATACACTTTTCATATAAGCCGCAATCAAAACCGTGCTTTATAGCTTACTATCCCCTTATAACCGGGATAATATTTGTAAAAAATTAATACTTTGAAGAAAAGAGTTATTTATTTATCTTTTTATTGACAGTATTCTTAAAGAATTTTGCCAACGACCCTCACACAGATGCTTCATTATGCGTAACTTGTAAGCATGGTTATAGTGATTTTATGTGAATTGGTTTTTCATTTTGCGTTTTAGCTCGAAGAATCGTCCCCCATGGCAAAAAAACAGCACATCAGCCAACCATCTGACGGCTCTCGGTTGAGCAGAGTGGATAACCAATCTACCTCAAAGGAGATGCACCGGATAATCCAGGAGCTCTCACTTCACCAGATCGAACTTGAACAACAGCAGAAGGAGCTTGAAAAGCGTCTTTCCCGATATATTGATCTTTATGAGTCGGCTCCTTTAGGCTATCTCACCCTTACTCGCGACGGCAGGATTGTGGAGGCGAACAGGACCGCAATAAATATGATAGCTGCTGGGTGCGGGCAGTTAACAGGTATTCCATTCAAAAGATTTGTTGCCGCTGAAAACCATTCTGCCATAGAGGCATTGCTTGATGGCGTTTTCAGCACGAGAGTACCTGCAATCGGTGAGGTTATACTTTTACCCGCTGATATCAGGCCGCAACAACACTCTCCCCAATGCCTTACTGTTCAGATTTCTTTTCAGATTGATGCTTTCACGAGTGACAGTTCCAATCAATGCAGGGTTATTCTGACGGACATTACCGATCGAAAGCAGGCAGTCGAGGATGGGAAGCAAATAAGATCGGCTTTTCTCAGCAATGTAAGCCATGAATTACGATCTCCGATAAATGGCATTCTTGGCTTGGCAGATCTGCTGAAAAGCCCTGATATAAGCCAGGATGAACAGTTAAAATATATCGGGCTTATCCGCCATGCCGCAGAGATCCTTCTGCATCTCGTCAATGATCTCATTGATATTTCACGTATTGAGGCCGGACAGATAAAGCTGCAGATTACTCAAACAATGATCAACCCTCTCCTGCGTGAACTTCATGCTTTTTTCGAGGTTCAAACCCAAAAAAAGGGGTTGCATTTTCACTGCACAACAGGACTTGAGGATAGTGACAGCATTATTGAGACCGATCGTTTAAGAGTAAGTCAGATATTGATAAACCTCATCCATAATGCGCTGAAGTTTACTGATAAAGGAAGCATTCATATCGGGTATAGCAAAAAAGATGGTATGCTTGAGTTTTATTGTGTTGATTCAGGATGCGGGATTCCACCTGATATGAAAGAGAGGATTTTCGATCGTTTCCAGCAGGTTGATAACACCACAATCCTGAATAACGAGGGGGTAGGGCTCGGATTGAACATTTCGAAATCATTGACTTCATTGCTGGGCGGCACTATCGGTGTCGAATCAGAAGAGGGAAAGGGAAGCAGATTTTTTTTCACACTGCCCTACAATCCTCCAAAAGCTGCACCTTCTCCCATTTTACTGGAGCTTGCCCGTTCATTACCCGGGATAACAATTCTCCTGGCTGAAGATGACAAGGTGAACGCTCTTCTGATGAATGCGATTCTGAAAAACGAAAACATGACCATCATAACAGCCGAAAACGGCCTGGCTGCATTGCAACTTGCAGAAAATCATCCGGAAATCAATCTGGTTCTTATGGACATCAATATGCCGGTTATGAACGGTTACGATGCAACAAGCAGGATCAAACAGCTCCGGCCAGAACTTCCGGTTATCGCACAAACAGCACTTACTACACATGAGGAGCGGGAAATGGCTAAAAAGGCTGGATGTGACGGATTTATCGCTAAGCCTATCAAAAAGAATGAACTCCTTGAAATGATAAATAAGCTGCTTAACCAGTGAACAGTGGGCAGTGGGGAGTCGGCAGTTAGAGAGAAGAATAGGGCCTTTAGGACTTATTCTTTTTGCTGGAGGATTTACAGGGAGATTTCTCACTGCGTTTCGAAATGACAGTGGAGGGATTGAATTTAGAGTTGAATGCAGTGGGGCCATCCCCTGCCAGCCCGAGTTCTTGCCTGACTGCTGATAACAATTCAAAAAGAAGACCCGGGATGGGCAACCGCATGGCAAGCAACTTTGCGATGCTGTTTGCCATGCTCAAGGCCTTTCTGCAATAACGTTACAATATCCCCAATTCTCTTAGTGGCATGAAGCGCAGCTTGCCTTTGTCCGGCGATGTAATTCGTCGTTCGGGGCTCCGTTGTTTACTGGTTGGCTGCTGCTGGTATTTCCAATGGAATTGAATCCCGGGCTTGCAGGCTCTTCAGATTCCTGCAAGCGGGAAGCAGGAGGCTCAGACGCTTGTTTCTCGTTATCATCCTCTTCGAAGTCGTGCCGCTGGGATTGTTCAACATCTGCCGTTGCATTGTCATTCGCTGCCGGGACTTCATCATCAAGTAGTTCCTGCGAACTGGCAATCTCTTTTCCGGAAGTCAGAACGGACGAAGACGGCTGAAAGTGGGCGTAGGTGCCTATGGCAACACATGATGTTACAATCACTGTAACCAGCAGCTCTGCGGGACGGCGAAACCCTTCGGCTTTCTTCTTCGTGAGATATGATAAAAAAGCTGTCCGGTTGACGAAAAAAAGATGGTAAAGAGCAAAAAGGGTAAAAACAAGACTGAAGATAATATGCTGATTCAGCCATGCAGGTTTTGTGAGGCCACCGAAACTCGTTACAAAACCAGAAGCACTTACGCCCGGATAAACGTAGAGGATCACTCCTGAAATGAGCAGAATCAAAAAAGAGAGAAACAGGGTATAGCTTGTAAGTATTCGCCAGCTGAAAGACTTTTTCATCGTTTGTCGCCATTAAATCATCGTTATAAGTACACCACACTCTAGCAGCCTGTCGGAAT
>SZXX01000053.1 GCA_005843825.1 Chlorobium sp.
AAGAAGAGCACTGCCTGAAATTACGCCCATTTCCGGGGAGAGCAGTTTGCTGGCAACCAGGTATCCCCCGCCGCCATGCGGGAAGAGTTCAATAATATGGGAATAACTTGAGGCGATAATAAGGATGGTGATTCCTGTAGCAATAGCGACAAAAATACCGAGAGTGGGATGACCCTGGAGTGCTTTAAACGCTTCTGCCGGACCGTAACAGGAAGAGGAAAGACCATCAGAACCAAGCCCGACCCATGCAAGAAAAGCCGAGAGGGCGAGCTGGTGAAAAATCTTGTGATCCGTAAAATCCCGTGCTCCGCCAATAAAAAATGTTTTTAACTGCCTGAATCCTTTGTTAACCGCCATGATAGATCTGAGAGATAGTTGTCCGGATAAATTAACAGCAACTCCCGCTTGCATGCAGTTCAATCATGCGGTTTATTGTTGCCTTGGTTTTACCAAACATAGCGAAAGAGTGAGAAAGGGCATCTTGCGGAACACAAGGCTCATAAAAATGGCGCCTTGAATTTTGCAAGGTGACGGTAAAGGGGGGGAGATTAAATTTTGTACTGTTTCCTTTTTCTCCAGAGGGTGGCCTGATCAATACCGAGGAGATCTGCAGCTTCCTGCAGCGATTTTGATGAGGCAAGAATGCGGCGTATATGGGTTTCTTCGATCACGTCCAGTGGTAAGGGATCACCAAGACGGACCGGAGGAGCTTTAATGAAAATATTCGCAGGCAGTTGGTCCTCACTTACCAGCCCGGTTTTAGTGAGAATTACAGCTCTTTCAATGACATTGCGCAATTCCCGTATATTGCCAGGCCACAAATAGCTCCTGAGCGCAAGCATGGCATTATCAGCAAAACCATCAAGCGTTTTGTGGTTTTGGGCAGCAAAAAATTTCAGCATGGTTCCGGCAAGTTGCTGAACATCGTCCGCTCGACCTGCCAAAGGCGGCAACTCAATCTGTATCCCGTTCAGGCGGTAAAAAAGATCTTCACGAAAACGACCTTCTCTTACAGCGGTTTCAAGTTCAGAATTAGTGGCAGCAATAATGCGGACATCAGCTTTCCTTGTTTCCTGTTCCCCTATCCGTTCATACTCCCGGTCCTGAATAAAACGGAGCAGTTTTGGCTGAATGGCGAGAGGCAGTGTCCCGATTTCATCAAGAAACAACGTGCCTCCTTCGCATAGAGCCACTTTGCCTGGATTATCCCTCGCTGCTTCAGGGAAAGAACCCTTGGCATATCCGAAAAGCTCTCGCTCAAGCAAATCATCACGCAGGGAGGGACATGAAATAACAGTAAACGGTTTTTCTGACCGGCGACTCCAGTTATGAATAGAACGGGCAAAAAGGTTTTTTCCGGTCCCACTCGCACCCCGCAACAGGATAACGGCGTCGGAATCTGCAACCTGACGGGCCAATGCTATGGCACGCTGCATAGAGGGGTAACGGGATGTAAGATTTTCTTCAGGGTTACTGCGGTTCAGGTCCTCCTGCAACGATACAATACGTTGTTCCATAGTGCACACTGCAGCAAGACGTTCAGTGACAAGTTCAAGTTGATCCGGCGTAAAGGGTTTCGGGATATAATCTACAGCACCTCGTTTCATAGCATCAACAGCTGTATCAATAGAGGCATAAGCGGTTATAACAACAACTTTTGTCCATGGATTGGCAGCCAGAAGAGACTCCACCAGATCCAGTCCATTTTCTGCCCCTAAACGCACGTCAACAAACGCAAGATCAAAAACCTGCAGTTCCGCCTCAGCCAATGCGTCGCGGGAGCAGCTCACGGCTTTGACCTGATGCCCGCGTGATTCCATGAAAACCGTCAGGGTTTTGCGAATATTGGGCTCATCATCGACAATCAGGACATTGAGGTGGAACATTGGCTGAAAGGTGTGATGCTCTTTATATCAATACTTTCACTGAATATACACAAGTTTTCTTGGCAGTTCTGAGTGCTGAGTACTGAGTGCTGAGATTGAAAACAGTGGGCAGTTGGCAGTGAAGAATGGAAAGAGAAAGAAAAAGGAGATCAGTTGGCCTTCAGCACTGCCGACTGCCAACTGATCTGCCTGAATTCATTTCTCAGGCCGCAATATCCCACTCTTCAATAATTCTGGTTGGCCCGAAATCTTCGTCAAAGCCGAAAATCCTGATGTGTACTCCCCCATTCTTATCGATGACAACATCAGCCCATGAAAACATCCGGTCACTCTCTTTTTCTATTGACTCTTTAGGAATCGAAAAAGGTGAACCGCCCCCGCCAACAATCACCTGCCAGGCCTTGCCGCCTTGATTTTTTCTGGGCTGTTCAGCATGATAGGTGTGCTGATGTCCGGTAAAATAGACTGCCTGATAAGCCTCTACCAGATTCCAGAACGCATCCCGGACTTCAGGCCTTACATCAAATCCACCTTCCTTGCTTTCTTTAGAACCTTTCAGCTTTTCAGGCACATAGGTAAACGCCATTTTATGACCAAAAATAAAGAACTTCTTTGCTCCTCTTTTTTTTGCAGCCTTAAAATCAGCTTCCAGCCATTTTACCGGCGCAGAACTGTCAAATCCTGCAGGGTCGGTATTGATCATCGAAAAATGACTCTTTCCCAGGTCAAATGAATAACTGAGCTGCCTCTGATCGGTGGTAATCCCGTCTGTCCCGATTTTCGGTGTGTTCTCAACATTCCAGGCTGTCGCTTGCTGATGTGTGATTGATTTCCATCGATTCAGATCAAAAATCAGATCACCCATGTTGGTACGCCAGATATTCTCATTTTCAACTACGGCTGTTTTTTTCTCCTTCCCCTCTGCATTTTTTATCTTAATCTGGACCTCGTGATTTCCAGGAACAGGAACAACATAGGTGCCTGATTCAATCAGATTTGCCATCATACCACGCCAATAGGCATAGTAGCGATCCATCTTCCCTTTATCCGATGAATACCCATAGATCATGTCGCCATTGTAAAAGAGCGCCTGTGGTTTTTCTATCTGCATCTCTCTGATCATACGGGCCAGGACTTTTGTACTCTGAACCCAAAGCAAATCCTGTTCAGTTGCTCCGGCGAGTAACGGATCTCCGCGGCAATCACCAACAGTAGTGAAATGAAAGGCAACCGGAGTTTTCGTTACCTCTGCTTCTGCTCTATATGAGGCAGATACTACAAAGATTAACGATAACAGGGTGATGAATAACTTTTTCATAGAATGAGGTTATGCGTTAGTGATGGTTAACGATGAAATTCAACCCAAACCTGAAACAGCTTAGTTTGACCGCTTAACACAGCCGGCGGCAAGGGATAGTGAGCAATGTTCACAGCATGAATAGCGGCACGATCGAAAACATCTAATCCACTGCTTACGACGATATGTGGATTTTGCTGTATGCCGTCCCGCAACGAAAATTCAACCCGTGCCCGACTCTTTGTTCTCATATTGTTAGCCGCCGCCGGATACTCCACCGCCTCTTGAACGGCAGCTTTCACTTTGGCTGCATATTCTGTCAGTGCATCTGCTTTACCATTTCCGCCACCCGATGCTGCCACATGCTCAACGAAACCATTTTGAGCTCCGGTTGCTTCACCGGAAACCATCTCCGATCTAAAAGGGGCAGCAACAGCACTTTGCGCCATCGGCTTTTCAGCTGCGAGATCATGCGTTACAGGTTTAAACTTCGTATGGGTAGCCTTAACCAGACTCCTTAATTTCGGCAATGGCTGTGCAACTTTCTTTGGCGCAATCGGAGCATTGATCAACTTTTTTTCTTCCGGTGAACTGCTTAATTGAATGATGGCCGTATTCGTCATACTGCCTTCTTTCAATCGCTGAAACCCGGCAAAACCGATACCAAGCAATAAGAGAATGATGAATTCTACTACAAAAGCCAACCCGAACGCCTGAAGCATTTTATGTTCACGCCATATAACTGAAATCATAGCTCCCTCACCCCTCTTAAAAAGTTGTTTTGCGTGCAGCCAATGCAATTTGGGTCGCACCACCTGCTTTAACAGCATCAATGGCATGCAGCACTTCCTGAAGTGAAACGCTTTCCGTTCCAGCAAGAGTAATCGCAGTTTTTTCGGCATCCCGTTGTTTCAGTAACGCGGTCAACTGCGCATAGGTTATCTGTTTTCCTTCGACAAATACCGTCCCGCTTGATTCAAGTTCAACCAGCAGCTTGGGCGTTGGTATTTGTGCCGCACTGGAACTTGTGGGGAGTTTGGTTACATGACCGCTTGCCGGTATCATACGCAATGAGAACATGACAAAAAACACCAATAAAAAAAGCATGATGTCGATCATCGGAATGATCTCAATACGAGCCCTGCGTTGTGTGAAGTAGCGCATTATTATTCTGTATTAGGCTTAATAAGAGACCGACTGGAATAACTGTTGACGATTGAGAATCATCACTTTGAGAGTTTCCATCTGATGAACGACCTCTCTGATTCTGGTATTCAGGCTGTTGAAGAAAAATATCCCGATCATGGCAATGACCAGCCCTGAAGCAGTTGCGATCAGCGCTTCCGCAATACCTCCTGTCACTTGAGTAATGCCACCTTGTATGTCTGCAAGAACGCTGAACGCATTAAACATCCCGATAATCGTGCCAAACAACCCTAACAGAGGTGCAAGGGTAATGACCGTGTCGAGAAGCCACAGTGAACGGTCGAGCTTTGGCATTTCATGCATAAGCGCTTCCTCAAGACTGCCCGACAGCTCTTCCTGATTCAAATGATCGTGCTCACCATCTATGGCCACTTCAAGCAGCCTAAGAACAGGAACTTCATTATGACTTTGATGAAACTCCTTGATGGTGTTTTTATTAATGACTTTTTTTGATCGGCACAATTCAATTGCTTTTTCCCCAACCCGGTACATATTGGCAAGGTAGCGCCAACGCTCAATAATGACTGTTAATGCAAGCAGTAAAAGAAACAGCATCAGGTAGAGGGTGCCACCAGATTCGTTGGCTAATTTGAAAAGATGGACGAATGACATAAATAGAGTTTGAGGTTAACAGTATAAAAGCAGGAAAGGGGTAACCCCCTTCCCTGCTTTGTTTTCTGGTTCGATGAATAACGGCAGAATTAAAAATCAAGACCTAATGAGAGCATGTAGCTTCGAGGCGCCTGCCAGGTGAAAGTATCGCCAGCAGATGGACCTGTTTTACTAGCTGGCGTCATTGTAAGGACATCCTGTCGTTCCAGGATATTGTACACGCCAAGGTTAATTTTCATATTCTTAACGCCAATCCCTGGATTCTTAAACGTATAGCCTATGTTACAGTCAAGCGATGTGATTGGATCCATGGGAAACAGCTCACTGTTATCAGCAAATTGCTTGCCGGCATATTTGTATACAAGGGAGCTTGACCAACCATGCTCTTTATATAACAATCCAAGTGCTGCAGTTCTTTGGGGGGCAGTTGCAATTGTTAAACCGGTATCACTGGCTTTTGCCGAGTTAATTGATCCATTGGCATAGAGAGCAACACCGCTTCCTACAGAGAACGTTACCTCTCCTTCAATACCTTTATAGATTACGCCACCCTGGTTATAGTAAACCGGATTGGAAGTGCTTGACGTTGGATCTACACCAATCTTGTTATTGAAGTCGATATAATAGAGATCAACATCAAAGGTTAGCGTATCAGACTTGTTGACATAACCAACCTGATAATTGGTAGATCGTTGCGGTTCTATGTTGATCCCCTGTGCTAACGCAGGTACTGCTGAAGAATAGTAATTTGAGATATCCGGAACCTGCATGCCCTGTGCATACTGAAGATAGACCGAAGAACTCTTGTCAATCTTGTAATTTGCAGTTAAGAATGGCAGCGTTGCCGTGAAATCTTTCTGCAGGTTCATAGGTGCACGATCGGCTGACACAAAAATAGGTGCGTTGATAAAAAGCTCAGTCTTTACATATTTAATACCCGGAGTAATCTTCAGCTTATCTGTTGCAGCCCACTCAAATTCGGCAAAAGGTTGGTAATTATTCCAGTTGGACCCTTGATCAAATTGAATGTTTGTAGGAATGGACCCAACTGCTGCATATTTATAATTAGGACTCATTGTCAAGAGGTTAAAGTAGGATCGACCGCGGTAGGTATCGGCCCACTCACTCCATAATCCCACTCTTAACAAACCAAAATCAGTCTGTTTTGTCGTCTTGAAAATATTGCCATAGACGCTGTACTGGTTAATCTTGTTGTAACCAGGCATTTGATTTGCAAGTGCACCCGTTTTTCCCGGGGTAGTGTAAACAGTGTAAAGACCGTTCCCGGGAGTTCCTCCATTATCAGCAGCAATGGTATCATTTCCGTACCAGTAATAGTAAGAGGTGTTATCGATTCCCCAACCGCTGCCTAAGTCACTTTGCAAACGCACATAATCAAACGCTGTGCTTTTGGCAACTCTGTTGTAGCCAAAATAGTTGGAATCATTAGGATTAGTAGTAAGACCATAGTTCTTACCGTAAATGACAGCCTGTGCTGCGGTAAGCGCAGTACCTACATCAGATGCATAGTAGTAGTTACTCTCGTTACTGGCAAAGATAGTAAGCAGGGTTTTGGAACCGATCGGCTGTTCGTATTTAAACGTGAGGTTTTTATTTCCTACACCAGAGTTCGTAAGATAACCATCACTGCTCATGTCTTGGGCTGTTACCAAGAGTTTCGCCCCACCAAGTGCTGCAAGAGATCCTGTGTTTACCGTAGCACCTGCGAGTTGTGTATTCCATGATCCAAGAGAGAAAAACGTTGAAACACCGAAATCATTGGCAGGAACGAGGGAATACATATTCACAGAGCCTCCAAACGTCGACTGACCAAGAGTACTGGCATTTCCAGGACCACGCTCAACAGTGATATGGTCAATAATTGAGGCGGGAAAATATGATGTTGAATGGTGTGTAGGGCCGTTGGTATCTCCAAAAGGGATATCATCAAACGTTACGTTAAACCCCCCATCCTGGAATCCGCGAATACAGTTTTTAGTTTCGCCAAGGCCTGGTCCATTTGCTGAAATTCCTCCACTCACACCTGGAGCAATTGCCGCAATATTTGAATAATCAGCTACAGGAGATTTTGCGTCCTCAAAAAATGAACGGTCAACAACTGCCTGTGGCTGCGTTGCCTGAAGAGAGGCTTTTGAAGGGGCAACAGCAGAAACGCTACCGTCAAAGCCTTGAGAGCCCACAGTACCCAAATCAGTTACTGTTTCGGCATGTGCACCCAAAGGTGAACAGAGACCCAGAGTTAACGCAGCCATAACCAATGGCTTCACATTACCCTGATATTTAAAACGATGTACCTTTGACCGCTGCACTAATCACCCCCTTAAATTGTTTAATTAATCTGCCAGTACTTATTCTTATTATCTTACAGTCTGAAATTGAAATACCTCCTATTTCGACTACATCATAATTAATTTATTTGTGAAGGATATGTGAAATCATTGTTATAAAATAAATACATAATAGGCTATAATATTAATCAATCCGATTATTAGCGGCCCCAGTCGACAGCTTAAATACACGTCACATTATATATCTATTCATTTTCGAAGGAGGAATTCGATACTAACTGCTAAAGTATTGCTATAAAATCATATATATAGCATATGCAACGTTTCTGCCATGTATTGAGAGCTACTATTCTTTACTTGAGCAGATTATAATTTCTGAATAAATAATTAGAAATTGAGGTTAAAATTATTAATCGAAATAATGTACTCTTTAATATACAACGTACTTTATTAAGAAAATGTTAAAGGATTGTGGCGAAATTGTGAATCATTGATGATTCAGTATTGATCCCGTATTTTTATAAATAGTGCAGGCAGAATATTTATAATCAACGAGTTAATTGGTTAGTACAAGAGACAATGAAATAAATAGAGGGTGGGTTAGAATCAGAAGATCAGATCAGCAACTGAGAGGCCTCAGCCAGGGAGGCAGAGAGATTACCATTGATTGTGAACTTGCAACAATAAAGTGGACACCTTAAGAAGCCATAGCCATGGTTTGTTGTTGCAAGTTCATCCCCCTGCGGCTCAGGATGGCACAATGGGGCGTGTCGGGATGACTTTGCGAGTTCGATGTTAATGGGGATCTTGGCTTACTTGTTAAAGCTTGCTGCGGCAAAATTGCCATTATGGTTAATTACTGCCCATACAGTTTTCGTGCGTTGGTCAACGCCGTAGGTGCCCAGGGCATAACCTTTTTTCCATGGGCCGGCTACAAAGGTTTTGGTTCCTCCGGAATTTATATCAACCGCATTGACCCAGTTGCCGTCAGCCTCTTTGGTTGCCAGAGCGACGTGGCCTTTTTTGAAATGTTGCGGGTGTACCTTATCTGCCTGGTAACTTATTGAAAGGGTGTATACATCGGTCTGTTCTTTGCCAAGGTCGCCCATGCCTGTCAGGTACAGAATATTGCTTGCAAGATAGGTGTCATTCTTCAATTGCACTGGAGCTGGCTTCTCGTGCCAGCCTGTATCTACTGTCTTTGTCAATTTTCGGCCAACCCCGCCCTTGGTATCAAGAGTACCATCCCTCTCTGTGCTGTTATTCGTGCCATCGAGAATTCGCGCAGTGGTGCCTTTATATCTGTCCGAAACCTTGGCATAGCTTGCTGCCTGAGGTATGAGAAATTCCCTGCCGTTTGTACTGTAGCTCCAGCTCTCTTTTTTGACAAAATGGAATGTGGGGGTTACGGCGGTATCCGCCCTGCCTGCTCCGTCAGGATAGTCGGCATCAGACTTCCAGTTGCCGTGGTCATCGGAGTAATAATCGACCGTTACGCATGGTCCGTCAACGGTATAGATATAGTAACCAACCGTATACCGCTCCTGGGCAATGGAGGTTTCACGGGTTTTCTGGCCAAACCAATTGGGGTCGTCCAGAGGCTTCGGCGTGTAAAACTTGCTGCTGTTGGAAGCGCAGATTATCTCTTCGATGTGAGACTTGCCATCCGGGCTGGCGATAATTGAGCGCTGGTGAATATGGTCATGGCCGGAAATAAAAAACTTCGCACCGTTATCCTGCATGCTGGCGAAGAATCTGTTCTGCCAGTCCGGATTTGAATTCGTATAGCCGTTGAACATGGTGTCCTGATGGCTTTCAGCCATCAGCGGCTGATGTGAAAAGACAAACGCATGCCCCGTATGTCTCGTTTTCTTGTCAAGCCTGCTGCTTATCCATGCCTGCTGGTCATTGACGCTATAGCCGTAGGCACGACCATTTGTATGTTTGTTGATTTTTGTAGGGGTGGCCCAAGGATCGACTATCACAAAACGAGCCCTGCTTTCCGGGTCGCCATAGTCAAAAGAGTAACTCATGCCATTCAGCTCTGTGCTGACTGAGACGGGGCCGCTGAAACCACTGCCGACCTGATAGTGCTGATGGTCTGTCTCTGTGAAGGTTCCTGTCCGGGTTTGAGGGTAATTTGAGCGGAAAACCGAGAGGCCGTAACCATTGTTCAGACCAGCAGTCTCATGGTTGCCGCGAAACGGAAAAAAGCCTATGCCGGCATCAATAAGCGGTTGCGCCGCCTTTGCGCGGGTCACTTCGGATATATCATTGCCGTCGTCGCTCAGGTCACCGACTGCGATGACAAATTTCACGCCAGCCTTGATAAATTCCTGGTTGACCTGATTGATAATTGCGACTGGTACAGTATATGGATTTGCTTTGGCCGGATCGGCGGTGGTCCATTGGGAGTCACCCATGACACCGAATTTCCAGGGCTCCGCTGATGCAGGGGCTGCCGGGCTCAAAAGAGCGAGCAGGACGATCAGCGTTGATGTCGTTTTAACCAGATAACGGCTGCTCATAGAATATTTTTCGTTTACAATCGAGATGTGAAGACCAATTGCAACAATATACCGAGCGGCAGCCTGAAGTTTTTTCAGGTTTCGCTTTGTTAACAATAATGTAACAGAAGTATCGAAAGCTATCAGGCGGGGACATGGAGCAGTTGGCAGTTGGCATTGGGCAGTCGGCAACTTGGATACCTTGACTGCCCATTGTTTCAACTATTGATTTATATGCAAAACCTTTGCAGGGGGAAACCCATTAAAGAATGTCGATGAGGCATGACTGTAGGCTCCAATATTTTCACTGTAGAGTAAATCCCCTATCACAAGGTCTTCGGGCAGGAGATTAGCCAACGTAATCGTGTCGAGAGCATCACAGGTAGGACCATAAACCGCACACATTTTCTCATTGCCCTCTTTGAAGGATTTTAAAGGATATTCGCAATGGTCAAAGATAATCCCTGAAAAAGTATGATAGACCCCGTCATTGACGTAATAACATCTTTTACCGTCACGATAGGCTGTACCAACAATCTCCATCACGACCCAGGCAGCAGTTGCAACTAAAAATCTTCCGGGTTCGGCTATGATTTCAATGTCGGGCGGAAAGAGTCTGTCAAATTCGGAATTGAGCATAACTGCCAATTCAGCAAATGGTTTTATACTATTGTCGTAGGGAGCGGGAAACCCGCCGCCGATATCAAGAATTTTTACCTCTTTATACCCTCTTTCCCACGATTCCTTGAAAATATTGGATGCCAGATTAAGGGCTTGAACATAGTTCTGGAAATTTGTGCATTGACTGCCGACATGGAAGCTTAAACCCTCAACCACCAGCCCTTTTTTAAACGCTTTATCTATAAGATCAACAGCTTCTCCAGGGTCGGCACCGAATTTGGAAGAGAGCTCTACCATAGCTCCGGTATTGGGTACTTTTATTCGTAATACAAGACCTGAATTCGGTGCATAGGTAGCGATTTTCGCTATTTCATCTTCATTATCAAACGTGACCAGCGGCTTGTATCGGTCGAGTTCCTTTAACGTAGGGATTGGCTTTATCGGATTCGCATAGATGATTTTATCCCATATAAAATCCTGCTGCTCTTCAGGCGTAAGGGTTTTAATATTTTCATACACATTAAGAAACTCAGGCATTGATGCCACATCAAAGCTGGCACCGGCGTCATAGAACGTTTTAACTATTTCTTTGTCTGAGTTTGCCTTAACAGCAAAATAGGCCTGGACCCTTGGAAGATGCTGCTTAAACTCCCGGTAATTAGCACGCAAAACGTCGTGGTCCACCACAAACAGCGGTGTACCATGCTCCAGAGCCAATTGTTTTAAATTTTGAGGGTCCATTATTCTGTTTACTGTTTTAATCATTATCGGTAATGAGGAAGTTCTTAAACTGCCAGGGATCGGTTTCATCAATATCAGGGTTATTAAACCCTGCAAAAAAGTTGGGATTGTATTTTAAAGGTGTCCAATCAGAAGCTTTTGATATGAAGTTGCCAAGATAGGGTTTTGCAATTCCAAGGATATACTCATGATCAATATTATCTGGTACAACAACGCCCCTGTCAGGATTTTCGATCATCCACATACAGGCGGCGACCACAGATATTGCCACCTGCATGGTGGTAGCATTCTGATGAGGTACCAGCGCTCTGGATTGCTCTATGCTCAAGGCGGAGCCTGTCCACCAGGCATTTAATGAATGACCCATCATTAATGAACCAAGAATATCAGAACCCTTGGTGATCTCATCATTCATGATCCTGAAGTTTGGCTGAAGCTTATAGTCATAACCACGAAGCTCATGCAGAGACGTAATAGCAGCATCACTCGGACAATAGGCGTAATGTACCGTCGGACGGTAGATGGCCTGGCCATCTTTACTGACAGTCAGGTAGTCGGAAATCGTAAACGCTTCGCCATGGCGGACTACCATGCCACGTATATCATAATCAGGCACCCAGGAGCAGACCCAGGTATTCATACCCATTTTGGCAAGACAAATCTGGTTTTTCGGTCCTTCCTTGTGGGTATAGGCAAATTCCGGAAGCTCTTTTTCATGTGTACCCCAACCCATCTCAGCCGTTGTCATACCCTCTTCCCTGAATCCCTCGACACTCCATGTATTTACAAACTCGTCAACCTGTTTGGGAACGTCAGAAATTTGAGTGTCCCTTTCAGAGCAGTGAATCACTTTGACGCCAAGCGTCATAGCCAGTTCATTGAAAATTCTTTTTTCAGCCAGCTCTTTAATAATTGCGGCTTGAGCAGGGCCGACCTTGTTACCAGCAATGACTGCGTTGGCAATATCAAGCAGCCCTTGTTTGGTAAAGTGAGATATCAATCCGGGATTGGCTCCATGCTCCAGCACCGCCGTGACCCCTTTATTCTGCCACTGTGAAGTCATGCGGCGGATGTTCATGTGGCGGTAATAGAGTGTTCTTTCGGTAGGATGCTGAGTCTCAACCCCTGTATAAGGATCCCACACTTCTACCGAGGTGTTCATATAGAGGACACCATGATCATGACACCATTGAAGAATTTCACAACAATCAATATTCCAGGCTAAATCTATGATCAAATCGCCCTCAGCAACATAAGTCGAAAGGGTTTGTTCTAAATTATACGGTGTTATCTGATGATTAATGTATGTAACGCCCAATGCTGTCCAGGGTGATACTTTTTCGCGAATATCCTCAAAATCCATAATAGTGACTTGAGAATAAGCGACGTTGATGTGCTTAAAAAGGACGGGAACTGTACATCGGGATACAGAGCCAAATCCAATAATCAGTATTTTGTTATTAAAATTAATCACGATTTTTCACCTTAATTTTTAAATAAAAGGTGAATGTAGATATTTTTTTAAACATCTCTAAGGTGAAATCCCCTGAAGCTATACTTCGTTAATATTGCAGATAAAGTGCTTCCCGTACACAACCTTATCGAAACGTTTTCTGGCTATAAACATCTATCAAGCAATATACCGATCGGCCGCCTGATTTATATTTGGTGCAGCTTTGTTTACAATTATTTAACAGAAGTGTGGTGAGGAGAAAAATAGGACTTATAGGGCCTATAGGACTTATAGAAGAGGACTGAACTCACTGATTTTCAGGGTTGGATAAGTTGACGGAGGCTCTCCTTGCCTACGGGCTCTTCCTTCAACAAGGGGACAACTGCATAGCGAGTGGCATGGTGATTTGCCACAGCTTCAATTTCTTTGACTTCATTTTTCGCTCGTTGTTTCAGGAGTGGGGAGCGGAGTTCTGTTGCCGCCGCCACGCTGTTGTTGATAATCCATGCCCAAGGCTCGATGCCGGCCCGGTGCAGGTCCGCCTGCAGATTGACGGCTTCAAGCACAGGTGTTGTTTCGGCTAATGTGACAATCAGCACCTTTGTTTGTTTCGGGTTTTGCAACTGCATCATGGGTGTGGCTTCTTGCAGACCATTGCTACCCGCCTGACGGTTGACCTCGCGGTGATACGCTCCGGTCGCATCGAGCAGCAGCAGGGTATGCCCAGTGGGGGCAGTGTCTATAACAACAAATTTTTTATCGGCCTCACGGATGATGCGTGAGAATGCCTGGAATACAGCGATTTCTTCCGTGCATGGCGAACGCAGGTCTTCTTCCAGCAGGGCAAGCCCTTCGGCATCGAGCTGAGCGCCTTTGGTTTCCAATACCTGCTGCCTGTAACGTTCTATTTCAACTTCAGGATCAATCCTGCTGACAATAAGATTTTCCACCGCACTACTCAACGTTCCAGTGAGATGAGCTGCAGGGTCGGTAGTCGTCAGGTGTGTCGGGAGGCCTCGTTGTGCCATCTCAACAGCGACGGCAGCAGCCAATGTGGTTTTGCCAACCCCGCCTTTACCCATAAACATGATGAGACCGTCGCTATCGGCTGCGATTTCATCAACCAGTGTTGAAAGTCCCGGCGCGTTGATGGTAATGGGGTGATCTCTTTCGAGCTTTTGTGGTGAAACGTTTTCAGTAAATAATTGCCGCAAGGCCTCAAGACCGACAAGATTGAAGGACTTGAGAGAGAGATGATCGCAAGGCAGTGTTTTGAGAATGAGGGGCATTGCTGAGAGTGCCGCCTGCTCTCGGACATAGATAGCCTTGGCGAGGTCATCCTGCAGGGTTTCGCTCTCTGGCAACAGTCCGTTTATGACAAGATAGTGTTGTGATATACCAATGGCAGCGAGTTCCTGACAAGTGCGTGCGACCTCCTGCAAGGCGGCATTCTGGGCTCGGGAAACCAGCACCATGCGTGTATGCAGGGGATCGGCTAAAGCCTCAACAGCTGCCTTGTATTGCGCACGTTGCTTTACCAGCCCGGCTAACGGGCCAAGGCAGGATGCATCGCCTTTGCCCTCCTCAATAAAACTGCTCCAGGCACCGGGCAGCTGCAGCAGCCTGATGGTATGGCCGGTTGGTGCAGTATCGAAAATGATATGGTCATATTCGGTATGCAGAGCTGAGTCAGTCAGTAATGAGGTGAATTCGTCGAAGGCGGCAATTTCAGTTGTACAGGCTCCGGAAAGTTGTTCCTCAATGCTGTTGACCACGCTTTCTGGGAGCAAGCCCCGAACCGGTCCAACGATCCTGTCGCGGTAGAGCTGAGCTGCCGCCTGGGGATCAATTTCCAGTGCAAAAAGGCGTTCAACTGGAGTAATGGCAGTAATCTGATTGCCTATAGTGACAGCAAAAACCTGCCCGACATTGGATGCCGGGTCGGTGCTGACCAGAAGCACTCTTTTGCCGTCATCGGCAAGCTGCATGGCTGTCGCACATGCAATGGAGGTTTTGCCGACGCCGCCTTTTCCTGTGAAGAAAAGGAAGCGAGGTGGCTGCTTGAGAAATTCCATAGTATGTTTGATTGTGCTCAGCAGCAGCTTTTGCCGGAGCAACAACTCTTTGCTGGTTTGGGTTCAGCATCAGACGCTGAAATCTCTACCCAGCGAGCAAGCTCAGCCCGGCTTGGGTATTGCCCTGCCAATACTATTTCGCCATCAAGCAGAATAAGAGGAAGACCGTCCTCTGCAGAGAGCTCCAGAAATGCTTTTACAATCTGATTTTCAGCGAAAGCCATTGGCTGCTGTGCCAGATTGAATCGTTCAATCTGTGCGCCCTGTTGTTTTGCCCACTCTACATCTGCTGAGAAGTTGATCAATGCCTGATCTGCATCGACACCACACACCCCGGTAGAGCAACAAAGAGCCGGATCAAATACCTCTATTTTTTTCATGGTAAATCTTGATTAACTGTTTAAAAACGCGGAAGCTGAAAGTCACGAAAAACTGCATGTTGATATAGGTGCTGCTATAAGGCTGCTGTTGTTTCACCAAAATATTTCCCTTTGAACCAGAGCGCGACATTAACGAGTGCAATAAGGGCTGGAACCTCAACCAGCGGGCCGATGACTGCCGCAAAAGCTTCTCCTGAGTTGATGCCGAAAACAGCTATTGCTACAGCAATGGCAAGCTCAAAGTTGTTGCTTGCTGCTGTAAATGAGAGTGTTGCTGTTTTGGAATAGTCTGCACCAACTTTGCGTCCCATATAGAACGAAAGAAAAAACATGATGACAAAGTAGAGCAAAAGAGGTATGGCAATACGCACAACATCGAGCGGTATTTTTACGATATAGCCTCCCTTCAGCGAAAACATGACGACAATGGTGAAGAGCAGTGCAACAAGCGTTAGAGGACTGATGCGGGGAATGAACTCCTGCTCATACCACTCCCTGCCTTTCAGGCGAAGCATGACAAAACGGGTCAGGAAGCCGGCAATAAAGGGAATGCCCAGATAGATAAACACTGAAGTGGCAATGTCTGCAATAGAGATGTCAACAGCAAATGAGGTCAGACCAAGCCACTTTGGCAGTACCGTCAGGAATATCCAGGCATAGAGAGGAAAAAAGAGCACCTGAAAGACCGAGTTGAAGGCAACAAGCCCGGCGGCATACTCCGTATCCCCTTTGGCAAGTTCGTTCCATACAATAACCATGGCAATGCAGCGGGCAAGACCAATCAGAATAAGACCGGCCATGTAGTGCGGCATATCGGAGAGCAGAAGCACCGCCAGGACAAACATAAGAATCGGCCCGATCACCCAGTTCTGCACCAGAGAGAGAGCAAGAACTTTTGTGTTCCGAAACACTTCACCCAGCTCCTCATACTTTACCTTTGCCAGGGGTGGATACATCATGACAATGAGGCCTGCCGCTATCAGGATATTGGTGGTGCCTGACTGAAAAAGATTCCAGAACCCAGGAATTCCAGGGAATAAATAGCCTGACAGCACACCTGCTGCCATGGCAAGAAAAATCCAGAGGGTCAGGTAGCGGTCAAGAAATGAGAGCTGTTTTACTGCTATGCTCATAAGGGTTATTTGCCGGTTAGATTATCGTTATAAAACTTTCGGAACTGCAGGTTGATTTCGTTTCGAACTCTCCTGAACTCTGAAAGCTTTTCTTCCTGAGTACCCGTGACTTCAGCAGGATCATCAAAGCCGATATGCAGCCGATGCTCTACCTTGCCGGTAAAGAGCGGGCAGGACTCTTTTGCCGCATCGCAAACCGTTATGACGTAGTCGAATGGCTTCTGGAGAAATTCGTCAACGCTTTTTGGTTTGTATAAACTGATATCGACCCACTCTTCACGCATAACCTTTATGGCAAGCGGGTGAACAGACTCGGCAGGTTTTGTGCCAGCGGAATAGACGTCGAACGAACTGCCGAATGAACGGAGAAAACCTTCGGCCATCTGGCTGCGGCATGAGTTGCCGGTACAGAGAATGAGAACTGATTTCTTCATTGTAAACGAGTGAAAGGGATTAGGAATTCATTGTTTGTCTGATGACGTGTCAACGCACTGCGGACAAATAGATTGTGCACTGAAATCGCCGCACTGTTCCGGATTGCCGCCGCAGCACTCCTCCGTGAGATAGGCAATCACTTCCAGCATTAAGGGAAGGTTGGCACGGTAGCGCTGAAAGCGGCCTTCCTGCTCCACGGTAAGGAGGCCGGTATGCGTGAGTGTTTTCAGATGGAACGACAGATTTGTCGGCGGCACATCGAGCGCCGAACCAATATCACCAGCGACCATGCCTTCGGTGCCTTTTTTGACAAGTAACCGATAGACATCCAGCCTGACACCGGATGAGAGTGATTCAAATATTGTTGTTGCTGTGATTTTTTTCATACCTAATAATACAATATTATTTGAACTATTGAAATAAAGAAAAGAAAAAGAATAAGTCCTATAGGACTGATAGGGCCTATAGGACTTATAAAAAACGCTCCCTGCTGTGACGCTGAATTAAGGCATAGGTTTATACAGGAACTTTCATGCCTGCCCTCAGCTTTTTCCATATTTCTTCCATAATGATCATCGAGGCCTCTTCGGGGTCATTGAGAATCAGGAGGCGTTCAATCTCCTTCTTCCGGGTATTGGCGCAGGCTTCGAGCAGGGTGTTGTTGCCGTTATAGAGCCCGAACCATCCGCAGATAAGCATCCCCAGAGTATAATGGAAGCGGGAGAGGTCTTCTTTTTTAGTATTCAGGACTTCACTTTTATCTACCTCGCTCATAGTATCGATCATCAGCTCTACGGCTTCATTGATCGTCTTCGGCCATATTGATATATCAGTCATTGGTTGAATAATTTATGTTGGGGTTTTTCGGACAGTGAAAAATGATGTACAAATATATCACGCTGACCAATACTTCCACCTCCATTGCGCTATTGTTTTCAAACACGTAACAAGAAGAGCGTCGTCTTGATTTACTCTTTATAACTACGCTCGATGTATGCAGTCTCAACAGCCTCATCCAACCCGTGTTTTTCTGCTTCATCATAAAGGAGTTGTATAAGGGAGAGCCACTCCAATGGGTTCAGCTCATGATCTTCACCGGTGTGGAAGTGCGGGATATAAAGAGCTGCATGATCTTCAGTTATTCCCTTGTCTGCCAGACGGTAAACAATTTCGTTCCATATACCCTTTTTCATAAATCGAATAGTTTTGGGTGAACAATAAATTTTACCGATTTATCCTGACCATGACAAGAGAGCCCTTGTTACATTTATGCAAATTCTGCTGACATCATCTGTCTAAGGTTACTGAGTAACCTATAGAGTTTTGCTCGTATTTTGAAAGAGTGTAAATTGAATGCATAGTAATTGTAACTATTTCGGTCTTTAACAATTTTTACAAACTCTTTTTTATGCCTGACAGGCCGGTTCATCTTTATATAAAAGAACTCTCCCTGGTTCTTGTTGACATCTCCGATAAAGTCGTTGGGAATTTATTTGATGCACTGCGTGCAGTGAAATATCATGACGCAAACGGTGTTCCCACCATCAAGCTTGCGGAAAAAGAGATTGATAGTGAAGAAATTGACCTGGAGGAGCGCTGTATTGCGTTTCTGGCGATGCATCATCCTGTGGCAAAGGATTTGCGCACCATTGTTACAATCCTCATGATCAACGATGATCTTGTGCGTATCGGTGAACTCTCTCTCCATATTATTGATCTCATGCTGGAATTGGCTCCGGAACTGCTTGAAAAACTGGAGTTTGAGAAGATGAGTATGCACGCTGGTAATATGGTTAAAAAGTCAATTGATGCGTTTGTCTTACAAGACCGCGCTCTCGCTGAAGAGGTTTGTGCTCATGATGAAAAGATTGATGCAATGCATCGCTTTGTCTTTACCAAGGTAACAACGTTAATGAAAAGCCAGGACGCAGATGTTGAAAAGCTTGCTGATGCTTTAAGCATTTCCAGGTATATCGAGCGTATGGCCGACCATGCATCAAAGATTGCCCTAGAGGTTATTTATATGGTTACCGGAGAAATTGCTCATCATAAAGATGATTACGAAGACCTCATAACTTAATGTTTTGCTGATTCATGATGTTTGTTTAACCTTAAAAAGGCAGACGTTATTACAGTTATATTTACTCTGATATCATTATGGCTAAAAAAGTTACACAACTATCCTTTGCCGATGTCAAAGGCGCCATTGATTGCAGTGGCGACATCGATTGTTCGAATAAGGGATTAACTTCACTTGAAGGCTGCCCTGAGAAAGTCAAGGGAACTTTCAATTGCTCGGGAAATAAGCTGACTTCACTTGCGGGGGCTCCTAAAAAGATCAAAGGGGATTTTACTTGTTCATCGAACAAATTGACAACACTTGAAGGTGGCCCGGAGGAAGTTAAAGGCGATTATGATTGTTCAAACAATCACCTGGCCACTCTTGGCGGGTGCCCGGTTTTTATTATGGGTGATTTTTCATGTTCAGGAAACAAGTTGACGTCATTGAAAGCAGAGTTTGTGTCAAGTGTCGGGACTACTCTTACGGGCGGTCCAGAACTTGTTGAGGGAGACTTCAATTGTTCCAGGAACCGGTTGACAGATCTTGAGGGTTCACCAAAAATTGTGGGTGGTGATCTGGATTGTTCATTCAATCAACTTACCACTCTCAACAATTCACCAGAAGTCATTTTCGGAGATTTTTCCTGTTCCGGAAACCAATTGCTTTCACTTGAAGGCGCACCTCGTCAGGTTTTCGGAAATTTTGATTGTTCAGGAAATCAGCTGACCTCTCTCAAGGGATCACCCAAGAAGGTTAAAGGTAATTTCATCTGCTCGTGTAACCATCTTACTTCTCTTAAAGGCTCACCGGAAGAAGTTGATACATTTGAGTGTTCCAACAACATGCTTACCTCGCTCAAAAGATCTCCTGAAAAAGTCAAGGGAAATTTTGATTGTTCAATGAATCAGCTCACTTCTCTCAAGGGAGCACCTAAAAAAGTTAAAGGGACTTTCAATTGTTCGGGGAATCAGCTTGCAACGTTAGAATGCGAGCTGAAAAAAGTCGGCGGAGATTTTATTTGTGAGGAGAATGCTCAGCCTTTTACTGAAGAAGAAATCAGGGTAGCCAAAAATATAAAGGGTAACGTTTTAGCATAACTTTTTCCCTGGAGGGATGTCTCTCCTTAGGAAGGATTGATGAAATACTGAAACAGCAAAAGGCGACATAAACGTGTCGCCTTTTGCTGTTTCCTGCCGATAAAAAAGTGCTCAGAAAGTCAACTCTACAGAGAAAATAATGTTCTCTTAATCGTGACTTGATGACAATGAGGCTGTTTGAGAGGAGGTTATAAAACAGGAAAAGGTACCGGGGGCTTTTTGTTTTTCGAGATGATGGTGAAGAAGCAAAAGCAACTGGTCTATTTCGTGAAGCAGGTCGCGGTGATTGAATGCGAGGGTAACAAGGAATAATGGAAAGGAAATGTGCTCTTTACGGAGTTTTCTAAACACATTGCCCATAGCCTGCGTCATGAAAGGTAGCGTTCGGGTGGCATTAATCTGATTTTTTTGGGGAGGTGTGGGAAGATCAGGATGTTTGTAATCGCAGCTAAAGAAAAAATCTTCCGTTCCGTTCCACTCAATAACAATTTTGAAGGGTTTAACATTATTCATGGCCGGTTCAATTTTTTATCATTTCGAGAATTATGGATGACAACCGGTAGAGATGGTGTGAAATTTCTCATGCCACATAATTGATAGTTGAGTTTACTAAATGTCCTGCTGTGTTTTAACCGGGGGAAGGTTAAATGATTGCAAATTCTCCATGAGATAGAGGCGGGAAAAGAAAGGAGAAAGAAGATATCCCTCGCCTCCGGCTCGGGATGACAAGTGAAAAAATGGCTTTTATTTGATGGGGGGAGGGTTACCGAGCTTGCGACCAGAGGATATCATGGGTGAATGGCTTAAAAAAAGAGCCTGACTGTTTACTTTCGGTTCATCATTATTAATCTTTGCGTACAAGCCGTCAGGCGCCATCTCCCATGCCTTGACATTGTCGGTCAACATAAGTTGAAGATCACCCTTGACTCGTTGGATAAGGGTTTTATCAAAAACAGGAAAAAGGGTTTCTATCCGGTCATCGAGGTTTCTTGGCATGATATCGGCGCTGCCAAGATAGAGTTCCTCCTTTCCACCGTTATGAAAGAGGTATGCACGGCTGTGTTCAAGAAAACGACCAATGATGCTGATAACCCGGATATTGTCGCTTATTCCGGGAATTCCAGGTTTCAGACAGCAAATTCCACGAACAATAAGGTCTATGGCAACACCTTCACAGGAGGCCCTGTAGAGTGCACGAATTGTTTTTGGATCCACAATGGAATTCATTTTCATGATTATTCTCCCCTTGCCTTCCTTTCTGCTCCACTCAACTTCACGGTCAATCATCTCGATAAGCCGCTTCCGGGTGTTGATAGGCGAAACAAGAAGTTTTTTATACTCGGTATGTTTTGAATATCCGGTCAGGGCGTTGAAGAGTTCCGCAACTTCATTGGCAAGCTGTTCATTTGCTATAAAAAGGCTGTAGTCAGTATAGATTTTTCCTGTTGCAGGGTTGTAGTTTCCGGTACCGAGATGCAGATAGCGCTTCAGTTTCTTTTGTTCACGACGAACAACCAGAGTCAACTTCGCATGGGTTTTCAAACCAGGCAGACCGTAGGAAACATGTGCGCCTACATCCTCAAGAGCCCGAGCCCAGACAATGTTGTTTCCTTCATCAAACCTTGCCTTGAGTTCCACCAGAACAGCAACCTGTTTGCCCCTTTCAGCGGCCTTCATCAATGCTTTAACAATCGGCGAATTACTGCCGACCCTGTAGAGTGTCTGCTTTATTGAAAGCACATCTGGGTCAACCGCAGCCTGGTTTATAAAATCAACAACCGGCTGAAAAGAGTCGTAAGGATGGTAGAGCAGCTGATCTTTCGCCCTGATGGCAGTGAAAATATTAGCTCCGGGTTGTTCTTCCAGCCGGTTTTTCGGGACAAAAAGCTCATCTTTCAGATCAGGGCGCTCAATACCCAGTAGATCAATAAGACAACTAAGCCCAAGCGCACCATCTATTTCATAAACGTTTCGCGGGGCAACATCAAGATTTTTCATGAGCAGTTTTCTCACCGACTGAGGCATTGCAGGCGTAATGTCAAGGCGCACAACTTTGCCGTAACGACGTGACCGCAGTCCTTGCTCAATGGTTTTTAAGAGATCACCGGCTTCATCTTCCTCTATTTCAATATCAGCATCACGAATCAATCGGAAGAGATGAGATCTGGTAATCTTCATCTTCGGAAAAAGGTGTGAAAGATTGTTATCAATGAGGTCTTCAAGCCAGATAAAGCGGATAATACCGTCATCATCATTGAATCCCTTAATATCATTGAGTCGGAGAAGCCGGGGAAGAATGCTCGGAACCTTCACGCGGGCAAACTTGAGTGAGCCATTCTCCTCATCTTCAAGTTCAATAGCAAGGTTCAGCGACAGGTTCGACATGAAAGGAAAGGGGTGGCCAGTATCGAACGCCAGCGGAGTAAGCACAGGATATATTTCCTTCCGGAAAAAATGACTCAATGCCCGCTGCTTCGCTGCGGAAAGTTCAGATACCCTCTGAAACTCTATACCCTCCTTTTGCATCGCAGGCAAAAGGTCGTTATAAAAGCAATCGTGACGCTCTGTGAGCTGCTGCAAAACCATTTTACGGATCTTTTCGAGCTGTTCCGATGGAGTATAGCCGTCAATTGTTCGATCCTGAATGCCGGCCTCATACTGATCTTCGATACCCGCAACCCTGATCATAAAGTATTCATCGAGATTTGAACTGAAAATCGAGATGAATTTTACCCTTTCCAGAAGAGGGTGCGCATCAGGACTCAGTGCTTCCTCAAGTACTCTCTGGTTGAAATCAATCCAGCTCAACTCTCTGTTGACATACAAAGAAGTATCAAAGAAATTTATCTCCGGTGTCGGAGGCGTTATCATTCCGCTGTTGCCACTCACTGTCTGCATAAAAAGATCAGCTGTTTAATAAAAAGTAATCGCGCCAGCAGATCATCAACTCATTCGCCGAGATCTTTACTCCGCACTGATGCTGTAAATGGCTATTGTTTTCATTTCAAGGAAGTGAACAAAAGAAGATCGTGAAACAGCTGAGCGGTTTCGTCATTATCAAACGAACGGAATGTTTTGTGGAATTTACGACGCGCTTTTTCCTGTTCCTGGAAAAGGATTGCCATGAGACCGCCCATTGATGCCGCGCATAAGCGTTCTTTTTCGCCTGAAGGCATTGCATTAAGGCGGTAATCAAGAAACTGTAGCTGAACAGAAAAGTCCACAAAGTCCCCGAGATTTTCCTGCAGTTCCTTCATTTTTCTGATAACAGGAACAATGTCTTTTGGCGGAAAGATTGAAGAGAAAAATTCAAGAAGATATCTTAGCTTTTTACAGTCGATACGTAGTGCATGAAGCTCGGCATCAGTGGTTTCAGAGCTGATGTGCCGGCCATTTCGGATTACTTTTTTCCATGCTTTTTTTATGGAACCCTGAGCAATCGTTCTGGTGGATAGAGAGGCGTTCGGGGCCAGCAGGGAGTCTGGCAGAGCGTCTCGATGGACAAATTTATGCCACCTGTGAAGAAATAATCGATAGTCGCTGGAGGCGAGATAACTGCTGAACTGTTTTTGAAGCTTCTTGCGTGAAGCGGCAATATCAACGAAGAAGGGTTTAAGTGAGGACTGGAGAAATGGAGGAAGATAGTTGTAATAGGTGCCCTCGTGAAGAAGATAGACGTCGCTATCGCGTAACTGGTTTGTCTTTTTCCCCAGTTCCTTAAAGGTCGTGAGATAAAATGCAGTTTCCTGTTTGTCGTAGACATCTTTTAGCTGCTTGAGTATTGATCGGGTTCTGCGTATAGCCACACGATAGTCGTGGAGAAACTCTGTGTCGATGTTGTTTTTTATTCCATGTTCATTCTTCTGCAAAAGGGAAAGGGTGAATTGGAGCAGACGTTGGGTACTTTCATGAATGGAGGCTTCTGCATCAAGAGAGAGGCTGATTTTTGATGAGTAGCCCTGGACGTTTTGTCCGGATGCCGTCATGATGAGCAGAACAAGCTCTTTGAAATCGAGAGGGGTTCCAAGATTGGTATGATGGGTAATCTTCTCGATCTCTTCCTGATACCCCCTGAGAGGTATCAGGGAAAGAAGAGATGCAAATGGTTCCTCTGTTTTTGATCCTTCAAGACAGAGTGATGTGGAGGTCAGTACGCCGATAGTTTTTTCGTTGTCGTCAAGGATGTGGTAAGACTGGATAAATGTATTGATGGAACAGAGCTTGATGAATGCCCTGATATCGCTATACGATAAGAGCCGCTCTTTAAGTTTTCCAGGAGGAAGATCAGCCGGGGAAAAAAAAGAGGGATTGCGCTTGAATGCGATAGTATCTGTTTCCTGACCGGTATTAAGGTCTACAAGGGAAATGCTTTTTTTTGTTTTTACGATTACAACCTCTTGCTGGAAAGCATTCCATTCGAATGTGTCGAAGAAATCAAGCTGCTCTCTGGTTGCTGAAAGAGCTTTGAGCTGCCAACCGGATTGAAGAACTTTTTCAAATAGCAACCCGGGCTCTGCTGGCGGGGCTGCTGTCAAATATATTGTTTTCGTCGTGTGCATGCTTTGCCTCGGTGAATGGAATATGCCCTGGGCATTAAGGCAAAAGAGAGATATCGATATAATTGCCTTTTATAGTACAATCCGCTCTAACGTGTTCTTCTGTAAATATAGTGGTATTTTCACCGCAGATAAAATCACCACCCACTTTTTTAAGCGCCCCATCAAGGGTTGCAAGCGGATTGCCTGAGCAATTAAAATTACCTTTAACTTTTTTTGGTGAACCCTTGAGTGACGCGAGCTGGTTGTTTGCACAATTGAAATCGCCTTTAACTTTTTTAGGGGTTCCTTTTAGAGTCGTAAGCAGGTTGCCTGAACAATCAAAATGGCCTTGAATTTTGTCGGGGACTCCATCAAATGAGGTGAGCTGATTGTTTGAGCAATTTAAATCGCCGACTTCCTGAGGAGTACCTTTGAGTGAGGTGAGCCGGTTTCCGGAACAATTAAAATAGCCGCCAACCTCTTTAGGAGCACCCTTCAGGGATGTCAAGTTATGATTGGAGCAATCGAAGTTGCCATAGACTTCTATTGGACCTCCCTTAAGTGAGGAGAGAGGGTTACCTGCACAAAAGAAATCTCCGACAACAAAATCCGGGGCACCAGCCAGAGTGGTCAGCTGATTGTATGAACAGTCAAAATCGCCTCGAACTTCTTCGGGACCGCCATCAAGTGAAATCAGTTGATTGTGTGAACAATCAAAATCGATCACTTCATTAGGAGAGCCTTCGAGTGAGGTAAGCTGATTATCTGAACAGGAAAAATCGCCGCCAACTTTATGAGGAGCAGCTTCAAGAGTTATGAGCTTGTTCCCTGAACAATCGACGTTACCCTTGATGCGTTTAGGGATGCCTGTAAGTGAGGTCAAAAGGTTGTTATTGCAATCAAAATCTCCCTGAACTTCTTTCGGTGCACCGTCAAGTGAGGGTAATTGATTGTGTGAACAATCAAAATTATCAACGTTCCGAGGTATGCCTTCGAGCGAGGTGAGCTGGTTGTCTGCGCAGGAAAAATCACCGGCAACCTGATGGGGAGCTCCCTGAAGAGTTATCAGGAGGTTTCCCGAACAATTGAAATTACCCTCAACGATTTCGGGACAGCCTTCGAGGGAGGTTAATCCCTTATGTGAACAATCTATATCGCCTTTGCCATCAAGATTGCCCATAACATCTTTGAAGGTTTTTGCTTTTACTTGTTTGTTCATAACTTTACGGGGCGTCTAATAAATAGGTGTTCTCTAAAACTTGATTTAAAGGTCATTGTACTCCAATAGCGGTCGGGCTAATC
The DNA here is from genome assembly GCA_005843825.1 of Chlorobium sp. Taxonomy (GTDB): domain Bacteria; phylum Bacteroidota; class Chlorobiia; order Chlorobiales; family Chlorobiaceae; genus Chlorobium. The sequence goes on from SZXX01000053.1 coordinate 25,655, forward strand.
TTCCAGAGATTCGAGAAGGTTTTCATAGAAATCGCCTTTGTGGCGTACGATTTCACCGGTTATGAGATAAATGACTTCACGGGCGATCATGGTGGCGTGGTCGGCCATGCGCTCGATATACCTTGAGATGCTGAGTGCAGCAATGAGTTCGTCGACATTGGCGTCTTCCGTTTTCATCAGCCTTGTTACTTTTTTGAAAGCTGCCCGGTGCATGATATCGATCTCTTCATCGTTCGCACAGACTTCGTCTGCAAGAGTGCGGTCTTTGGATACAAAGGCCTCAATTGACTGTTTCACCATAACACCGGCATGCATACCCATGGTCTCAAATGCAAAGGACTCAAGCAATTCCTGACTGATTTCGGGCATACGGTCGACGATATGCACCGCCAGGTCGCCAATGCGCTCAAGATCGTCGTTGATTTTGATGATGGTCACAATGGTACGGAGGTCACGGGCAACCGGCTGCTGCAAGGCAAGAAATGCCAGACAGCGTTCCTCAAGATCGACCTCAGCCATATCAATTTCCTTGTCAACCATTCTGATCCGACGCGCACTGTCTACATCCTTATGTTTAATGGCGTTCAGGGAGAGAAAGAAATTCTCCAGCACTTTTTCGGAAAGTTGCACAAGAATCTGTGACAGTTCTTTTATAAGCTCATGGACCGGGCGTTCTGACATAGGAGTAGTCTCTTTTTCGTTAACTGAATCTTCCGGTTATATAGTCTTCCGTTATCGGGTCTTTCGGGTTGGTGAAAAGCTGCGCTGTCGGTGCATGTTCGACCAGCACTCCTTCGTAAAAAAACATGGTTGAATCGGATACCCTCGATGCCTGCTGCATGTTGTGCGTGACGATCATGATGGTATAACTGCCGCGAAGCTCCTGGATCAGATCCTCGATTTTGGCGGTGGCTTTCGGGTCAAGCGCTGAGGTCGGCTCATCAAGCAAAAGAACCTCCGGCTCAACGGCAAGCGTGCGGGCGACGCATAGGCGCTGTTGCTGGCCGCCGCTAAGACCGAGTG
>SZXX01000009.1 GCA_005843825.1 Chlorobium sp.
TTTGAAGGAGTGTTTTATGAATCACACCAGGAGCGCGTTGGTAATATTGCCTTTCAGGACTACCTGATATACTCCGACAAGGCAGTTTACTTTTGGGCAAGAGGCTCGAGTAAAGACTATCTCGACAGATTTGATCTTGGCGCCGTTTCTGTGAACAGCCGCAATAAAGATCATGATTTTGCAACGCTGAATTTTAAGATTCGTCGTGATGGAAAGGATCCGGTTTATGTGATTTTTGATATGGTGGAGTTGCGGGAAGCTGAATTGATTACCCGCCTGCAAACAGTCATTGAATCAATCATAGAAGGGCGTCTTGGTCTTAATTATCGCAAAGAGCTGCCTGATGAAGTTGCTGACGCAATTCTCCATGGCGCACGCGGAGTATGTGTTCCGCAGGTAATTTCTCTTCGATTTGATGCTCCGGATATAGCGCAGCAGGAAAGTAATATAGGGTATGGTCAGGATCTGCTTGACCAGTACAAAGCAAATATCGGGTATTCGAATCCTGAACAGCCGCAGCAGTACAGCCCTCAACATCAAGGCGGGGAGCATGGGGGAGAGCGACAGAAAGCGGGTTTTTCACCGGCTGATGCCTTAAAGGGAATTGAAAACATCCTTCCCACAGATCCCGCTTCATTGAAAAGAGTCGCGGAATCAATAAAGGAGATGATTGGAGATGCTCCATTCAAAATTCGTGAACAGCTGAAAAACGATCTTCAGCATGTTCCCGGTATGCTTACAGCCCTCAATGAACTGGTGATCAGTATATCCGATAATCCGCAGGCTGAGCGTTTTGTGCTCAATATTGTTAAAACTGCCGTCCGTAATGACGGGATGATCGGCTCGGTCAGCAAACTTATGAAGCTTACTTCCAGTTTTGGCGGCGGTGGAAAGAAGTCAGCTCCGAAAAGTTCGTCAAGAGGTGCGGCTCATGAATCAAATGATGATGTGCCGAGGAATCAACGACGCCGTGATGATGACGATGGTGAGAGCGGTACCCGAAGAAAGAGTATCAATATTAAAAGCGATGACGAAGCAACGTTGAATGATGATTGTTTCGGCAATGATATTGTCGGAAAACACGAACATACAGTTTCTGCGGCGTCTGCCAAAAGAATGAAGGTTGTCGATGACGCTGAAGAAGATGCAGCTCCGAAGCGCAAGAAGATCACTATTCAAACTTCAGAAGAGAGTACGCCGGCCATAGTGAAAAGTATGATGAGTATGGACGACGTTTCTTTGCAGTCTGCTGAGCCCGTCGTCAAGGAGTCAAAAGATATTGTTGAACATGAAGTGGATAGAAGTGTCGAGGCGGCACCAAGAAAAAAAGTCAGGATTGTCTCGGATGATGAACCCCGGAATATTCATCCACCTGCAGAGGTTATACCAGCCTCGGTACCGGATGAGCTGCTTTCAGGGCCGGATTCCGTTCTCAATGCTTTGAATACAAGTGTTGATCATGCACCTGAAAAAAATGCAGTTGATGCCGGAAAGTTTACCGGGGGTGAATATGATAAAGAGGGACAAACTCATCAGTAACCAGTGTTCGTTCAAAATCAAGTCCACTCAATAGTTTTATTATCAACATGAGAATTATTCTTTACTTGGGTAAAGGAGGGGTAGGCAAAACTACCGTATCAGCGGCAACTGCAACTGCAATTGCCAGAAGAGGACAACGGGTTTTGATTATGAGTACCGATGTGGCTCACAGCCTTGCAGATGCTTTGAGCGTCGAACTCTCTTCGACACCTGTAGAAGTTGAAAAGAATCTTTTTGCCATGGAGGTGAATGTTCTGGCGGAAATCAGGGAGAACTGGAGCGAGCTTTATTCCTATTTCTCTTCGATTTTAATGCATGACGGTGCTAATGAGGTTGTCGCTGAAGAACTTGCTATTATGCCCGGTATGGAAGAGATGATAAGCCTTCGCTATATCTGGAAGGCTGCAAAATCAGGTAATTATGATGTTGTTGTCGTTGATGCCGCTCCAACAGGCGAAACCATGCGTTTGCTCGGCATGCCCGAATCTTATGGATGGTATGCAGAAAAAATAGGAGGCTGGCACTCAAAAGCTATCGGGTTTGCAGCTCCTCTTTTGAGTAAATTCATGCCGAAGAAAAATATCTTCAAGCTTATGCCTGAGGTGAATTCTCATATGAAAGAACTCCATGCCATGCTTCAGGATAAAACCATAACGACATTCAGGGTTGTACTGAATCCGGAAAATATGGTTATCAAGGAAGCTTTACGTGTGCAGACCTACCTCAATCTTTTCGGTTATAAGCTTGATGCGGCCGTAGTAAACAAGATTCTTCCTCAAAGTTCATCCGACGACTACCTGCAGAGCCTTATCGATATTCAGACTAAATATCTCAAAGTGATTGACAACTGCTTCTATCCTGTGCCAATTTTCAAGGCCAAGCAGTCTATCGCTGAAATCATCAATACCGACCGGCTCTATGAATTGAGTCAGCAGATTTTTGAAGATAAAAATCCGGCTGATGTCCTTTACATCGATGACAAAACCCAGATATTGGAGAAAGTCGATGGCAAATATGTGCTTAGTCTTTATCTGCCGAACGTTGAGGTGACGAAGCTGAATGTGAATATCAAGGGTGATGAGCTGCTTGTGGATATCAACAACTTCCGCAAAAGCATTATCCTTCCCAATGTCCTTGTTGGCAGAAAGACCGAAGGGGCCGACTTTGCTGCAGGAAGCCTTAACATAACGTTTGCAAACTGAGAGATCGCTGAAAGAAATACAATCAGCTTTTCAGAGAGGTAATCATCATTATTGAAAGAGAGACTGTTTTAAGAGGCAGTCTCTCTTTTTTTTATCTCGATTTTCTCTCTTACCCTTATCAGTACGGAGCGGTCGTCGCAGCTTTCCAGAAGTTTCAGGATTGTCTGATGCTTTAGAGGGTGCAGAGGATTGGCAATGTCCAGCAGGGGAATGAGCACAAATTTCCTGTGATGCAGTTCCGGATGGGGTATGGAGAGTGTCTCGCTCTGAAAACACCGGTCATCATAGAGGAGAATGTCGAGATCTATGACTCTTGGACTCCATCGTGGATACGCATCAGGGCGTCCAAGTTCCTGCTCAATAATCTTGCACTGTCTTCGCAGCTCTTCGGGCGGAAGGGAGGTCTCCAGCAGGATAACCCCGTTATAAAACCGGTCCTGTTCAGTTTCGCCAACCGGTTCGGTCATATAGATTGATGAAGCGTTCTCAACCGATGTATGTTCAAGCAAAGCAAGCCGGTCAACAGCTTCCTGAAGATGGACGAGGCGGTTTCCGATATTGGAACCGATCCCTATATAGACCTTGTGCATAGGCATTATTCAGGCACGGCTTACGGAGTAATCGGCCTCAGCGTAATCACAGATTCCATCAACAGGAGGGTTGCGCTTGCGAACCTTGATGCTGACTTTATCAAGAAGAGGAAAGTCGTCGAGAAGCCCTTGTGCAATTTTATAGGCGACGGACTCAATAAGAAAGTATTTTTTTTGCGTCAGTGCATCCCGGATTTTGCGGTATACTGCACCGTAATCGACGGTTTTAGATATGTCATCGTTTTGTGCCGCATCAGTGAAGTCGAATAAGAGTTCAGCATCCACTTCATATTTCGCTCCAACAGTATGCTCCTCCTTTAGGACCCCATGGTGGGCATAAAAAACGATATTTGTCAACCGGACGCATGAAACGGAGTGCTGTGCCATAGTACCTTCAATGAATGAGTTCGTATAAAGGTAACAATGTTAATCGGAAAAGTCTGAAATCAAAACTTTAAAAAATAAGGGGATTTCTAAAATGCGTTGTGAGAGGTGTTTTATTATCACTACGAGGAGGAGGTATTACCGCAAACCAGAAGAAAACGCATGAATTGAAGTTAGAAAAAGGGGCAGGAAGTTGGTTATCTGTTCAATTGGTATACCTTTTCTCATTACATCGTTACTGCATTCAGGGTCTTGTTTTTTTGCTGTCGAATTTATTGCCGATAACCTCGCATTTGGGGACGCAATACCACAAAAGCATATCAGAGCTGCCATCATGCAGAACTTTAAAACTTCCAGCTTCAAAAACAACCGTGACGATGAAATCTTCCCACTGTAAGAGATCTCCTTCATATATCTCGTGACCATCTTTGTCATGGAGTCCGCTGAACTGAAGCCATTCAGAATGTTGCTTGAAAGCAAGAAAATCAACATCCAGCCTGTTGACTGTGGAGAATTCCCAGCCTTTCTGGCGTGACGCAATGTTCTGAAATAATGCCTTGAATTTGATCTTGTTGATATCCATCACAGTCCATATCCAACCAGGAAACAGGGCAGGGTTTCGAGGCAATTTCAAAAGCCGGTATCCGCCCATACCGTATGAACGACAATATAATAATTCTGTATCTCGTTATACAATGAGGGATAAAATCATTTATTAATTGGTGCTCAATGGCTCCTGCTTATGAAAGTTTAATGATCAACTCTTTTCAGCAGGCAATAATTTCACTACCTTCAATGCGAAAAGAGATTCTTTTTAATGTATCAAAAACGGCAATTATGGATAACAAAGCTCGTAACGATTTTTACGAGGGATGCCGTGCAAGGGCTGTAATGCTGGCGCTTGAGGAGGATCGCTATACAGGCGATATTACGACTCTGGCCACTATTGAGCCTTTTCAGGAAGGTCGTGCAGTGATCAAGGCAAAGGAGGATGGAGTTGCTGGTGGTATTGATGTTGCCATGCAGGTTTTTGCAGCCTGTGATCCCGATCTTTCGGTTGTGTTGCATTGCAGGGATGGAGAAACCGTATCCTTCGGTGACATGATTCTTGAGGTTAAAGGAAAGCTTGCACCTATCCTTGTCGGAGAACGTACAGCGCTTAATTTTATGCAGCGTATGTCGGGAATCGCTACAAGAACAAGGGCTTATGTTGAACATGTGAACCATACACATGCTAAAATTCTTGATACCCGTAAAACTGCACCCGGTCTTCGTTATTTTGATAAAGAGGCAGTTCGTATCGGTGGAGGAGTGAACCACCGCTTTGGCCTGTTTGATATGATTCTTATCAAGGACAATCATATTGATGCATCCGGAGGCATTGCTCCGGCAATTCGTCGGGCACAGAAATACAGGGAAAAAAAACACCTTGATGTGAAGATCGAAACCGAAGTGCGTTCAATGGACGAATTGAGCAAGTCTCTGGTATGTCTGCCGGATGTTATTCTTCTCGACAACTTTACCCCTGATCTTATAAGGGAAGCCGTTCTGTATGTCAAGTCGGCATGCAGCACTGTGCTTCTGGAAGCTTCGGGCAATATCGGTATGCATAATGTGAGGGATGTAGCAGAGACCGGTGTCGATTTTATTTCAATTGGAGAATTGACGCATAGCGTCCGGGCTCTTGATCTTTCAATGACGATTGAGCTCATTTAAGAGGGGGATGACTATGGAGGTGGGAATCGATATTGTAGACCTGGACCGGATCGAAAAAGTCTATATCCGGTATGGGGTGAAGTTTCTCCAGAGGTTTCTTTCTGAAGAGGAAATCGCAGTTTGCATGCATAAACCCCAGGTGATCGCAAGCGTTGCCGGTCGGTTTGCGGCGAAAGAGGCAGTTGTCAAGGCGCTTGGAACCGGTTTTTCCGGTAAAGTGCACTGGAAGAGCTTTGAAATACTTAATGATGAACGAGGGCGTCCTTTTGTGCGGCCGGCTGTTGCTGGCAGTTTCCCCTCTGGATGCTCGATTAAAATCTCTATTGCTCATGACCGCCACTCTGCAGTTGCAACAGCACTGATTGACAGAGAATAAAAAGTGAGTGACAGGGAGATTCCTGGTTGTTGTCTGGACAAAAAAAAGGCAGGAGTGTAATAGACCACTCCTGCCTTTTTTTAAAGATGAAGTGATATCAGGCGTTGTGAGCCGGAATTGGTGTCTCTTCTTCGGTGATGGTCACCTTGGATTTGATGATATCGTAGATTTTGTCTTTAAGAATAGTATCAGTGATATAATCCCTGAACTCAGAAGACATATAGGTGCTCAGAAGATCTTCTGCATTAGCTGCACCGCCATTTTTACCGGCTTCTTTTTCTGCATAAGCCTTGATGTCGTCATCCGATACTTCAAGATTGTCAAGTTCAGCTATTTTCTGGCTGATAAGAAGCCACTGTGCATGTCGTATGGCATTAGGCTTCATCGACAGGCGGAACTGCTCTTCGTCAAAGCCTTTAGGGAATCGTCCACCCATCTGGCGTTTTGCATTTTCAACAAGCATTTTCGAAAACGAAGCCACCATTGATTCCGGAGCAGGTATCGGGTTTTCATCAATCATTTTCGCCGAAATGGCTTCAACCAGATCCTCATCAGATTTTAACAAAAAGTGCTGTTCGATCTGGATGTGAACATCGGCAGTGAAGTCTGCAACTGTTTCAAATTTCTGACCCGTTAACTCTTTGACCAGATCGTCAGTCAGTTCAGGCAGTTCAAGTCGTTTAATCTCGCTGATGTTAACGCGGTATTTGGAAGGCTCAGCCGCGGAATCTTTCTGATCGTTTTCAATTTCAACACTCTCGCCGGCTTTTTTCCCGGTAAGCGCTTTACGGAAAGGATTCTCTTCCGGCAGGTACTCAAGGGTGAAATGATGGTTCTCAGTTTTTTCGGCCTCTATCGGTTCACCTGCTTCATCGAGCTTGTATACATCGCCGATCACCGTGTCGGTTGATAATGCAGCTTCATCAATGCTGATCAAGGTGCCATGACCTTTAAGAATCAGATTGATCTCATTTGCGACATCCTTTTCAGTGACAGTATATTTTGCCTTCGTGAAAGAGTATCCGCTGAAATCTTTCAGATCGAATTCAGGATGAATCTCATAAGAGAGCTGAATGGTAAGCTGTTCAGGTTCAAACTTGAAATTGATGATCTGTGCGCGGCTTGCCGGTTTGATTTTTTCAGCTTCAGCAATTTCCCCGAAATATTTTGACGCCATTTTTTCGGCAATTGTCGCCTCTATCGATGGGCCTGCCAATTTCTTTATCAAGCCTGCAGGAGCGTGTCCTTTTCTGAATCCCTTGATCTGTATGCTTCTCTTGGCCTCTTCAAGTTCCTGGTTATATTCGGTACCGAACTCTTCCGCTGAAAGAATAATTTCCAGTTCCTGTTCGGTTTCGTTGACGTTCTTGATATTCTTTTGCAAGGCTCTCTCTGGTTAATTAGTGAGTGTGAAAAATTAAAAGTTAAGAAGATACGAATTAATCCTCTGTTTTAAAACAGACCTTCTCAGGCATTGTGGGTTACCGTCCCGGTTTATAGATCAGAGTGGAATATGGAGCATCATGGAGCAGTCGCTTGGCTGCTTCAGCGATACCCTCAGTCGTGACTGACTCGATTCCGGCAGTTTTTTCTTCCGGCTCCAGATACCTGCCGAAATATGATATATCAGATGCCATCTGTGACATTCTGCGTGTCATTTTTTCCATGCCCATGATATGCGATCCGAGCAGTTTGGTTTTTGCAGCCTGAAGCTCTTCCGGGTCTGGATTTTTCAGCGCGTCACTCTGCAGTAACTCCTTGATAAGCTCCATGGTAACCTTCGTCTTATTGCTGTCGGTGCCGGCATAAATGTTCAGTGTGGTCAGATCATCATAAAAGGTGAGCGATGAATAGACGTTGTAAGCAAGCCCCCTCTTTTCACGCAGTTCCAGATTGAGCAGGGAGCTCATGCCATTACCCAGCATTGAGTTCAGAGCCATAAAGCTGTAAAAGAGCGGATCATGCCGGGCGATAGCGGTACCAAGGACGATTTGTGCCTGACAGACCCGTTTTTTCAGTGTCAGGGCAAAAGGGGTGTAATGTTCTGGACGGAATGGCTGGCGAATATACTGGATGCCCGATGGTTCTCTGAGTTTGCCGAGAAATCTTTCGCTAAGCCTCATGATCTCATCGTGATCAACTTTTCCTGTAGCCGTGATCAGCATTTTATGCGGAACATAGTGCTGCCGCATGAAGTTTTTCAGAGTATCATCAGTGAAATTTTCCACACTTTCTTCTGTCCCGAGAATCGGTTTACCGAGAGGGTGGAGGGGAAATGATCGCAGATCAAACTCATCAAAAATAAGTTCCTCAGGAGTATCGTTGACACTGCTGATCTCCTCAATGACGACCTCTTTTTCTTTTTCGATCTCTTCGGGTGGGAAAACCGGGTCGCATACAAGATCCGAAAGAAGGTCAAAGGAGGGTTCGAGGTGTTCAGCGAGACAGCGGAGATAGATGCAGGTTTGTTCCTTGGTGGTGAAAGCATCGAGGTAGCCCCCGTTTTTTTCGATATTCCTGGCGATGTCGATGTATGATCGCCTTCCAGTCCCTTTAAAAAGAGCATGTTCTATAAAATGCGCCAATCCCTGGTTCTCTTCAGGGTCATCACGCGAACCTGCCTCAATCTGAATGCCGAGGGTAATGCTTTGGACATAAGGCACTGCATCGGTGACAATCTTTAATCCGTTGGCCAGTTCATCCTGATGGACCGATTCTTCTGAAGCGTGAGTCGGAAGATGCCGGAATTTTTCTTTTGACATTACTGAATAATTTTCTAATGCTTATGACAGGAACTTGAATGCAATGTAGTTTTAATTCTTATTTTTGTAAACAGGGAAGCTTTAACGTCATTTATACGTTACTTTCTTGTGGCGATTGATACATAAGCATATCATGCCGAAAGGTTGGAAAGAGATGTTTCGGCAAGTTTTACTGCCGGATAACCCTGAGAAAACGGAAATAGTAAGCGTTTAATGCTCAAATCAACAATTGTTGTAACCGGTGCAACCGGATATATAGGATCCCAGCTTGTGCTTGCCCTGCTTTCAAAGGTATCCGGAGAGGTAAGGTGCCGGGTGATTGCGAGGAACAGTTCGGACTGCTCCTTTCTTAAGGGATTACCTGTTGATATCGTCCGTGCGGACCTTCATGATTCTCTTGCGCTCATGGAGGCATTCAAGGATGTGGATACGGTGTTTCATTGTGCCGGCCTGATCTCCTATACCCGGAATTTTCGTAATGCACTCTATGATACCAATGTTCTCGGGACGAGAAATGTTGTCAATGCAGCTATTTTCAACAAAGTCCGCAAGCTTGTTCTTACCAGCTCCATTGCAGCCATAGGCGCTACAGATGACGGCTCGCCTGCAACTGAGTCGACATCGTTTCAGGAGTGGCAGCGCAGGAATGGTTATATGGAGTCAAAGCATCTGGCTGAACTTGAGGGATTACGCGGGTTGGCAGAAGGGCTTGATGTCGTGATCGTGAATCCTGGTGTCGTGATTGGTATTGACCGCAAAAATCCTGCTTCTATCAGTTCATCGAATGAAGTGTTGAGCCTTATCTATAGGGGAAAGCTGCCGTTTTTTCCTTCAGGAAGCACCGGCTTTGTTGATGTCCGTGATGTGGTCGATGCTCATATTGCAGCATGGGAAAAGGGCCGTTCAGGAGAGCGCTATGTGGTCGTTGGTCATAACCTGTCGTTCCGTGAGCTTTTCTCGCGTATCGGCACTCTTGCAGGCAGCACTCCACAGCACGCATCCATGGTGCCTCATCTCATGGGGCTTATTGCCGGGTTGGGAGGTGAATTATGGTCAACGCTCTCAAACTCTCCTTCATTTATCAGTCTCGAAAGCATACGCATTGCATCAAGGCAGCTTCTATACAGTAATACCAGGTCAGTGCAGGAATTGAGCTTGAGTTATCGGGATCTGCCTGACACCCTTAAGACCATTATAACCTGAAGCATCTCTCTTTATCCAAATTTATCATTGTTGTTACTATGGATACTCAAAAACATGACCAGAAAGCAGTTGCTGTTGATCCGGCAAAACTCAAACAACTGAACCTGGCAGTCGAAGCTCTTGAAAAACAGTTCGGCAAGGGAGCTATCATGCGCCTTGGTGACGATTCGGCTATAATGAAGGTACAGTCGATTTCAACCGGATCAATGACGCTTGATTTTGCCCTCGGAGTCGGTGGGCTTCCTCGCGGTCGAGTCACGGAAATATATGGTCCCGAATCATCGGGTAAAACAACCCTTGCACTGCATGTTATTGCTGAAGCGCAGAAAGAGGGCGGTATTGCTGCTATCGTTGATGCCGAACATGCATTTGATCCTTCCTACGCCCGAAAGCTTGGCGTTGATATCAACGCCCTGCTTATCAGTCAGCCGGAATCCGGAGAACAGGCGCTTTCGATTGTCGAAACGCTTGTCAGGAGTGGAGCTATTGATGTTGTTGTCGTTGATTCTGTAGCTGCTCTTGTGCCTCAGGCTGAACTTGAAGGTGAAATGGGTGACAGTGTCATGGGTCTGCAGGCCCGGCTTATGAGCCAGGCCCTGCGTAAGCTTACCGGTGCTATTTCAAAATCGAGCTGCGTCTGTATTTTTATCAATCAGCTTCGCGATAAAATCGGGATCAGTTACGGCAGCCCTGAAACAACGACAGGCGGAAAGGCCCTGAAATTTTATGCCTCTGTGCGCCTCGATATTCGTAAAATTGCCCAGATCAAGGATGGAGAGGAGAGTACCGGGAACCGCACCAGGGTGAAGGTTGTTAAAAACAAGGTTGCTCCACCGTTCAAGACAGCAGAGTTTGATATTCTCTACGGAGAAGGAATATCGGCTATTGGAGAACTGATTGATCTTGGTGTTGAATTTGGAGTTGTGAAAAAAGCCGGTTCATGGTTCAGTTATGGTCAGGAAAAGCTTGGTCAGGGCCGTGAAACTGTCAAAAAGACTTTACGTGAAGATCCACCGCTCCATGCCAAAATTCATGCGGAGGTGAAGGCATTAATGTCTGGACCCGCGGAGATTATTAACGGATAGGTATGAAAATCGGAACCATTGATATTGACCGTCCTGTCATGCTAGCGCCGATGGAAGATGTGACTGACAGGGCGTTCAGGCAACTCTGCAAGCGCCATGGGGCAGATATTGTCTATACAGAGTTTATCAGTGCCGAAGCCCTGCGCAGGGGTGTTGAGAAGTCTGTGCGCAAGCTGACGGCAGATGCTGTCGAAAGGCCGCTTGCCATACAGATTTTCGGCAGCAGCGTCGAGTCGATGATTGAGGCCGCTGTCATTGCCGAAGAGTATAGCCCTGATTATCTCGATATCAATTTCGGGTGCCCGACGAAGAAAGTTGCCGGCAAGGGTGCCGGCGCAGCATTGCTCCGCGAACCGGAAAAAATGACACAGATTGCCGAAGCGGTCGTTCGGGCGGTAAGCATTCCTGTGACTGCCAAAACAAGAATCGGCTGGGACCGCGAATCAATTAACATTATAGATGTTCTCCACCGCCTTGAGGATGTCGGTATTCAGGCTCTGGCAGTGCATGGTCGCACCAGAAGCGAAATGTACAAAGGCAGGGCGGACTGGAACTGGATTCGTGAAGTCAAAGAGCATGCCCGCATACCGATAATTGCGAACGGCGATATATGGACACCCGAAGATGCTGTTGCCATGTTTGCAGAGACAGGGGCGGATGGAATAATGATTGGCCGGGGATCGATCGGGAATCCGTTTATCTTTGAGCGGGCCAAGCAATTGGTTAAAACGGGCATACCCATGCCTTCGCCTGATTTCAGGGAAAGGATCGATGCCGCAATTGAGCATTTGAAACTTTCGGTACAGTTCAAGGGTGAAAAGTATGGAGTGCTCGAAATGCGTCGTCATTATGCCACCTACCTGAAGGCTCTTCCAATGGTGTCTCGGGTACGCAATAAACTGGTTCGCGAAGATGGATGGGAGGCTGTTATCGATATTCTTCTCCAGTATGGCAAAGAGTGCGAAGGATATGCAAGGGAGGGAACAATCCTTGACAATACTGAATCACTCAATGATCATTCAAATAGACTTGAATTAAATTACTAAGCAATAAATATAAAATAGGTTATGAGTAACCCGGATGTTGGTTGTCGAGTAGCGGTGTTTGGTGCAACTGGTCTTGTCGGACGCACAATGCTCAAGGTTCTCGAAGAGAGAAATTTTCCTGTAAGCGACATAGTTCCGCTTGCTTCCCCCCGAAGTGCCGGTCAGGTTGTTCGGTTCAAGGGGCGGGAGTTTACTGTTCAGGTGCCTTCCAAAGAGGCCTTTAAAGGTGTCGATATAGCTCTTTTTTCGGCAGGAGCAGCTGCCAGTAAGGAGTGGGCTGCAATTGCCGCAGCAGAAGGTGCTGTTGTCATCGACAACTCGTCTGCATTTCGAATGGATCCTGATGTTCCTCTTGTTGTGCCAGAGGTTAATCCTGAAGCTATTTTCAAGACGGACGGCACCCCTGAACATATTATTGCCAATCCCAACTGTTCAACCATTCAGATGGTTGTGGTTCTCAAGCCGCTTCACGAGCGTTTTGGCGTGAAGAGGGTGGTCGTGTCGACCTATCAGTCCGTTACAGGAAAAGGGAAGGTTGGACGCGATGCCCTTGAAAGCGAGCTTGCCGGTGAGAAGCAGGATGAATTTACCCATTTTCATCAGATAGCATTCAACGCCGTCCCGCAGATTGACGTTTTCACTGAGAACGGCTATACCAAGGAAGAGATGAAGATGGTGAATGAAACCCGGAAGATCATGGGCGATAACTCCATGAGTATTTCTCCTACAACGGTACGCATTCCGGTCTATGGCGGGCACGGCGAGTCCCTCAATATAGAACTTGAGCGCGATTTTGATATTGATGAAGTGCGTGAGCTTCTCCGTCAGTCACCGGGGATTATTATTCAGGATGATCCTTCGGCGCGCATCTACCCCATGCCATTGACCTCCTATGAACGTGACGAGGTTTTTGCAGGAAGGATTCGACGTGATTACTGGCACCCGCAGACGTTGAACATGTGGATTGTTGCCGACAACCTGAGAAAAGGAGCGGCAACCAATGCCGTTCAGATCGCCGAGGTTGTCAATGCTAAAAGGGTCTAGTTTCCTTTTGTTCACTGAGAGCCATCAGTGCTGCACTGATGGCCTTTACTGCCGACGCTGACGAGACCGGAAAACGTTGCGGGTTGCTGATCGCTATGGATGGCGGGATAGTGAGCGGTTTCAGGGCAATTGATGTCTCCTTGCCGATCAGTCGGGTGATAATCCTGTCGGCCATTGTACCGGTAAGCTGCACGTAGGTTTCACGGCAGACCGGGTTCTCGACAAGTTCTTTTATGGTGAAGTACTCTCTCTCCTCTTTGTTTTTTACATGATGGAACGAAAATTTTTCAATCTGTCCATCTCTTGATATCGTCAGGAGTACATAGTTTTTTTCAAGTTCAAGGATGACCTGCGGCTCTCCGGCCAGTTTCGACAGGTGAAACAGAGGCAGTTGCGGCGAGCCATTGAACACTATCTGATGATAGCCTGCAAAGTGTTCTGAAACTCTTTTGCAGTGTTCGTCAGGATAGAAAAGCAGGAGGTGTTTCTTATGAGATCCGTTACTGACACTGTCGCTGTAACCGGTATGGTCGCACCTGTATTGCTCAGGTTGGACTAAAAAGTAACCCGCTTCAATTCTACAGTACTCTTTGCATTCATCCGGGCTTGCATCTACAGGAAAGTATGCCGGCATGTGCAGGTATGTTCCCGGTTCGACACAGAATGCAAGGTTTTCCTGCCCCCACTCTTTAAGGTGACGTTCAACTTTTTTCAGGATGCGCTTCCCTTTGCCCGCAGCAAGGTCGCCCAGGCCTAATGGAAGGGTTTTACATTCACTCAGGATATATCCATTGCTTCCAGAAGTTTTAAGGCGTACAACACTGCATTCTGTAGTGCTGATGGAGCATGCTAACTGGCTTTTGCTCATTACTCCAGGGTGAAATGTTGTTTCAGGAGTTCCAGCTTTTTACTGCTTATCCCTTTTACTTCAAGAAAGTCCTCAAATTGCGTCACTTTACCGCCTTTTTCTGTTCTGAAGGTAATAAGTCGTCCAGCCATAACCGGACCTATTCCTGGAATTTTCTGTAACTGCAGAGTGCTGGCTTTATTAAAAGATAGTGTTCCGTTGAATACTTTTTTCCCGGGTGAGAGGTGTTTCGTTTTTTTTTCAACAACCCCGCCCTTTTCTTCAGCGGCAGCCTCCCCCAAAACCTCATCGTTGACTTTTGCCTCTTCTTTGGCAGCAAGGCTGATAAGGCTGTCGACTTCCGCATCACTGTAGCGTGCAGCCTCGGCCTTTTTTATAAGGATGTCAGCGTTTTCAACAGAATGTATCTGTTTCATAATAACCCCAAGCATCAGAAATCCCAGAAGAATCGAGACCATATAGATTTCAGCTTTGGTGATGCTTAGTCTGATGGCAAGCTTTTCAATGAAATTCATAACAGTCAGGGGTTACTCGTTTTATACGAAAATACGTTTAACCCTGGAAGAAACCGCACATAGCGTTTCATAGCTGATGGTCCCTGCAATATCTGCGATATCTTCAGCTGAAGCTCCGTCCCAGCCAAAGAGAACAGCTTTATCTCCGATTTTGACGTTGTGTTGTGTGCCGAGGTCAACCATGATCTGATCCATTGTTACTGTTCCGACCTGTTGATAAGCCTGACCGTTGATCATAATGGTGGCGCGGTTTGACAGGACTCTGTAATAACCGTCGGCATATCCTGCGGCGATTGTTGCAATATACCGCGGTCCTGGTGCCGTCCATGTCCGGTTATAGCTGACCGTGGTTCCTGCAGTTACCGTTTTTATAAAAATGACTTTTGCCTCAAACTGCATGACAGGTTTAACATCGAGACGGCAAGGTGTTTTTTTTGCAGGATGATAACCGTAAAGCAGAATACCGGGGCGAACCATATCAAGCCAGGATTCAGGGTGCGAAAGGATTGCTCCGCTGTTGGCGGCATGCTTGCACACTTTCCGGCCGGATTCATGCTCGTATTCTGAGGTCAGCGTTTTAAAAGCAGCAAGTTGCTTTTCTGTAAAACCATTCTCTGATGAGCTTTCGGCAAAGTGGGTATAGATACCGCTTAGCTCAAGGTATGGTGACCGGTCGATCTCCCTGAGCATCTCCATCGCTGTTGACGGGGATATGCCGAGTCGTCCCATGCCGGTATCGACCTTAAGCTGTACCCGCAGTGTTTTGTTGTGCTTTGCGGCAATTTCCTTTGCTGCCTGAAGTGTTCCGGCATCACAGACGGTCATGTCAATGCCGAATTCCAGAAAAAATTCAATATGGGAGGGAAGCGGGGAGGCAAAAGCCAGAATTCTTGCCGGGTTTTTAAGCGCTCCTCCGGTTTTAAGTTCAATGGCTTCATGGATATTCGCAACTCCGAAGTCCTCGATTCCCGAAGCTTCAAGCGCTTCAGCAATCCTGTGGACATTATGGCCATAGGCATTTGCTTTGACGATGCCCATGATCCGGGTATGACCAGTTATTCGCTTTCGAATAAGACGTACATTTCCGGTAAGGTGTTCAAGAGAAATCAGGGCTTCTGTCATGTTTTCGGGAGGTGTTTCTCTTGCAGAAAGGCCCGGTTTTGGGTTGTCCATAAAGCGAATGCCGTTTTTTTGTTACAGGGGGATGTTGCCCTGGTTCCGGAACTTTCTGTAAAAAAACATATTTTGTTACTGATTTTCAAACCTGAAAGCCGCTTATTCCTCTGCTATCATGAATTGAGCAATTAATGTATATTTTCCTGGAGAGTTATCAGGGCTTGTTGTCACTTTAATCAAATATTCAGCTAGTACTATCATGTCGAACCACGATATATTCGGGCTTGCTGCATTTACACCGCTGGTTCTTGTCAAACAGATGGCCCGTCACATTCGGCCAAAGGTTATGGCCAAGCTTGAGTACCTGAACCCGGCTTGTTCGCACTATTATCGTGTAGCATCTGCTCTCATCACTGATGCTGAAGAGCGCAACCAGATTCATCCGGGAATGACGCTTGTTGACTGGACGTTCGGCAACAGCGGGATCGCCCTGGCCATGGCCGGAGTTCGACGGGGGTACAAGCTGCTTCTGGCGGCCCCTGATAAAATTTCACGAGAGAAGCAGGAAGTGCTCAGGGCTCTCGGTGCTGAACTGGTTATTACTCCTTCAGATGCCCGGCCTGGAGAGGCGCGCAGCTGCATGAATGTAGCTGAAAGTTTAGTAAAAAGTATTTCGAACGCCTTTTTTACCGGCATGTATAACAATCCCGTCAGTATCAAGGTGCATAGTGAAGCTACCGGCAGCGAAATCTTTCGCCAGACTGATGGAAAGGTTACTCATGTTTTTGTATCGATGGTCTCTGGTGCGATGGCTTCCGGTCTTGGCCATTATTTGAAAGAGAAAAATCCGAAAATCAGCATCATCGGCGTTGAATCACAGGGCTCTGTTTATGCAAACCTCTTGAGCGATGGAAAGCCGGGCAATCCGGTTTTTACTGAACTTGAGGAAATCGGTTCCATGCAGCAATCCTCGATCTGGGACCCATCGGTTATCGATGATGTTATACAGGTAAGCGACTATGACGCATTTAACTGCGGGCGTGAGCTTTTGCGGACTGAAGCTGTTTTTGCCGGTGGCGCATCCGGCGCAGTCATGTCTGCAGCGCTTCAGGCAGGAGAGGAATATGGTGAGGACGATTGTGTTGTTGTGGTGATGAATGATTTCGGCGGCTATTATCTGAGCAAGATGTACAATGATGATTGGATGCGGAAACGTGGCTTTTACCGCAAGGCGAAATCAGCTCTTGAACAGATTACCGCAGAGGATATTCTGCAGTTGAAAGTCCGCAGGGATCTGATTTTCGCATATCCCGAAAATACCCTTGCAGAAGTCTTTGAAATGATGAAGCAGAATGATGTTTCCCAGCTTCCTATTGTTTCATACAACGCACCGATCGGCAGTATCAGTGAGAACAAAATTCTCTCTATTCTTATAGAAAACGATGAAGCGATGAACTCCAAAGTTGTCGGTTTCATGGAACAGCCTTTTTCAGTGTGCAAACCGGAGGCAACGATTTCCGAATTATCCGACAAGCTGCAGCAAAGTGCATCCGGAGTATTGATCAGTATGTCGGATGGTAAGCTTCAACTGCTTACTAAATCAGATCTTATTGATGCGTTAACCCATAAGTAAGTACCCTCAAATTATCTGGTTGCTTTTTAGGGGAGATTTACGTAATTAATGGCCTCTGAACATTCCGCTTTTTTTTAATGTGCGATACACTATATTGCGCAGTGAAGCTGGAATAAATGTCAGGTATGGTACACCCCGGCCCATACAATCAATGGATGAGAACAGAATAGATCCCGACGATTGATGAGCGGGTTAACAACCAGCAAGTATTATATGAAGGTAGAGTCCAGAAAAAGGCAGTTCATTTTAGAGGGTAAGATCAAGGCTTGCTTCTGTGAAGGATGCGGTCAGGTTACCGACAAGACGTTTGTTGGCGAATGGATTCCGAGTGATAAGCCGAAGGACGACGATTTTCTGACGGTAGTTCCTGTCAAGAAGCATAAAGACGCGAAGAATGGTGCTGGCGATGTGCCGCCTCCTGCTGAAAACCAGTACTGGATTCGCTGTTCAGAGTGCAATCAGGTATTTCTGCTTAGGGAATGGCAGATACAGATTGACAGGGAAGTCAGCCCCGAAGAGTTGAAGGCCGAAGATTGTCAGATATACTCACCTCATGGTATTTACGCCAAAGGTGACGCGCTTTTTCATAAGGCGCTTGGCGAAGTTGGAGTTATCAGGGAGAAGCAGGCCACAGGCAGTGGAGCTTTCGTGATTATTGTCGAATTTGCAAAAAGCGGCAGAAAGCAGCTTCTTGAAAATGTGCAGCTGGTTTCTTCAAAAGAAAAAAATTCAGAGAGCATTACTGATATTATTAAACTAAAACTTAAACGTTGATCTTTTAAAAGGGGGTGAATTACATTGGTTAGTGTGCAGATAAATGATAATGAATCGATTGATAAAATGCTGAAACGCTTCAAGAAAAAGTATGAGCGTGCAGGTGTTTTAAAGGAGTTTCGTGCAAACGCATACTTCGTTAAACCATCGATTGATGGCCGTTTGAAACGCTCGAGAAGCAGGCGCAGAGCCCAGCGGGCAAATGAAGAACGCAATTCATGATCTACTGATCGCAGCAGTTATGCAAAGCAGCTCCTTAACGGGAGTTGCTTTTTTTTTGTAAACACCACTATTCTATTGGCTCATGAGAGTGTTCAAAGGTGAAGTCACAGCATTGCCGCCAGACAAGTCGATCTCCCACCGTGCGGCACTTATAGCTGCCTTGTCAGAAGGGACAACGGAGATCACCAACTTTTCCGGAGGATTTGATAATCAGTCAACCCTCAGCGTGTTGAAGGATGCAGGTATTTCCGTCAGGCAGTTTGAGGAGGAGGGTGCGTACGGCCGTCGTATTCGCAAAGTGGTCATAGAATCAAAAGGATTGTGGAGTTTTCAGCCTCCCTCTGCTCCGCTGATGTGCAACAATTCAGGCAGTACCATGCGGATGTTTTCCGGTATTCTCGCAGCACAGCCCTTTGCAAGTGAGCTGATAGGCGATAGTTCGCTGATGAAGCGTCCAATGAAAAGGGTTGCTGACCCGTTGAGGCTTATGGGCGCGGATATTGAGCTTTCAGCATCAGGCACTGCACCGGTCAGGATAAAAGGGACAAAAGAGCTTAAGCCGATTGAATACCGCCTTCCTGTGCCCTCAGCTCAGGTGAAGTCGCTTGTAGCTTTTGCAGCTCTTCATGCCGACGGTGAAACAAGGATTATCGAAACAGTGCGTTCGCGCGACCATACCGAAGTGATGCTCGGTCTGCAGACGCTGGTGAATGAGAACGAACGGGTTATTGTGGTGCCTGGCAGAAAACGTATAGCAGCAAAACCCTTCTTTATTCCTGCCGACCCTTCTGCCGCATGTTTTATTGTTGCGCTCGGGTTGCTTGCCTGCGGTTCAGAAATCATCATCAGGGATGTCTGCCTCAATCCTACCAGGGCTGCATACCTTGATATACTTTTGGAAGCCGGTGCCGGTATTTCAATTGAAAACGAGCGAGTGATCGGTGGTGAATCCATTGGCGACATTCTAGTTCGCAACAACCGGGATCTTTCGCCTCTCGTGATCAGTGATCCGCAGCTGGTTGCCTTTATCATTGATGAAATTCCCATGCTTGCCGTGCTTTCAGTCTTTGCAACCGGCCGGTTTGAACTCCATAACGCCGCCGAACTGAGAACCAAAGAGAGCGACCGGATCGATGCTCTTGTCGTTAATCTCGAGCGTCTTGGTTTCGATTGCGAGCAGTACCCTGACGGCTTTATTGTAAAAGGGCGCACTGCAACACCTTCAGGATCGATTGTTATTGACAGCTTTGATGATCACCGGATTGCCATGAGCTTTGCCATTGCAGCCAAGGCTACAGGTACTGATCTTGACATTACAGATATCAATGTGGTGGGAGTTTCGTTTCCGAATTTCTTTGAAATGATTGACGGCTTGGAAGTCCGATAGATGCTGGTCTGAACGTTACTGTATCCGGACTTTTTCGATGTGGTCCAGGAGTGCGCGGTTGAACTCCTCCGGTTGTTCCATATTCGAAATATGCCCGGCATCAGCAAGCAGCCGGAACTGTGCGCCCGGAATCCGGGAGCTTATGCTTTTATTTGTTTCAGGAGGGGTCGCTTTGTCAGCATCCCCTGCAAGCACCAGTACAGGGCAGTGGATGGTTGAAAGGAGCGCGCTAGCATCAGAGCGCATCATGATTGCCCGCATTGCTGCTGTAATGACCTTTGCGGGCTGCTTTCTGATGATCTCCTTTACGTTCGTAACCAGTTCCGGCTTTTTGATGTAGGTTGCGGCGGCAAAATAATTCGGTATCATGCGCCGTATTGCCTCTTCAGCTCCTGCAGTATCAACCGCTTGTATAAATTCCTCTCGTGTAGTTCTGGCCTCGGGGGCATCAGCTTCCGCACGGGTGTCACAGAGCACCAGAGATGCAGTTTTCTCAGGGTAAAGCCTGTAGAATTCAAATGCCTGATAGCCGCCCATTGAAAGCCCGACAACCGTTGCTTTCTCAATCTTGAGTGAATCAAGAAGGTTAGAAAGCTCATGGGCATAGTCGGTAAAGCTCCAGCTCTCTTTTTCCTCCGAGCCTTCAATGCCATAGGCGTTAGGTGCTATAACCGTATAGCCTGCTTTGCCAAGGGCTTCAGTCTGGGGCTGCCACATGGCTGCAGAGAGAGGAAAAGCGTGCAAAAGCAGTACGGCATGTTTTGCCGTGCTGCTTTTTGACGAGTTAGCGCTGATGAAAGTCAGCATACATCAGTTTTCCTGGGCTTTTGGATATCCCTTTATTTCCTTGATAATGCTGTTTGCTTCGTTGAGAATTTTCTTGGCTTCGTCACGGGCAGTGTCGATGATGTCCTGAGAGCGTTTTTTTGCATCATTGTTGTACACGCCATCGTTCTCATTGCTTTCGTAGAGTTCGGTTGCCTTGTCAAGCGCAAGTTTGACCTTGCCTGAAATAATCTGCTGGGTTTCAGTTCCTTTATACGGAGCGAAAAGCAGTCCCATGATTGTTCCGACAGCGGCACCAAGCACTGCACCGAAAAAAAGCCCCTTGTAGTATTTATCCTGTTGTTCCATAGTACGATGAGGTTTTTGTTTTCAAGTAATATAAAGATTTTACTGCTTTAACATACTCATAATCTCTTCGCGGCATTCAACAATGCGCTCTACCAGATCCGGGCGGCAGAGAAGTCTGAATTTCTTGGTGTAGCGTTCAAAGGCGAGAATAAAGTCTGATCTGAATACCGACTCGTTCAGGTCATCAAACCGGATGTATTCCGACTCAAGCTGCAGGTTGTAGTGGATGTGTTCGGAGCGGGTAGGATAGACCCTGAGCTCTTTTAAATCTGCATAATCAAAAATATCTTTTTTCGAGGGCGGGTCAATCAGTACCTCGTGACCATGCAGCCCGAGATGGTATCGCTTATTGAGGAGGTCGCAAATTTCAAGTTCCATCGCGCGGCGCATCTTGCTGTCAGCATTATAGATGAACCAGCGCTCATCAGCCTGAGCAGAATCATCGAGGTAGGGTTGCACGGTTATTGCCCTCTTGTACACCCTGCGCATAAGGATGTCCTCAAGGAGCGCTCCAAGGGGATGGCTTTTTTCCGGTATAAGGTTTTTCAGTTCATGGAGCACCCTGTCATCGGCGTTGCCGTAAAAAAGTTCACGCATGGCCTCAGGTGACAGAAGCCCTTCGCTGGCAATATCCTGCAGAAGCCTGCGAAGCATAGCCGATAGAGCCCTGCTGGTATGATGCCAGTAGACGTTGCGCATCATCATGTATTTTGCAAAAAGCAGGCTTTCAAGCGGCGCAATCCCCTTTTCAGTTATGGCAAAGCGTTCACGTTGCGGATCGGGCACAAATGACTCAATCAGCCGTTCAATATCGATGCTTCCATAAGGAATGTTGCAGTGGTGTGCGTCGCGCATCAGATAGTCCATTTTATCCGGGTCAAGTGTCCCGCTGATAAGTTTTCCGAACCGGGTTTCCGAACTGCCCGTAATCAGCTTAATGACCGATTCAGGCGATACCTTCCAATCCTCCTGCAATATTTCAGCTATTGTCGGGACCCCTTGATTTTTCTCATAAATAAAGCGCGAGCAAAGCTCTTCATGATGTGAAAAGACCGGTTCAGTCCCGTCCAGGGGAATCTGTTCCTCAATGATATGGGCATGGGGAAAGTGCCCGATGTCGTGCAGCAGGCAGGCCGATAGCAGTAACCGGCAGTTTTGGTCGGTGAATGTAAAGCTTTCATCCTGCAGGTTGAGTGCCAGGGGGCTGGTCAGCATGCGCTGAAGAATCAGCTTCATCAGATGATAAACACCAATCGAGTGCTCAAACCGCGTATGAGTAGCACCAGGGTAAACCTGCTGCGAGAAGGAGAGCTGCCGTATTCCCTTAAGGCGGAGAAACGAGGGATGGGACAAAATCTTTTTCAATGGTCCGCTCAGGGGAATGTGTCCCCAGATGGGTATGCGGATAAATCCGCCGTCAGATTGAAAAAGCAGGTGTTCAGCTATCATGAAATCTCCGGGGTTGCCAAGCAATGGGTTCGTTTTGTAAAAAAGATAAACAACATACCAGGTTCATCAAACCGATTGCCGAAAGTGATGACAGCAAATGATCGATCTTTTAAGGTACATGGTATTTAAAAGAATAGTTAAGAAAGTTCTTGCGATATGGCTGATTATTTTTGTATTCTTAGTGTGATAATGAAGTAAATATTTATCCACTCTAAGAATTCTATTGGTATGCAAAAAATTATTATTACCGACTTTACCCGGTTCTCTAATCCGAAGATTGTTTGCACTGCAGGAATTGATTTGACAAACGGCCAATGCATTCGACCCATGCCATACCTGAATGCAGTATTTTGTAAAAGCGAAAACATTGTTCCTGGTGCTATCCTGACGGGAGAATTTACTCCAGTTCAAAATCTTACAGCTCCACATCAGGAAGATATGTCTTACAAAAATCTATCCTGTATGGGGCCCTGTACTTCTTCAGAGTTTAAGCTTGCGTTACATGCAGGATTATGTGATTCAGTAGAAAATGGATTTCAGATTGCATTGGCAGACAATCAAAAGCACATTCCAATAAGTCATGCAATAGGGAAGTCAATAATCACAATAAAAATACAGCCAGATAAAATAGAAATTGTCGAAGGGACATACAATCAAAAGAAAATAAAGTTAAATTTTACTGATAATTCGGGTCGTGTTTTCAAATATATACCAATCACTGACCTTGGATTTCATGGTTTCGCTGAGAGTATCCATCTGACTAACGGACTGGATACCTTGAACGAATTTATTTGTTCACAATCTGAAGTCTACCTGCGTTTAGGTTTGAGCCGACCTTGGGACAATGGCAAAATAAATGGGTATTGGATGCAGGTTAATGGACTATATACATTCC
Source organism: Chlorobium sp. (assembly GCA_005843825.1). GTDB lineage: Bacteria > Bacteroidota > Chlorobiia > Chlorobiales > Chlorobiaceae > Chlorobium. The sequence continues at coordinate 22,941 of SZXX01000009.1, forward strand.
CTGATTACCATCATGAAATCAGGAGTTACCGCTGATTGATGTCAGCATGCTCATTAAGCTGGTGCTATCGAGATGAACGAAATTTATACTATAGGTCATTCCAATCATGACATCGCTGCGTTTATCGCGTTGTTGCGCCAGCATAATATCACAGCCCTCTGTGATGTTCGGTCTCGCCCCTATAGCCGATATGCACCGCACTACTCACGTGAAGCTTTGAAAAATGCATTGGAGGCCGCTGGCATAGCGTATATCTATCTCGGAAAAGAGTTGGGAGCTCGGAGTGACAATTCAGCCTGCTATAAGCATGGCAGAGTTCAGTATACGCTACTGGCTAAAGAACCTCTGTTTCTGGAAGGCATAGATCGCGTCATTGAAGGGATGAAGCGATACCGCATTGCACTGATGTGTGCTGAAAAAGACCCTCTCGAATGTCATAGAGCGCTTTTGGTATCTCGACAGCTTTTCGAGAGGGGCGTCCAGGTAAGTCATATTTTAGCCGACAGCTCATTGGAAAGCCATGAAGACCTGGAGTCTCGTCTTCTTGCGCTATGTAAATTACCGGAAGGCGATATGTTTAATTCCAGAAAGGATTTTGTTGCAGAGGCATATGTATTGCAGGGAGAACGTGTTGCATATCAGGACGATGCGATGTCCAAGGAAGAAACGTTCTCGGTACAATGAAGATTTTTACTATCGGCTTTACCAAGACAACTGCTGAGCAATTTTTCAACCGCTTGCGGCAGCCTGATCTCGTTCGGCTTATTGATATTCGGATGAATAACAGTTCTCAATTGGCCGGATTTACAAAAATGAAGGACTTGCAGTATTTCCTCCAGGTCATTAATAATATTGACTATGTGCACCTGCCTGAATTGTCGCCTACTAAAGAGCTTCTTGATCAATACAAGAAGAATGGAGGCGACTGGGCTACATACGAAAGAGAGTTCCTGTCATTAATGACTTCTCGACACATTCAGAATAACGTCGATAAGAATGTCATTGATGGCGGGTGTCTCCTCTGTAGTGAGGTGTCACCTGCACATTGCCATCGCCGTCTTGTCGCCGAATATTTCCGTGCAAAGTGGGGCGATGTCGAAATTGAACATTTGTAATAAACATCGTCCCAACGGTTGAAATCAAAGAAGTTACACCGCAGTTTTTCTTGCCTCTTTAAGATGCAGCCTGCAGACCTTGCGGAAATGGTGGCCATAGATGGCAAGTGTTATGGCATGCGGCAGTGCCTTGTGGCGGTTGAAAAATGTCCATATCAGCATCTTCCAGTACTGAAAACGTTCGCGCCCTACAACGCCGAGCAGCACTGTTGAACGGGCAAACGCAAGGATGTTGCTGAAGCGGAAGCTGCCATTGAGGGCAGGTGTCCGGTACTCACGAAGCAGGATCCGGATTCTTGTATAGTACTGTTTAGGAGCGTAGAGCTGCGTCATCATGTCGGTATACCCCTTACGCAGAATCTCCAGATCCATTTTAGGAATAATGTTGGTATTGCTGTCGGCATTATCTCCGCTTGAATTGTGCAGTAGCCGACCCTCTTTTTGCATCCGCTCGTAAAGCCTGGTACCGGGCAGAGCCTGAAGAATGCCGACCATGGCGGTTACGATTCCGCTTTTCTGGATAAATTCAACCTGCTTTTGAAAAATTGACGGGGTATCGCTGTCAAAACCGACAATAAAGCCACCCTGGACCTCCATGCCTGCCTGCTGGATTTTTTTGATATTCCCGAGCATGTCTCTAGAAATATTATGCTCTTTTCCACAAGCTTCGAGTGCGGTATCATCAGGAGTTTCAATGCCGATAAAGACCTGCATAAACCCGGCTTGTACCATCAGCGACATCAGTTCTGGATCATCAGCCAGGTTGATCGAACATTCGGTAAAAAATTTAGTGCTTGATTTGCTGTTTTTTTGCCATTCGATCAAACGGGGCAGCAAATCTTTTTTCAGGTAACTTTTGTGGGCAATAAAGTTATCGTCCACAAAAAAGATGCTGTCACGCCATCCCAGTCGTTTAATTCCGTCAAGCTCTTCAATAATCTGAGCGCTTGTTTTTGTACGGATTTTATGGCCGAAAAGGGCTGTGACATTGCAAAAATCGCAACGGTAAGGGCACCCCCTCGAAAACTGTACCGCCATGGCGACATACTTCTTTATGTCGAGCAGATGCCACTGCGGAGTAGGAGTACGGGTAATATCCGGAAAGAGTTCAGAGGTGTAGATTTTTTTAGGTGTTCCGTTCTTCAAATCTTCAAGAAAAGGCTCAAGCGTAAGCTCAGCTTCGTTCAGCACAAAATGATCGACGGTCGGAAAGGCTTCCGGTTCCGAAGTAAAAAGAGGTCCGCCCGCTACCACCTTCAGGCAAGAATTGTTGCAGAGCTCAATGATCTTTCTTGCAGATTCCTGCTGTACAGCCATGGCGCTGATGAATGCCATGTCAGCCCAGGCAATGTCTTTTGCCGTAAGGGTCGATACATTAAGATCAACCAGTTTCCGCTCCCAGCTTTCAGGCAGCATCGAAGCTACAGTTAACAGGCCAAGCGGCGGCAGAGATGCTTTCTTGTTTACAAACTTAAGGGCGTGCTTGAAGCTCCAGAAGGTGTCAGGGAATTCCGGGTAGATCAGAAGGATATTCATTGCAGCATTAACTCCGGCAGTTCAGTTTGATGTTGTCTTATAAAGGAAATCGCAAACCAGAAGGGTAAGCTTCACTTGTATATATAAAACACTGAAAGGATGATAGAAAGTTGCATACATAGAATATATAAGCGCAGCCTAATATCTGTCAAGAGTAAATTTTTCGCCAAGATACATTTTTCGTACCTCCGGGTTGGAGGCTATTTCTTCCGGAGTACCATGCATAAAGATGCTGCCATCGAAAAGCAGGTAGGCGTGGTTGGTAATGGAGAGGGTTTCATGCACGTTGTGGTCGGTTATGAGCACCCCGATGTCGCGTTTGGCAAGTCCTTCGACAATCTGCTGGATATCTTCGACCGCTATAGGGTCAACTCCGGCAAAAGGTTCGTCAAGCAGGATGAATTTAGGGTTAAGCGATAAGGCTCTTGCTATTTCCGTACGCCGCCGTTCACCACCAGAGAGTGCATATCCCATGCTTTTGCGAATCCCTGCAATATTGAGATCTTCAAGCATCATATCGGTTTTTTCCTTCCTTTCCGCTTTTGAAAGGGAGGTGAATTCAAGTACACTCAAAATGTTCTCCTCCACCGTCAAGTTGCGGAAAACGGAGGCTTCCTGGGGGAGATACCCAATACCAAGCCTTGCCCGTTTGTACATTGGAAAGCGGGTGATATTGGTCGAATCAAGAAACACATCACCACCGTTAGGACGTACAAGGCCGACGATCATATAGAACGTCGTGGTCTTGCCAGCGCCGTTCGGTCCGAGAAGCCCTACAATTTCACCCTGCTTGACCTCTATGGATGAGCTTTTTACAACTTCCCGTTTGTTGTAGATTTTTTTCAGTTTACTGCAGCTGAGGGTAGCTTTCATGCCGATGCAAAAAATGGTAATGTTTGGTGGCGCTATGTCTCTTGTTGCAGACAGTTGACCAATGCTACAATGTACAATTTATAGAAAACATTGCATGGCAAAAGAAAGGGCAAAAGGGGTGTGGTGTGGAGTAATAACGGGGAATAAAAAAACGAGGCGGAAAGCCTCGTTTTTAAAAGGAAGATGAATCGATTATCTCAACTTAATCGTTGAATCGTTTCTCAATGTCTTTGCATGGTTTGGCATAACCGGACACTTCAGGTGAAGAACCTCTCAATCCTGATGATCCCGATCCTCCGTTAATGAAAGGATAGGCATTAACAAGTAAACGTTTGGTTGTTTTCCCAACGTTCTCCAAAGCATCACCTACAACCCACCAATGTCCATCAATGAACACTTCCAACAATCTTCCGTAGGCTTCAGCCCCGCCGGTAAAAACTCCAGATATATTGCTCATGGCCACTTGATTAAGGGTTGATTACATTCTTGATTGAATTTAAGTAATCCCGCCATTATAAAAAAATATTTTTATGTTCCTGCCCATTGCTATGTTTTTCCCTGGATTCTATTCTGCGTCGGAGGATTTTCGGTGTTTGTTTTTATTGAAACATTTTTTGTTTTAATAGTAACAGGTCGCTATATTCTTAAGAAATATCAGTAAATCAAATGCAGGGGGGGGAATGGGTGCAATGCTTGAGCCTCAGGTGCTCGCATCTAACGATCGAGGCGCTTTAGCCAAAATGGTTTTAACGTTGTTCGACCACTGGAACCTGACTACAGAGGATCAGGCACTGCTTTTAGGGCTTGCCTCAACTAACCGGGCGGCGTTATCTCGTTACCGCAAGGGTGAACCGATAGGAGCCAGTCGTGATCAGTATGACCGAGTCGGTCATTTGCTGGCTATCCATAAGAATCTTCGCTTGCTGTTTCCAAAAAACCGGGAACTCGCTTATCGCTGGATTTCGACCCGGAACAAAGCTTTTGATAATCTTACTCCTGTGGAAGTGATCAAAGAGTGGGGGTTCGCAGGTCTTTTGCTGGTGCGCTCCTATCTGGATCATGCGAAAGGAGTTTGACTGGTATGGACCAGTTATTTTCACATCTCGCTATAGCTGATATTCATCAGGGCCTGTTCCGTAACATCGTTTCGTTGAGAGAGAGTGTTGATCTATTCGACGATTTGACTGATAATCCTGAGGAGCGCCTCATGGCGCAACAGGTTGAATTCCATTCGAAACCGCAACCGTATCAATCAAACTTTCCGGAAATCAACCGTCCATTTGAAGATGCTCTATGGTTCAATGCTATAACCTGGCCATTCAAAAACTGGCAGGAGAGCCGTTTTTCTGATGGTTCATTCGGTGTCTGGTATGGTAGCGATACGGTAGAGACGACTGTCTATGAATCCGCATACCACTGGAGTGCGGGATTCCTTCGCGATGCAGGCTTCGACAAGGAAGAGTCCGTCGTTATCGAGCGCAAGCTCTACAATGTGGCATGCGATGCGGCACTGCTGGATTTTCGCGAGGTCGCTCACCGCTATCCCGGTCTTTCGCATAAAACCGATTATAGCTTCACTCATGCAGTCGGAGCAAGGATCCATCGCGAAGGTCATCCCGGTCTGCTCAATATGGCGGTAAGGCATGAAGGGGGCGTGTCGTATGCGATTTTTAATCCCAATGTCCTTTCCAGTCCTCAACACCATAGCCAGCTCACATATCGTCTTCAAAACGGATACATCTCCGTAGAAGAAACCCCCGGAATTACATGGTTAAAAATAAAATCAGACCTAAGTTGAGGGCTTTTTTATGTCTGATCGCTCAGGTCAGGTATCAATGAGGATGGATTGTATGAGCTGAAAAATGCTTATACTTTGTACAATATACGGTAACACAGAAGGAAGGAGAGATAATCATGATAGCAATAAGCACGACAGAGTTACGCAAGAACCTCAGGAAATACCTGAACTTGGCCAATACGGAGCGTGTTATTGTCCAGTGTGGCAATACAGAGACTTATGAGATCGTACCAGCAAAAAATATAAGTGATACTGATAAGTATTTCTCCGACCCCAAGGTAATTGAGGCTATTGAAAAGGGAAGAGCCGATGCTAAAGCTGGCAGGGTTACCAGGATTAAAGATATCAGTGATCCATGGGCAAGTATTTTGTAGACATCGCTTTCATAGAATGTTCAGGCAGTAAAAAAAAAGCCCCACATTGCTGCAGGGCTATTTTCATTAAGGTTCAAGTTTTCCTTCTCCCGCCTTGGCAGCAAGCAGCTGAACCTTGCTTTTGTTTTGGGCGGTATCCTAAGCATAAAAGATACCTCTGAAAGGCTTTTTTGTATAAGGAGTTGCAAATGGATACTCCCCGAGGCCATGATGTTTTTGCCTTGCCTTGTTCAGGCAACTGGTGTCAGGTGAAGGTGTAGATGCTTGGTAGCTCGATGGCAGGGCTTCAGAGTTTAGTTTAAAAAAAAGTATTCACTGTCTTCAGCATTAGATATGATGGTTGATCCATACAATGTTGATTCAGATACAGTAGTTGTTTTTATGTGTACCTCTATGGCTTCTTCAAGTGTCCATTTTATTGTTGCAAGTCCCCCCCCCCTTTCTTTTGCGCAAGGTGCCGATTGCACTCTGTGGATAGAAAAGCGAGCATCTTTTTTTATAGCAAATTGTCGTATATTGACACTATGAAAAAGAATAAAAACACGCTGCTTACAAGAATAAAAATGCGCATCATGCGTAAGCGTGGGGATGTCATTTTGCGTTCAGATTTTAAGGATATTGGCGATTATGACCAGGTAGGACGTTGTTTGCTGATTCTCGTAAAAGAGGGTGCTCTTATCAAAATAGGTCAGGGGATTTATGTCCGTGCTGTTGTCTCGCCGCTCGATAACCGCCCCACACTCCCCAAAAGTCTGAATAGTCTCGCTGAAGAAGCCCTGAAGCGACTCGATATCCCGACTGCACCAACAAGCATGGAGCGCCGCTACAATGAAGGCAGAAGCACCCAGGTACCCACCGGCCGGGTTATAGGTGTCCGCAAACGGGTTCGCCGCTCTATCGGGTTTAAAGGCTATACACTGCGATTTGAGCGGACCCCATGAACCAAATCCCCCCAACAAAATCAGCGATACAAAAAGTTGCCGGTATCCTTGTTAACGCAGACGAAGCTTATGTCGAAAAAGATTGGTATGTAGTACAGGTGCTCCGAGTGCTTAATGATATCCAAACGCATGATATGCAGTTAGTATTTGGCGGGGGTACCTCATTGGCAAAGGCAGGTATTATTAAGCGCTTTTCGGAAGACATAGACTTTAAAGCCACCATTCAGCCATCTGGTCATAAGTATTATCGCGAAACCCGTAAAAAAATAATAGCCGCCATTGTTGCCGAAGGGTTGGTTCTTGTTTCAGACCCAAAAGTATATGATGAGAGCAGATTCTTTTCACTGGAGGTAGACTATGGTGCCACCTTCACCAAACACTCGCGCTTAAGAACACATATCCGAATAGAGGTTCGTTTTGTTTCCACACAACTGCCTGTTGTTGTAAAGCCGGTACAATCACTCTTTGCTGCAGTAAAACGACTTCCTGCCGAAATTGCTGCAATGCCCTATGTCAATCCTGTTGAGATTGCAGCCGACAAATTAAGCGCTCTTGCATGGCGACTGTTTGATAAAGACGAACGTCAGGATAAAACACTTATCCGTCACGTACACGACCTCGCGGCACTGGAACCTCTAATCACTTCACCACCAGAGTTTGCAAGTCTAGTTGAGCAGGCAATAACCTTCGATCATCATCGCACCGATGTTCTCCCCGAACAACGCCTTCAGAAGGTTATGAACGAGCTGAAAACCCCACAATGGGAAGAGGCCTATCAATCATTTGTTCAGGAAATGACCTTCGCCCCCGACAATGAACTCATTTCTTACACCACAGCACTTGCCGCATGCGAAAGGCTGATTGAAAGAGTAGAAACAAACAAATGACCCGGTTGAAAAACCAATGCGTTGCATAATCATGTAATGTTACCAGAACAGTCAGATTGCCGAGAAACATGCAAGAGCACCTATGTTGGACGGAATATGCACCTTGTTCAGGCAACTGGTGTCAGGTGAAAGGGTAGATGATTGGCATCCCTATGGTAGGGCTGCAGCGTTAAGTGTTTTGTAGGTTGGGGTGATTCCTGAACTCCAACAAAACTAAAGCTGTCTTGAGAGGATAGTTCTTTTCAGCCTGCAGGTAAAGTTTGCTTTCCATCTCTTATCTCAGCAATAAATTGAGGTGCCTTTATGACAGAAAAAGGGAGCCAGAGATCGGATGAAAAAATAAATAAGACCTTCGCTGTATGCTGAATACAGGGAATTAAGCACTACAGATGGGCACAAGCGCTTCACAGCAATTGATTCCGTAACAAAATAATGCCAGACACTGAGGAGTCATGAAAAACAACATGAATTTACGGAACGACTTATAGTTGAGTGTTTAATGCAAACAGATTGGAGCATTCAACGTATCAGTTGCTGCCAACAAATAAAGGATGGAGAATCTATACTGAGAAAACCCCGATGGAACTTCCAGCTGCCAAAATGGAAGAAGAGTGAAGAAAGTGATTGCTTAAACAAAACTTTTTTTGTAGACCAACCGGATAAGCAACAGGAATAATCAAGCAGTGACGGATCGTAACCTCAAAATTTACGGACATTCATATTTAAATGAATTTATTTATTTGCAAACAATAAACTAAATATGGAGCTTATGCCGACTAGGTAAGGTGATTTTGATGAAAAATTAAATGAATCTTATTTGTGTTTGCTGAAATAGGGAAAATAATTTTAAAGCGAATTATTTTTGATATTAAACTTTTACTTTAATGATTAATAGTGGTGAGGTACGGATTGAATCATTTAGTGAAATTGATGGCGATAGCTATATCCAGCAATTAACTAAAAAACTCAGCGATGAAATAGACGCAAAGCGTAAAGAGTATATTATAGGCGTTGATGAGGATGAATATAAGAATTATTTGTATGATAAGCATAAGCTTGATCCACTAATCATAGATTTTAATAGTGAATATATAGCACCCCCATCTGTTCAAAAGGAATGGAGGGAAGGATGGAGAGGATATGATAATAAGTATCAAATAGATGTATATAAATTTACAGTTACCTATGTTTTTTTAGGTTCTGCAGATATATTTAGAGTTAGGCCTAGTCGATATACAATGGTTCATACTTTGCTTTTCATTAATGATAAGGAGAAAAAAGTATCCTTTTCTTTTTTTGTCGACAAAACTGATCCTGACGAATTCAGAATTCAAAAAGAGAATTCTTTTAAAGCAGCATTTTCAAACTATGAAAGAGCGAACGAAGTGTCTGATCAATGGAATAATAGATTGAAAGACTTAATCAAATTACTATTCGATAAAAAAAAGAATAAATATATTAAGGAAAATAATTTCTTTGAGGCAATAAATGTAAAAGTTAATGCAGATACAGCGTCAGTTTTTGTGTCACCTACAATTATAAAAAAAGATATTCCTCAACCTATTGTGTCTGCTAATAAAGAGTTTTCATCTGATCCAATGATGAGTAAAGATATGTATGATAATATACTCAAAGTCATATACGAGTCAGGAAAAAGTATGGAGAAAAAGCCTTCATTATATCAAAATAAAGATGAAGAAGGTCTAAGGGATCAGTTCCTTTTTGTTTTAGAAACTCGTTATGAAGGGACAACTGCAACTGGTGAGACTTTTAATAGGAATGGTAAAACAGATATTATATTAAAATATTCACCTGATGCTAGTAATTTATTTGTAGCTGAGTGCAAATTTTGGCATGGAAGTTCTGAATTTCTTAAAGCAATCTCACAGCTTTTAGGATATTTGACATGGCGTGATTCTAAGGTAGCTCTGATAATTTTTGTCAAAAACAAAGATTTTAGTAATGTTGTCAATGTCATTAAGGCTGATATAAAGTCGCATTTATGTTTTGAAAAGGAAATAGGAAATAGAGGAGAAACATCACTAAGCTATATATTTCATTTAGAGCAGGATATACAACGAAAAGTGTTTTTAGAAATAATCGCATTTCATTACGATCAATAAAATAACTTCATATGCACAAGTTGTATTAATTACTGAGGTTGGCGGTATGAGCCGAATATAGTCGCCCTTACCCACCTATTAAAAGTGTTCAATGAATATGAAATATTGAGTTTCACCTGCCGAGATCTCATTAAATCATTGTTGCTAATTTGCATTAAATGCTGATATTTTGACGGTATATCTTATAATAGAATAAGTATTAATCAATTTTTTAAAGTTTATAAGAGTATGGGAAAAGTGATGCCTTATAAGGGGGTTTGGCCTCAGTTGCATGAAACGGTTTTTATGACTGACGGTACTTTTGTTATAGGTGATGTGCATATTGGCGCCTACTCTAGTATCTGGTTCAATGCGGTTGTTCGGGGTGATGTTTGTCCTATCCGTATCGGGGAGAAAACCAGTGTGCAGGATAATGCGACTTTGCATGTTACGCACGATACTGGTCCGCTGAATATTGGGAACTGTGTGACCATTGGTCATGGTGCTGTGCTGCATGCCTGTACGGTGAAGGATTATGTGTTGATCGGTATGGGCGCGGTACTGCTTGACGACTGTGTTGTTGAGCCCTATTCGATTGTTGCGGCAGGGTCACTCGTAAGGCAGGGTTTTACGGTTCCTTCAGGGATGTTGGTTGCCGGGGTTCCTGCAAAGGTCATGAGGCCGATTACTGAGGATGAACGTCGCAATATTGAGGAATCACCTGAAAACTATGTGCGCTATTCGCAGAACTATCTGGAAGATGAAAAAGCTGCACAAAAATAATTATTGAAGCGGACAAGGGGATTAAGTTGGAAAATTTAGTTTTGTTGGGGTTCAGGAATCACCCCAACCTACGGAGGGCATACAAACTCCTGAAGGTTATCTCCCTGAATCCTCTTGATTTGTTGCTGACTTCTTGCCTGATTTCACTAAATTGCACCAGAAGTTTTTGATGTTGCCTGGTGGAAAAGGTTTTTTTTCTGTACTGAGGCAACTTGTTTTTTTGAACGTAGTACTGAAAATCCTTTTCCTGTTATGATGCAAAACGATGTTGTTGTTGTCGGGGGTGGTATTAGCGGCCTCAGTCTTGCTTTTTATTGTGTGCAGGCCGGCATGAAAACCACGATTCTTGAAAAAAACGATACTATCGGCGGCTCCTTTGCATCTCCTCACTACAGTGCAAACGGTAAAAAATTCTGGCTGGAAATGGGGGCTCACACCTGCTACAGTTCGTATCAGAACCTTCTTGATATTGTTGAAGCGTGCGGCATTACAGATACTATCATTCCTCGCGCCAAGGTGCCTTTTTCCCTGTTTATGAATGGAAAAATCAAATCCATTGTTTCCTCACTCAATATTCTTGAACTGCTTGTTTCTATCCCCAACCTCTTCAAGTTGAAGAAAGAGGGCGAAAGTGTGAAGTCCTACTACTCGAAAATTGTAGGCCAGCGCAACTATAGTAATGTTCTCAGTCATTTTTTCAATGCAGTCCCTTCACAGAAGACAGATGATTTTCCTGCTGAAATGATGTTTAAAAGCAGGGAAAAAAGAAAGGATGTGCTGAAGAACTATACCTTCAAAGAGGGCTTGCAAAGCGTTGCAAAGGCGATTTCCGCCAGGAGCGGCCTGAACGTTTTCACCAATCAGAATGTGAGTTCAGTGCGGTATGTGGATGGCCTGTATGAGATAAGAACTGCAGACGGCGGTGAGTATTCCGCTAAAACCCTTGTTTTGGCAACTCCATCTACAGTCTCATCAAATCTGTTAAAGGATACCCATCCTGAAATAGCAAGCCATTTCGGGAAACTTAAGGCAGCCGACGTTGATTCTCTTGGAGTCATTGTCCGTAAGGAGAATATTTCCTTGAAACCGGTTGCTGCGCTTATTTCTCCTGATGATCTGTTTTTTTCAGTGGTGTCGCGTGATACTGTTCCCGACGACAACTATCGTGGTTTTGTGTTCCATTTCAAACCCGGTCTTGATGACAAGGCTAAACGAAACCGTATTACGGAGGTTCTGGGAGTCAGCTTGTCGAAAATAGAGCATACGGTTTTAAAAATCAATACCGTTCCATCGCTGAGAATGGGTCATCATGAGTGGCTTGAAAAAACCAATGCTTTGTTGAAGAAGGAAAAGAATCTGCTCTTGACCGGCAATTACTTCGGAGGTATGGCTATTGAGGATTGTGTGAGTCGCTCCCGCAGTGAATTTGATCGCCTGAAAGGATAGTATATCACTAAACCCGGCCAATTCTGTCCGGGGTCAGCTTATTGCGGTATGCTTATGGATACGATCATGAGATTATGGAATCTCCTTCAGGGCCCTTACCTGATACCCGTGGCAATTATTTTGTCCACCATTGTTTTTTATCTGGTGGCAAATTCGCTGTTCAAGATAGTCATAAAGGTTATCCGCTCAAGGATCAAGGATACCCGTGTATCCTATGAGCTGATGGTCTGGCCATTCAGAATACTTGTTTCCCTCATTGCTCTACCCCTTCTGCTTCATTATATAGCGCTCACTCCTGATGCAAAGGAGTTTTTTAAACATACACTCCTCATCGGTTCCATTATCGGGTTTGTATGGTTCATTATGCGGCTGTTCCGGTTGTTTGAGCAGGTTATTCTCCAGCACTATTCGACTAAAGTCAAAGAAAATGAGTCTGCAAGAAAAATTGCCACGCATGTCAGTCTTGCCCGCAAGATACTGAATGTGATTCTTGTGCTTATTGCTGTATCGGGTGTTCTGATGACCTTTGATACGGTTCGGCAAGTCGGGTTGAGTATTCTGGCCTCTGCAGGTATTGCAGGAGTGATCCTTGGTTTTGCCGCTCAAAAAAGCCTTACAACCCTTATAGCTGGAATCCAGATTGCTATCACACAGCCCATCAGTATCGGTGATGTGGTGGTAGTTGAACAGGAATGGGGACGCATAGAGGACATTTCCCTGACCTATGTTGTCGTTCAACTCTGGGATCAGCGACGTTTGATTGTGCCCATTACCTGGTTTATTGAACGTCCTTTTCAGAATTGGACCCGTACTTCTGCAGAACTTCTCGGTACGGTATTTCTCTACATGGATTATACGATTCAGCCCGATATACTTCGCCATGAGCTTGAACGGATAGTCTCTGCAACACCGCTCTGGGACAAGAGGGTTGTAAAGATGCATGTCAGCAACACCACTGAAAAATCTGTAGAGATGCGTGCACTCGTCAGTGCAGTGAACTCTTCGGAACTTTTTGAATTGCGTTGTCTGGTGCGTGAACAGCTGATTGAGTTCATTCAGCGCAATTATCCAGGCTGGCTGCCGAAAGTCACCATGGAAATGGAACAGCAGAGACCATCTGATAAAGCATAAAAAGCTGTGTTTTTTATTGTTTTTTCCATAGCTTCGCTGCTTATTCTGATCGTTTTCGGGTTCTGTTACTATTGGAATCTTTAGGGATCAGTTTTTTTAGAGGTAAAAGTTTCGATCAGAAAAAAAGGAGGAAAGCATGGCTCAAGCCAAAAAAGGGGATACAGTAAAAGTTCATTATACCGGAACGCTTGAAGATGGCACGGTATTCGATTCATCGGCTGACCGTAAACCGTTGGAGTTTACCATAGGGGCCGGGCAGGTTATACCGGGATTTGATATTGCTGTACTTGATATGGCTATTGGAGATGTCAAGGTTTCCGTTATTCCTGCCGAAGAGGCCTATGGTACTCATAGCGCAGAGCTGGTAACCGACGTAGACAGGGAGCGCTTTCCTGCTGATATGGAACTGGAGCTTGGTCAGCAGCTTCAGGTTGGGCTTGCCGACGACCAGCAGGCTATTGTAATGGTTGTTGATATAAGCGATACAGTCGTGACACTTGACGCCAACCATCCTCTTGCCGGTCAGGATCTTACCTTCGAGATCGAACTTGTCGAGATTCTTTGAGTTGAGAGGCAGGAAAGTTCTTCCCGCTTTCCTGCCTTTCCTGCTTTGATTCCTTTCCGCTCAATGCACCGAGCAAGAAATACAGGGGTCGTAGGATCGCACCACCATTTCACAGAGCTTTTCTATCTCCCTGTCATTTTTCCCTTCCTGTAATGCCTGTTCAGCAATGGCAGAGAGATCGTACCCTATGTTGGCATTATTCTGTGTTGTCGGAATGACGCAGTCAGCACGAATTACCTTTCCTTCATCACTCGTTTCCATATGGTGATAGAGAATCCCGCGCGGCGCTTCAACTGCACCTGTTGCTGAACCGGCTTTCGGTGAGTATGGGGTTTTGATATCCTGTAGTTCCATGTCGAGCAGCGAGTCTATCAGCTCCCTTGCATCCTCAAGAATATGAACACACTCAATAAGCTGGGCTATGTTGTTCATAAACGGATTGTGGCATACTGGCTGGAAGGCGAAGCTTGCGGCAGCCTCTTTTGCTTTCGGGTGCAGCAGATCGTAGTTGTTGTTGAATCGAGCCAATGCACCGGCAACTGACGATTCGCGGCTGAGCCTGGTGAATTTCGAGGTTGAAAAATCACGGCTGTACTCGTTGGTCATCAACAGGTACTCATTTTCATCCCGTTTAACACCATCAGTCGAGATAATACTCCCGCCAATCGATGGATAGCGTGACCCGTTACAAAGAGAGATAAATTCTGTTTCCCGTTTGAACTCCGGAATCTTGAGGGTACGGAAAAAAGAGCATGCTGTGTCGAGTGCAGGCTTGCTTTCCAGAATCATTGTCCGAAGTTTCAAGAGCTGCTGCTTTTCGGGAGCTTTGCTCAGTCCGCCGACCACAAGGCTGACCGGGTGGGTGCATCGCCCTGCTGAAACTGTGCTGATCTCGTTGCCGAGTTCCTTGATGCGCAGTCCCGCCTTGACAAGATCGGGGTGGGATGTAATCAGAGGCAGAACACTACCATCACCGGTAAAATCGGGAGCAACAAGAAAAAAGAGGTGCAGTGCATGGCTTTGCAGGGTTTCGCCGTGCATGGCAAGGAGCCTTGTTGTTTCTGCAACAACAGGAGGTTCTATTTTCATTGCCCGTTCCAGTGCCCTTATACTGGCAAGGGCGTGGCTTATTGAGCAGATTCCGCAGATTCTCGATGTTAAAAAAGGTACTCTCTCGGCACTCATTCCTTTAACCATCACTTCAAAAAACCTTGGAGTTTCAACAACAGCCCATCGTGCATCAAGAAGCTTGCCCTCCTTGACCGTTATCGAAATATTTGCGTGGCCTTCCACCCTTGTCAGGTGACGGATATCGAGACAATAGTCACGCTTCATGGTTGCTGAATCCTTCAAATGCATTATAAAAAGCAATCTTTTCCTGCAGATCATCAAGGCTGAGTTCTCTTTCCTTGACCAGTTCCACAAAGGCCGGCATGTTGATCTCTTCTGACGGGCCGCGGCACCCTAGACAGGGCGTTTTTCCTGTTGTGCATACAGCATTGCATCCGCCACGGGTGATCGGCCCGAGACAGATTTCGCCGAGCTCGAACAGGCAGGTGTTGAGCTGTGCCTTGCATTCAAAGCATACAGGGTGTTTGGGGAGTGTCACCTGAGAGCCTGTGGCAAGATTTACCATGAGACGCTCAACCTCTTCCTTGTTTACAGGGCATCCTGGAATTGAAAGGTCAACCTTGACCAGGTCACTGATTTTTCTTACGGCCATGGTCTCTACCTGCATTCCGGGATAGACTTCAGCGACCGATTCATTAAGGGGAAATTTATTTTTCAGGCTGTTGACCCCTCCGAAACAGGCACATGTGCCGAAAGCAATAAGAGTTTTCGCCTGCCGCCGTATTGCCTGAAGCCGTTCTACCTCATCCTGTCGGCTTATGCTTCCTTCAATAAGGGCGATGTCGTAATCGTCGAACTGTTCGCTGGAGAGCTCCCTGAAATTTCTGATATCAAGCAGTTCAAGAAAGTCTATAAGTGTTGACTCTCTGTTTGCGAGCTGCAGCTGGCATCCTTCGCAGCAGGTAAAGTCGAAAGATGCGATCTTCAGCTTTTCAAAAGTAAATCCCCAATGCTTCATATGGCTGGTTCTATATGGCTTCCTTGAGATTCATGACCGACCAGTAATCGAAAACCGGGCCATCTACACAGGTAAAGGTTGATCCGACCATGCAGCGGCAGCATTTGCCCATACCGCAGTGCATCCTTCGCTCCAGAGAGACGAACATTCGGTTCATGGGTATGCCGAGGTTGTCAAGGTAGCTGCAGACCACCTTGAACATGACCGGAGGTCCGCAGACAATTGCATAGGTATGCTCAGGGTCGATGGAAATATCCTGGAATAGATCAGTGATCATTCCGTTTTTCCCTTTCCATCCTGCGTCAGCTTGCTCAACAATGGTATGAAGAGTGATATGATTGATCTTTTCCCATTCGTCGAATTGATAGGTGAAAAGCAGCTGTGATGGCTCTTTTACACCGTATAGCACATCAACCTTGAGAAACCTCTCCCGATGCTCGCTGATCCAGAAGAGTGGGGCGCGCAGTGGTGCAAAGCCAAGCCCTCCGGCAATAAGAAGCACATTGTTTCCGGCCATTTCATCCATGGGAAATGCCGATCCGAATGGCCCTCTTATGGCGACGTGAGCTCCCTCGCTGAGCGTGAATAAGGCGGAGGTGACATGACCTGCTTTTCGGATACAGAGCTCAAGAAACTCATGATTGCTGTTCGAGCTTGAAATCGAGATCGGTACATCTCCGTAGCCGGGAAGTTCAAGCATGAGAAACTGGCCTGGCTTGAACCTGAAAATCCCACGTTCCTGAGGGTCAATAATGCGGAGCTTGAAAAGCTTTTCCTGTTCCGTGAGGCGTACGATACTAGTGATGATGCATTTATGCCCCATCTCCGTTTTCATGAACTCAGAACGTCGATTGAAATCAGGAATTGAAGAGGTAAAATCTTCCCGGTTTATATCCTGTCGGGGGATGACGAAATGTTTGTCAGGCATGATTCCTTGTCCATTCTGAGGTCGTTGATCACATCTTTAGGATTTATTCCGGCAAGGCACGCCCTTCCGCACCGGTTGCAGCCCACACAGATCTGCTGGTTTGCATTTTCGGCAAATCCCCGGTGCTGGTGGTAATAACGGTATTTGAGCCGGTCGCCGTTTTTGGGGCGGAAATTGTGTCCCCCTGCAACTTCAGCAAAGTCAACTAGGTTGCAGGAGTAAAGTTTTTTCTGCCGGGTAGCACCTTTCAGATTGGTATCAAAGGACTCCTCGACAGAATAACAGTAACATGTCGGGCAAACCATGGCGCAGGTGCCGCAGTTAAGGCATTTGTTTCCCCATTTTTCCCAGACGGGCGAGTCAAACTCAATATCGAGAATGCTTGGGAGCGCAGTGACGTCGACTTCCGAGCGAAAACTGTCTGAAATAATTTTACGGCGTTCAACAAGTCGGCAGTTGTCGTCATCAATTGGATCGCGGGTATCGAACTCTTTTAGAAAATTGAAGGCTTTCGATGAGTTGATAGAGAGGTAGTAATCCTCCCCGATATCAGAACAGAAGAGGTTGAATCCGGTCGAAATGGTGTGATGGTTCATGGACTTGCAGAAACAGTCCGGCAGGGGCAGGTGATCCATGCCGATCACAAAGGTGTTTTTGCGCTTTGCCAGATAATAAGGAGAAGGGAAGTGGCCTTTGAGCAGAACATCGTCCAGAATATTCAGTGCGCTGATATCACACGCTCTTAGCCCGATAAGAACAATGGGATTTCCTTCGTAGGATATCTGCTGATCCCACTCCTGATCCTGGAAGACAAAGCGCGAAAGCTCTTCCCGGAATGGAAGAAAAAAGTGTTTCGCTGATGAGGCTGTTGCGGTATAGTCAAAAGCAACATCGTCAGATGACGTTACCGGCAGAAACTGGTATACAGCTTTTCCCCGGCTGTCAGTGTCAACCTGCCGGGGCCCGAAAGAGGTATTATCCCGGAGCAGGGCGTCAGTAAACCGTTTGAACTCAGATTTTGCAATGACTTTGTATATCATCGAGCCGCACTCCTTTCCTCTTGATTCCGGGATAAAGTTGACCAGCAAGGATTAATGCTCTCTTATCTTAAATAAGAGCAATACTTTTTTGTAAGAACACAACTCCAATACTTAAGGTTGCCATTTATTTTTAAATCCTCTTTTCAAGCACGTAAACCTTGTCATGTTTTCTGACCTTTGAGCACTTGATGGTCACGCTATCGCCTTTTTCTGCAGCTGTGGTGGCGAGATCGTTTGTATAAAAAGAATCAGCCATCACCGTTACCAATCCCGTTTTAGCTCCCAGAATAGAGAGCTTTTCACCACTGTTGAGACCCCGTGCACAGATGACGATTTCTGCCACCCCTGCTTTCGGGTAATATTTCTTTACATCTCCGATAAAGATTTTCTTTTCCTCTGCCATTGAGCCGTACTCTTTTGTCCATGCCTCAATTGGTCTGCCGAAATAAAACCCTTCAGAAAATCCGCGGTTATAGACAAGGGCAAGCTCTTTTTTCAGCGTACTGGTCAGTGCATTGTACTCTTTCCTGAACTGCGGGTCGTTACGATGCTCTTTACAGAAGTCGATCGCTTTGCGATATGACGCAGTGACTGTATTGACATATTCAGGGCTGCGGCTTCTCCCTTCAATCTTGAACCCACTGATTCCTGCATCAATAAGGGCATCTATAAATTCGATAGCGCAAAGGTCCTGGGGACTCATGACATAGTCGGTACCAATTTCCAGCTCCTCGTTTTCCTCCGGATCGGTAATGATATACTGCCGCCGACAGGGCTGAACGCATTGGCCGCGGTTTGCCGAACGGCCAAAAACCTCCTGCGACATAAAACAGCGTCCCGAAACAGCAACGCACATTGCCCCGTGAACAAAGCATTCAATGCGCACGTCAAGCCCGTCAGCTTTTATTTTTCCGGTAATGTGGCGTACCTGTTCAAGAGTGAGTTCTCTTGCCAGAACAATCATTTTAGCTCCGAGTCCGGCATAAAACTTTACCGCACTGTAGTTGCTGACGGAAGCCTGTGTGGAAATATGAAACGGCATCTCTGCTTTCCGGCAGGCTTCGACGACCGCCATGTCCGAGCAGATCACAGCATTGAATCCTTCTTTTTTGGCTGCAGCAACTGTTTGAGTCATCTTCTTCAGTTCACCATCATAGACAATGGTGTTCAGCGCCAGGTAGCTTTTGGCGTTGAACTCGGTGCAGAGCGCTTTAAGGGCAGGAAAGTCCGAAATGATGAAGTTGCTGCTTCCGGCGCGCATATTATAGCCTTCCGCTCCGAAGTAGACGGCATCTGCTCCGGCCTTCAGTGCAGTTTGCAAACAGGTCATATCACCGGCTGGCGCAATCAGTTCAACAAAGTTTTCTGGCATGTCCATTAATTAGCATTTCCTTTAACAATAACAATCTGTCAGATATTCTCCTCACTCAACCGTTGCGCTGCCTGGTTCTGGCGTTGGAGTGCGCAAAAGGTCTTGAATATAAGCTATAATTGTATTATTTTGTATTACACGTGGTGGTGTTGTGATACAGTTTTACATTATTTTTACAAGGGAGACCATGAGTATTCCAATATCGGTGAGGTTGCCCAAAAAACTGGCAGAAAGACTGGATGGAATAGCAAAGGAAACCGAGAGACCTCGCTCATTCATCATACAGAAGGCTTTGGAATCATATATAGAAGATATTGCTGATCTTCAGATAGCGCTTGATCGCCTCCATGATACGAGTGATCCTTTTCTTTCAGCTAAAGAGATGAGGGACTCTCTTGGCTTATAGTCTTGGTTACAAGAAATCTGTCCAGCGAGATCTCAAGCAAATATCAAAGTTTGAGGCAAAACGTATTCTTGATCATATTGAGCAAGAACTTGTCAACGATCCTGAATCGAATCCTCTCCTCAAAGGTCGGTTTGCAGGTCTAAGGAGATATCGGGTTGGTGACTACAGGGTAATTTATTTTCTCCTGGAAACTGAGATTCGCATCTTGAGAATAGGCCACCGTAGAGATGTTTATAAACAGGAAATATAGCAAGTCTCTCCACCAGACGCAGAACTCTAATCAACCATTATTATTCAGTTTTTGCATTAAGATGGCACATTTTTGTGCAAAAACTGAATAATAGTGGCAGATTATAAGGGGTTATTAAAAACCCAGCCGATTAGAAAGATTGTGAGAATGTTTAATCGACATTAATTTTGAGCCAAATCCGAATTTATGAATGAACGTTTTTTTCTGAAAATTCTGCTGGTTCTTTTTTGTGGGCTTATTGCTGCGGAAGTGCTGGTTGTGTCGCTGTTTGGTCTCAAGCTTGAGCTGATTCTTCTCTGCTTTATTGTTGTTGCAGCTTTGACAGGCATTCTTTTTGTTGTACGGCTTCTTCTTGCGGAACGCAATGATATTGACTCGGTTTCTATGCGGCGCGCAAAAGAGAAGAGTTCAGGTATTATGCAGGATCGCCTTAAGGAGTATAGTGTTGACGAGGAGTTTCTTGCCGGAAAGGCTGCGAATCGTTCGACATGGAACTCTCAGAAGCCCTCTTTCCCGGAGCTTGGTGTCGATAGTGACGAGCCGGTATTGCCTGTCAGGGAATCGATTGAAGATGCAATCAGGGTTCATGCCGAAATGTATGGCGGTCTTGGGGAGCTGCTCAAGATGATGGAAAAAATTGATGATGCCTCTTTTGACCGGCTGGTGAAAAAAGTCGGGTTTGGTGAGGTTTCCCGGGAAGAGGTGATTCTTAAAATCACGCTCATGTCGAATGATGAAGTAAATGCAGCCGATTGCGACAAGGTAGAGCAGTGTATTCTTGAGGGCCATTCTATGGATAAGGCGAGTTTCGATGAGTATATCCGGCGCTGTATGAATGTCGCAGATGAGGAGTCGGAGAGTGCTGACAATGGGTTTTCCGTGGAGCTTGACAGTGCTGCGCTTTCCAAGGGAACTGCTCCTATGCCGACGGATTTTTCCCATGATCCGAAAGCGGTGTTTTCAAAGCTCAATAAGCCGGGAGCGCGCTGATGACGCAGCTTGAGATACCTGCGTTAAGCAAGGCCCGCTTAAAGCACTATGTGAAACTGCATCAGAAAAAATTCAGGGATTCTGAAGGGCTTTTTCTTGCCGAAGGTCTTCGAACGGTGAGGGAGCTCTCCCTGAACATCCCCGATGAAGAGATGCTTGTGGCGCTGCTTGTCAGGGAGGGAGAATCAGATGGCAAAAGTTTTTTCCGAACTCATAAGGGGAAAGTGTTTTCCATACATGAGAAGGAGTGTTCGCAGCTTTCGGGCACTTCGACACCGCAGGGGATTTTTGGAGTTTTCCGCCAGACGAACCTGGCGGAAACGCTCGATCCAGCAGGTGGCAGCAAGCCGGAGAAATCATTCATTGTTGCGCTCGATGACGTTCAGGATCCGGGTAATGTGGGAGCTATACTCAGGACTGCCGTGTGGTTTGGTGCTGAAGCAATGATCTGCAGTTCCGGCTCAGCCGACAGGTACAACTCCAAAGCAGTTCGTTCATGTGCCGGGAGCATTTATGGTATCCGTCATTACGGTGTTGAACGCCTTGACCTTGAACTCCAGAGACTTCAGAAACTTGGTTATTCTATTGTTACTTCATCGCTTGATGGAAAAGATTTCAGAGAGTTCACCTCCTGGCCTGAAAAGCAGGTGCTGGTGATCGGTAACGAGGCTAATGGTGTCAGTGAACCGGTTACAACGCTTGCCGACCACCTCGTCAGGATTCCGCATTGCGGCAGAAAGCCAGGTGTTGAATCTTTGAATGCCTCAGTATCAGCAGCCATTCTCATGGAACGCATGGTGTTATAATTTGTGTCCCCATTGATATTTTATAAGGGCACCTCTATTTATTCAAATGGGATGCATTAAGAAAATTGATTATAAAAACTGCACCTCCGCACTATGTAGGTTGGGGTGATTCCTGAACCCCAACAAAACCAGTTAAAGAGTTTGTCCAGATACCTGCTTTAGGTTTAAAAATTAGGTAAACTCTATAAAGCCCCTTGAATGGATTTCCAAGTAATGGTTAAAAAACGGTGCAATGACACTAACCGCTGATAGCCCGATTAACCATCTTCGCTACATTTGGCACCATTTTTACTGACACCAACACAATGTCAGGATGATTTTTGGCATAAACGCGAAATATTTCGTCGGCAAATGCCTGGCCTATAGCCGACACCCCATCAAAGTCAAAAATTACATGTTTGAACCTCTCTATACGACAGAGCAACCTTTTTGCCTGAGATCGAGATACCAGTTTCTCATTTTCATATTGCGCTAACCGAACAGGAATAACTGTTTTGTTAAACTGAAATTCATCCGGCCCAGCATAATCATCAAAAACCGTCTGGATTTCACGCGAAGAATCTCTCTTAAGAAGCATATATACCGCAGTACCAGCTTCGTTTTCAGAAAATTCGGACTCCAGAATAACATCAAATTCAAACTGATCATCATGACGAAACCTCACGCCTTTTGAATCAATTTCGAACTCATCAAATACCCTTGAAGTAAAGAATATCCCTTCCCCTGTATGATTATCCGGATCAGTAGTCAATTTCCCTTTCGATAGCTCAAAGAGTGCCTGACGCTCATCATCCAGATTACACAACCGCCTGATCTTCCTGAAAATGCCCTCCCCATCGTCAATCACGGAGATCATGATTTTTTCATTATCTCTTATAGCCGAGATAGAAACATGTTTCCCTCCGGAATGATCAAGTACGTTATTTACCATTTCGGTAAAACCGTAGTGACATATATCGACAATGTTTTCAGGCAAACCTTCGAATACAAATGAATATTCATTCCTCCAAACACCATCTTCAGTCAGGTCATCTGCGAGGATAAAGTGCGACTTATGCTCCCTCAGGTCTCCTAAATAATATTTTTTCCCCTTTCCAGTACCTGTAGATTTTAATCGTCCCTCTTTTTCAAGGCGCTGCGTATGGCTATATACTGCCTGAGGGGTTATAGAGAATATTTTGGCAATATGCTTTGAAATATCAGCAGAATGCTGCCTGACATCACTGATGATTTGGCGCCGTATTTCCTCGCCCCTTTCTTTATTATTATTCACCGCTTATCCTTTAAGAAACGCTCTTTCTTAAAGGATAACTGTTTTTTTCTTAATGGACAAAACAATTTTCTTAAAGGATGGGGTGCAATTATTCCTGCGAAACACTTCACCAATATTTTATTGGTATAGATCGCATATTTCGCCGTACCCATAGACATATAGTTCTTAAGAGCGCCTGTGAATTGCTTGCGATAGTTTTCTTCTTCAAACCAGGAGGTCAGAAATTCTTCATCTCGTTGGTTGATGTACTTGGTACCGCCTCCGGTTTTCTGGTTGATGGTATCTATGACAATATCTAATATGACCTGACGAAGAACACGAGCCTTCTCGCTTTCTGCAATCAGCATGGCCAGATTGAGGAATGCCCGGAAGTGTACCCTTATATTGTTTTAACGAAAATCTGATTGCGCTTTTTCATTTGCATGTTGTGGGCGGTGAAGGTTTGCACTGTGTTGGATTTATTATGTGATTTCCAGTAGTTTTGCTTTGGCTCGGACCATGGAAACAAATGGATTTTCCTCGACGCATGGATTTTTGACCAGAATACCGACAGGAAGGTTTAGTGGTTGTTCCAATAGAGTTTTAATACGTGCACAATCCAATAAACTTTTGCGTCTTCTTATTAAGAATCTCTTTTTTACCCGCTCGCATCAGTCAAGTAATAAACTATTGTGAGTTGGACTTTTTGGCTGGTAAATACCGTTTCTGCGGGTCATAAGCACTCTTTCCAATTGCGACTATCCTGCCGGTTTCAACAAGATTTGCTAAATGTCTCCTGACAGAACGAGCAACCAACCCTGTTACAGCCACCAAATCCTTTATTGAGGCTCCTCCCTCATTTTCATGTTGGATAATACAAGCAAGAATCTGCTGATCAATCGAACTTTCTGTAGTCTCACGAACTTGTCGCAACCACATCATAACGCGGAAATGGTAGCCAATTTCTTCAAACTCAGGTGGAGGAAAACCATCTTGACGGCAATTATCATCCATGCGCTGAAAGCCACTTCCCCATTGTTCAATGAGGTCAAGTTCCTTGAAGACTCTACCAATGACTCTATTACGAAGCTTAGAGACACCAGAACGAAGGCTCTCAAGAGTCAGGCCTCCAGTCAAAAGGCCAGGATTTTCAATTTCGATCCGGTCATCATATATTGCCACCCGAATTGGTGCGCCGCGTTGCGAATAATCTGCATGAACAATGGCGTTTGTCAGGGCTTCACGAATGGCTTTGAGCGGCATATTCCAGACATCCTTCCTTCGCAACTCACCAAACTCTGCCGCCCGTGAGGCATGTTTCTTGATAAAGTCAAAGGCTTTTTCCAAGGCAACAGGCAAGTGATCGCTGATATCCTGCTGATCCAGAATTTCAGTTTTATTGGTGCCACGAAAACGACCGCATTGAACCCATGCATCAGGGAAATAGCGATCGCGCACTGTTCCGAACAGAAGCATACCTCCTACTGTCGGGACAAGTCGACCTTGATACTGAGTAACGAGCCGTAATGTTTCTGGCACATGATCACTCCAATCACGTAATCCTGCAAATAACCCGGACACAACCCGGACGTCCAGCGTGTCAGGGTTGATGTCCGGCAGAGGTTCTTCATCATAAGAGAGATTCAGCGCTGAACGTCGCATTTCCGCTGTCAATGGCCCATCAGCTTGCCGATTGGTCGAGCCAACCCGAACCAGTACACCATTAGTGATACCCTGCGATTTCAGCCAGTGGGGTCGCAAAGCGCTGGGATATACCTCCACCAAAAGCAGCGATCGTCCTTTCCAGTTGACTAACTCTACATTTGGAGCCAGTCGCGGTTCAATAGAATCAGCAATCAGGTTACACAACCTTTCCTCTTCGTCCAGAGGGTGTTCCAGCCCAAGCACTGCTTTGCTGCCATCCTCAATTCCTATCAACACTATATAGAGGACCCCGATTTTT
>SZXX01000023.1 GCA_005843825.1 Chlorobium sp.
GAATCCCGTTGGGGTCACTCTTTACAATGTAAAGCTCTGTTCGTTGCCGGCTCAGGGCTTTTTTTAATTTATGAACGCAGATCTTCCCGCGTCTTATGAAAATATCTGTCAACTGGCTCAAAGATTTCCTTCCCGCCTTTTCCTCCAGTACCCCATCACTTGTCGAAAAGCTGACCTTTCTCGGGCTTGAAGTCGAGGATGTACATGAGCGCACTCTTCCTGATGATCTCGTTGTTGTCGGCCGAATCGAAGATGTTCAGCCTCATCCCAATGCCGAAAGATTGACTGTTTGCAAGGTCAATGTTGGTGGTGTCGAACCTCTTCAGATTGTATGTGGCGCACCGAATGTAAAACCAGGAATGCTTGTTCCTGTTGCGACTGAAAAAGCAAAGCTTCAGTTCCCTGATGGTCAAACCATCACTATAAAAGCATCAAAAATACGTGGCGAACGCTCTTTCGGAATGATTTGCGCTGCCGATGAGCTTGGCTTATCCGGCGACCACTCAGGCGTCATGGAGCTCGAACCAACATGCACCATCGGAGAACCATTTGCCCGCTACCTGCAGGGTGATGTTCAGCTCGACATTGCAGTAACGCCCAACCGTCCCGATGTTCTCTCCCATCTTGGTGTTGCAAGAGAGCTTGCAGAACCTGAACAAATACACTACCCAAGGCATACGCCGCTCTCATTTTCAACAACCAGTCCGCTGGTTGATGTTAAAGATGCCGAGGCTTGCCCCTATTATATCGGTGTGCTCATACGAGGCATAAAAGTTGCCCCTTCACCTGAGTGGCTTTGCCGGAAGCTCGAAAGTATTGATCTGAGGCCGAAGAACAACATCGTTGATATCACCAACTATATCCTTCATGCCCTTGGTCAGCCACTCCATGCCTTCGATCTGGGTATGCTTTCCGGAGAGCGGGTCGTTGTTCGAAGTGATGTGCGCGGAGAGTTTACGGCAATCAATCAGCAGGTATGCCATATTGAGCCGGGAATGCCGGTTATCTGTGACAGCGAAAAACCTGCAGCTCTTGCCGGTGTCATGGGCGGTCTTGATTCAGCAGTCAGCGATACCACGACGGATATATTGCTCGAGGCAGCATATTTCGATCCATCCATGATCCGCAAATCAGCCAAAAAAGCTGGTATTTCCTCTGATTCCTCTTACCGTTTTGAAAGAGGGATTGATCCCGGGAACGTCAAACGTGCAGCTGAATGTGCGGTAGCTCTTATTCTGGAGCTTGCCGGAGGAACGATTGATGATACTCGCGAGTGGGGGAGTGCAGGTACTGATTTGCGAACAGTTGTTCTGAGGCCAGACAAGGTAAACACCCTCCTCGGCAGTTCCATAAGCGCCGCCGATATGGCTGCTATGCTCCAGCGAATCGGTTTTTCTCTTCACGCAACTGATGAAAAGTCGATAACCTTTATTGTACCGTCATTCAGGGTTGATGTTTCAGGAGAAATAGATCTGGTTGAAGAGATTGCCCGTCTCTATGGCTACGACAATATTCAGTCATCCAGACAGATGGCTACGACGTATCCTGAGTCCCGCAAGTTTCCGGAGTTTTTCCCCGATTTCCTCCGTTCCATTATGGTCGGTTTGAATTTCAGGGAAATTCTTACCAACCCTCTGATCAAAAAAGAAGAGGCCGGATTGTTCAGTGACCGGCTTGTTAGTGTTCTTAACCCTATCAGTGAAGGTCTTGAGGTTCTAAGGCCAGGTCTCATTCCTGGGTTTCTCAAGGTTATCAGCCATAATATCCGGCACGGTAACAGGGATTTAAAGTTCTTTGAGGTAGCAAGGGGGTTCCGGACAGTTCCAGAGGGTGCAGGAGTTGGTCAGTCGCAGCTTGATGGCTTCCAGGAAGAGGAGTATCTCGTTATAGCCATGACGGGTAGTCGTTTTCCACGCGTATGGAACCTGCCGCCCGAACATACTGATTTTTACGATGTTATGGGCGCAGTAGAGATGCTTTTGGAGAAGCTGAATTTGCTTGATAAATCAGCGGTGAATATTTATAATGAAAAAACTGTCACTGTTGATCTTCAACTGACAGAAAAGGGAAAGACCCGCTCCAAGAGAGTGGGGGTGGTTCAGCAGGTCGATGCCAACCTTTTGGATGTTTTTGATATAGGCCAGGACGTTTTTGTCGCTGAAATTGATGCGGCAGTTCTGGAATCCTGTTACAATCCGGATGTTACCTATGTTCCACCGTCCAGATTTCCTGTTGTTCAGAGGGATTTATCGCTTGTTCTGCCGCCATCAGTTACCGTTCAGTCACTTGTGGAACTTGTTCGTTCAAGTGACGCTTTAATCAGGGATGTGAGTGTGTTTGATCTTTTCGAGCGCACCCGGAAAGATGGGGGAGAGCGCAGTGTTGCACTCTCACTTGAAATTGCTGATTATACGGGAACATTGCAGGACGAAAGAATCAGCGATATTCTTTCTAAAGTCGGCAGCAATGCCGCGAGTAAGCTTGGTGCGGTAATTCGACAAGTCTGATACTCTTTGTTCTATGCAAGATTTCGATGGACAGAACATCAAGGTTGATGCCAACATCCTCGAGGAAAATATTGAACTCCTCATTGCCCGGTTGAACGAGTGCCGGAAAGAGAATGATGTATTGCGATCTGAACTGTCAAGTCTGCAAAATATCTTGAGGTCATGTAAGCTGCCCGGAAGTGTCGGTTCAACGGTCATGGGAGCAAACGGAAGTTCCGAAGGCGTGTTTACCTATGCAGAACAAATGCAGGTGAAGCACAAGTTGGTCATGATTTTGCAGAAAATAGAAATGGAGCTCAGAAACAATCAGATCTTGTAACGTAATGAGATGGAAAAAATTGATGTAAATGTTTACGGCGACAGTTATCCTTTAAGGGTCGAGAGACGGGAACTGACCGAAAAAGCAGCTAAGGATGTTGACGGAGTGATGCGGCTTTTTGCCGAAAAAGCACCAACATTCGAGTCCGCGAAGCTGGCAGTTCTTGCAGCTATTTCGTTTGCAGAAAAAAAAATCGAACTTGAAGAAGAAATGTCTTCGTTGAAGCAGAACCTTGCCAGACTCAACGTTTTAATAGGGCAAAGTCTGCAGTAAACTGTTACATTTACAGAGAAGAAATATCCGCACCAGCTGATTGAGGTGTATTGTAAGTAAAAGAACTAACCTTTAAGAATAGGGAGCTAGACTCTTCTTTTTGATTGCAGGCCTTGTTGAATTACTGATCCTATCCGTTCAGTATTCAAGAGCAGTGGAAGCACTGCTCCCTTGGAAGCAAAAAATCTGAAGGAGGCGCCCACCGTGTACAACGGGTTCTTGAACTTACACACCTCAAAACATGGTGCGGATTTTTTTTGTTTAAAATGGTGCTTCTTGTTGCTAGCAACAAGAGCATGAAAATGGAGGTAGTTTAATGGGAATAGTTATAAACCTGTTTTTAATTGTTTTTGCTTCGGTAGTTTTTTTTGGCGTAGGTTTTTTTGTAGGACGTTTTTTTCTCGAACGGCTCGGAACCACCAAAGTGCTTGAAGCCGAAGAACGTGCGGTGCAGATAGTACAGGAAGCACAAAAAGAGGCTAACGAGTACAAGGAACTGAAAGTCAGCGAAGTCAATCAGGAGTGGAAAAAGAAGCGCAGGGAGTTTGATCAGGAAGTTGTTATCAAAAACAACAAGTACAACCAGCTTCAGAAGCAGACGCAGCAAAAGGAAGCTCAGCTTAAAAAACAGAGTGACGGTATCCGCGACCTCGAACGCAAACTTCAGGATCAGCGTAAGGAAATTGAGCAGACCACAGAACTTGTCAACCACAGGGCTGAAGAGCTTGACCGCACGATTATCGAGCAGAACCAGCGCCTTGAAAGCATCAGTAACCTGCAGGCCGAGGATGCCAGGCAGATGCTGATCGACAATATGGTAGCAAAAGCTCGTGAGGAAGCGACCGAAACCATTCATCAGATTCACGAAGAAGCAGAGCTTAAGGCCAGCCGCCTTGCCGAAAAAACGCTCTTGACAGCTATCCAGCGTATCTCATTCGAGCAGGCCACCGAAAACGCACTCTCTGTAGTTCATATCCAGAGTGATGAACTCAAAGGTCGTATTATCGGACGTGAAGGACGCAATATTAAAGCCTTTGAAAACGCTACCGGTGTCGATATCATTGTTGACGACACACCTGAGGTTGTTATTCTTTCCTGCTTTGATCCACTGCGCCGTGAGCTCGCCAAGCTTACCCTCCAGAAACTTCTTGTTGACGGAATCATTCATCCGGTTGCTATTGAAAAAGCCTATGAAGATGCCAAAAAGGAGATTGACGATGTTATTATCAGTGCAGGAGAAGAAGCCCTCTCCTCACTGCAGATTCCCGATATGCCTTCCGAGGTTGTCTCTCTTATCGGTAAAATGAAATTCTACACCGTCTACGGTCAGAATCTTCTGCAGCACAGTCGTGAGGTTGCCATGCTTGCCGGACTTATGGCCGCCGAACTCAAGCTTGATGCCCGTCTTGCCAAACGTGCCGGTCTTCTCCACGATATTGGTCTTGTCCTGCCTGAAAGTGATGAACCTCATGCAATCACCGGCATGACCTTCATGAAAAAATTCAACGAATCATCAGTGGTACTCAACGCAATTGCAGCTCATCATGGTGATGTAGGCAAAGAGACTCCAATTGCAGATCTCATTGATGCAGCCAATGTTATTTCGCTCTCCAGGCCAGGTGCCCGCGGCGCAGTAACCTCTGATGGCAATGTGAAGCGTCTTGAGAGTCTCGAGGAAATTGCCAAAGGATTTCCAGGTGTCTTGAAAACCTATGCTCTGCAGGCCGGAAGGGAGATCAGGGTTATTGTCGAAGGCGATAATGTCAGCGATTCACAGGCAGATGTTCTTGCCCATGATATCGCCCACAAAATCGAATCTGAAGCGCAGTATCCCGGTCAGATCAAAGTCTCTATTGTTCGCGAAAAACGCTCAATAGCCTACGCTAAGTAAGAGCCGCTCAACACCCCCCAAGGGAAAGCTTAAAGCTTTCCCTTGGTTGAAGGGATCCCCGACCCGGTAACCGCAACAGCAGCTTTCATCGCATACGCAAAAGACTTGAACAGAGCCTCAATTTTGTGGTGCGTGTTCTCTCCCTCAAGGATCGAAAGGTGAATATTGGCTTTCATGCTTTCCGAAAGTGAAACAAAAAAATGCTTCACCATCTCCGTCGAAAAGCCTCTGATGACCGCCCGTTTGAACTTCGCGTCAAAGACACAAAAACTCCTCCCTCCAAGATCAACCGCACAGCGGGCCAGAGCCTCATCCATAGGTATGATTGACCATCCATAGCGAGCTATGCCGCGTTTATCCCCAAGGGCATCAGTAATGGCCTTGCCAAGCACAATGGCAATGTCCTCAACAGTATGATGATCATCCACATCAAGATCGCCTTTGCATTCCAGCGAAAGATCAAATCCTGCATGTTTGCTGAAATTCGTCAGCATATGATCAAAAAACACCACTCCTGAATTAATCGAGCTTATTCCTGTACCGTCCACAGAGAGAGTCACGGTTATATCTGTCTCTTTTGTTGTTCTTGTTACCGTTACGGTACGCGCGGCGGTGTTTGCTTTTTCTGGCATGGGTAAAGTGATTAGCGAATAAATTTGTTGATAAGAAAAAGCACGATGCTCATCAGAACTGAAAGTGCTATTGAGGAGCCTAATGGAAAATAAAACCGGAAGTTACTTTTCTCTATCCTGATATCAAGCGGGAGGTTTCCAAGCCAGTTGAACCACCGTCCTCCGGCTGCATTCCCGAAGGCCATAAGGAGCAAGCCGCATCCAACGGTTATAAGGCCGGCGACTACAACTATTTTCCCGACATCAGAAAACACGATTTGGATATTTTTTAAAAGTTGCTAACTTAAGGCCATTATCATATGAAGATACGATATTTGCAAATTTATTAAAGCGGCTGTAAATGCATGTTTTTATTGTCATAGTCGGTTTACTTGCATCAATTCTGCTTATAGGTTCTATTCTACTGCAGAGTCCCAAGAGCGGCAGCGGTCTTACCGGCGGAATGTCAAGCCTCGGCACTGTTCAGACTCTTGGTGTAAGAAGAACAGGCGATTTTTTAAGCAAGACTACCGGCATACTTGCTGGTATCGTTATGGTGCTTTGTTTTATAGCACAGTTTACTCTTCCTGGCAAAAAGGCAGCAACAGCCTTGCCGGAAAGCATACTTCAGAGAAGTATACCTGCAGCGCCAGCCGCTCCAGGTAATACATTGCCAGCAGCACCATCGCTTCCCGCGTTGCCTGCAAAATAAGATTATATGCGCCTGTGGCTCAATGGTAGAGCAATTGA
>SZXX01000048.1 GCA_005843825.1 Chlorobium sp.
AAACATCAATCACGCACAAATCTAATTCCTAAAAAACACTAAAATCCTACAAAAAGAGGTGCAAAATCCTGCGTAACTAAATACAAGGATATCAAATACAGCACCCGTAATAAGTGCATCATAGCATTGATTAAGCAACGACCAGATGACATGTCGCCAAACTGGCAGGAATGAATGACAAAACGTAGTGTATGAGGAGACGTGAAATGAAAGACATTAAAACGTTTTCATCCACAAAACTCGCCACGGAAAACCGATAACAACCACGAAGAAATTTGCACAACGTATAAACAAAATAACACCAACGCTTAACAACAAATCTGTATGTATCGATCAAGGCTAACATGGATATGTTGTGCTTTTTCAAAAAAAAGCCGATCACCCACGTTTCAGGAAAAAAAGCTCAAAAGTACCAGCCCCTCTTAATCCGTAGGTCAGTATAATAATTATTAAATAATTATTAAAATTTTATTTAAAAACCGCCACCCTCTCCAGCAGACCTTTTTTCCTTTGCTTATAGACTGAACAAGCTCATTGAGCAAAATGAACATCCATTAACGCTTCATCCTGACTGATCAACCTGTCAATGCATATGCTTCATATCCTTTTAATAAATAACAACATAGACCTCAGTGTATGCAGTATACACCTGGATTAATAAAAAGGATTGTCGGTTTTTTGTTTAACTCCTTTTCCGCTGTTATATTTGTACACTTCATTAAAAGAATCTTAAGGGCAATCTTAAGCAACTCACTGGATCTGAAGGCAACTGATGGATGTTATTTGAAACAATTGCCTTTTATATTCATTGTGCACGTAAATAATGAGGCAGGAATCAACTAATAGCCACGATTTCAGGTTCACTAATGACGGTTGCAGTAACCCGTTGTTTTGTGTCAACTGCTTCTTGTTTGTTTAAAGATTTCTGTTTGGGTTAATGAAGCTCAGTCATGCGAAGAGCATGTCTCCCCCATTCTCAGTTTATTATTATAATAAGTCAGATTTTTATTATGGTGGTTGTCCGTCGTCGATGGTTTCAGGCTCCCTGGGAATTCAGGGAATCTGCTGTTTTTACAGCCATTGCTGTCATTGCAGGTTTTTTCATTCAAGTTGCAGCTTCAGGGCGAGGTATTGCAATGCCGCACTTACCTTTCAACGCAATAGCACTCTCATTTTTAGGCATTGTGGTATTGAGCACCGGCCTTGCTTTCAGAAACACTCCTGCCGTTAAATGGTTTGGAAGCATCCCGCTTGGTCTTTGCCTTATTCTTGCGTTAGCTGTTCTCTCGCTGATAGGCGGCATAATACCTCAGCAACCGGTTGCTCAAGAATCACTGCAGGTATTACTGGGATTGAACCAGATTTTTTCAAGTTGGCCTTTTGCCGTCACTGTTCTCATCTTCCTGGCCAACCTCGGCATTTCTCTTTCATGGAAGCTTATACCGTTTAAACTGCAGAATCTCCAGTTTATCCTTTTTCATGCCGGCTTCTGGATTGCTCTTTCATGCGCCATTGTTGGCAGTTCCGATCTTCAACGACTTGTTGTACCTATTAATATTGGAAAAGCAAACAACCTTGGTTATACCATGGAAAGCGATACTCCGCAGCATCTTCCGTTATCTATTTTTCTTCATGACTTTTCTCTTGAAGAGTATCCTCCGCAATTACTGCTCTATGACCCGCATAACGACAAGCTCCTGATGAACAAGGCGCAGGCAATTTTAGAGGTTCGAAAGGGAACTACTGCAACATGGCAGGGAATTGAGGTTCTTGTGCTCGACTATCTGCCCTATGCACTTCCCGGGAAAGATGGAGTGCCTCAATCCGCAGACCGCAAAACCGGAATACCCTTTGCGAAAGTTAGAATCATCACAGCCTCAACACAGCGCGAGGCATGGATCAGTACAGGAAGCCCCTTACTTAAACCTGATGCGGCTCAACTGGACGGACTCTATCTTATCATGATGCCAGGTACACCAAAATCCTTCCGTTCGGCAGTTACGGTTCAGGATGAAAAGGGGCATGAAACAATGGCAAACCTTGAAGTTAACCATCCTGTCAGCTTTATGGGCTGGAAGCTCTACCAGATGGGCTATGATGAAAAAGCCGGACGCTGGTCTAAGTTAAGCCTGATTGAAGTGATTCATGATCCATGGCTGCCAGCTGTTTATCTTGGATTTTTTATGATTATGGCAGGAAACATTCTGTTTTTCTGGAATGGCATTAAACGAACAGAGGTTGTAAAATGATTATTAATTTTAATACTGCGGCAGAACTGGCTATCGTGTGTTGGGCAATTGGCTCCTTGTTGAGTCTTTTGGCAAGTCGAACTCCGGCACTTAAGCTTCCTGCTTTTCTTCTCTCCGTTGCTGGTTCTTTGGTCATGATCGGATTTATTGCTTTTTACTGGTCAGCTCTCGACCGTCCACCTCTAAGAACACTTGGAGAGACCCGACTGTGGTATGCTGCGCTCATTCCTCTCGTAGGATTTCTAGTTGAGTACCGCTGGAAAATCGGATGGTTAAAATACTACTGTATGGCGCTTGCTACATTTTTTCTCAGCATAAACATACTTCATCCCGAGGTCTTCGATAAAACGCTTATGCCTGCCCTGCAAAGTCCATGGTTTGTTCCGCATGTCGTTGTCTATCTTGTCGGTTATGTTTTGCTGGCTGCATCTTCTGTTACAGCTCTGCACAATGTCTATCTCCAGGTGAGAAAAAAAGGAAATAATACAGGGGAATCAGTCTCACACTTTCTTGCACTGCTTGGTTTTGTTTTTTTAAGCTTCGGCCTGATATTTGGCGCTCTTTGGGCAAAGGAAGCGTGGGGACATTACTGGACATGGGATCCCAAGGAAACATGGGCATTTCTATCCTGGCTGGCTTATCTAGGCTACCTTCATGCGTTCCGCTACAAAATTAGCCAGAGTAAACTGCAGTGGTACCTGGCCCTTGCTTTTGTTGTGCTTCTTGTCTGCTGGTTCGGAGTTAACTACCTTCCATCAGCACAGAACAGCGTCCACACTTATACGCAAAGCTGAGAACCCCTTGTGTTCAGCACGGCTTCTGATCCTTAGGCCGTGCTACCGACCCAAGAAGATTTTTCACACCTTTAATAATAAGTTATATTAGATTTCAGGATGTAAACACGAAAACAACAGCCCAGCTTAACCTATTGACCAGAAAATCATACTGTTAGTTTTCCGGCTGTTCATACTTCACTGAACAACTTTATATGTTTCAAACATCCCTAAAAGCAGCAATGACTGCTTGGGCATTATCAAATTCCATATACTCCTCGTCCGGGATCGTCTTGCGCAGTAAAAATACACTGCGATGGGCCCTTATTGCGGCCTTCAGCCCAATCGAATCATTAGACTGGTTTAGCCGGTTAAATATTGACGATATGCGCTCTTTTTCTGAGTCTGTACCATATTTGACATTTCAGCCTATGCGGGTCTTTATGTCAACTAAATGGAACATTGTTCAAAGAAAAAAAGTCCTTGACGACACCTATAGCTTTATTGAAACATACAGAGGTGCCCTGCAGGATGCCATTCTTAAACCTGAGGGCTCAACTCTTGCTCGCTTCACCCTTGAGGAATATGGCGAAGTAAAAATCGCCCTCTATTATGACAATAGTCTTCGAAAGGAAGGGGCATTGATGGTGTCACTGAAATGTGCATCCTTGAAGGAGCCAATTATTCTAATCGCCTTTTCGCTTGAACAGAGCTCAAAAAATCGCAACGTTTGTTATATCGGCTGCATACAAGGCAGATCCAATAAAGATGAGATTAAAGCAATAACTAAAGAAATGTTCGGCATGAGACCGCATTCCGTCATGTTATTCATAGTTCAGGAGATTATTAGGTCCTTAAATATTACGCATCTATTTGGCGTTGGCAATACTATTCACCCTCATCATCAAAAATACCTGATTCACTTGCCGTTTGTGCACAACACAACCTTCGATTATGATTCGTTATGGATTGATTTTGGTGGTGTATTGGAACCTGATGGCTGGTTTAAACTACCCCTTACTACCGAGCGAAGAATGGATAAAGAGATGAAACCGAACAAGAGGGCCATGTATCGTAGACGTTATGCCCTTATGGATAATATCTCCATGCAGATACAAACAGCAATAGCAAGGAAATGACGTGTAGCTCTTTAAACTCGATCGCCAAAAGCAATAGCACTCTCCCGTATTTCTAACTTCTGACTGGTTTCTCACCGAAAAAAATACTTCTGGAACACCAATGGTCTTTGGACATTTACCTGCCGGCTATATTGCGTCTAAGTTATTAGTCAAAAAATTTGAACACCGCACCCCTTTTTATAAAGCATTCATGTTTTGGGGAATGCTTGGGTCTATAGCTCCTGATCTGGATTTGTTTTATTACTACACGATTGATAATCATCAAAACCCTCACCACTCCTATCTTAGCCACTTTCCATTATTTTGGCTGACTCTTTTGTTCCTTTCATTTTTCTGGCTATGGTTAAGTAATAATCATAACCAGAATCCGACATATGCCTTTATTTTTGCTATAAACGGCTTAATTCATATGTCTTTAGATACATTTACCGGTGAAATATTTTGGTTAGCACCATTTTTGAGCACACCATTTTCTTTTATTTCTACGGATTTGGAGTATAACTCCTGGGGACTGAATTATTTCACACATTGGGCATTCCTCCTTGAACTGTTCATTATTTGGTGGGCGGGTTTCTTACGCTTTAGAAAATCCTGACGTCTATCATATACAACTCTTTTTCTACTGGTTATATAATTCTTTATCAAACCCCTGAGGAACTGTCCGATGAACTTTTTCTCCATTCTTGTACTCGCAATTGTTCAGGGAGTCTGTGAGCTCCTTCCAGTATCGAGCTCTGCACATGTCATTATGGCGGAAAAACTTATGGGGCTTGATCCGACCTCACCCGAAATGACATTATTGCTTGTCATGCTCCACACGGGGACAATGTTTGCTGTCATTGTCTACTTCTGGAAGTCGTGGAAAGAGCGTTACTTTGTCTCTGGTAAAATCTTTTGGCAGTTCGCCAAACTGGTGAGCGTGGCAACGGTATGTACCGGGGTTATAGGGTTCACACTGATGACGCTCATTGAAAAAGTTATTTTTCATTGCTCAGCTCATGCCGAAATTGAACATCTGTTCGGAAACGCTTATGTGATTGCAACCGGCCTTGCACTTGTCGGTGTGATGATCATAATTTCAGCAAAACATCAGAGTATCGATACATCAAAGAATCTCGGTGTGCGTGAATCGGCATGGATTGGAATTGTACAGGGAATTTGTCTCCCGTTCAGGGGGTTTTCACGTTCCGGCTCTACGATTTCAACAGGGCTGTTTCTGGGCCTGGACAAGATCCGTGCTGAAGAATTCAGCTTCGCATTGGCCGTCGTATTGACTCCTGCTGTCATCGTGAAAGAGCTTTTGCGATTGATCAAGTCGCAGGAAAGTTCTCTGTCGGTTGCAAACAACTTTCTCAGCATTGCCTGGCCAAGCCTGGTAGGAATGCTTTTCAGCTTTGTGGCAGGTCTGTTGGCTCTCAGATGGCTTTCTCAATGGCTCGAGCATGGCCGGTGGCACTTTTTTGGCTACTACTGTCTATGCGCGTCAGTGACCGTGCTCATCATAAATCACTTTCTCCACTGAAATCAAAATATTCCCTGGACTCATTAACGTCACTTGCCGATACAGAACCGGTCAAAAACAACATGTAATATCTCTTCATTAACCACCTTGCCGGTGATTTCTCCTACATACTCAAGGGAGGAGCGAAGTTCAAATGCTATAAGCTCGGTAGCGGAACTGCTTTCAATCAGCTCACGGGCATTTTCAAGGGCATCCGAGGCATTGCGAAGTGCTTCATAGTGACGCAGGCTGGTTACAAGCACACTTGCTTCATGCAGCTTGTCAAGTCCCTCAACCATACTGCTCATAAGGTGCTTCAGTTCATCTAATCCAATACCATTTGCCGCCGATATACCGCAGATATCACAACCAGTTAGTTCTCGAATTCGATGCATTCTTTCGCGACTTTCTGTAATAAGATCAATTTTATTGGCGACCACAATCATACGGGCATTGCTGTATCGCTCCAAAAATTCAAGGATCTGTGGGACTTCATCGAGATACTCCTCCTGGCTTATATCAAGGAGATAAAGAATCAGATCAGCTTCGGAAATTTTCTTGTAGCTGCGGCGTATTCCTTCGTGCTCGATATCCTCACTCCCTTCACGCAGCCCCGCCGTATCGGTCAGACGGAACATTGTTTTTTCATAGAGAAAACACTCCTCGATATAATCACGCGTCGTCCCCGGCATATGGCTGACAATGGAGCGCTCTTCGTCAAGCAGTACATTCAGCAGTGTCGACTTGCCGGCATTCGGCTTTCCTGCGATCACCGTAGCAACTCCTTCCTTGAGAAGTCGACCATGCTGATAGGAATCCACAAGACGACGAAGTTCCACCTGTAATGCAGCAAGCTCTTGACGGAGTTGGCCGCGACTTAGAAACTCAACATCCTCTTCACTGAAATCAAGCTCAAGCTCCAAAAGGGCACAGGAACGTAATAGCTGCTCCCTCATGGAATCAAGTCGCTGGGAAAGAGTGCCCTGCATCTGATGCACTGCAGTCCGAAACGCCGATTCAGTGCGAGCATGAATCATCTCGCCGATAGCCTCAGCCTGCAGCAGATCAATACGCCCGTTAAGAAACGCCCTTCGGGTAAACTCTCCTGGTTCGGCCAGCCGGCATCCTTCGTCAAGCAGCACCTGCAGAATATGTTTGACCACAACCGGCCCTCCATGACAGCTGAGTTCAACCATATCCTCCATTGTAAACGAATTCGGCGAGCGAAACGTTAAAGCAACCACTTCGTCAATCAGACCTTCAGAATCATAAACAGTACCATAATGAGCCCTGAAGCCCTTCGATGTCGAAAAAAGGAACTCCGGCTTGTTCTTTTTACGAAACACCCGCTGGGCGATATCGAAAACGCCTTTGCCACTCATTCGAATAACCGCCAGGGCACCGACACCCAAAGGTGTTGCGAGGGCAGCAATTGGTTCAGACTGTTCGGGTTGTGTAGATGGAGTGCTCATAGAGAGATGCTTATTACTGAATTCGACCGCATCAAGTGCTGAAGGGTTGACGATACATTCAGCAATTATAAGGAATACCATCAAGAAATAGTAACTTCATCCAGAGTGGAGAGGGGAACGTAAAAAAATATTCAATGCCTGAAATAACAGCAATAGAAAAGTTAAAAGCCGATATAGTCACAAAAAAAGAGAGGACCCTTCAGGAGCAATTTGAACGGGTATTGAACCTTGTAAACATCCTGAGAGAGCAGTGCCCCTGGGACCGCAAACAGACTCCTCAGTCGCTGGCCCACCTGCTGCTCGAAGAGAGCTATGAACTCGTTCACGCCATCGACCAGATGGACGAAACAGAACTGAAAAAAGAGATTGGAGATCTTTTTCTGCATCTCTGTTTTCAAGTACTGCTTAGCGAAGAGAGAGGATCATTCTCCTTTGCCGATGTTTTCGAAGCCCTCTGTCACAAGCTTATCAGCCGTCACCCGCATGTCTTCAGCGATACAATTGCTGAAACTGAACAGGATGTGCTTAATAATTGGGAAACCTTGAAGCTTAAGGAAGGTCGCCAGAGTATCCTCGATGGAGTACCGAACTCCATGTCTGAACTTCTTCGTGCTTACCGTGTCCAGAAAAAAGTTGCCGGTGTCGGTTTCGACTGGCCGAGCGATGAAGACGTCCTTGATAAACTTGCTGAAGAAATCGAAGAGTTGAAAAGCGCAACAAGCAAAGAAGAAAAGGAAGAAGAGTTTGGCGACCTTCTCTTCACCATCGTCAACTACAGCCGCTTTCTCGGGGCTAACCCTGAAGACTCCCTCAGAAAAGCAACCAACAAGTTTATAGAACGGTTTACAAAGATTGAAGTGACAGTTCAGGGCTCAGGCCGCAACTGGCAGGAGTACACTGCTGAAGAGCTCGACGGGCTTTGGAAACTGGCCAAAGAACAATAGTGGCGCTACACTATGTATACCGTCGCCAGAAACTCTCTGGCAGCATTACAGTACTCTTCATTAGCCCTATGCTCACCACTGAACAGGGTTGCCGTAAATGGCAGTCCCGCGACTCTCGTGCGCGCACAATCGTGCTCAAACTTCTCCTGACTGTAGAACCTGTCTTTATTGCCGCGAGCGAGATGAATACTGCCGGCTCGTTCATTCACTGTTAGTTCAGGCGGTATATCCCCTCCGAGTAGCATAAGGCCGCTTGCTCGATAACTGCCAAGCAGGGCTGCTCGACAGGCCATTCCGCTCCCCTGCGAAAACCCATGAAAACAGAGCGTATCACCCACAGAACCTGACTCCCGGACGCGCTTGATAACCGCAACGACATAGTGCAGATTTTCGGTAATTCGCTGCTCTCTATGGCTACTGGTCATCCAGTTTGCTCCAGATTCCCCTCTCGGAGTATAAAACGGGTGAAGAGCCTCAATGGAACAACAGAGCCATTGCTCCGAATCAGAGATGGCGCAAAGCAGGGAAAGCTCATCTTCCGATGTCTGGCCGTAACCATGAAACCCTACCAAAAGGGGTGCCGGACCTGAGTGTGATGGCCGCTGAAGAAGATACCTGCCGCTCACCGAAGTCTGAATGGAATATTCCTGAGTACTCGGCATATCATTGTTTGCGGATGCATAGAAACATGCAAAGCCTGCCATGCTGAAGCAGGCCCTGCCATCAACGACAAATTACATTTCCAGGAGTTTTAATATTCCCCTGAGCGGAATCCCTGCCCATTCTGGTCGGTTATTGAGCTCGTAATTCAGCTCATAAACCGCCTTGTTCATAAGATACGCCCGCATCAGATGCTCTCGCTGTTTAGGTTCTTGAGGTACAATGTTGCTGCCTCTGGTTTTTTCGAAATAGGTATCGAGAAAATGCTGACCTACAAAAAAGCTCCAGAGATCGCCCCATGGTTCAAGGGCA
The DNA here is from genome assembly GCA_005843825.1 of Chlorobium sp. Classification (GTDB taxonomy): domain Bacteria; phylum Bacteroidota; class Chlorobiia; order Chlorobiales; family Chlorobiaceae; genus Chlorobium. Next base: position 9,051 of record SZXX01000048.1, read on the forward strand.
AGGCACTCTTCAGGACGGAACACCGACCGATTTTGCTGAAGAACATTGAACGCCGCGTAGTTGAATGAACGGAGCATGCCTGAAATATCTCGAAAAACCGAGCGTTTTATTTTGCGCTCAGAAATCGGCCGGGCCGGTTCTCCCTCAAAATCGATGATCACAAAGTCTTTGCCGGTAAAAAGTACTTGGCCAAGATGATAATCCCCGTGAATCCTGATTTTCAACGTATCAATTTTCTCCATCCTGATTGGAGTGAACTGCTGGAGAATTGCTTTCTGATTCTGCAGGAAAAGCGCACAAAGCTTCTGCTGCTCGGCCTGCAGCGTCGGCATGACTTCCCGTATAAGAATAACAGTGCGTTTAACCTGTTCGCACATCGCCTGATAAATAGAGCGCTGGTAGAGCGTGGTAAATTGCTCCGGTGCAAACGCTGGATCGTTACCGAGAGAGGCCAGAGCAAGATGCATGTCAGCAGTTCGTTCGGCCAGCTTTTCAATCATGCCGAGATAGGCTCCCCCAAGAAGTTCGTGCATGAAAGAAGGAATCTGAACGGGGTCACCGCTTAGAACCGGGAGCTGAGGCAATACGATGCCAGTGTTGATTTTAGAAAGAACCTCGTCATAATAACGCTTTACCTGCCCGAGTGAAAGCTGCCATGCATCCCCTTCATTCGGCACATAATTCTGTAAAATACCTATAGAGTATGTCTTGGATCTGTTCTGCTCATAATTCAGGGAGCCGAGAAAGGCTGGCAGATTGTTAAATCCAGTCCGTTCACTGAGCGCGCTGCACATTTCAACCTCGGGAGAAACCCCGTTTTCTATACGGCGATAGAGCTTCAGGAGAAGGTTGTCATGAAACCTGATTGAGGTATTCGTCTGATCAACAGCCATCAGAGCAGGTTCCGGTGCAACATTGCCGATTTTTTTACCGAAATCATCAATTTGCCTGCCTTTCAAGCCTGACACCAGACCAGCCTTTCCCTGCCAACCCTCTCTACCCGTCACCAGGTAAAAAAGCTGGTTCAGAAAGCGATTATCAAAGGTTGCATCACACAGATACCCCTCTTCATCGCCCACAATAACTCTTGCAATAACCTTTTTATAAAAATTATCGTCAGCCCTGTTCACTGCTGAAAGTGGCTCAAAGCATACCGGCAGCTGATAGAGATCGTTTTCACCACTCGAATAGCGCACCTCGGTCATCAGCAGTTTTGCCATATCCATCCCCACAACAGGAATGGTATCGACAATGGTGATACGCATGATGTTTCGGGCCTTGCCGCCAAACCATCGACTTGCTTTATAATAATCAGGCAGAATCTCCGTTTCCAGAAGCTGACGACTCTTGCTGGAAAAAAGGCTTGGCCAGCTATAAACGTTAGCAAAAGGCTTCTCCAGATAAGACCGACCATCAACATCCTCACTATCTTTGACAAGGTTCAACCAGAAATAGCCAAAAGAGCCGAGGGCAACCATGTAAGGAGCTTTCCTGATTTTCGGAAAGCGGTTCATGCTGAACACCTCTTCAGGAATAAACCCTTCAAAACGTGAAAGATCGATCATCACCGCCTGGGCATTTCTGGAAAGATTGATTACCGAAAGCATGGTTTCATCCTCAAACCTTCGGATAAAGATCAGTACCTTGGGGTTGCTCACCTGCAGGAACTCGATACTCCCGCGGCTGAGAGACCTGTATCGGCGAGCCGTTGCAATAGTATGGCGAGTCCACCAGAGCAGTGAGTTGACATTGCTTTCCTGCACCTCGACGTTAACCGCCTCATAATGATATTCCGGATCGATAATAACCGGCAAGAGCAACTGCTGGGGATTAGCGCGCGAAAAACCGGCATTACGGTCGGAGTTCCACTGCATCGGGGTGCGCACGCCATCCCGATCACCAAGGTAGTAGTTATCACCCATGCCAATCTCATCGCCGTAGTAGAGCACAGGTGTTCCCGGCAATGAGAGCAGCATGATATTCATCAGTTCAATCTTTCGGCGATCGTTGGTCATCAGTGGCGCCAGCCTGCGTCTGATACCGAGGTTAATGCGGGCCTTGGGATCGTTGGCATACACCCTGCGCATGTAGTCTCGCTCCTCATCAGTCACCATCTCAAGCGTCAACTCATCATGATTTCGCAGAAAGGATGCCCACTGGCAACCTTCAGGGATTTCAGGTGTCTGATCGAGAATATCAATGATGGGAAAGCGATCCTCTGTGGCAAGAGCCATGTACATTCTCGGCATCAACGGAAAATGGAAGTTCATGTGGCACAGGTCGCCTTTGCCAAAATAGGCCGCGGAATCTTCCGGCCACTGATTGGCCTCAGCAAGCAGCATGCGATTGGGGTAGTTCGCGTCTACGTGAGAGCGCAGCTTCCTCAGGTACTCGTAGGTCTGGGGAAGGTTTTCGCAATTGGTTCCTTCAGCCTCATAGAGGTAAGGAACAGCATCAAGCCTGAGCCCGTCAACACCCATGCCAAGCCAGAAATCCAGTACATCGAAAAGTGCCTTGTGAACTTCAGGATTTTCGAAATTGAGATCGGGCTGGTGATGGAAAAACCGATGCCAGAAATACTGACCGGCAACGGGATCCCAAGTCCAGTTTGATGCCTCGAAGTCCTGAAAAATAATGCGGGTTTCAGAGTATTTGTTCGGGTCGTCGTTCCAGACATAGAAATTCCGCTCAGGCGACCCGGCAGGGGCTTTTCTCGCGCGTTGAAACCATGCGTGCTGATCAGAAGTATGGTTCACTACCAGCTCGGTAATAACTTTCAGACCGCGGCTGTGAGCTTCATCAAGAAACTCTTTAAAATCTTCGAGAGTCCCGTAATCGGGATTAACGGTCATATAGTCAGCTATATCGTAGCCATCGTCACGCAGCGGTGAAGGATAAAAGGGAAGCAGCCAGATAGCGGTAATGCCAAGGCTCTCCAGATAACCCAGCTTCTGGCGCAATCCTTGAAAATCTCCAATACCGTCATTGTTGCTGTCAAAAAACGTCTTGACATGCGCTTCGTAAATAATTGCGTCCTTGTACCAGAGCTTTTCGGGTTGATACATGATATATAGTCAGTTAGGGATAGAGTGATTAATATGATTCGATAAAAAAATCCGTCAGGGAAAAGTTACCCTGAATACATGCGCGGGCATGATCCATGGATTTACTGCCACATAGTTCCATTCACCATTCCAGTCATAGTGAATACCGCTCAGCAGATCCTCCACCTTGAACTGAGAATCGTGTGGCATATTGAAGAGCTCGAGAGGGAATCGCAGCCACCCCCCTTGGGTATTCGAAGAATCGAGGCTGACCACAGTAAGAATAATATTACCTCCATCATCGGAACGCTTCAGATAACCCATTACTTGGTCATTTTCCTGACCCGGTGAAGCGTCAATGCGGACAAAGGTAATGTCATTAGTCTGCTGAAGGGCACTATTCTCTTTTCTTATTCTGTTAATGCGCGTTATCTCTGCCCGGATATTGCCGGGCCGGTCAATATCCCACTGCTTGATTTCATACTTTTCGGAATTGAGATAGTCCTCCTTGCTTCCCCGAACAGGGAGATATTCGCACAGCTCGTAAGCAGGGCCATACATGCCGTAATTAGATGATAGAGTTGACGCAAGCACCATGCGGATAATAAAACGGTTGCGATCGCCGGTCTGAAACTCTTCATGGAGGATATCAGGAGTATTCGGCCAGAAGTTAGGCCGCATGAAATGTTTGAGGGGTGATGATGTCAGTTCGAGCAGGTACTCCTGCAATTCATGCTTGTTATTGCGCCAGGTAAAGTAGCTGTAAGACTGACTGTACCCCACAACAGCAAGTCTGGCCATTAATTTCGGCCGGGTGAAAGCCTCGGCAAGAAAAACCGTATCCGGATGCTCCTCCCTGATCGAGGCAATAGCCCACTCCCAGAAAGGAAACGCCTTGGTATGAGGATTGTCAACGCGAAAAATCTTCACCCCTTTGTCAATCCAGAACAGAAAAATGCTTTTCAGCTCAATCCAGAGATTCTGCCAGTCAGCCGACTCAAAATCAATTGGAAGGATATCCTCATATCGTTTAGGCGGATTTTCCGCAAACTGCACCGTCCCGTCCGGACGCCACTTGAACCACTGCGGATGCTCCTCTACATAAGGGTGATCAGGTGAACACTGAAACGCAATATCGAGAGCAACAGAAATCCCCAATTCCTCCGCTGCTGTAACAAATGCTGTAAAATCCTTGATCGTACCAAGTTCAGGATGAACTGCCTTATGCCCTCCATCCTTGTTGCCAATCGCCCAGCAGCTTCCCGGATCATCCGGCGCAGCCACAAGGGCATTGTTCTTTCCTTTGCGCTTCGTGTAACCTATAGGATGAATAGGCGGCAAATAGACGACATCGAATCCCATCCCGGCAATAAAAGGCAGCAGCCTGTTACAATCGTTGAACGTCCCATGTTTACCAGGAAGGGTACTCCATGAGCGGGGGAAAAATTCATACCACGCACTACATCCGGCCCTCTTCTGTTCTACCGTCAATCCAAGCACTTTTTCATAAACAGTGGCGCGTGCCTTATCGGGATTACTACCCATAAGCTGTTCAAGACTCCCTTCAAGAGCAGCTGCTTCGGCCTTATCCTTCTCCTCTGAACGGAGGCGAGAGACGAATGCTCCGAGCTTTCCTGCATCAGCTTTTACTGCCCTTGCAACTCCCTCTTTGACCAGAAGCGCCCCGATCTCCAGATCGAGTGAAACATCCTGACCAGCCTCCATCTTTTTGGTCAGTCCCTTTTTCCATGTCTGAAAATGGTCAACCCAGGCCTCAATCGTATACTCATAGAGGCCAGGGAAACCAACGGTAAAAGAACCTTGCCATTGGTCGTTGCCTAGAGAAACCATCGGCGAACGCTCCCACTCAGCTCGACCGGAAGGCCGGAAACAGAGCTCAGCAGAAACTGTATCAGCACCGTCAACAAAAATATCAGCTTCAACTATCAGGCGCTCACCCTCAACTGCTTTTGCAGGGTACTTGCCTCCATAGAGTTCAGGAGATACATTTTCTATAACAACGCGTTGACGGCCATCAAACTTTTGATCACTATAATGGGGAAAAGTCCGTCTGAATGTAGGATTCATGTTCAGGATCTCTCTGATTGGTGCCGGGGAAATCCCCGGTCATAGTTCTGCCAGCATAAAATAATGCGGAAACAGTTCCGGTAGGGCTCCCTGTTTTTTTTAACAGAAAGGAAAATATGAAAACTCCATTACTTTTTCACTCAGATACCCTTATAATTTCAAAGGTCCCATTAAATCATAAACCTTGATACCCCTTTTGATTTCTCCTGAAAAAAATTGTTCTTTGAAGGTGCAATACCGTTTTATTGTCAACAATCAGTAAAGAAAACCATGTTTGAACCACAAAAAGAAAGACTGCAGGAGATTCATCGTCGCCTCGAACAGTTACGGGGGTATCTTTGACGTTGATCAGCGCAAAGAAAAAATCTATGACCTTGAAAAAATTTCAACCGATCCTACGTTCTGGAACGACCAGAAAGAGGCCTACAAAGTTTTAAAAGAGCTGAACGAACATAAATCATGGACTGATGGGTACGAAAAAATTGCAACGAAGGCAACTATCTGTCAGGATGAACTCGACATTGCAGCAGAACTCGAAGACGAATCCTTCACCGATGAGCTCAACACCGCAATAGCGTCAATCGAGCACGACATCGCCGCCATTGAGTTTAAAAACATGCTCTCAGGCAAAGATGATGCCGGCAATGCACTCATCACCATTCATGCAGGAGCAGGAGGCACCGAGGCACAGGACTGGGCTGAAATGCTTTATCGCATGTACATGCGATGGGCGGAACGAAAAGGGTTTAAAATCTATACCGACGACTACCAGGAAGGTGATGGAGCCGGCATAAAAACCGCAACTCTCGAAATAGAAGGTCCTTATGCATACGGCTACCTGAAAGCTGAAAACGGCGTTCACCGGCTTGTAAGGGTATCACCCTTCGACTCGAACGCCAGGCGTCACACCTCTTTTGCCAGTGTCTTCACCTACCCCGAAGCTCCTCCCGATGTTGAAATCGACGTCCGCAAGGAGGATCTCGAACTCTCAACGTTCCGCAGCGGAGGCAAGGGCGGACAGAATGTCAACAAAGTGGAGACAGCCGTCCGCATAAAGCATATCCCGACGGGGATTGTGGTTGGCTGCCAGGAAGAGCGCTCACAGTTCCAGAACAGGGAGCGCGCCATGAAAATGCTGATGGCTCAGCTCTACCAGCGTCAGAGGGACGATGAGGAGGCTAAAAAGCGGGAGATAGAAGGCAAAAAGAAAAAAATCGAATGGGGAAGCCAGATCCGCAGTTATGTGCTTGATGACCGTCGAATCAAGGATCACCGCACCAATTACGAACGCTTTGATGTGGAAACCGTACTTGACGGAGACTTGGATGAGTTCATGGAAAAATATCTTTCTGAATTCGGCGACTGATGTCCAGCACTCTCAACACCTCCACCCTCAAGTTTGGCATAATAACCGACATTCACTTCTCGACAACATCAGAACCTGCGGCAGCCATCACAACTGCCGCAGACCTTCTGGGCTGGCTCGAACACTGCAAAAAACAAAACGTTGATTTTCTGTTCCAGCTCGGCGACCTGATCAAAGGAAGCGAGGAACATAGCCAGGAAGAACTCCGGCAGGCAACCTCTATACTCAAAGAATTTCCTGGAACCATCCACCATGTCATCGGCAACCACTGCCTTGCCCTGACAAAAAAGACACTGCTGAATGCTCTTGGCCTGCCGGCCCCATACTATTCATTTACAGCAAAAGGGTTCCACTTTATCGTGCTTGACGGCATGGATGTATCAATACATAACGAGCCCGAAACAGCTGAAGAGCGCCAAACCCTTGAATACTTCCTCGCCCGGCCTGAAAAACACGACTACTGCGGCGCAGTGGGCGTTCGGCAAAAAGTATGGCTGAAAAAGGAACTTGACACGGCAGAGCGCGCTGGAGAAAAGGTAATCGTCATCTGCCACTTTCCGCTGCTTCCCGAAACAACAGACCCCAAACACGGCCTGCTCTGGAACCATCAGGAGATAGTCGATATACTTGCATCCTCAAACGCTGTAACTGCTTGCATAAGCGGCCATTATCATTATGGGGGTTATGCCTTGAAGAACAAGATTCACTTTGTGGTGCTGCCCGCATTTGTAACCCGACACGAACATCCCTGCTTCACTCATGGAATAGTTGAACTGGAAAGCGATGGAATAGTAATCCGCAATCAACAAAATACTGTTGTTTCCAATCTCTCCTTTTTATAGCAAGGAGAGTCTTCTTCATGAATACGAAATTATTCCGGTTCGCTATATTACCCAAAAGAGTTATTCTGAAACACATATGAGCCTCAAACTAGACAGTAATCATATCACTTAACACGAAATCAAGCAGAAAAATGAAAACAAGGATTTCAATAATGTTATTAGTAGCTGGTATGTGGGCAGCGCCTCTCTCAGCCTCAGAGCCCTATGTCAGTGCTTTTGTAGGAAGATCCGATATGAATCATGTTGGGCTGGGTCATGAGAACTCCGGCCTCACCATGCTCGGGGCTATCGGAAGAGAATTTGAGAATAACTGGCGGCTGGAAGCAGAGATTGGTTATCAGACAGTGGGAAATGATGGAGAGTATGGCTCAAATTTAGACCAGAATATGTCCGTGCTGTCGGTCTTGGCAAACGCCTGCTATGATATGCCTATTTACGATTTCGCCACGCCCTATATAACCGCAGGTGCAGGGAGAGCCATCATTAATCCAATGGGAATCAACTCGCCAGGATCCTTAAGTACATCTAAATCTTGTTTTGCTTTCCAGCTCGGGGCCGGTATCAGCGTTCCAATCGGTGACAACGTAAAGCTTGATGCACGTTACCGCTTCTTTTTAACACCAAAGATTATTTTGGATCCAGCAGTTGATAACAAGAGCTTATCAAGCGACAACTTCCTGCTTGGTTTGAGATTTAATTTCTGAAATTCAGGTTTTTTTTCATGTTAAAGTATCCTGTCAAGCACTTCGACAATGCGGGCTGCAGCAGCGCCGTCCCATTTTTCAGGGATTTTTGAGCGGGACGATTCCTGCTTGTGTTTTCCGGGCTGAAGAATATCATTAACGCGGCTCATGATATCTTCCTCATCGAGGCCGACAAGAACATTAGTGCCGATTTCTATAGTTACGGGACGTGAAGCCGACTCCATCATTGTCAGACAGGGCACATTCATTACCGTAGCTTCCGGTTGCAGCTCTTCAATATCAGTAAGAAGCATCAGAGAATCTCTGAGCAGCATCAGCAGGCCTGCATGCGAAAGCGATTCGATCACTTTCACGTTCTCAATATCGCAGAATGCGGCGTCCATACCATTAAACTTTGGAAGAAGAACGGTGGTCTTGCCTGAAATCTCCTTCAGAAGCCTGAGCATCATTTCAAGCGGTTCTTTCCTGGAAAAATGACCTTCAAGATTCAGAAGCACTAACGCATAAGTTTTCGGACGGAAACCATGAGATCTGGATACGGGCAGTTGATTTGCCTGCTCCATCAATTTGACAAGGCTGTCTATTGAAAGGTTGCCGGAAAAAAAGACCTTTTCATCGGCGACCCCTTCATTGATCAGGTTGTACTCTCCGCTGTGTTCGCTCACAAAGTGATATTCAGCCATTGCATCAATGGCAATTCGATTGATCTCCTCGGCATCCGACCGATCATAACTCCGAAGTCCCGCATCGACTGCCGAAACCGCAACTCCTAGCTTAGCTGCTGTCAGTGCAGCTCCAAGGGCGGCATTATCGCTGCCGCACACCATAACGAGATCAGGTTTTTCGCTCTCCAGAACTTTTTCAATCCCGGTCATAACAGTTGCGAGATGCTCAACCGGAGAACCTTGCGGGAGAGCAATGACCAGAGAACTCCCTGCTTCGCCAAAACCGAAGCATTCAGCAAGATCACCGCTGATCGGCTCGCCCCCTTCAGGAGCAACAAAAAGCGCAACAGGGTGGTAGGCCCTGTTTTTTTTCAATGCGTCATATAAAGGTGCAAGCAAAAGATTGCCCGGCCTGCCGCCGCCAACGAGAAGTAATTTTTTCACAGTAAAAACAAAGCTTTGTTACATTAGAACTTGACAATAAACACTTTCCGGGATGACATCAATCAATTATCCGCAATGCGAAGAGCCATTTCAATTACACTATTGACCGCCACTATTCTGTCGCTTCAGATTATCATGCTAACGGCCCTGAACCATAATACACTCCGCGCCGAAAAAAAGAAAATTATTCTCCAGCATGCAGATGTCATCGAAGGCAGCGAGAGTGAATCAGGATCATACCGCTCTGTCATCGGCAATGTGGTTATTTTCCACGACAACTTGACACTGAAATGTGACCGCGCCACAAGTTATGAGCAGGAGAATAAAATCGTGCTCACTGGCAACGTCTTCATGACCGATAATACCGTTGAAATTTATGGCGAAAATGGAGTCTATTACTCGGATCGGCAGCTCGGGGAATTAAACGGTAACGTAAGGGGAAGGATGCTTGACAACTCTCTTGTCGCAAAATCGAAAAGAGCTATTGTCAATAAAACAACCAGTCAGATCTGGCTCAACGATGAAGCCATTGCATGGCATGACCGTCAACAGATCAGTGGTGACAGTATCCTTCTGCATATCAAAGAGATCCCGTCGCGCCTAAAGCGCAAGAGCATCGATGAAATACAGATTCATGGCAATGCTTTTTTTGCCGCTCAGGACACTCTCTCCCTTTCGCCGGTTGTTTACGACCAGTTCAGCGCAAAAAAAATGATAATACTGCTCAACGACAACTCAAAGATAACCGGTATTACCCTTACCACTCAGGCGGAAAGCCTCTATCACCTCTATAACAGTGAGCAGAAACCTACAGGAATAAACTATTCAAGTGGAGACATGATGCGGATGTTTTTCACTGCCGGGATACTTAAACGTGTGAAAGTGACCGGAAATGTCGAAGGAAAGCAGTACCCGGAGAGCTTCCGTGGTGACAAAAAGATTAATCTTTCAGCATTTGCCTGGAGAGAAAATGAAAATCCTTTTAAACAGCCGAAAAGCCTTCCATGATACGGAAGGCCTTTCTAGTGTGCCGCATAAAGGCAAAAAAGCTGGAGAGAGATCTACTTTGCCAAAGGGCACGCACCGCTTGAGCAAGCGCCAGTAGAACAAGGGGATGGGGCGGCGGGACTTGACTCTTTTTTGCTTGGATTATAGTCTGTTTTATAAAACCCGGATCCCTTTAGAACAAATCCCCCTTCAGCACTGATAACACGCTCGAAAGTCTCCTTTTCACATTGCGGGCATATTGTCAGAGAATCATCCGACATTTTCTGAACAATTTCAAGTTCATTACCGCAGTTCTTACAACGATACTGATAGGTCGGCATATCTATTTTTCTCCTTGATTAATCTCTTTCTGACTGTTATTGTTCATCGTCAGTACATTGTTTAAAAAGTCCATAAACCTTATGCATGAAGCGTTACCGTATATAATTATATTTCCTAAAATAAAAAAGATGAAGCCGTGATCGTCAAAACCCGGGCTGTCATATTGCGGGAAACAAAATACCGCGACCAGTCAAAGATCTGCTCGGTCTACACCCGCGAATTCGGCAAAATTTCAGTGATCATTAAAGGTGCCCGTAATCCAAAAAACAAACTCTCCGGACTTTTCAGTGCGGGTAATGTGGTCGATCTGGTGCTCTATAAAAAAAACAGCCGCGATATTCAACTCGTCAGTGATGGTAACCTTATTTTAAGCCCTATGGTTCCCGCTCCTGACCTTGATCGATTCGCTATCCTTTACCGGATCATTGATCTTGTGAAGCATACTGCGGAACGCGATGAAAAAAACCTCTCTCTCTTCACCCTGCTTGCTGGAACCCTCGAAGAGCTCTATCATGACGGCATCAATTTTCAAGAGCTCTATGCATGGTTCCTTTTGCGATTTATTTCACTGCTTGGCTTTCAGCCCTCACTTCGTTTCTGTGTCTTCAGTGGTAAAGAACTCCTGCCTGCAATTGATTCCATGAAACTGACAGAACTTTATTTTGTCATGAACCCTGGAGGACTCGCACTTCCGGGAGCAGCAGGAGAGAACCTTGCAAAAAAACACCTCATTCCCTTGCGTCTCGCCATGCTCTTAAGCGCCCTTGCGGCAAAAAGAACTCCTTCAGGAGACTCTATCAAAGCCGATCCCGATGACATTGACATACTCTGGAATATCCTTCAGGAGTATTGCGCTCTGCATCTGGAACATGCCCGGCCCGGCAAAAACCTTGCAATCGTCTCGCAAATCCTCTTGAAATAGACTCGGCATCAGGTTTTTGGGGTTTTATATCTTCAGGAGTATTTCTATCTTGACCAATCATTTTATTACTCTTATAACGTCTTGTTCAATCCTAAACAGAATTGTCCGACATGCCTCAACTAACCAGATCAGCAGAACTCTTTGAAAAAGCAAAGAAGTTTATTCCCGGTGGTGTGAACTCTCCAGTCCGGGCATTTAAATCCGTTGGTGGAAATCCAATTTACATGGCTAAAGGGTCAGGCGCATACATGACCGATGTTGACGGCAACACTTATCTTGACTATGTCGGCTCATGGGGACCGTTCATTCTCGGCAGCATGCACCCAAGAATCACAGCTGCGCTTGAATATACCCTGAAAAATATCGGCACCAGCTTCGGCACCCCGATCGAAATGGAAATTGAGATTGCCGAACTTCTCTGTAAAATCGTTCCATCTCTCGAAATGGTCCGCATGGTTAACAGCGGAACAGAAGCAACCATGTCGGCAGTGAGACTCGCAAGAGGCTACACCGGTCGCGATAAAATAATTAAATTTGAAGGTTGCTATCACGGCCACGGCGACAGCTTCCTTATCAAGGCTGGTTCAGGTGCATTGACACTCGGCGCTCCAGACAGCCCCGGCGTCACCAAAGGCACCGCAATGGATACGCTCAATGCAAAATACAACGATATCGAATCAGTAAAACTCCTTGTCAATGAAAACAAGGATAAGGTTGCTGCCATCATCATCGAACCCGTCGCAGGCAATACCGGCGTTATCCCTCCGCAACCAGGGTTCCTTGCTGCGCTCCGCGGGCTATGCGACCAGGAAGGCATTGTCCTGATTTTTGATGAAGTTATGTGCGGATTCCGTGTCGCTCTCGGCGGTGCCCAGAGCCTGTATGGCGTCACTCCTGACTTGACCACCATGGGGAAGATTATCGGCGGCGGGCTTCCTGTCGGAGCCTTCGGAGGTAAACGCAAAATCATGGAAAGAGTTGCCCCGCTAGGAGATGTCTACCAGGCAGGAACCCTTTCAGGCAATCCTCTTGCGCTCACCGCAGGCCTTGAAACCCTTAAAATCCTTATTGAAGAGAATCCGTATCCGGAACTCGAAAGAAAATCTGCAATTCTTGAAGCGGGCTTCAGTGACAACTTGAAAAAACTCGGTCTGAACTACGTGCAGAACCGCGTTGGCTCAATGTCCTGCCTCTTCTTTACCGAAACACCGGTCATCAACTTCGATACTGCCATCACTGCCGATGTTAAAAAACACGGAAAATACTTCCATTCAATGCTTGATCAGGGAATCTATCTTGCTCCATCACAGTTTGAAGCAATGTTCACCAGTTTCGTGCACACTGATGCTGATCTGGAAAAAACCATCAAGGCCAACTATAACGCCCTTGTTGCCTCCGGCAAGTAACGTTCTTGTGCCACTGCATCTTAAAAGGGAAGCCGTAAGGCTTCCCTTTTTGTTTCATCTTATGCGCAATTCCGCGTCATTCAATAATAGCTGCACGAACATTTTCCCTCGTAATCATAACCCGTTCTGACGAATCCCTCACCATCCGCTCAAGCATCGGCAGAAAGCTGTCAATATTCTCCGTAGTGTCCACAAGCTCAACAATCATGGGAAGGTTAAGTCCGAACTCCACGATTTTAGCTGTATTGATATGCAGGTCATGACCGTAGGAAAGCACCCCCTTCATTACTGTTGCACCCGCCATCCCAAGCTGCCGGGCTTCACGGACTATCTCCTCATAGAGGGGGCGATGCCCGAAGCGTACATGTTCACCGACAAAAATCCGCAGCGATTCCAAATTTTTCAGTTCCATAATCCCCCCTTTCATTGAGTTCCTTATGAATAAAGGCTTTCCATCCATCTTGTTACAATACCGTTAAAAAAACTAGAAAATTGATCTTTATCAAGGGTAAATCCAAACTGAAATATACACCACCTACCCGCTAAACTCGAACAGTAAAAGAATCCTTGTTGGTTCATCCTATTCTGTATGATCTGTCCAGTATTGACCTGTTGGCGGGTGAAGGTGGAACACAAAACCCCGGTGGAGTGCCGGGGTTATAAAGTGATAATCAGTGTGCTAAGATTTCTTATCTCCAATATGGTCATCCACCTTTGGGACAAAATCCTTTGGATCAATAATCGGTAAAGGAATATTTTCTAAGAATGTTCCGGCACCTTTGGTTAAAATAGCCCCTCTGGTTGTTGAAATCGCCAAGGAAACCGGAGTAACAAGAAGAGAATTTGGATAGGTAATAGCCCCGTCTTCTGACACATGAGGCTCTGTATTATAAACAGAAAACAATGTTGCAGTCTGTGCTTTTGCGACTTCCTCCTCATTACTTTGTCTGATAACTCTAACTAATACATACACAACGATTCGAGATTTATCTGTCTCAATATTAGCTGCGATTTCAAAATTAAAGACTTCATCCGCAGCAATATTTTCTTGCTGCACAAAATTAAATGAAACAAACTTAAATGCCTCAAACTTTATCCCTATTGTATTTTTATTGCTCATGATCAATTAAGCTGCTTCATCCCACTCGTTTGATCCTTTTCCAGAACTAACAGTATGAGTCTGAGTGGGTGTCTCGGAAATCTTTTCAGCTATTTTTTCCCAGGAATTCTCAAAATATGGTACACCTATATATTTATATGCTTTGGGTTTCAAAGGGATATCAATAACGTCTTTACCTAAAGCAACTTCGAGCTCCACAATAGTTTTAAGTGTTGGGTTTGCCCATCCTGATAAAACTCTACTGATATAGGATTCTTGTTTTCCCAACGTTTCGGCAAGCTCTCTCTGAGTCATCCCAGTCTCTTCCAGTAACTCATTTATTTTTATAGCAAACTCTCCCTGACGTTTAACAAACTGTTTAGTATAAGGGGATATCTTTGCTAAAGTTTGTTTCAGCAGTGATGTCATGATCGTATTAGTTTGATGTAAAGTTAAGATTTCCGCTAATAATACCAGTCCTCGAATCAATAACGATCTCACCGGATTTTTGACGAGCCTCAATTAATCCATCAATTATTTGAAGCTTATCAGCAATATCTTTAAGGGTTGAGTCCTCCTGATATGTGCGTGTTGTCTTGATACCACCAAAACCGGCAATCAACAAAACACTTGACCAGCGCAAACAAAACAGTCTAAGGGGCCCATTATCATAATGAAACGCACTCAATGCATCTTTGATGGATCCTTCAGGTTTAAAAAACCACTCCTTGAAACCCTGATGCTCAACCATATCTCCGAGTCGTGAAACCAAGGGTTCGAAGTCATGAGATTCTTTGATTTCCTTTTTTGAAAGAAACTTATCCAACTCAGTATTCTCGGCACCCTCAAAGCGAACCGTGTAGAGCGAACCTCCGAGGCCATGAGCGTAATACTCTATCTCAAAACTAAGTTTCACTTATAAGTTAAGCTGCGAGATTAAAAAAACAAAGAATTTCTAATAATTATGAAAAGAATATAAAAACAATGTGATTGACAAGTAACTTCACAAGTAAAAAACATGAAAAGTTTTATTTCACCAGCCTCAGTTTCGGGGATACCGCAATACTCTCCCGCAAAGCTCATCAACTCCTCATTGACCTTGGCAAACACGCTGCCCGAATCACCCAAGCTTTGCTGCCGATATGGACAACAAAAAAGCAGGCTGTTAGACCTGCTCTGGTATCATGGCTATAAAAGCCCTTTTTGAGCTATCAACCCCGCGCAATTTTCCCCCCTTATGTCCAGAGTTTTGCAATGATAGTTCCTGAATAGAGAGCAATCAGCCCCCCCGCGATACTGCCGGCAAGATATAAGCTGGTATAGAAGATCTGGCCATCTTTGATGAGTGCCGTAGACTCAAACATATAAGCTGAAAACGTGGTAAATCCCCCGCAAATACCAGTCACAAGAAAAAGTCTTGCTTCAGGAGAGACAAGGGTAGTCGATACGGCCAGCTCGCTCAGAAGACCAATCAGAAAACTGCCGAAAATATTTACTGCAAATGTTGCAAAAGGAAAGCCCGGAACTAGCGGAGAGAAGAGAAGAGTAACCAGATAGCGCGCAATGGAGCCAAGAAACCCCCCTGTACCTACCAGCAGCAGCGCTCCCGAATGTTTCATAAACAGTACCTCCCTGGCACTGCATAAGTGGGCAGAGATCTATCGATCATGACCACCTTGCCCTTCTTCTATCCGCTTGTGAGCGCAGCACATCTCGTCGAGAATACCGAGCAGGGTATTGAAAATACCCACACAGACGATTGTCGGAGCCCATAACCCTATAAAAATGGCAATCAGCTCATGGTTTACCCCTGTACCAAAAATAAAGACGTAAATGGAAAGCAGTATCGAAAGTGATGCTCCAATAAAATAATAATGCGGCTTCATACCCTGAATTTGATTTAGTGAGCCATACCTTTTCAAAATGTAATCATAAGGCCATAAAAAACCCAGCTCAACAAAGCTTTATCTGTTGGGCATAACCGGTCTACTCAATATCGATATGCACCTCGTTCCGTCGCAAAAAAGGAATGGTCCAGGGTGGGTCATAGCTTGCCGCTCGTGGTCCGGAGAGTATCCTGACTCCTTTCTTCTCAAGCCACAGGGTAAGCGTCTGGGCATAATTCCGGAGATTATTTTCAGAATGCAGGCCCGTATAACGGATCACACCAACCTTCTTTCCCTGAACCATCCGCAGTTTCACTGCCGGATCAAGCGGGGTGGGAAGCGCTTCAAGTGTCGACCCTTCAGGCATCACAAACGACATCACCCATGCATTGCCTTTTTTTTCCTGTATCACCGGTGCGGTCATTGATATTTTTTCACTGGCAGGCTCCTGAAGCACCGGAGCTGTCATTGCAATTTTCTGTTTTGCCCGGTTTTTGCCGAAAATATATCCGGCAAGGCGGCTGAAAGCCGCACCGCTTGTTTGCCCGTATGACCCTTCCACAACAGTTTCGGCAACTATCATCTCCCCATATTGCCTGATTTCAATCCCCCCCTCCTCTGAAAGAACCTTGTAAGGGGGCTCATTTGCCGTACGCTTTCCCAGCACCGAACAGCCTGCAAGCATCAGGCTTGTCATCAGTAACACAGACCATGCACCCATAATCTCCTCCATCAATCATCATGATTATAAAAAACACTCATAAAAGGGGAACAATCATTTCAGAGAAAAGGTTTTTCATGACTCATGACCAGCTCAAAAATTGAATTTGTCATAAATCGGCTTTAATTTATAGACTTAAACCATTGACCTGACAGCATCAGTACTGTTCACAACCATTGAATCCACGAGGGAGAGTGCCATAAGCCTGACTCTAAAAAAACGAATCCTTGCGATCGACTACGGAACAAAACGCATAGGATTGGCTCAAAGCGATCCTCTCGGACTCTTTGCCCAGCCGGTAGGCACCTTTGACCGGGCAGGATTGTTCAAGATTCTTGAGGCAATACTTCGAAACGATGATGTTGAAAAAATTATTGTCGGCTACCCGCTCAGCAATACAGGCGAAAAAAATGCCATGACCGGCGTGCTTGACCGCTTTATTGAGGAGCTTTGTGAGGCCTACCCCCTGATAACGGTTGAAACCGTCAATGAACACCACTCATCGAGGGATGCACAACGAATCCTGGTTGCATCGGGCACATCCAGAAAGGTGCGGCAGCAAAAAGGGCGGCTCGACAGGGCGGCTGCATGCGTCATCCTTAGCGATTACCTTGAAACCCGTCAATAGGAAGGGAGAGAAAAGCTCATTGGACCCCGCTGGTCCATGCTTGACTTTTTCCTTTAGCTTTTCGGAACTGCTTCTTTATCTTTAGGTTCATTGATCTGTAACATCCTCGCTTAAAATTTTCAGCCCATATTTTTCATGAGTACTTCCGCAATGCTTGACGTTTTTAAAACAACAGGAGCTCTGCTCGAGGGTCATTTCAAGCTGACATCCGGACGCCACAGCAACACCTATTTTCAGTGCGCAAAAGTGCTCCAGTATCCGGAACACCTCACAGCGGTATGCGGCGAAATTGCCAGGCATTTTGCCGACAAGAATGTTGAAACTGTCATCTCTCCGGCTATCGGCGGGATAGTGGTCGGAACGGAAGTAGGACGCCAGCTCGGAGTAAAAACAATTTTTGCTGAACGCAAAGATGGAGTCATGACGATCCGCAGGGGATTCAGCCTTGAACCCGATGAACGGGTGCTTGTAATCGAGGATGTCATAACTACCGGTGGTTCGGTTGCAGAGGTTATTGAACTCATCAAACGTTCCGGCGCTTCGCTCGTCGGTGTCGGTTCGGTTGTTGACCGCAGTAACGGACGCGTCAGGCTTGCTGATGACCATTTTTCAGTACTTTCAATGGAAGTGATAAGCTTCACTCCCGAAGAGTGCCCTCTCTGTAAGAAAGGTGTGACTATTGATGCTCCCGGAAGCCGGGCGAACAAGCAAAATTGAACTGCATGACTGAGCATCCACCTATCAGAAGCATTTCGTTTATTGGCCTCGGGTTGATCGGAATGTCACTTTTGAGAGCAATAAAACGCTCTCCGCTTGCCGTAAAGAGCAATATTCTGTTGCAGGGGTTCGACCCTAACTTTACCGAAAGCGATCGGCAGCGCGTCACTGAGCTTGGTCTTGAACGGTTTGTTGATGACAAAAAAAAGCTCTACAGCGCTGATCTGATTATTCTTTCAGCTCCGGTTGAAGCTAATATTGCCCTGCTCGAAGAGATAAAACAGCTTGCACCACCAACAACGCTTGTCAGCGATGTATCAAGCACAAAGTCCCTTATCGCCCGAAAAGCCTTTGAGCTCGACATTCCCTTTATTGGAATGCACCCTATGGCAGGTAAGGAGCAGCAAGGGTACCGTGAAAGCCATGAGGAACTGCTGCAGGGACGTCGCATTATCCTCTGCGACGACAAAAGCCTGCTTTCCGGCAAAAAAGGAATATTTCTCATCGAACTCCTTCGCTCTGCTGGTTGCTCAACACTGTCTATGACCCCTGATGAACATGACCGCATCATAGCAAAAGTCAGTCATCTGCCCCAGTTGCTTTCGACACTTCTGATGGCTTACTGTGGAGACTCCATCAATAAATCAGGACCGGGGTTCGCCACCATTACCAGACTTGCAGGAAGTTCATGGCAGATATGGCGGGATATCATTGCAACCAACAGTGATAACATTGCAGATGAACTCAAGCATTTTTCCGGAGAGCTTGCCCGACTCTCACAAGAGGTACGGGAAGGTAACCTTGAACGGCTTGAATCGCGCTTCAGTGATGCCAACCGGCTTTATCAAACCCTCAAAGAGATGGACCAGCAATGAAATTTGCAATTATTGTCAATGTTTCAAGGGAAACAGCGCTG
Organism: Chlorobium sp.; assembly: GCA_005843825.1. Lineage (GTDB taxonomy): Bacteria > Bacteroidota > Chlorobiia > Chlorobiales > Chlorobiaceae > Chlorobium. The sequence goes on from SZXX01000048.1 coordinate 27,828, forward strand.
GATCTTGCCCGGAAGCTTGCTTTGTGGTTTAATGAGCGGGACATAGAGTATATCTTTGAAACACAATCAGCAGAAAAACTGGATACAGAAAACTCTCTTCCTGTTGAGGAGCTCAGCAGGCACTGTGACGCATTCATATCTCTTGGCGGAGATGGCACGCTGCTGTTTACGTCACATTACGCCATAACAAAGCCAGTTATAGGAGTCAATGTCGGCTACCTCGGTTTTTTAACGGAGTTTACCCAGGCTGAAATGTTCGGGGCTATCGAAAAAGTACTTAACGGCACTTACTCAATTCATAATCGATTGCAGCTTGAAGCTTCACTGCCCGTTAACAACGACAGGCAGCGGTTTAAAGCCCTGAATGATGTCGTCATTGAAAAAGGCACCTATCCACGTATTCCGACATTTGTCATAAAGCTTGATGGTGAACTGCTAAGCTCTTACAGGGCTGACGGTATCATTATTGCTACGTCAACAGGCTCAACGGCCTACTCCATGTCTGCCGGCGGTCCGATCATAGCTCCAAAATCAAGCGTTTTCGTCATCACCCCGATATGCCCGCACATGCTGACCGTCCGGCCGATCGTTATAAGCGATGACAAAGTTATAGAAATCTCTGTCGATGCCCCTGATGGAGAGTTTCCACTTAACTGTGACGGACATTTCAGAAAATTTCTTGCCCCACATGAGATCGTCACTGTTAAAAAATCTGCCGAAGTCATCAACCTTGTCGCAAATGAAAGCCGCAATTACTGCGAAGTCCTGCGAACAAAACTCTTATGGGGTCGCGAGCATAATTTCGGCATCTAAAACCAGCCGATTATTTTTTCCCAACGAATCAGGCTGAACATCTTCATGAGTAACCGTATCTCTTCCGACGCACTCCACAAAGTGCTGGGCATTCCTCTTGATACTCCTCTGTGCATCGATGAAATGTGCAAACGTCTCAAACCGGTCATCTACCCGCCCCCCGTTCTATCGGATCGACTGGAGCGGTTTTGCCATGCCCTTGTCAATGCCATGGAATCACTTGGCATAAAAGTTCTTTCAGAAAATGAGGCCTCCGGAAACGACAGACGATTTGCTCAGGGAACTGTTATCTTTGCTCCGGGTTATTTCCCTGATAACCTGCTTGCCATCAACCGGGTCGCAACGCTCTACAACAATATCATTGTCGGTATTTACGACGAACCCTCGCCGATAAACACCAACGCTCTGCCTCAAGAACGCCTTGATGCCATTGTCGGCAGACTCGCCCGCGACATGGTCCATATCCTGATATTTGTTACTGACCATTCATGGACAATCTGCACCATGAATGGTGGCGTCGTGACCTTCAACTCGCTTTATCCTTGTAAAGAGGACGTTTTTTCCACACTGGTGCCAAAGCTCACGGCACAGGTTGTCCCGCCCAGACCTGAAGACCTTGACATAGAACATGGAACACTGAAGACCGGGACTCCGGAGTTTGAAGCTGTTGCCGAAGATTTTCTGCAGTGCAGCGCCCTATGGAGCAATAATGCATCCCTTGTAACCCATACATCGACAGCAGGACTTCAGTACCGGAGCGATTTTTACAAACGGATTGTGGCACGATATCTCGATCAGCGAAGCGGCATGAGCTACGGATTCTTCGCCCGCCAGCTTCCTGTTGCCGTGAAGCCCGCGGTCTATTCCGGCAGTAATAACCCGATAGCGTATAACCATGAAGAGATAGAGAGAAGAGTGGCGATCAGGGTTCAGGGAACAACTCTCCTCGTTCACGTGCCGGACATCAGTGTCATCACAACAAGATCAGGGTGCAGAAAAAACAGTCTTGATCCGAAAAAAGATCTTGTGGAAATAGGGCTTATCCAAGGGCAGGATCGAGGGAGAATCTACCTTAAGACCCCTGAAGGATGTTCCGCCGCTGATATCGCCAAGCCATCCTTCGATACCTTGACAATTCTGGCACATGCACTTGGTAATGCCTTGACCGCAAGTATACTGATGACAATGAGACCTGAAGCCGGCTTCCCTTTGCATCTTGCCGGGAATGGAGCCTCCATCACCCACTGGCATGACTATCCGCAAAGCGAACTGCTTCCCGAAGGCTATTTTCTGCACGGTGAAGAGAATCCTCCTGTATCCTGTTCAACACCGCAATCAGCAGTATACAGCCTTCGCGGCAAAATTGAGGCACTTGAAAAAGCGCTTGAGCGTGGTGCTGAGTACAGGGGGGATGTACATGTTGAGCCGAATCACGGTACAAATATTGTCGGCATGCTTTCACTTGCAGAAACAGCGGAACTCCTGAACCCTCTTCTTCTCCCTGAGTTTATTCCGGAAGAACAGTAAAATCCTGCGGGAACTCCCCGTGTTTATTCCTCAGGGTCTGGACGCTCTATGTATGGCCATTTATCCTGATGAGTAAGAATAATCTCGACAATCTCCCTCACACAACCCTTTCCGCCTTCATACCCTGCGATATAACCGACCCGGTTTCTGAGATAATCAGCCCCGTCAATAGGGGTAACCGGCAAGCCTGCTTTTGCAAGCACTTCAATATCGCCGATATCGTCGCCGATATAGGCACACTCGTTGTCAGAAAGATCATGAAGATGCCGAAAAGCCTCATAGGCATCAAGCAGATTACCACCACTGAGGTAGAGATCCTGAACACCAAGCTCTTCAAGCAGGGGACGATAAGCTTCCGTATCTCTCTCTGAAACAACAGCGATATGCAACCCCTGTTTACGCGCCTCCCTTATGGCCACGGCATCCCTGACAGAGAGTGAACAAATTTCCGACCCGGTGCTGTCAAACGTAATCCTGCCGCCATTGAGCACGCCATCAACCGGAAAAATAAGCGCCCTGACCTCTTTAAGCGCCTGTTCTATCCTCGAAGAGGGATCTGCCTGTGAAGGCTGCATTCCAAAATATTGAAAACCGGACAATAGAGTACATGTTTATAGTGAATGAAGAGTGTGCACGCACCGGTAGAGGTGGAGCAGCTGTTTGACAATCAACCCGAAATCAGCGAGAGCTATCTGAGTGGCCGCATCCGAGAGTGCTTTAGATGGATCAGGATGGATCTCAAAAAACAAACCATTCACACCTACAGCAACCGCTGCCCTGGCCAGAGGCATTACATAGTGTCGCTCACCTCCGGAAACGCCCTGGCCGGCTGAAGGAAGCTGAAGACTGTGAGTGGCATCATAAAGCACCGGATATCCTGAATCCGCCATTTTGGCAAGCCCCCTGAAATCAACAACAAGATTGTGGTAGCCGAAGCTTGACCCCCTTTCTGTGAGCATAACCCGCTTGTTTCCTGTCGTTGCAACCTTGGCCGCCGCAAGCGCCATATCTTCAGGAGCCATAAACTGACCTTTCTTGATGTTGACGGCAAGGCCGCTCTCTCCGGCAGCAACCAGAAGCTCCGTCTGACGACAGAGAAATGCCGGTATCTGCAGCACATCAACATAACGGCGAGCAAGAGTAACATCCTTTGTTTCATGCACATCGGTAATAACCGGCATTCCATAGCTCTGGCGAATCTCGGCAAGTACTTCAAGTGCCTCAATGTCTCCGATACCGGTAAATGAAGATGCTGAAGAACGGTTGGCTTTGCGGTAGGACCCCTTGAAAATAAATCGAATTCCTTCACTCCGGCTTATGCGCTGCAACTCTTCCGCCGTCTCTATAGCCATAGCCCGGCTTTCAATCACACATGGCCCGGCAATAAAAAGCGGGCTGTTGTCATCAGGAACTGACAGTGAACCGATTGAGAACTTTTGCACGTTGGTATCTGTTACTCTTTTATAAGGTAAAGTATTTGCCGATGATGACTTTTAAGTCGATAAGCGTTAAATTTACAACAATATTTCTTATTCACACTCCGAATCAAACCCAAAATAAGCATGAGCACCGCTGACACGAAACATCGGTTGGATGAGATAGAAAAACAGCTTGCAAATCTTGTCGAAGAACAGACTGTAATCAAAGCAAAATGGGACAGCGAAAAACAGCTGATTCAATCTTCACGAAGCCTCAAATCACAGATTGAAGAACTTCGGGTTCAAGCTGAAGAGTTTGAACGCCAAGGCGACTATGGCAAGGTAGCTGAAATCCGTTATGGAAAAACTGTTGCAATTGAACGTGAACTGGAAGAAAACCGCCTGAAAATTGAGGAGAAAAAAGCTTCGGGCGATTTAATCATGAAAGAAGAGATTGACGCCGAGGACATTGCTGATATCGTCTCTAAATGGACCGGCATACCACTCAGCAAGATGCTTCAGTCAGAACGTCAGAAGCTTCTGCTTATAGAGGATGAACTGCATAAACGGGTAATAGGGCAGGAAGAGGCTGTCAGCGCAGTCAGTGAAGCTGTCAAGCGATCACGGGCAGGTATGGGCGACGACAAACGCCCGATAGGATCTTTTATTTTTCTTGGCCCGACCGGCGTTGGGAAAACCGAGCTGGCCCGCACTCTGGCTGACTATCTTTTTGATGACGAAGACGCCATGATCCGCATCGACATGAGCGAATACATGGAAGCGCACACTGTCAGTCGTCTGGTTGGTGCGCCTCCAGGCTATGTCGGCTATGAAGAGGGTGGACAGCTTACCGAAGCAGTAAGGCGTAAACCTTTTTCTGTTGTACTGCTCGATGAAATCGAAAAAGCTCACCCTGATGTCTTCAATATTCTCCTTCAGATACTTGATGACGGCCGCCTGACCGACAGCAAAGGCCGTACGGTGAACTTCAAAAACACCATCATCATCATGACCAGCAACATCGGAGCCCAGCTCATTCAGTCTGAAATGGAAAAAATGGGAAAACTGGATGGAATGACACGTGACAACGTACTTTCCGGTCTTCAGGAAAAACTTTTCCAGCTTCTGAAGCAGCAGGTTCGACCCGAGTTCCTTAACAGGATTGATGAAGTGATTCTCTTTACACCGCTTACAAGAGAAGACCTTAAAAAAATTGTACTTATTCAGTTCGACCATATCAAGGCAACAGCAATGCGCCAGCGTATCAGCCTTATCATTTCTGACGCTGCCATTGCATGGCTCTCCGATGCCGGTTTTGATCCTGCCTTCGGAGCACGTCCACTTAAGCGGGTAATGCAGCGTAAAATCACAAACAGGATTTCGGAGCTCATTCTTTCCGGAGCGGTCAAGGAAGGGGAGTCAGTTACCATCGATATGGCTGGTGGCGAAATCACTGTCGTCAAGAGTGCTGCATAAGCTCTTTCTTTTAAGTATATTCAATACAGGCTCCTGACCCAGAGGCAACGCCTGTATTGAATTGATAATCTTTACCCCGGAGCAGCGCAACGTTTTCGACCATGATCAATAATTCACTGATAGCAGCCTGCCTGTTCTTATTCTTGTCTTTTCCCCTCCCCGCTTTTGCAGCACAACCGCCTGACAGCCTCTCCATTAAAATCGGCCAGATGCTGATGATCGGCTTCAGGGGAATAAGCGTTGAGAGTTCTCCGGACATTGCTGCCGATATCACTCAGCGTCGGATTGGAGGAGTTGTTCTGTTTGACTATGACGTGCCGGCCCGCTCCCCTTCAAGAAACATCACTTCTCCTGAGCAGCTTTCCAGTCTTACACTTGAATTACAGAAGCTTTCTAAGATCCCCCTTTTTATCGCCATAGACCAGGAAGGAGGGAAGGTTAACCGGCTCAAACAATCCAGAGGATTTCCCGCAACTGTTTCCGCAGAATATCTTGGCCGGCTCAATAATCCCGACAGCACAACTGCTGCTGCCCTGCAGACGGCCCGGACACTGAAAGCCATGCATATAACTATGAATCTTGCTCCGGTAGCCGATCTGAATGCCAACCCTGACAATCCCGTTATCGGTAAACTCGGAAGAAGCTTTTCGTCCAATCCGGCAAAGGTGACGAGCAACCTTGAACTGACTGTCAGCGCGTACCATAACGAAGGCATTATTGCCACTCTGAAACATTTCCCCGGACACGGCAGCTCAACGACCGATACCCACCGTGATTTCACAGACATAACGGCAAGCTGGTCGGAGCAGGAGCTGGAGCCTTACCGCCTTCTTATTGGTTCGGGGTACAACGATGCCATAATGACCGCCCATGTCTTCAATGGAAAACTCGACCCGCTCTACCCGGCAACACTCTCAAAAACGACACTCACTGATCTGCTGCGCAGCAAACTCGGCTTTAAGGGTATCATCGTAAGCGATGACATGCAGATGAAAGCCATAGCAGAGCATTACGGTCTCGAAACCGCTATCCGTCTTGCAATTGAGGCAGGAGTCGATATACTGCTCTTTGGAAATAACACCTCCTATGACCCGGCCATTGCATTAACAGCAACGGATATTATCAACTCGCTGATTCAACAGAAAATCATTACTCCAGAGCGCATCGACCAGTCATATCGAAGAATCCTGACACTCAAAAACCGTTATCACTCAGAGAACCGATGAAAACCCTCTACCTTGTCCGTCATGCCAAATCAGACTGGGGAAATGCCCATACGGGGGATTTCCAGAGGACGCTGAACCATCGAGGCCTGAAAGCAGCCCCATACATGGCTGCCCTGCTGAAAGAAAAGAAGGTAATCCCGGAGCTGGTTATTTCAAGTCCGGCAAACAGGGCTCTCACCACAGCAGAGTTTTTTTGCGAAATCCTTGGCTACCCGAAAGAGCTGATTCAGCAGCGGATGGAAATATACGAGGGAGGAGCCGGCCAGCTTCTGAAGATCGTTCAACAGATCAACGACAACTGCAAAACTGCACTGCTCTTTGGTCACAACCCGACAATGACAGATTTTTCAAACCTGCTTGCCGGACACCACATCGACAGCCTTGTCACATGCGGCGTTGTCCGTATTGATATGGAGATTAAGTCATGGAAGGATGCAGCGCCCGGTTCAGGAAACTTCATCTGGTACGAATTCCCAAAAAAACACCAGTAAGCGGTTAGTCACGCTCCTGTTTCGGATCGCGTGTCATCAGATCTAAAATCGCCTGCTGAACAGGCTTGCCTTCAAAAAGCATCTCATAGACCGCCTGTGTAATCGGCATTTCCACCCCGACACTCCTGCTCAACTCAAAAACCGCCTTGGAAGTGTGAACACCTTCAGCCACCATGTTCATCTGGCTGATGACATCGTCAAGTGAACGACCCCTGCCGATCTCCTCACCGACATAACGATTTCTGCTGTGACGGCTTAAACAGGTAACAACAAGGTCACCGATACCTGAAAGGCCGGAAATAGTCAGAGGATCACCGCCAAGCTTTATACAGAGCCTTGATATTTCTGCCATTCCCCGGGTGATGATGGCAGCCTTGGCATTGTCACCAAATCCTATGCCATCGGATATCCCCGCAGCAATGGCGATGATGTTCTTTACCGAACCGGCTATTTCAACACCAATGATATCAGTATTGACATAGACGCGAAACATATTGGTATGGAAAGCTTCCTGAACTTTTTCGGCAGTCTGGAGCAATTGCGAGGAAGCGACAACGGTTGTCGGCTGCTCTTTAGAGACCTCTTCAGCATGACTTGGTCCATACAAGGCAGCAATCTGTGATACCTGCAGACCGGGAAGCACTTCAAGCAGCACCTCCGACATGCGTTTTCCAGTGCCGATCTCAATACCCTTGGCAACATTGACCAGAATTTTCCCATCCAGAGAAATATCACTGAACCCTAGAGCGGTCTCGCGCAGGGCCTGCGAAGGCACCGCAGTAACTATAATCTGCGACCAGGCAGCAAGAGCCCTTAAATCCAGAGCAACCTGAAGATTTTCAGGGAATCGGGTACCCTTGAGATAACGGGTGTTTTCGCGTTCTGCGTCCAGAATTGCGGCAAATTCGGGACGGTGAGCCCATAACCGCACCTGATGACCCTTTTTGGCAAGAAGAACAGCAAGCGTGGTTCCCCAGCTTCCTGCACCAAGTACAGCAATATTCATCAACTGTCAGGAGATCAAGAATGCTTTCCAAACGTCACACGGCTTTCCGTTCCGGAAAGAAGTCTTCTGATATTGGCCCTGTGAGTGTAGAAAATGGCAAGCGCCACTATAAGCCCGAAAATCATGAGATGATAGTCGAGGCTGTCATGAAAGAAAACCGGCGAACCGAAAAGTCCGATATAGTAATCAAGGCCGCCGCCAAGTTCGAAAATATATTTGCGGATAGCAATAATCAGCGGAAACGCAATTGCGGCAAGCATGGATGCTACCGAAACATGCCGCGACATATAAACCGTCAGAAGAAAAATACCGACAACCATCAGCATACTGACTGGAGCAATCCCGATCAGCATCCCGGCAGCGGTACTGACTCCCTTCCCACCCTTGAAGCCGGCAAAAAGAGTAAAGACATGACCGATGACAGCGCTCATTCCCGCCAGAAGTCGCACGGCAACCTCATTCATATCAGGAAACGCGCCGATCGGGTGATTTTTAAAAAAGGCTACAACGGCTACTGCTGCAATAACCCCCTTGAAAATATCAATAAGCGTGACAATAAGCCCCGGCTTCCAGCCAAGCACCCTGAACGCATTGGTTCCTCCGGCATTCCCGCTGCCGAAATTACGGATATCAATTCCTTTAAGCATTTTCCCCGCCACGAGGCTGGTAGGAATCGATCCGATGATGTAACTCACCGCTAAAATGGCCAGTAAAGTCAGCATAAACCTTTCTGATTATTACTTTATTTCAACAAAAAAGAGAAATGAGTATCAAACCTCGTTTACCTGCCCTATAATGTAAGCATTTTCCTGCTTTGATTTCAAATCCGACAATACTCGGTTAACTGCATTTTTTTCAACGATCATAACCAGTCCAATGCCGAGATTGAATGTCCGGCGCATATCCTCCTCAGGCACCTGACCTTCACGGCGGATAATATCGAAAATCACCGGCTCCGGCCATGCGCTCCAGTCAACATCAAGTTTCAGCCCTTCGGGTATGATGCGCATGGTATTGCCCATCAGGCCGCCGCCGGTAATGTGCGACAAGCCTCTGATATCGGCCGATCCAAAAAACGGCTCAATCAGAGAAAGATAAGAACGGTGAACTTTCAGAAGTTCCTCGCCGACAGATCCATCAAGTCCTGAAAAAGTCTGGTGCATCCTGCCCTCAAATACTTTCCTTGCAAGCGAATACCCGTTAGTGTGAAGACCGCTCGAAGGAAGTCCGATAAGCACATCATCCGGCTTGATTGAAGAGCCGTTGATAATTTTTTCATGATCGACAACCCCGACAATCGAGCCTGCAAGATCAAAATCTTTCTCATGATAGAGCCCCGGCATCTCTGCCGTTTCGCCGCCGATAAGTGCGCACCCGTTTTCGCGGCAGGCATTCACCATCCCGGTAACCACAGCTGCAGCATTGGCTGGCGACAGCTTTCCACAGGCATAGTAATCAAGAAAGAAAAGCGGTTTTGCCCCGCAGACAAGAATATCATTCGTGCAGTGATTGACAAGGCATGAGCCTACGGTGTCATAGATCCCGAGTTCAATGGCAATCTTGAGTTTTGTCCCGACACCGTCAATACTGCTGACAAGAACCGGCTTTTTATACTGTAAAAAGTCAGGCTGAAAAAAGCCGCCGAAAGCCCCGATATCAGTTATGACACCTGGCGTAAAAGTCTTGCGGACCTGGGGTTTGATCATACGGACAAACTCTTCACCCGCACCGATATCAACTCCGGCTTTTTTATAATCCATGTGTCCGTTACCTCTTGTTGTTAATATTTTAAACTGGTATGCCTTTACCGGCTCCCTGCCGGTATTTCGAAAATCCCCTTGTTCTGCGGACCGGAAAAAAACTCCCTGTGCAGATTATTGACCGCTGTAACAACCTCAGGCTCTTCAACAACAAACCCGACATTTATTTCTGATGCACCCTGAGAGATCATCCTGAGATTAACATCCTTCAATGCGCTGAAAATTCTTCCGGCTACTCCTCTCGACATGCGAAGATTATCACCTACAACGCTTATGGTCGCGACACCATGCTCAATTTCAACCTCGCCAAAGCTCTTCAGACCCTGAATCAGTTCATCGCTGAAACTTTTTTCATCAACGGTCAGCGACACAGAAACCTCACTGGTCGAAATCATCTCGACTGACACACTGTACCGGGCAAAAATATCGAACAATTCATTCATAAATCCATGCCGGCCAAACATGCGGTTTGAACGGACATTGATAAGACACTGTCCCTTCTTGACAGCTATCGACTTGACAAGACCATCATAACTCATTCCCGAAAGCCTCTCGGGATCATTGGTAATAATGGTGCCTTTGGCATCAGGATGCACTGAGTTCAGAACATAGACAGGAATATTTTTCTGGACTGCAGGAGCAATGGTATCGGGATGCAGCACCTTGGCTCCGAGATAGGCAAGTTCCGCGGCCTCCGAAAAGGTCATCACCCTGATACTCCTCGCTTCAGGCACCAGCCGTGGGTCGCAGGTCATAACCCCATCAACGTCAGTCCATATCTGGATCGCATTATCGTTGAGCCATGCCCCGAGCAGAGCAGCCGAAAAGTCTGATCCGCCTCTGCCAAGGGTTGTCGTCCGTCCGTCTCCGGTTGCCCCGATATACCCCTGGGTCACAACAACAGTTCCCTGTTGTAGCAGGGGGCTGATAATCCTCTTGACATTCTCTTCGCACTGGTCGTTAAGCGGACGGGCAAACCCGAAATTATCATCGGTAATCATGACCGTTCGTACATCAATCCACTCGACCTTATACCCCTGATCCTTCATGGCAGCTGCAAACACTGTTGTGGACAGCAGCTCGCCAAACGAGCAGAACATATCCCTTGAGCGTTCGGTCAACTCTCCGACAATATCAACACCTTTTATCAGCATTTCAAGACGTCCGCAGAGAAGCTCAATCCTGGCAGACACTTCCTTTTTCAATGCATCACTTTTGATCAGCTCATCAACCAGCTGGACGTGATGCCTTCTCACTTCCACGGCAAGAGCCGTAGCTTCATCAAGATTGCTGCGCCCTGCGGCATCGGCAATACGAATCAGTTTATTGGTAATTCCACTGCATGCACTAAGCACCACAAGCGGCACTGCATTCTCCTTTTCCCTTGCCACAATAGAAATAGCCTGCTGCATGGCTTTGGCTGTTCCTACTGAGGTCCCTCCGAATTTCATCACCGCCATATCGTAAACCGAATGTGTTAACTATTACCAGAACTCTTGAGTTTTCCTCTATATTATTACTCCGGAAAGAGAGTATCAGCCTCAACGCATCTAACCAGATTACCCTGGACTCTTGTGAAACAAAGAGCTCGTATTATAGCGCTCCCCGTATGGGTTACCTCCTGCAGAACCCTGCTGCTCTTCACTGCTGCCGTCTGGATTCTGTTCAGTAGTACAGGCTGCCAGACTCTCCGAAGAGGGTCAGGATACGATCAGGAGAGCAAATATAGTTTAAAAAAAAGAAAATCGTATATCTCCTGTATACCGGATGCTGGAGGCTTACCAGTCACAAGATCCCTGCCCTTAAAGGTTTCGGAGCGCTCGCTTAAACACCTCTTTTCATCCATTGAGGATCACCTTGGTGTCCGATATCGGCCGGGCGGAACAACTCCTGACGGATTCGACTGCTCAGGCTTCGTTCAGTATCTCTATAAAAATAATTTCCGGATGCTCCTGCCGCGTACTTCAGGAGAACTTGCCGTCCTCGGCACTATGGTAAAAAAACCCCAACTGCAGCCTGGCGACCTTGTTTTTTTCAGTATTGATGGAAACAAAATCGACCATGTAGGCATTTATATCGGTGAAAAGAGCTTCGCTCATGCAGCAACCGGAGGCGTCAAGGTGAACAATATTGACGAGCACTATTTTTTCAGCCGGTACGCCTGTGCCGCGCGGTTGATAACAACAGACTGAACTGCTTCAACCATCTGTGTTACTGCAGGTGAACCTTCTTTAGCACTGGAAATGTTTATATTCACACCCGACATATCTCCATTTAATCTGCCGAACTGTTTTTATGCCCATATCCGGAACACACCATCATATCGAACTGGCCTTTGAAGCGAGCGCATCCCTTCATGAACTCTATATTGCCCTGCTTATAGGAGAGGGTATCGAATACTTTCAGGAAGAGGACAACAGGCTTCTGGCTTATCTGCCTGAAACCGAATGGACAGAAGAGAGAGAACAATCCATACGAACCCTTTTGAAGGAAAGGCTTGGTACCATCCCCCCTTACAAAGCAAACTTCATGGCCGACAGAAACTGGAATGCCGAATGGGAAGCGCATCTCCAGCCTATCGAGATATCCGATCGGCTTCTGATTGTCCAGAAAAACAAGGAGATCACTGCTAAACCAGGTCAGATCGTCATTGAAATCAACCCGAAAATGTCTTTCGGCACCGGGTATCACGCAACAACGCGCCTGATGCTGAAACAAATGGAAGCCCTTGACCTGAAAGACAAAAAAATAATTGACATCGGCACAGGTACAGGCGTACTTGCCATTGCAGCCCGAAAACTCGGCAACAACAATCCCATTTTCGCTTTTGACAATAACGCATGGTCGGTTGAAAACGCCGTTGAAAACATTAAGGAAAACAATGCTCAGGATATTACCATCGAACTCCTCGATGCAGAAGAAGAGCTTATTGCCAATCTGCAGCAAGGCTACGATCTGATCCTTGCCAACATCAATAAAAACGTTATCGACCGGATTCTCCCTGTCATCCGCAAATACACCCCGCAGGCAACTGTGCTGCTTTCCGGCATCCTTGTTTACGACGAACCCTGGCTGAAAAAGCTGCTGAAACGGCTCAGCTACGAGATTGTACAAACCATCTATGAGGAAGAATGGCTGTCAAGTCTTATCAGGCCAAAATGAAAAGAGTTTCATGCATAGATATCGGCACAAACACAGCCCTGCTGCTGATTGCCGACCTTGATCCGGAAAATGGCACCATCAACCCTGTTTTCCACAAACAGACCATTGTAAGGCTTGGTAAAAATGTTGATGCCGAAAAGGTTATTGATCGTAAAGCACTGCAGCGCCTCATTGACAGCCTCTCCGATTACCGCCGACTGAGCGATGATCATGATACGGAAACAATTATTGCCGTAGGAACAAGCGCCCTGAGGGATGCAAAAAATCATCAGGAGGTAATCAGTGAGGTGGCCCGTACATCCGGAATCACCATCCAGTGCATTTCCGGCCAGGAAGAGGCAGAACTCACTTTTTCCGGCGCGGTTGCCGGCATGAGCAGCATTCCCGACCTTTTCGCCGTCATCGATATTGGAGGCGGCAGCACCGAGATATCGATGGGCTCAGTACGAGCCGTCACTGAAAGTGTGAGTATGGATATCGGATCGGTAAGACTGACAGAACGGTTTTTCTCAACTCTGCCTCCTCCTCCAGAAGAGTTTGAAGCGGCAAAAGCCGGCATTAACAGCCAACTGAGCGCAAGCATTCTGCCCTTTTTCTCCGCCAGAGAGCATGTTTACGGGGTTGCCGGAACCCTGACCACAATTGCGCAGGTCTCTCAGGGACTGAAGCATTTCGATGCCCTGAAAGTTCACAACTTCCCGCTCCTGTACACCGACGTTCACGCCTTCCTCGAAAAACTCAAAGAGAGCAGTCTTGAGGATATCATCAGCCTTGGCATCCCGGAAGGGCGGGCTGACGTCATCACCATGGGCACACTCATCCTGCACCAGTTCATGCGCCTGCTTGGAATTGAGAAAATCAATGTCAGCATTCAGGGCCTGCGCTTCGGTCTTGCGCAGCAGGAACTTCTCCGCATGCAGGAAAGCACCTGAGAGCGTAGATTGCGACTGGCCGGCCGGCATTGTCTCTGGTAAAAAAAAGAAATGCCTTGTCGCTCTCAAGAAGCCTGTATTTTTTTCTCAGCTCTTCAGCTGAAAGAGGAAAGTCACGCCGCTGGATACTCGCCCCCCGAATATCATGGCGTTCAAGAAAAGCCTTGAAGGTTTTCGGTTTGTACAAAACGCACTCTATCAGGCGAAAAGTCCTGCCCGGAAAATCTTCAATCAAACTATTGGAGGTCAAATAGTCAACCGAACTGTTCACAAACTCAATACCGGCATCCCGGGCAAGCGTGCCTGAAAGTTTTGCCTTGATAATCGCGGGATCAGGTTCATAAACGTACTCTTTTACCGAATCGGCTATTCTTCTCTCTACAACACCATCCCCGAAAACTTCTGTCACCGCATCTGAAGCTGACAGCATACAGACCGCCTTGACAGTAACCGGCTTCTGTACAGCACTTTTCTCAAGCAGCAGCAATACCTCCTTGCATTCACGATCAACCGACACAACAATAATTGAACACAGTGATGGCAACAGCTTGTTCAGCCCGCTGAGTTCCAGAGCCGGAGATGCCTTGATGCACACCCGATCTGCCTTCCGCAATAAAATCTCATGAGAGGCGACAACATCCGGACTCGAAGCCTCAAGTCCGATCGACCGCCGACCCCGCTCCCGACGTGCCGGATCGACAAATATCCAGTCGAAACAATCATCCGGAGAGGCTGAAAGCAATTCGATGCTGTCGCCATTGTGAACCTGAACATTGGAAATTCCGCATTGTTTCAGGTTATGCCGAAACAATGCACAAAGCAATGGATCACGCTCGCAGTATACCACCTCCTGAAACACCCTTGAGAGGAACATCGAGTCAACCCCAAGCCCGCCGCTTAAATCGATCACCCTCTTCCCCGATAATAAAGAGGCCTTGTATTTTGCCGTAAGCTCTCCCGAAGCCTGCTCAAGCGCCAGTGAAGTATACAAGAGGTTGTACTGCGAAAGATGAGATAATTTTTTTGCGGCTTTCTTCCGGCAGGCAAGCTGTTCAGCTATAGCCCTCACCGGCAGCTCATTATGGCCATGAAAGCGCATGGCAAACAGCGCCGGATCGTCAAAGCTGTGCAGTTCAATCAGCGATTGAACCTCCGGGTCACTGAGTCTCTGCAGTTCTTCGAAAGTCATGGAACAGTAGTGGCGCCTGAATATCCCTGAAAGTTATTTACCCCAAGGCTTCGCAATGCGCTTCGACAAGTTTGCGGCGAAGCACCTTACCTATGGTTGATTTTGGAAGTGCAGCTGTGAATTCTACATGTTTCGGAATTTTGTAGGCCGCAAGATCTTTGCGGCAGTGCTCCCGAAGCTCTTCAACAGAGAGCTGATGGCCTTCGCGCAAAACGACCCACGCCTTTACAGCTTCGCCCTGATAGTCATCAGGCACGCCCGCAACGCCAACTTCAAACACGGCAGGATGATAAGCTATAACCTCTTCCACATCACGAGGCCAGACCTGAAACCCACCGGGTTTGATAACATCCTTTTTACGATCAACAATAAAGAGATACCCGTCCTCATCAAGATAGCCAAGATCGCCGGTATAGAGCCAGCCTTCACGAAGAACAAGAGCTGTTTCCATCGGGTTCTGCCAGTACTCTTTCATCATCTGGGGGGCTCGCATAATGATCTCTCCTACTTCAAGGACCGCAAGAATCTCAAAACCATCCTCCTGCTCAACAATCCGGACCTCAACATCCGGAACAGGAATACCTACCGATCCATGCTTATAGGTGCCTAAAATCGGGGTAAATACCGATGCAAGAGCTGACTCGGTCAGACTGTAGGCATCAATAATCCTTCCTCCGGTAAGTTCTTCAAAACGTCTTTTATTTTCAAGCATGAGGGGAGCTGCACCCGATACACTGAGCTTCAGCGACTTGAGTATTGAGCTGTTCCGCTTAACTTTCGGATGATTGATCAATGCAGTAAAGAGGGTCGGAACACCAGGCAATACCGATGGCTTGAGGGTTTTGATAGTGTGGAGCAGATCATCAATATCCCGGGGGTTCGGAACCAGGGCAAGAGGGTATCGCTCAATCAGGGCCGCAGTCATAATGCCAACCTGTGCATAGACATGAAAAAGCGGCATGTTAAGGAGAATAACATCTTTTCCTTTTTCGAGAATGACACTGAACCAGCTGGCAATCTGCATTCCAGTAATGACAAGCCCCTGATGCGTGATAACAACACATTTAGGGTTACCGGTCGTACCTCCTGAAAAAAGAAAAATCGCCGGGTCGTCATGTTTGATGATCACCGGCGAAAATGTAACCCCGGAATGTGCCCTGATAAGATCCTGAAACCAGTGATCTCCATGCTTCAATGTTACCCGGTGCCCATCCTTTTTTTCTTTAAAAACTGTAAAAAGAAGGGTGTCGAGCGACGAAAGATACTCTTTGATATTGGTGGCAATCACCCGTTTCAAGCGTGAATCAGGCTGAACATTCTTGATTTTCTCATAAAAGGGAGTCAGGACAATCGCTGTTTCGGCACCGCACTCGTTGAGGGCGTGCTCAAACTCATTGAGGGTATAGAGCGGATTCAAGGGAACTGCAATGGCTCCGGCTTTCCATATGGCAATCTCACTGATCACCATCTGTGGAGAGTTGGGCATAATCAAGGCTACGCGGTCGCCTTTGCCGATACCGATTGCAACAAGCGCCGCTGCGAGAGCATTGCTTTGCTGTTCAAATTCACCATATGAGAGCGATGCGCCCTTGAAAAACATCATGGTCTGTTTCGGGCACTCTTCTACACTCTTTCGGACGACATCGACCAATGTCTTCTCCGGGTATGGCTGAAGCGAATGGGGAACCCCTTTGTCATAATGGCTGATCCAGGGCTTGGCTCTCATTGCAGTGTTTGACATTTGAACTGATAAATCTGATATAACGTGATATAATGACCTCTAATATACTCCGAAACAAAAAACTAACACATCGTTTTAATAACATCGCACACCGCTGCAGTCAATATCCCGAGCTCTTCATCGTGCATTATAAAAGGAGGCATAAGATAGACCAGACTTCCGAATGGACGTACCCAGACCCCTTTATCAACCAGTTGTTTCTGAATCACAGCCATATCAACCGGCCTGTGAAGCTCAACAACCCCTATCGCACCAAGGACCCGAACATCCTTCACACACCTCAATTCCCTGCAAGGCTCAAGCCCGCCAAGCAGTCCTGCTTCAAGACGAAGTACCGATGCCTTCCAGTCATAGCTCTTGAGCAGGGTAATGCTTGCAGATGCTACGGCGCAGGCAAGAGGGTTTGCCATAAAGGTTGGGCCATGCATGAAAAGTCCAGGATTCCCCGAACAGATTATTTCTGCAACCCTCTCTGTTGCCAGGGTGGCTGCAAGAGTCATGTAGCCGCCGGTCAACGCTTTTCCCACACACATAATGTCAGGTGCAACAGCGGCATGCTCAAGCGCAAACATTCTCCCGGTCCGTCCAAAACCGGTAGCGATTTCATCGAAAATCAGGAGCACGCCAAAGCTGTCGCAAAGCTCTCTAAGCAGGACAAGATAGTGGGGAGCATAAAAGCGCATTCCTCCTGCACCCTGCACAACAGGCTCAATAATCACTGCGGCAATCTCCATCTGGTGCCGTTCAAGCATCGCGAGAATATCATCAAGATCACTATCGGTACACGGTTCATCAAACCGGCACGCCGGAGCTTCAGCAAAAAAATGCTCCTGAATAGCGCCTTTGAACAGTGAGTGCATACCGGTTACCGGATCACAGACAGACATTGCACCAAAAGTATCGCCGTGATACCCGGAGCGTACAGTCAGTAACCTGTTTTTTGAGGTTATGCCCAGAGCGGCCCAGTACTGAATGGCCATCTTGATGGCAACCTCAACCGACACAGACCCTGAATCACTGAAAAAAACTTTCTGAAGCGACTGAGGGGTTAATGCAACCAGCTGTTTTGCAAGCTCCACTGCCGGTTCATGGGTCAGGCCTCCGAACATGACATGGCTCATCCGCTGCATCTGTGCAACCATAGCCTCATTGAGCACGGGATGGTTGTATCCGTGAATGGCCGCCCACCAGGAGGACATCCCGTCAATAAGCTTGCGGCCATCCTCAAGCTCAAGAAAAACATCATACGCTTTCGAAACCGGGTAAACCGGCAATGGATTGGTCACCGAAGTATAGGGATGCCAGAGATGAGAGCGATCAAAATCGAGATCAATGGCATGGAAGAGTCCTGGCATAGCTTTTGGCTGCGTAAATACGTGACGACAACTTCTTTATTTATAAACAGAGACGGGCGAGAGCATCTTCTTCCAGCAAACCATCCCGAAGGTCTATTACGGGAGCCGATGATCCCGCTTTATTCAGATAATGCATGATAATCTCACGCGTATCATCAGCTATCACCTTCTCTGTGCTCTGAAACCGGTTGTACATAACACCCCTGATAACGATTCCCCGTTTCACGCAGGCTTCAATCGAGAGAAGGGTATGGCTGATACTGCCAAGTCTCGTCCCGGTTACAAGCAGAAGCTCGTATCCCGCATTGCTGATATAGTCGGCAAAAAGCAGATCATGGGTCAGCGGCACCATCAAACCTCCAACTCCTTCAAGAAGCACCAGCTCGTAGCGTTTCTGCAGTGCAAAAGTCGCCCGACGGATGTGCAGCACATCAATCTCAACCCCTTCCATACGAGCCGAAAGATGAGGTGAAGCGGGATAGCGGAAAACGTAAGGCGAGGTGAACCCCTCCCTGTCAACATCCTGCAGGCCAATTCCCATTATACGCCTGTGTTCCACTACATCCTCCGCAACACCTTCACAGCCGGTCTGGACGATTTTCTGGGTAATGACATTTCTTCCATTCTGAAGCAGTGCCTTGGCAAGCAGACCTGTCGCATATGTTTTTCCGATTCCGGTATCAATGCCGGAGACAGCAACAACGGATCCTTTCATGAGAGCTTCATTTTCAGACAGCAATACACAGGATGATAGGTAAGACAGACTCCGTTTTCGCATGAAAACAACCGGCTGTACTCAGAAACAAAATGCCTGTATCGGCTTTTTGTCCATGAACGGCGCTGAAGGCCGTTGACGCCTGTCTGTCGTATATGATGCAGCACTGCCTCAGGCGAACTGAACTCAATTCGTTGCTCCTCTTCCCGGCAGACGGTAATATCAAAATACCGTCCTGCCAGAATTTCAAGCTCACCAAGAGAAAGATAGGTAAGCCCGACATCCTCGATACTCGCGATTTCCTGCATATTTGAGGGGCCGAAGGTACTGAATGCCAGAATACCGCCTGGCCGGAGATGAGCGGACATCGTTCTGAAAAATTCATCAAGATCATCAAGCCATTGCAAGGTGGCATTTGAAACCACGAGATCCAGCCCTGAAGGCAGCTCGGCCTTGGACTCTATATCCCCGGCAATAAAGTGAAACTCTTCAACCGCAAAGCGATCAAGCACATCCTGAAGGCAGTGGATGCTCTCTTCAACCAGATCATTGGCATAATAGCTCCTGACGGTGCATCGCCTCAGCAGCTCAGCCATAAGCAGACCTGACCCGGACCCTACCTCAAGCACCCTGTCAAATGTGCAGGCCGGCTCCTCCCTGCAGAGCATTTCAGCAAGCACGGCAGCCATCACTTTCTGGACTGCAGCATTGCGGCCGTAACTTCCAAGTGTCCTGCAGAACCTTTCCCGGACAAGCTCCTTGTCTGTTTTTAACTGCTGCAGCATTCGAGAACCTCCTGCAGATTTCTGAAATAAAAAAAAGGGAAATGAGGCATATCGGCAACAACAGTTTGAGGAACACCTTTCCATGCATTGTACTGATGCTGTGGTGGAAACACACAATCTTTTCCTCCGATAACAGCATGATTGTAGTGCCACGCAGCACCTCTTTGTAGCGTTCTGTTCATCATATGCTCCTGCAGCCGCTCAAGCTCTGTCAGCTGATCCAAGGTTTCGCGTTCCGGCGCCATGCAGGAAAACAGCTCAAGAGCTTCACGGGTGCCGCACATCCTGCGGTTGAAACGGTGGCGATTTTCGTCGGAGTAGGTTGAAAGCGTTGCCTGAAAGAGCTCTGGCGGAATCCCCACCCGGGCGTCTACCGGATGCAGGGTCCCGTTGATGGCAATAGCCCGCCCTATAGGGGGCAGTTCAGTATGCTGCGCCGCCCAGACACCGAAAGACCATGCAACAACCGTGATGCGGGAGTAGCGGTGTATTGCGTTCATAAACCCCTCTTCTGTCCCAAGCGTATGGTAATCGTAACAGGCCAGCATATCCAGGGAAAAACCTGCGGAAAGCGATTCACGCAAAAGCCAGGCGGCAATCCGGTGGTCCATTCCCCAGCCGTTGAAGAAAACGAGAAGCTCTTCGGCTCCCTCTTTTCTAAGCCATGCGGTTTTCATGATATCGTTATCCTCCGATAATTTCAGGTATTCGCGCAATATCTTCCCAGCTCAGGGTTGAGCGGAGAGAGATGCGGATACGGGCACCTTTTTCCGGAACAGTAGGAGGACGAACCGGCATACAGAGAAATCCTGCATCTTTCAACCGGGCGGCAAGGGCTACGGCAAGGTCATTTCCACCAGTAACAACCGGCACAATATGACTTTCGCCCGGCACATCAAATCCGCGCCCGATCAGTTCATTTCGAAGTCTGGCTGCTAGCCTGAGAAGCGCTGCTCTCTCTGAAACCATCGAAGCCTGCCGCTCAAGAGTGAGCAGGCTCCAGCCGAGAATAACCGGCGGCAGGGCCGTAGTAAAAATAAATGAGCGCATGGTATTCAGCAGATACTCTCTTACAAGAGAACTCATCACGGCATAAGCTCCTGTAGAAGCCAGAGCCTTGCCGAATGTTCCGGTAATGATATCGATCTGCGGCACCATCCCCGCTGTTTCCGAGAGCCCGAGTCCGCGCTCTCCAAACACCCCGACACCGTGCGCCTCATCAACAATAAGGAATGCCCCGTATTTCTCTTTCAAGGCAACAAGCCTGGCAAGGTCAGCCAGATCACCGTCCATGCTGAACACCGATTCAGTAACAATAAAAATCTGACGATACCTGCCTCGAGCTCCCTCAAGCAGCTCTTCAAGATGATCATAGTCACAGTGACGGAAACGCTGATAGGGAGCTTCAGCAATCTTCATCCCGTCAATAATGCTGGCATGGTTCAACCTGTCGCTCAGCACAAGATCATGACGGTTGCAAAGCGCTGGAAGAATCCCGATGTTGGCATGATAACCGCTGTTGAAAACCATGGCGGACTGCCGCCCGTAAAGTGCAGCCAAAGCTTTTTCCAGCTGATCATAGAGAGGATGATTGCCTGTCAGAAGACGCGACGAAGAGCTGGTCATTGCATGCGAACTCTTGCGGAACCGACGGCCATACCCTTCAAGCAACTCGTTGTCATCGCCAAGACCGAGATAATCATTCGATGAGAGGTTCAAAAGCCTCTCGCCGTTCACTTCAATATCCTTGCCGTCACGGGCGGTAATATCAGGAAGCACCCTGTAGCGGTCAAGGCTCTTAAGCTCATCAAGCTCCGTCCTGATACGATCATAAAACTGCATTGATCGGGCTCCGTCAGTTAAAACTCGCAATCTGGGCAGCAAACATCCGGTCTTCAGCGACCTCCCTGCCTCGTGTCGTCAGGTAACCTCCGGTAAGATATCCGTTAGCTCCCGACAGCATCAAAAGTCCCTGAAAATCTTTCATGATCGTTTCGCGACCGGCAGCAAACTTGATGATTTTATCCGGATGCGCAAGACGGCAGATTGCAAATGCTTTCACAATATCAGCAACGGAAACCGGTTCACTTCCCTCAAGAGGGGTCCCGTCTATAGGAACAAGAACATTGAGAGGAATAACAGAAACATCAAGCTCCTGCAACGCAAAAATCATAGCTATACGATCCTGCATCGACTCTCCCACACCCATAATCCCTCCGCAACAGACTGAGATATTGTTCTTTCTCAACAGCTTGATCGTCTCGATACGCTCTTCAACCGTATGGGTATCAGCAATGAGGTCATGGTAGCGGTCCGGTGCAACCTGAATATTGATGTTGTAATGCGCTATCCCCTCTGCACCAAGAGCTGCAGCAGGCTCTTCACCAAGAACACCGAGTGAGGCACAGACGTGCAGATCAGGTAACTCCTTATGCAGCCGTTTGATCATGGCAAGCACTCTCTGAAATTCCGGAGTTATTTTTTTATACCCGTACCCGCTGGTGACAATCCCGAAATGGGAAACACCATCCGCCATACAGTTACGTGCTTCAGTAAGCACTGACTCTTCATCGACAAGATCATAGACCTCAATATCAGCCCGATTGTGCCGTGACTGTGCGCAAAACTTGCAGTTTTCGCCGCAAACTCCTGATTTTGCATTCATGATAGAGCATGCGTGAAGGGATTCCGTCCCGGTTGAGTAGCGGTTTTTCACCTTGTTTGCCAGAGCGGCAAGATCAAGCGCAAGCTCACCCGGAAGATCCGCCAGGAGAAGCGCTTCCTCACGGCTGATCGGCTCGCCTGTTTCAAGCACACGATATGCTGCTGCAATGTGAGGATGGAGCGTCATGGTATCCATAAGAGTAGAATATTGTTATTAATTATAATGTTCTTTTTTGCAGATGGGCCTCTCCCGATGAAATAAGGGTCGTCTGCCCGTCTGCAGCGTCAAGCATAAGCTCTCCGCCGCGTGCAATCCCGGAAACTGTTCCGCTGACTGTTCGCTTCAGCTGATCAATAGTGACCTGTTTCGACTGAAGCAGGGAATACCTTTCGAGATAGGGAAGTATAAAACCGAGATCCTCCTCTAAAAGCCACGCATCATAGAGTGGTTCGAAATGGTTCAGAAAAGAGGCGAGAAGCTCAGGCCTCGAAACTAAACGTCCTGTCTCCAAAAAAAGCGACGTTGCACTGTCCTGCAATTCAGACGGCATCTCTGACTGGTTGACATTGATACCGACCCCAACCACAACAAAGTGCGTAAAATCAGGCTCTGACTGCATTTCGCACAGCACCCCGCACACCTTTCTGCCCTTGATAAGAATATCATTCGGCCACTTGACCATCGGTGCAATACCGGGAACAACAGTGCCCAATGCCTGATGGATGGCGGCTGCCACAAGCAGTGTGAGCTGAGGGACACGGATCGAAGGAACCTCCGGGCGAAGAATCAGTGAAAAGTAGAGATTGACCCCCGCAGGCGAAACCCAGGTTCGGCCCATTCTGCCACGCCCCCCGGTCTGAGCGTCAGCAACAACAACACAGCCTTCTGGTAAACCATCACTGGCCAGGGACTTTGCAAGTATATTGGTTGATGGAGTAACCTCGTGATAGAGAATGCTTCTGCCGAACCGGCGAACGGTCAAAAACGGCGCAACTTCGGCCTCTACCGGACGCCCTGTAAGGCTCGTCAATCGATACCCGATGCCTGTCACGGCATCAACATGATACCCTTCAGCACGCAACAGCTTAATATGCTTCCAGACAGCACTTCTGGTAATACAAAATTCACGGCAGAGCTCTTCACCCGACAAAAAATCACCGGCTTTCGACAACCGAAGCAATATCCTGGCAGCAACATCGTTCATAACAGGAGAGTAATCAACAAAAAAACGAAATGTCAACCCATACAAGAGCGCTGGTTGACAACTTCGTAATATAAAAAAAAGGCGCACATCCGCGCGCCCCTTTTAGAGGTAACCGTTGTTACTCCGCAAGGGCAGCCATACTGGTCGTTTCGTAATTTTTACGATACGCCTGCACTCCCTTGAAAATTCCATAGGCAACTTTAGTCTGCACCTGACGATCCCGGAGCATTCGCTCCTCATCCGGATGGGACAGGTATCCCACTTCAACAAGAATGCTTGGCATTGATGGCGTCCATAACACCATAAAGCCCGCCTGACGAACGCCGCGGGCATTATTGACAGATTCTCGGTCGACTGGTTTGACAATATATTGGGCGAGGGAGGTCGACTGCTTGGCAAATGCATTCTGGGCCATGCTGCTCATTATAAGATGCTCCTCAGAAAACCCTTTGTACTGTTCCTGAAAGTCCTCTTCCTGACGGATTACCGAGTTTTCAAACATTGCCACATCAAGAGCCGCCTGATTTTTATGCGGTCCAAGAACGTAGACCTCCGACCCGCGGGCAGTCCGGTTCGGACTTGAATTGCAGTGGATGCTGATAAAGAGTTTTCCTCCGCTCTGGTTTGCTATTCTCCCCCGCTCGTGCAGAGGAATGAACCGATCATCCTTTCTTGTATAAATCACATTCACGTCCGGCCATTTCTGAGTAATAAAAGTCCCGAGATCGCGGACAATATTCAACGCCACATCTTTTTCACGAGTCCCGCTGAAGCCGATAGTCCCGGGGTCCTTGCCTCCATGACCGGCATCAAGCACGATGGTATTGAGCTTCCACTTTTCAACATCACGACTGAGGACCCGGGCAATCTGCAGCTCCTTTTCTTTTTTGCGGATCTCCTGCACATCAGCTTTACTGCGAACGTAGAGAACATAACGGTTCTTTTTTTTATCGCGATGAAACTCCACAGAATTAATGACATACGACTTATTGTCCAGCGCCACTGTAAATTGCAGACTTCCTTCAGTAAACTGTTTCGGAGTGATCGCCTTGACTACGCCTCCACTGAAAATTTTTGACAAGGTATTGACATCACAAGAGGCTTTTTCAAGAGTAAAATAAACATACCCTTCTTCATCAGGCTTCAGCAGCGAAGACTCCGTAGGATTGCCGGAAGCACAAAAGCTTATGATCGCTCCATTTGCCCGTTTTTCAATCTCGATACTGCTGATCACCGCAGAACCGTCTTCGGCAGGCTTGCTGACAGCCTGAATTAAAGGGGGCTCCTCACTCTTTACAAGCCCGATAATCCCGACAGATTCACCAAAACGTTTCCCGCCGAGCCATGCATTGATCATTCCGGATGAATAATTATAGCCTACCTCCCTGTCCAGCCAAACGGTAAAAAGTCTGCACGCCTGATTGACCGGCAGATATATCCGTGACTGCAGTGAAGAGGGCGCAGACTGCAGCTGGATAATTCTTTTTGCATGGTCATGATTCTTTGAGATAACCTTCGCAAAATTATTATTGATCATAACCGTGCAGGAACTGCCGGGAACCCCGAGAGCTTCCTCAATGACAAGCGCACCCACCTCATGATGAAAGCTCAATCGCAAAGCCCTCGCCATTGATTCAAGATCAATCAGAAGAGTCCCGCCGTCTCTCCTTGCAAGAACCTTGATTGTATAACCCTGATCTTTTCCTGTGGTAACATGGAACGGCACTGTAGTCTGTCCCGGCTGGGCAGAGGGGGCCGCATCAAGAGTCCTGAATGAAAGCATCAAAAGAAAAACTGATATCAGAACGGAAGAACGATAATAAAGACGGAGCAAAGATTGATGCATAAGTTCAAAAGCATTTTATTTCCTGTAATAGAAAGGCCGCCATCAATAATAATAAAATATATTTTTCCGCACCGCAGAAGCTGGTTTTATAATAGAAAAGGAACTATTTCTGCCCATAGTCTCAGGTTTTGTATACTCCGTGCAATTGGTAAAGTTTGTTTTTTGCTCTTCAAAACCTATCTTTTTCAAAATTTAATTGTAACGCTCTTACTACCGGAACTGATCTATGGCTTTCAAAACACCAACACTATCTGCCAGGAACAGGACCCTGATTGTTGTCGAATCCCCCTCAAAGGCTAAAACTATTAATAAATACCTTGGGGATAAATATACAGTTTTCGCCTCCGTAGGGCATATCAAGGATCTGCCGAAAAAAGAGATCGGCCTTGATTTTGACCATCATTACGAACCCCGTTATGAAATCATTCCCGGAAAGGAAAAAGTTGTCAGGCAATTAAAAAAACTTGCTGCAGAAGCCAGCGAAATTCTCATAGCCACTGACCCTGACCGGGAAGGGGAAGCCATAGCCTGGCATATCTCCAACGAAATTGGAGAGACAAAGAAACCGGTATTCCGTGTTCTTTTCAACGAAATCACCAAAACCGCCATCATCGCGGCCATTCAGGAGCCGCGACAGATCGATTACCGCCTGGTGCGCTCCCAGCAGACCCGTCAGGGCCTCGATAAGATCGTCGGCTACAAGATCAGTCCGTTTTTATGGAAAGTAGTGCTGCGTGGACTTTCAGCCGGACGGGTACAATCCGTCGCACTCCGCCTGATCTGCGAGCGTGAAGCCGAGATCACCCGCTTCCAGATAGAGGAGTACTGGACCATTGCCGCAGATTTTGTAACTCCCGGAAAAGAGTCCTTCAGGGCAAGACTGGTCCGCTTCGAAGGCGAAAAGCCCGAGATAACCAATCAGGACAGGGCTGAAGCGATTGCTGCTCTCATCAGGAAAGGTAATTTTTCTGTCACCGAGATCGCTCCCCGCACTCAGCAACGCAAGCCGCCGCTGCCGTTTACAACTTCGCTGCTCCAGCAGGCTGCATCAAACCAGCTCGGCTTTGGATCGCAGAGAACCATGCGTGTTGCGCAACAGCTGTATGAGGGAATTGATCTCGGTGCCGAAGGCGCTGCAGGCCTCATCACCTATATGAGAACCGATTCCACGCGAATTGGCGCCGAAGCAATAGTCCAGGCCCGGGAGTATATCGACAGGCAGTTTGGAAAGGCTTATATCGGGTTCGGCGGAGCTGCAAAAGCAGGAAAAAATGCCCAGGATGCCCACGAAGCGATACGCCCGACCTCGATATCAAAAAGACCTGAACAACTGAAACAGTACCTTTCAACCGATCAGTATAAATTATATGAATTGATCTGGAAGCGCTTTCTTGCCGCCATGATGGCTCCTGCCAAAATTGAGCAGACAAGAGTTGATGTTGAGGACTCCCTGCAGAAATTCCAGTTCAGGGCAACCGGCAGCAAAGTTGTTTTTCCCGGCTTCATGCGTGTCTTTGACGATCAGAAGGAACTTGATTACGAGGCGCAGGTCTCCACAAAAGAAGATATAGAAAAAGAGCCTGCGGTAAAGCTCCCCGAACACCTCTCGGTGGCCGATCCGCTTGCCATCGCAGACCTCGACCAGAAACAGAGCTTTACCCGCCCTCCTGCGCGCTACAGCGAAGCTACGCTGGTAAAGGATCTCGACCATTTCGGCATAGGACGCCCATCAACCTATGCCTCTATTTTTTCAACGCTTCAGGACCGCCGCTATGTTGAGCTTGAAAAGAAAAAAATCAGTCCTACAGAACTAGGCAAGGATGTCTCACTGATCCTGGTTGCCAATTTTCCCGAGCTATTCAATGTGGGCTTTACCGCTTTCATGGAGGATGAACTCGATAAAGTTGCCAGTGGAGATGACGAATACGAAAAAGTGCTCGACAGCTTCTACAAGCCACTTGAAATCGCACTCAGCCTGCGCAAAGACGACCCGATTATTCCGCAGAACAGCGAAACCACAACCTGTGATAAATGCGGTGTCGGGCAGATGACGATCAAGTGGACCGCCAGCGGGAAGTTTCTGGGCTGTTCCTGCTACCCTAAGTGCAAAAATATCAAAGCAATAAGCACAAACAGGGAAAAACCGAAAGACACGGGCATTATATGCCCTTCCTGCAAAGAAGGACACATGCTTCTGAGAAAAGGACGGCTTGGAGCTTTTCTTGCCTGTTCCAACTACCCGAAGTGCAATACGCTGCTTAATCTCAACAAACAGCGCCACATCGAACCACTGAAAACCCCTCCGGTACTCACCAGCCTCGTCTGTCCGAAATGCGGCTCCCCGCTCTACCTCAGAAGCGGAAAAAGGGGGCTCTGGCTCGGCTGCTCAAAATTTCCAAAGTGCAGAGGACGGCTTGCATGGAGCACGCTCGACGAAACTGCCCACAATCACTGGGAAGCGATCATGGCCGACCACATGAAAGCGCATCCGGCAGTGGTGCTCACCATGATTGATGGAAACCCTGTACCCATGACCACCCCGGTAGACGATATCATCCTCAAGGCAGAAGAGTCCGGCCTGATTGCTCCGGCTGTTGAAGAGCCCACGGAAGTCACTGCATAAAAAGAGCAATACGGTAGACTGCGAAAGAAAGTACCCAGGCTACCGAGAGAGAATACACTGAATAAAGGAGAACAGGGCGCCAGCGCCCTACCTCTTTTTTCATCACGCCGATTGCCGCCACACAGGGAATATAGAGCAGAACAAACACCATGAGACTCAAAGCCGTGGCCCGGCTGAACGATGGATCGCTCCTGAGAATTGATTTAAGCTCCCTGGGCGCGCCACTGCTCTGTCCGATAGAGTAGATCGTTCCCATGGTGGAAACAACAACCTCTTTTGCCGCCAGCCCCGTTACAAGGGCAATACCGATGCGCCAGTCGAACCCAAGCGGCCTGATCAAAGGCTCAAGCACTTTACCTGCTCTTCCTGCCAGTGAGTACTCAAGCTGTTCACTCTTGATACCGGCATCAAGCACCTTTTTCCTTGCATCTTTTTCCGCCGCACTCAAACTGCTGCCGGCAATACGCGCAGTTTCCAGAGCAAGCGTTGCATCAAGAGCCGGCTGGTGAGGATAATTGCTTGCAGCCCAGATAATGATAACAGCACTTAAAATAAGCGTTCCGGCCTTTTTGATATACATAAGGGCCTTCATCTTTGCCTGAAAAAGCACAGAGGAGAGTGTCGGCCAGCGATAAGGAGGCAGCTCCATCACAAACGGTTCAGAATCGACTTTAAGGATGGTGGATTTCAGAAGCCATGCGGTCCAGAGGCCTACAGCAATACCAAGAAAATAAATACCGAACATGACGTTGCCTGCCACTGCAGGAGCGAAAAAAGCAGCAGAAAGCATCACATACACCGGAAGTTTTGCTCCGCAGCTCATAAAGGGAATAATCATGATGGTCACAAGCCTGTCTGTCTGACTTTTCAATGTCCTTGTCGCCATGATGGCAGGAATGGAACAGCCGAACCCCGTTATCAGGGGGATAAAAGATTTTCCATGCAGACCGAAACGATGCATCACCCTGTCAATCACAAATGCCGCACGGGCCATGTAGCCTGAAGCCTCAAGAAAGGAGAGGCCGATAAAAAGAAGAACAATATTCGGCAGAAAAATCAGGACGCCTCCAACCCCTGCAATAATACCGTCCACAACGATGGATCGAAGAGTATCATTCTGGAGAAAAGGTCCGATGGCGGAAGCAATTGAACTGAAAAACAGTGCAAGCCAGCCTGTAAACAGAGCGCCTACAGTAAAAGTCATCTGAAAAATCCCCCAGACAACCAGTAAAAAAACAGGAAGCCCCAGCACCCTGTTGAGCACAACCATGTCGATATAATCGGTTACCGTAGCCCGTCCTTCCTCCGGCTGCCGGACACACTCCTTTACTGCTCCATGAATAAAAGAGTGACGGTCTTCGGTAATGAGAATCTCAGGTTCTGAATCGTGCAGATGCTCAGCCTCTCTTATTGCATCCTGCAGGGCAAGCTCCACCTTCACCCACACAGGATACTGCTGAACCAGGGTGTAAACCTCCCTGTCATTCTCCAAGAGCTTGATGGCCAGCCATCTGGCATTATAAAGACCAAGCTCCTTCTGATGAGAAAGAAGCGAGGTGATTTTATCTACCGAAGCCTCAAGTTCAGGGCGAAAGAAAAGCTTGTTTTTACGAATCCGGATATCATGCAGGAACACCCTGATAACATGATCCAGCAGTGAATCTAGTCCAGTCTTCTTTTTAGCCGAAGTAGGAATAATATGGCAGCCGAGAAGCGCCTGTAACTGCTTCATTTCAATGGTGATACCCTTCTCCTGCACCTCATCGATCATGTTCAGCGCCACAATAAAGTCAACCTCCAGCTCCATAAGCTGCGTAGTCAGAAGCAGATTCCTTTCAAGATTCGGTCCCTCGACAACATTGACCACAACATCGGGACGTTCCTTGATCAGGTACTCTCTTGTGACTATCTCCTCAGGGGAGTAGGGGGTAAGCGAATAGGTCCCGGGAAGATCGACCACACGGATCCGGTATCCCTTGTAGTCGAGATACCCTTCATGCTTTTCAACGGTAACGCCGGGGAAATTCCCGACTTTCTGATGAGCGCCTGTCAGGGCATTGAACAGGGAGGATTTTCCGCAATTCGGATTGCCGGCAAGCGCTATGCTGATCTCTCTGATCTCACTCATACCTTGCCTCCCAGGCGCCAGAACTGCTTTGCTGCCGGGCATGCTGCACCATCAACCAGCATACGCACCATGACCCCGTCCGCCTCATTTTTTCTCAGGGCAAGATAGAGTCCCTTGAACACGATCTCCATGGGATCACCGAACGGAGCAACTCTAAGCACCTTGAATCTGGTTCCTTTTATCAGCCCTAAATCCATAATTCGCCGCCTTATGGCACTCTCTGCCTTTACCGCCGTAACCTCTGCTTTATCACCGACTTTCAATTCCGATAACCGCATACACAAATCTCCTGCAAAACAGTAAAAAGATAAACAGGATTAATTATAACCTAAATAACAATATACGCACATGAAAAATTGCACGCATTTTGTAAAGCGGACGGATAAAATAGTCCGTTCAACAGGAGAGGCTCTTTGATAAGGGGTGGAGATGCTGAAGAAGAACGGCTAACCGTGTGCCGAAGGTAACCCCGGGAATGGAGGCCAACCCATCGCGCTTCCTCCGATCAGATGCCCGTGAATATGAAAGACGCTCTGCATGGCATCCTTGCCGCTGTTAAATACCAGCCTGTACCCGGACTCTTTTATGCCGATTATTTCAGCCACGGTTCCGGCTGCAAGAAGGATTTGACCTGCTATCGCTTCATCTTCGGGAGTCAATTCACTCAGTGATGAAATGTGTTTCAGAGGAATGATCAGCACATGCTGCCCGGTAACAGGAGTTATATCCCTGAAAGCCAGAACATGATCGTTACGATAGACAATCTTCGCGGGTATCTCACCGCGCACAATACGGCAAAACAAACAGTCGGAATTCTGGTGTGTCATACAGCTTGTTTTTCTTGAACCTTGGAAAAGCTTCATTCACAAAAAAACTCAGGGCAAAGGGGAAAAATCACTCCGCAGCAGATGGTTCTTCAGAGCCACCGTCCTCCGGCTTGGGATTTTCGGATAACTTTGTAGCCAGCACCTTGTCAATCCTCTGGCCATCCAGGTCAACAATTTCAAGATTCCACTCTTCCCATGTCATAATGTCGCCGGTTCTCGGCATACGACCAAGCAGCCACATCATGAGGCCGCTGAGGGTATGATAGAGTCCTTTATCCTCCTCCGGAACGCCTTTCAACTCAAGGGTATCTTTAAGCTCAGGAACAGGAATAAGTCCATCGAGCAGCCAGGAACCATCCTGACGCTGAATAGCCCACGAATCCTCAAGATTGTGAGGAACAAACTCTCCGGTTACCGCTTCAAGCATATCCTGAAGGGTTACAAGTCCCTGAATTTCACCATACTCATCAACCACAAAGACCATCTGGGTGCCTGAAGTCCTGAAATGATCAAGAAGTTCCATCCCTGTAAGGGTTTCCGGCACATAGACGCATGGCTGCAGTTGCGATGTAAATTCAGTCAGGCGGCCTTTCAACGTCTTCGATAAGAGCTGTTTGGCATTGACAACGCCAAGCAGAGATTGAAGTCCACCGTTGCAGACCGGAAAACGTGAATGTTCCGATTCTGTCACCCTGCTGATATTTTCTTCAAGAGGACGGGAAACATCCAGAAAAATAATATCCGCTCTTGGAACCATAAGCGTACCGAGCTGACGGTCATCAAGACGGAACACATTACGGACCATCTCATGTTCATGCTGCTCAATCACCCCGGCTTCAGACCCCTCCTCAAGCATGGCATGAATCTCCTCCTCCGTAACACTCGGCATAGCCTGCGGGTACTTCCCCATCAAGCTCAGAATGGCATCTGTCGATGCTGTAAGCAACCTGCCGAAAGGACGGGTTATACTCACAAGCGTACGCATGGGGCGTGCAACCAGACATGCAATTCCTTCCGGATTGAGAAGACCAAGCCGCTTGGGAACAAGCTCCCCTATAACGATGGTGATATAGGTAATGGCAAGGACAACAACAACAGTAGAAATAACTCTGCTTATTTCCGGATCCATACCGAGAGACTGAAGCTTGACAGCGAAAGGGCTGGCAAGAGCACCTTCCCCGACAATACCGTTAAGAATCCCGATAGAGGTAAGGCCAATCTGGATGGTCGAAAGAAAACCTGAAGGCTCCTGACCAAGCTTCATGGCAACAGAAGCAGATTTTTCACCATCTTCGGCAAGCTTGGAAAGACGGGAGCGCTTTGAAGTTACAAGCGCAAATTCCGACATCACAAAAAGGCCGTTAACAACAATCATAAACAAAAGCAACAATACTTCCATACATTCGGGTTTGAACCTTTCGGGATTAGATACCACCCACACACTTCCTGCAGGATTTATACGCTGCAGGTGTCCCTTAAAGTTCTGTTCTTACGCCATTAATCATTTTCACTATGCTACCAACTACACTTTTATTCTGCTAAATCCAAACAGTTAACAATCTGTTCACTTCGGAGCAGAAAAAAATGTCTTGACTTTCGCAATAAACTGATTTTCCGTCAACCGGTCACAGGCCTCAACCGAAACATCTTGTTTGTGCAGCTCACCTGCCTTCGCGATCTCTTTGGCAAGCTCAACTTTTGCCTCTCCAGGCCCGAAAACAGCAATCCTGTCAGAATCTCCCAAGAGCCCGATCACCTCCTGATAATAGGCATGATACTGGTGTTTCCGACGCTCTTCATCAACATGTTCATTAGCGACACTCTGCGCCACACTAGTTCCTCCTGATTTCCAGCCACCTGAGGGTTTATGATGACTTTCGGCACCTGACTCAACATGCTGAACTACAGCCTCTCCCCCTGTAATTGAAACCAGAATGGCATCCTTGTGATCAATCCAGAGTCCTGTGTTTTTTTTCATAGCTGTCATCCTCCTTATGTTTGTTTTCCCATAAATAGAGTAACAGATTTTCTATCAAAAGAATTCACTCCTCTCGTAAAGATAAGCAATAGTTGGCTTTTCTTTCTTGTTCCCGAAAGCTCATGCTCTTGAAACAACGCATGGGAGTGCAGCTTTAACGCGAAAGACTTCTGTATGCCGGGCGAAGAAAACGGGCAGCGCGGTTTGAATCGGCATGATCAGGATCATTGCTTTTTCAAAAAAAAGCGGGCAATGCAATATGGAACCGGCCTGCACTCCATGAAGAGAAGCAACGGGCCGGTTCTCTCTTTTACAGGGAGTCCTGGATTATCTTTTCCTTTTCTGCAAAAAGTTTTGAGCTGAGAAACTCCCTGTTCATGCGGGCAATATTGGATACCGAAATACCTTTGGGACATTCAGCTTCGCAGGCATAGGTATTGCTGCAGTTCCCAAAGCCAAGATCATCCATTCGAGCAACCATCTTCTGCACCCGCTTTGCCGCCTCAACCTGACCCTGTGGAAGGAGAGCAAGATGCGATACCTTTGCCCCGATAAAGAGCATGGCTGCCGCATTTGAACAGGCAGCCACGCATGCACCGCAGCCGATGCAGGTTGCGGCATCAAACGCTTCATCCGACTTCTCTTTCGGCACCGGAATGGTATTGGCATCCGGCACACCGCCGGTATTGACCGAGACAAAGCCTCCTGCCTGAATGATTTTATCAAACGCACTCCGGTCAACAATCAGATCACTGATGACGGGAAAAGCTTTTGCCCTCCATGGTTCGATATGGATGGTATCACCATCCTTGAACGAACGCATGTGCAGCTGGCAGGTAGTAACCCCTTTTTCAGGCCCGTGAGGACGTCCGTTGATGTAAAGGCTGCAAGTGCCGCAGATACCCTCACGGCAGTCATGGTCAAAGGATACAGGATCACCGCCGCTCATGATGAGCTTCTGGTTCAGGGTATCAAGCATTTCAAAAAAAGAGCTGTCAGGAGAGATTCCGGTCACATCGTATGAAACCATCTGCCCTTTGGCTCCAGCATTTTTCTGTCGCCAGATCTTCAGCGTAAAATTCATAATAACCTCTTATTTATAACTCCGCTGGGAGAGCTTGATCTCGTTGAATTGAAGTTCCTCACGGTGCAGCTCAGCAGCAGCATCACGCCCCTTGTACTGCCATGCACCGACAAATGCGAATTCATCATCGTTCCGAAGAGCTTCACCTTCGCTGGTCTGGTACTCTTCCCTGAAGTGTCCTCCGCACGACTCGCGACGCTGCAGGGCATCACGCACCATGAGTTCACCCAGATCGATAAAATCAGCGACCCTGCAGGCCTTCTCAAGCTCGGGATTATACTCGTCCAGTCCGCCGGGAATTTTAACCCCCTGGGCAAACTCTTTGCGCAGCTCGGCAATAAGATAAATCGCTTCGTTCAGTCCCGCTTCGTTTCGTGCCATTCCGCAATACTCCCACATGATCCTGCCAAGACGGCGATGGAAATGATCGACGGATTCCTTTGCTCCGCTGTTTTTTATGGCCTTCAGGCGATCAGTGACTCCCTGGGCTGCAATGTTGAATTCAGAAGATGCAGTATCAAAACGGGGTGTATGAATTTCAGCTGCCAGATAGTTACCAATGGTATAAGGAAGCACAAAATAACCGTCGGCAAGACCCTGCATAAGTGCTGATGCGCCAAGACGATTGGCCCCGTGATCGGAAAAGTTGCATTCACCGATAGCAAAGAGACCGGGAATGGTGGTCATCAGTTCATAATCAACCCAGAGACCGCCCATGGTATAATGAACTGCCGGATAGATCATCATCGGCGTTTCATAGGGGCTCTCCGCAACGATCTGCTGATACATCTGGAAAAGGTTTCCATAGAGAGAGTCAATGGTATCATGGCCCTTGCGCTTTATGGCATCTGCAAAATCAAGATAGACCGCAAACCCTGTATTGCCCACTCCGAAACCTGCGTCGCACCTCTCCTTTGCAGCCCTTGATGCCACATCCCTCGGGACAAGATTACCG
Organism: Chlorobium sp.; assembly: GCA_005843825.1. Lineage (GTDB taxonomy): Bacteria > Bacteroidota > Chlorobiia > Chlorobiales > Chlorobiaceae > Chlorobium. The sequence goes on from SZXX01000048.1 coordinate 62,734, forward strand.
AAAGCAGGATAGCGACGCTCAAGATAATAATCACGGTCAGCCTCCGGAATATCGGAGGGCTTTACCTCTTTGTTCCTGAGCCTTTCAACATCCTTTAATTTGGCCGGAACCCATATCCTTCCATCATTACGCAGGCTTTCGCTCATCAGGGTCAGCTTCGACTGCGCATCGCCATGAACCGGAATGCAGGTAGGATGAATCTGGGTAAATGCAGGGTTGGCAAACATCGCCCCTTTTCTATAGGCACTCCATGCCGGAGTCACGTTGGAACCCATTGCGTTGGTGGAAAGGAAAAAAACATTACCATAACCGCCATTAGCCAGAACAACGGCATGGGCCGCATGGCGCTCTATTTCACCGGTTACCAGGTTTCGGGTAATGATCCCTCGTGCTTTTCCATCGACAAGCACCATATCGAGAACATCCCGGCGATTGAACAGCGTCACATTACCTGCAGCAATCTGGCGGCTTAATGCTCCATAGGCGCCAAGCAGCAGCTGCTGTCCGGTCTGACCTCGTGCATAAAAGGTTCTTGAAACCTGTGCTCCCCCGAACGAACGGTTGGTCAACAGACCGCTGTATTCGCGGGCGAAAGGCACACCCTGCGCCACGCAAAGGTCAATAATCTGGTTGCTGACCTCGGCAAGACGGTAGACATTGGCTTCACGCGCACGGTAATCACCGCCTTTGATGGTGTCGTAAAAGAGCCGGTAAGCGCTGTCTCCGTCATTCTGATAGTTTTTTGCGGCATTGATTCCCCCCTGCGCGGCAATACTGTGAGCACGGCGGGGAGTATCCTGGTAGCAGAACACCTTGACATTGTACCCGAGCTCTCCGAGCGATGCGGCGGCGGAAGCCCCGGCAAGGCCTGTACCGACCACGATGATGTCAAGTTTGCGTTTATTGTTGGGATTTACCAGCTTGCAGCCCGATTTGTAGGCAGTCCATTTTCCAGCCACCGGCCCTTCAGGGATTCTGGCGTTGAGGCGTGTCATTGAGGAGTGTTGTGAGTGTTGTTTTCAATGAATAACACAGTCGTCGATACTTGTTATATTATTTAAAAAGAAGGAGATAAACAGGAATAACACTGAAGCCAAGAGTAATAAGAACCGAATAGGCGGAACCGATAAACTTTACCGCATCCATATATTTGCTATGGTTCCAGCCAAGTGTCTGAAATCCTGACTGAATGGCATGATTCAGGTGAATACCAAGAAATATAAAGCTGATAATATAGAGCAGTGAATACCAGGGAGTTGAAAACAGGAGCAGGGTTCGATGGTAGAAGTCGTGGGGTTCTATGCCTGGCGGTGGAGCGATAATGCCGATCTTGATGAAGTAGAAATCGATAAAGTGGAGGACGAGGAAGATGAAAACAATGATGCCGGTATGAAACATGTACTTTGAAAAGAACGATGTTTCCGAGTTGTTCGGGCACGCATAGGCTGTTGGCCGTGCCGCACGATTCTGGAAGGAAACCAGTACACCGAAGAGTATATGGAGCAGAAATCCTGCAAAAAGAACAATCTCAAAGACTTTAATCATCGGGTTGGTACCCATGAAGGTTGCTGCTTCGGTAAACATGCGACCTCCGTCATCTTTCAGCAGCATCAGATTGATGCCGAGATGCACACATAAAAATGTAACCAGAAAAAGACCTGCAAGCGCCATAAGCACTTTTTTGGTAATCGAGGAATACAAGAGCATGGTATTCATACTGTGGTTATTTCGATGGAAAAGAACAGTGGATTTTTTCCTGAGGCCCACAATGTAATCTCCTCTTTAATAACTTCCAATAAAAAAATCACGTAAGATTGGCGTCATCCACAAACGCAACAGCTCTGAGGGGCGCAGCTTCTGCCTGTGCGATTTTAAGTGGAAAGCAGGAAAAAGTGAAGCTGGAGTGTAAAAGCAGAGAGAGATCGGCAAGATTTTCAATGATGAGTATCCCGCTCCGAAGAAGCGTGGAATGAACTGAAAAATCAACTGAATCCGGAAAATCAACTGAAATCATATCAACACCGATTCCTTTCAGTTCGAAACCAGTCAGCCACTTGGCCGCGTCAGGGGAGAGTACCGGGTAACCGGCATAATATTCCGGGCTTCCCCAGTACTGACTCCATCCGGAGCAAAGCAGAAGAAAATCGCACTCCAGCAATCGAGCTTCGAAATCCCGGAGCTCTCCAAGGGAAATGGTCCCGGCCTCTGAAGCACGAAGATCAAGAGCGAAGCCTTTTCCCGTAAACCGGTCAAGACTCCATGCATCAAGCGAACTCCCTTCTGGAATAATGTGCGAAGGCAGGTCAACATGCGTGCCCGCATGCGATGAAACAGTCAGCAGCTGCTCTGCATAGCCATCATGCTCGATGGATGAGAGCTGCTGAAATACCGGCCGGGGAGTCCCCGGATAACAGGGCATATCCGGATGGATGGTCTGACTCAAATCTATTACCCGCATCGTCACACAGCCAAAGATTGTCGAGCGATCCTCCCGGAAACATAATCGATAATCGACTTCACCGCCGTCTCTCTTTCGCAATCGCAAAACGTCTGATGTTCCGAACGCTCCAGCCACACGATCGACTTTTCTGACGGCTTGGTAGCTATAGTGTCGCAGAGTATGGTTGCACTTTCAGGAAGGACGGTACTTTCCCTGCGGTTATGCAGAATAAAAACAGGAACCGTAACCCTGCTCAACAGAGGCATGCTATTTTTAAGCAGGTCAAAAAACGAAATAACAGCTTCGGTAGGAACCCATGCATAATGGGGAGCGCACCCATCATTGCTCTGACCCGCATAGGGTTTAAGATCCCATTTTTTTATAATCCCGCTCACGAGTGGTGCCGCGAAATGCAGAGGACGTCCCGGAGCAAAGAGAGATGCAAGTTTGATGGCCGGAGCAACAAGCACCAGCGAATCAACCTCACTCTCGTACCTGACAGCAAGATTAATGGCAAGAAGAGCCCCCATGCTGTGCCCGATGATAATGACCCGCTCTGCTGAACAACGAAGCTTCTGAAATGCCTTGTCGACGTCATTCAACCAGTCCTCCCGGGTCACGCCACGAAGCGCATCGGGAGATGAAGCCCCATGTCCCCTAAGCTGAGGCATGAGAACCGGAATGCCGAGTTCACTGAGCGGCGCATATAAAGCGCTTACACTCTCAAGCGTCGCAGTGAAACCATGAATAATAAGAACGCCGAAAGGAGCTGGCGTTGTGAGTTGTTCAGCCATAACATTTCAAAAAATCTGCATCTCCATTGTTCAACACCGGGGCGCAAGACGCCTCAGTAACGAAACATACAGGTTATCAGGGTAATTTCCCGTAAAATAGCTATGTTTAAAGCAAATGAAACGCAATGAAAGAGATGATCCGAAAGTTTATTCTGGCAGGATGCACAGTGCTGCCTCTGGCACTCAGTTCATGTACATCAACACGCGCCCCTTATTCAAAGCAGGACTTTAGAGGTATTTCACCAGAGGAGGCTTACCGGCTGGGTAAAATCAAAAACACCCCGTATATCATCAACGGCAGGGTCTATGTACCAATGAACTACGAAGAAGCTGTCGCCTATGAGGAAACAGGCACCGCATCATGGTACGGCAAGGAGACTCTCGATCAGCATAATGGACAGCCGACAGCATATGGAGAAACATTCGACCCCTCAAAACCAAGCGCTGCCCACAAATACCTCCCGCTGCCATCTCTGGTAAAAGTTACAAACCTTACCAACCAGGCATCAATAATAGTCCGGGTCAATGATCGCGGCCCGTTTGTCGATGACCGGGTTATTGATCTGAGCGCTGAAGCCGCAAAACAACTGGGATTCTTCGAAAAAGGCACTGCAAAAGTCAAAGTTGAGGTCATCTCCCGCCAATAAGACCTGTTGCAATCTTCCTCCATCATTTCAACCCGGGAGCACTGTTATTTTTTCATGACAGCTGCATCTTCCATAAACTTTTTCAGTCCGAGATCTGTCAGAGGATGATTCACGAGCTGGCGGATAATACTGTAAGGAATCGTAGCAATATCAGCTCCAAGCATCGCAGAATCAACAACATGCTGAGGGTGGCGCACGCTGGCGACAATCACCTCTGTCGTATAACCATAGTTGTCATAGATAGTTACAATCTGCTCCACAAGTTCCATTCCATCGGTACTGATATCGTCCAGCCTTCCTACAAAAGGGCTCACATAGCTCGCTCCGGCCTTGGCTGCAAGCAGCGCCTGGTTTGGAGAAAACACAAGCGTCGCATTCGTGCGGATTCCCTGTTCTGAAAAATGCCGTATGGCTTTGAGCCCGTTTATGGTCAGTGGACATTTAACGACCACGTTGTCGTGAATTGCCGCCAGATCCTCTCCCTCAACAATCATCTCCTCGGTCTCAAGACAGGTCACTTCAGCACTCACGGGACCATCGACAATGTCGCATATCCTGGCAATATGATCCTTGAAATCCTGATAGGTAAAGCGGGATGGATCCCCGACAATTTTTGCAATGAGCGAAGGATTGGTCGTTACGCCGTCAAGAATCCCAAGATCTTTGGCGCTCTGAATTTCCTTAAGATCAGCCGAATCAATAAAAAATTTCATTGTAATCTCCTCAAGCGTTTACCTGCTGACTATCCAGCATGGCATTGAAGTTTCTGGCTTTTCTACCTTCCCAGTTACGCTTGTGATATGCGTAGCCGGCAATAAGCGGAAGAGCAATAGTGGCTTCCGCAAAAACCATCTGTTCGTGAACCGTATCAACCTTGCCCCATGAGCTCGCCTCCTTGAGTGTCGAACCGGACAGAGCCCCATCACGCTCATCGGCAACTGTAATCTGAACCGCATAGGTATGCATGGAAACATCTTCATGCCCGAGCACCTCTGCAGCAACAACAATATCCTGTGTAAAGTTCTTGGGAACACCTCCGCCGATCATGAAAATACCGGTCTTGTCATTCTCGATCTTGATTCTGGTCAATTCACGAAAATCCTTCACCGAGTCAATCGCAACATGCTTGTCAGGATTGTTCCATTGATGGTGCACCAGCCCGAACCCTGCAGAGCAGTCAGAAAATGCAGGGCAGAAAATCGGCACGCCCTTTTCGTAAGCTCTATACACAATGGAGTTTTTATCGTGGTTGTTTGCCTCGATATATTTTCCCATTTCAACAATAAATTCACGGGAAGAGTAAACACCCGGCTGCATTGTGTTGGCGATGGCAGCTGTTGTTTCGTCACAGACCCGAAGATCATCCTCATCTATATAGGTATCGTAAATGCGATCGATGTGCAGCTCCCTCAGCGTAGCATCATCGATAAACGGCGTACCCTGATAATGACGGAATCCAAGTGCTTCAAAAAAGTCCTGATCAACAATATTAGCGCCTGTTGAGACAATGGCATCAACCATATGGTTATCGATCATGTCAATAATGACCTGCTTCAATCCGGCGCTGATCAGCGAACCGGCAAGGGTGAGAATGACAGCACACTCCTTGTCCTGCTGCATGAGATCAACTATGGAAGCTGCTCTCGAAAGATTTCTTGCCTGAAAAGCCGTATCACCCATCTGCTCGACGAAAGAAACAATATTCAGCTTTTTCATATCGATATGTCGAACCGGCGAGCTTAATAACTCTTTTTTTCTCGATTCTGGCTGCATAACCGCTCCCGACCTGTTAAAAGTGACTAAACAAAAAAAGAGAGTAAGCTTACTATATCACACACTCAAATTACCGGATGCTGCTTCCTTCCGGATCTGACATGGTTGGGCAACCGAGTGTTGTATAGGACTTACTCTCTAATATATCAGTTTTCGAAGGCATCCTATGCCAGGAATTCAAAAACAAGTTCGATAATATAGCGCTATGAAAACAAAAAACAAATAAAGCCCTTTTATCTTTCTGTCAACTGTTATAACTTCTTGGGCATTTACAGCTTTAAATAATAACGCCCTTGACTTGCCTGAATCAACCGCACTCTCCCCGGTCGAAACAGCAACAACTATCTTATGGCAGCACAACGAATTTTAAGCGGGATGAGGCCTACAGGCCAACTTCATCTCGGGCATTATACCGGAGCCCTTGAAAGCTGGGTTCAACAACAGAATCTGCTTGACGAAAAAGGCGCGCATGTCTATGAAACCTGCTTTCTCATTGCCGATTACCACAATCTGACCACCTCTCTTGAAACCGGAGAGATATACGCCAACACCCTTGACATGCTCGTCGACTGGCTTGCCGCTGGTGTTGACCCCGATAAAAGCCCGGTATTCCGCCAGTCGCAAGTCAAGGAACATGCGGAACTCTTTTTGCTCTTCTCCATGCTGATCACCTCATCGCGCCTTGAAAGAAACCCTACGCTCAAAGAGCAGGTCCGCGATCTTAATATGGACTCACTGGTTTACGGCCATCTCGGCTACCCTGTTCTGCAGGCCGCCGATATCCTCCTCTACAAGGGCAATGTTGTCCCTGTGGGCGAGGACCAGATCCCTCATGTGGAAATTACCAGAGAGATAGCCCGTAAATTCAACAATCACTACCCTCATCCTGTTATCGGGGAGGTCTTTCCCGAACCGGAGCCTAAAATCACAAAATTTTCGCGTCTCCTGGGTCTTGATGGAAAGGCCAAAATGTCAAAGTCTCTGGGCAATACCATTCTGCTTGCAGACGGACCTGAGGATGTCTTTAAAAAAATGCGCACAGCGGTAACCGATACCGCTAAAATCCGTAAAAATGACCCCGGTCATCCTGAAGTCTGCACGGTATTCAGTTACCACACCAGATTTTCACCTCCTGAACAGCTCGCAGGCATAGATGCCGATTGCCGTTCAGGCTCTCTCGGCTGTGTAGACTGCAAGAAGCTGTGTGCCGCAAATATCTCACTTGAGCTTGCTCCGCTGATTGAAAAACGGCACTATTATGAGTCACAGATGGACCTCGTAAAAAATATTCTTCTTGAAGGAGAGGCAAAGGCAAAAGTCATTGCCAGCACTACCATGCAGGAAGTGAGAACCGCCATGAAACTGGGCGAAATAAACTGATGCAACAATCCACTGACAGCATGCCCGGCAACAGCAGATTCGCCTTTATTTTTGATATGGACGGGGTTCTGACCGACAATATGCGCTTCCATGCCGATTCCTGGGTGGAACTCTTCAAAGATTACGGCCTTGAAGGGCTCGATGCCCAGCGATACCTTGTAGAAACCGCAGGAATGAAAGGTCTTGATGTGCTTCGCTACTTTCTCGACCCGAATATCAGCGCCGCTGAAGCTGAACATCTTACTGAACTGAAGGATTTTCTCTACCGCGTCAATTCACGCGACCTCATCAAACCCATGCCAGGTCTCACTGAATTTCTCGATACCGCGTCGGCCAGAGATATCCGGCTTGGCATAGGCACAGGTGCCGGTCCCCGCAATATTGAGTATGTGCTTGGGCTTTTGAACCTTGCAGATACATTCCAGGCCATTGTAAACCCCCATCATGTCCCGAACGGCAAACCTCACCCCGATATTTTTCTGCGTGCCGCCGAGCTGCTCGATGTAGACCCTTCCTTATGCATTGTTTTTGAGGACGCCATCCCCGGTGTTGAAGCAGCCAGAAAGGCCGGAATGAAATGTGTTGCCGTTACAACAACAAACCGGCCAGAAGCATTCAGCAGTTTTGAGAATATTGTCCAGATTATCGACGATTTCAGAGAGCTCTCTGTGGATGAGCTTTGTACTCTCATCCATAAGAAGCAGCCCGCGACCCTACTATAAAAGAACCAAAATGCATGAATTTTTTCTTCCTGTCATCCAGAGCGCACTCCGCCAGGCAGGCATTGATACCCTGAAACAGATCATTATTGAACAGCCTGCCGACAAAAAGTTCGGAGACTTTTCAACAAACATAGCTTTGCTCACGGCAAAAGAGTGCAAACGGAACCCTCGTGAACTTGCGCATGAAATTATTCAGCATCTTGTGTTTCCCCCCGATACCATTGCTAAAATCGAAGTGGCCGGGCCGGGGTTCATAAACTTTTACCTTACCTCCCTCTTCATCATGCGTTCGCTCCAACAGGTGCTGCGAGACGGCGATACCTATGGTAAAGGCACAATCGGCACAGGGAAAACGGCGATTGTCGAATATGTCAGTGCCAATCCGACCGGACCGCTGACCATAGGGCGCGGCCGGGGCGGTGTACTGGGAGACTGCATTGCAAATCTTATCGAATCACAGGGCTACACGGTTACCAGGGAGTACTATTTCAACGATGCCGGCCGGCAGATGCAGATTCTTGGAGAGTCAGTCAGGCTCCGCTACCAGGAGCTTTGCGGCAGAACAATTGAGTTTCCTGACACCCATTACCAGGGCGAATACATCCGCGATATTGCTGCGGATATATACCGCGAACATGGAGCGGCTCTTGCTGAAAGCGATGAAGTACTGACCTTTAAAAACAGTGCGGAAGCAATCATTTTCAGTTCAATAAAAAAGACGCTTGAACGGCTCAGCATCCGTCATGACTCTTTTTTTAACGAGCACACTCTCTACACCCCCGACAAAGCCGGCATAACCGCCAACCAGAGCGTTATTACAGCACTGCGGGCAAAAGGGTTCATTGCCGAATACGATGGGGCTACATGGTTTCTGACAACAAAGCTGGGCCAGGAAAAGGATAAAGTCCTGGTCAAATCCTCAGGCGAACCAAGCTACCGCCTGCCCGATATCGGCTACCATATCTCCAAGTTTGAACGCGACTTTGCAATGATCGTCAATGTATTCGGTGCCGATCATATTGATGAGTATCCTGATGTCATCGAGGCTCTGAAAATTCTTGGTTACGATACCGCTCGAATCAAGATAGCCATCAATCAGTTTGTGACAACGACCGTCGACGGCCAGACGCTTAAAATGTCAACAAGAAAGGGCAATGCCGATCTGCTGGACGATCTTATTGATGATGTCGGAGCCGACGCTACAAGGCTGTTTTTTATCATGCGCAGTAAAGACTCGCATCTGAACTTCGATGTAGACCTTGCAAAAAAGCAGTCCAAAGAAAACCCGGTCTTCTATCTTCAGTACGCTCATGCCCGAATCTGCAGCCTCCTGCGCATGGCACTTCAGGAAACCGGCTTTGATCCTGCATCCAGCCCGGATCACCACCTTCTTGAGCTGCTCAACTCTCCGGCAGAACTGCAGCTTGGATTTGCCCTGCTGGATTTTCCTGATATGATCAAAACAAGTGTACGCCTGCTCGAACCTCAAAAAATGGTTGAATACATGCATTCGGTTGCTGAACTCTTTCACCGATTCTATCAGGAGTGCCCCATTATCAAAGCAGAGCCTGATACCATGAAGGCACGTCTCTTTCTTTCTCTGGCGACACGTCAGGTACTGCGCAACGGGTTCAGGATTCTCGGCGTTTCAGCTCCAGAATCGATGTAGGGAGCTATGGCTGCAGGTAAAGGCCATGCTCCCTGATATAGCGGTTCACCCGGGGAGGTACAAATTTTGACACGCTTTGCCCCGCCGAAATAAGCTCCCTTATCTCTGTTGATGAAACCTCATAGGCAAAATCAATAACCTTTATAGATACTTTCTGCAGCAAAGAATCAGGAGGCGGAGCACCTCCCTCGACTGAAGTTCTTCTGAACACCGCAATATCACACAGGGAAGAGAGCTTCTCATAATCCTTCCAGGAATGAAACTCCCTGAAGCTGTCCTCACCGACAAGGAGGGTCACGCTATCGTGGGGATAGAGCTGGCGGACATAGTTCAAAAGATCAACCGTATACGAAGGCTGCTGTTTTTCAAGCTCCCATCCGCTTACCTGACAGCTTGGTCCGGTGAGATTGATTTCTGCAGTGAGGCACTCAGCCATACGCTTCCTATGTTCGTCAGAAACGCTGCGATGCTGTTTGAATGGATTATTGGAAACCGAAATTAATATTCTATCGATTTCGAGGAGCTCCCTGGCATAAAGACAGAGAGCGAGATGACCATTATGCGGGGGATCGAATGTTCCGCCAAAGACTGCCAGATGCACGCGCAAGCCTCCGGTCAGATTTTTTTGAGATTCTGACTGATTTTTTCTCTTGTTCCCTTCATTTCCTGCTGTTTTCCGGGATAAAGCTGCAAGTACTGATCCAGCACCTGTCCCGCTTCAAACCATTTCTGGCGCTTTGTCAATGCGTCTATTTTTCCAGCCCATGCCTGCTGCACAAATGCGGTATCGGAGTAGTGCTTCAATATCTCATCATAAAATATGACGGCAGCTTTATATTTTTTGAGCTGAACATACTGCCTAGCAATAGAGTAGGTGTTTTTTGCAAGCTTATTTCTCAACTCAGGAATTGCCTTTTCAGCATATTTCAACGAATCGGTTTTAGCAAGTTCAGCGGTAGCCTTCAGATAACGCTCCTTATATGTCGGATTCTCCGGATTTATCTTCAGGAGCTCCCTGTAGGTCTCAACATCGCTTAACGTCTTTGAATCATCCGGTGCAGGATAAAGATCCATATAGATTGAAAACTGATCTATCGCTTTATGTGTCTCCTGCTGGTCAAGATCAAAATTCGGAGAAAGCTTTTCATGTGATTTTGCAATCAGAAACTGGGCAGTCCGGGCATAAGGAGTTGAAGGCACCTGCTTCAACAGCCGGGTAAATATTTCTGAAGAGAGCAGATACTGTCCTGAATTGTAATAGGTCTCGCCAAGGAGAAAAAGCACCTTGTCCTCAAGAGGAGTTGCCCGCGAAGTTACAAGCAGCGATTCCAGCGTGAGAGCCGCACTGTCATAATCCTTCGATGCATACGACTTCTCTGCTTTTGCATACCCTTCGGAAACAATAACCGCCACAGTCGGGGTTTCCGCCGTCTTGGACGATGAACATCCTGAACTTATTAATAAACCCGCAGTAAAAAGCATCGCAACTGAACGTGAACAAAATCTGGCAACCGGCATAGAGCAACTCCATTATCCTCTTTTTTTGAAATCCGAACCGTATAATACAAAACTGCCGAAAAAGAAACCCCAACTCTTTACGGCAATCACCCCGAAGATTTTCCAATGCCTTTGTATGATACCCGATACGTCTGAATGGACACCGCAGATACAATAGAAAAGAACCTGTAGAAAACACCTGTTGTGGAGCTTAGGGGAGTCGAACCCCTGACCTTCTCATTGCGAACGAGACGCTCTACCAACTGAGCTAAAGCCCCAAGATTATCAGCACTGCAGATTTTATTACTATGCCACAAAAAATAGTGCAAAAAAGTCTAAAAAAATAGCCTGCTTATGCAGGCTATTTTCAATATCAAATCATTCAGTCCTCACCGGAGAGTTCTGTCCGTTCAGGCAACAAGTGTCTGACGGAACCTCTCTAACTGATGACTGATGCTGCCGTCAAAAATGGTATCACCGATTTTAACGGAGACTCCACCGATCAAGCTTTCATTTTCAGACATCTCAGCCCGTATTTTCTTGCCCGTATAGACTTCAAGACGCCGGACCAGCTCGCTGGACTGCTCGTCAGAAAGTTTTACTGCGCTGGTAATATCAACATTTATTATCCCCCTTTTTTCGTCAAGAAGGATTTGAAACTCGTCAATAATTTCAGGCAGAAGCCCTGCGCGTTTTTTTCTGGCAACCAGCTTTAAAAAAAGAAACATCTTCTCCCCGATGGAATCCTTGAAGATCTCCTCGAAGATATGGATTTTTTTATCGCCATTAACGAGAGGACTGCGCAACGCTTGAACAAGATCACGGGAATGCTCAAGAACAACCTTAATCACCTGAAGCTCTTCGACAATCTGATCCAGAAAGTTACCCTCTTCAGCTGCTGAAAGAAGAGCGGAAGCATATCTTCGGCTTGTAATTACACTTGACATTTCGCGAACTGTTTCAGTTACGGTTTGTTGAAAGATCCTGAATCATGGTGTCAACGATCCTTTTCTGAGTATCAGCATCAAGATTGCTCTTGATAATTTTTTCAGCGCCTCTGACGGCAAGATCAGCAACCTCATTTCTCAGCTCAGCAAGAGCACGGCGTTTTTCCTGCTCGATTTCATCTTTTGCCGAGGCAATCATTTTTTGAGCTTCCGCCTGAGTTTTTTCAGCTATATCAGCACGGAGTTTTTCGGCAAAGTCTTTTCCTTCACGGATAATCCTGTCAGATTCAGCGTCAGCTTTTGCAAGCAGTTCCTTGTTTTTACGCAGAATAGCTTCAGACTCGTCCTTTGCCTGAAAAGCACGGTCAATGGATGACTGAATGCCTTTTTCCCTCTCTTCCAACGCATTGAGGATCGGGCCCCAGGCAATCTTCTTGAGAATAAGCAGCACAATCACGAAGGTAATCGCTGTCCAGAAAATAAGACCGGGATTCGGGCTCAGAAGACTACCGGCAAGAAGTATAATTCCTGACGTAAGCATGAACAATTTTTCCGTTAACGGTTAATAAAGCCCGATTGCGACATCAGGAAAAAGATAAGCCGCAATCGAGATTTCTGTCAGTATTGAGTCTCTGCAAGTGCTCAATATTACTTAAGAGCAAGGAGCACGCAGATAACTTCGCCGAACAATGCAACACCTTCGATAAGAGCTGCGGCAATAATCATGGTGGTACGGATATCCGAAGTAGCTTCAGGCTGACGGGCTGTACCCTCAGCGGCAGAAGCTGCAATGTTGCCAATACCAAGACCTGCACCAATAACAGCCAGACCGGCGCCAAGACCTGCACCTAAATAAGCTAAACCTAAACCTTCCATCTTGTAATTACCTCCGTTTATTTGTTGTAAGTTTTTTGCTAAAGGATAATTAGCAGTTTTAAAAGCGTTTAATCAAAACCATCAAAATAAGAGTTATTCCTTAATAAACCTGAGTTCTTTTAGTGATGTGCCGCTCCGGCAGCAGGCTCGTCATGTCCTTCGTGCGCTGTGGCAAGGCCGATAAAGAGCGCGGAAAGCATGGTAAACACAAACGCCTGCAGAAAGGCGACAAAAAGCTCAAGCAGATCAATGAATATGGCAAAGGGAACTGAAACAGCTGCGGCCACAATGTAGCTTTTCAGAATGAAACTGATAAAAATCAAGCTGAGAATGATGATATGTCCTGCAGTCATATTCGCAAAAAGACGAATGGTAAGCGCAAACGGCTTCGTAAACTGTCCGATTATCTCAATGGGAACCATGATAATCCACAAAGACCAGTGAGTGCCGGCAGTAAGGTGCTGAAGATACCCTTTAACCCCGTGAGCCTTGAATGCGGCAATCTGGGTGACGAAGAAGGTGAAAATGGAAAGTGTGAGCGTAACGTTGACATTACCGGTAGCGGTAGCGCCGTAAGGAATAAGACCGAGAAGGTTACAGAACAGGATAAAAAAGAAAACCGTCAGCAGGTATGGAAGATGCTTTTCGTATCCATGTCCGATATTTGACTTTGCAACATCAACCCTGATAAACTCAACAAGCGCCTCCATGGCATTGGCCAGCCCCTTTGGAGCGTTGCGTGAAGTCAGATTTTTGTACTGGCCGCCCACAACGGAAAACACGATCAGAAGAAGTGCCGATACCAGCCAGAGCATCACCACGTGCTTGGTGATGGAAATATCAAAGCCGCCGACAACTATTTTAGGAAGATTGATCGACCCGAATGGCTCAAACGCAAAAACATTGCTATCGAGAATGTGATGCATGATAACATCGCCGGCCTTTTCCTCTCCTTCAGGAGCTTCAGCGCCATGAGCCGCTTCAGCAGCAGGGACGGCGACTGCAGGTGCAACAGCAGCAGCAGCACTGCTTTTGGGAACGTCTGACGACTGTCCGGACGCGGCAAAAGCATGGCCATTCACATTGAGAAGAAGTGGCACAAGAATCGCAATAACCTTAAGTATAGCCTTAGGCTGTATGACGTTTACCCGTTTCATGCAGTTTTCTTTTTCTGTTTGTTTTTCTTTTGATACCCGAGAATTTCAACAATCACATAGATACAGTAAAACGCGAAAAATGAAAAGACAAAGTCGTTGATGACCGCCAGGTTTCTGATAATAATAACCGCGACAAGCACCATCAACACTAACAGCCTGACAGTCAGACCGCCGAAAACGTACTTTGTGAATACCGCCGACTCCTTGTCAAGTGCATAGTCAAAAAGCAGATAACCAGCGACAGCATTGGTGACAACCATTACCCAGGCAAGAAATACCGAGTGGTAATCAACACTTCCGGGATTAAGACCTGCAAAAATAACACCCCATAAAATGACGGACAAGATACATAACTTAATAAAAAATTCAAATATTGGCTTCATCTCTCACTTTAGATTCTTAATTTGACAGCAGAAAACCCGGTAAAATGCCTTATTTTTTTTTGTTAGCCTGGCGAACTACTTTCATAAGAACGAGAGCCATGCCCGTCATACCGAGAACAACGCCCGCAAGCAGCAGAAGCGGCGAGGTGCCAAGCTTGCCATCAGCCCAGTAACCCAGCAATACAAACAATGCAAAGCTTAACGCAATCTGCAGGCCAATACCCATGTAATCTGAAATCGCCCGCACGGAACGTCCGAACTGTTCCGGAAATCGCTCGTCTTCATCTCTTTTCATTGTTGAGCGTCCTTGTTTACATTCAGACCAGCACCGGCTCTTTGCGAAATAACTCTGCGGGGTGCCCAGGAAGTGACAAGTCACGAGCTGAAAGATACTATCTCTTGGGGAAATAATGAACCTTTAGCGGTAATCTTAATGACAAAACCGATTAACCCTGCCGGCGTGCCTCCGGAATACGTAGTTCCGCACTCTTTCCGTGAATTCAGCCAGCTCATCGCCCTGCAGAGCACAAGAAGAGGCGGCATAAGCCCCGGCCGCTATGCCTCATTGAATCTGGGCACCAATACCGAAGACAGCGCGGAAAATGTTCACCATAACACCCTGCGACTCTGCTCGGCAATAGGCATCGATCCCGACAGAATGGTCAGTTCCCTGCAGGTTCACGGCACCGAAATACTCGCAGCCGAAAAACCAGGGCGATACCAGGGGTTCGACGCATTCATCACCGATAAAAAAAATCTCTTTCTATGCATCTATACTGCGGACTGCTATCCTGTACTGATCTTTGATCCCCGGCATCAGGCTGCCGGAGCGGTTCATGCCGGCTGGAAAGGAAGTGCAGGCCGTATTGTGATGAAAACCGTTGCCGCCATGCAGAAAAACTTCAATTCCATTCCTGCTGAGTGTTTTGCCTGGATAGGCACGGGAATTTCAGCACCTGCCTATGAGGTCGGGCCTGAAGTCGCAAGGGAATTTCCGCCGGAGAACTGGCGGCGTTCTTCGTTGCCGGAAGAGAACGATACATACATGCTTGATCTCAGCCTGGCCAACTGTCAGCAGCTGCTTGCCTCAGGGATTCCCCAATCGAATATTGAACAATCCCGATTCTGCTCTTTTTCTGATAGCGACCTCTTTTATTCATACCGGCGCGATAATGGAAAAACCGGCCGGATGGTAAGCCTGATCGGTATCCGGTCGCTCTAGATGCCGGCCTCTCGATCAGGAGAAAATATTAACTGTACCCCTTTCCGTATGATCCATAGAGCTCATGGGCCTGACGGGATATCTCCTCCCTGAAATCCGGATGGGCAATGCTTGCAAGCGCTTCAGCTCTCTGCCGCAGATTTTTGCCATGCAGATTGACAATTCCGAATTCAGTAACAACATACTGCACATGAGCCCTTGTCGTAACGACTCCAGCACCCGGTTTCAGCTGCGGTACAATCCTCGACAATCCCTTGCTTGTCATCGACGGAAGCGCAATAATAGGCTTGCCGCCTTCTGAAAGCGCGGCTCCGCGTATAAAGTCCATCTGACCGCCGACACCCGAAAAATATCTCTGCCCGATCGAATCAGCACAGACCTGGCCTGTCATGTCGATTTCAAGGGCACTGTTAATCGCCGTCACACGGGGATTTCTCCTGATTTCCCGGGTATCGTTGACATAATCCGAAGGCAGCATCGCAACAAGAGGATTATCATCCACAAAATCATATAATTTTCTGGTCCCGATAAGAAAGCTTGCCACAATAATCTCCTTATGGGTCCGCTTTTTTCGCCCGTTAATCACACCTTTCTCCACAAGCTCAATAATGCCGTCCGAAAACATTTCAGAATGAATGCCAAGGTCCTTATGTCCGGAAAGCGAAGCAAGTGTGGCATCAGGGATGGCGCCGATTCCCAGCTGAAGCGTCGCCCCGTCCTCAACGATAGAAGCAATATGGCTACCGATGCGGATCTCCTCGTCACTTAACACATGTCTGGGAGTCTCAAGAATGGCATCAGACACATCAACCATTGCATGGATCTTGCTGATATGAAGCAGCCCTTCTCCAAGAGTTCTCGGCATATTCGGATTGACCTGTGCAATAACCAGCTTTGCAGAATGGACAGCCGCAAGGGAAACATCGACTGAAACACCGAGAGAGCAGTATCCGTGCCGATCAGGAGGGGAAACGTGCACAAGGGCCACATCAAGGGAAAGGATTTTATTCCGGAAAAGGGAGGGGATATCGCTCAGAAAAACCGGAATAGCATCGGCGTCGCCATTCTGAACCGACTGGCGGACATTTTTACCGACAAAGAGAGCGTTCAGCCTGAAACTGTCACGATACTCCGGCCGTGCATAAGCCGCTTCGCCCTCGGTATGAAGACTGACGATTTCAACACCTCTCAACTCAGCTGAGCGTTGAACCATAGCATCAATAAGCCGCTGCGGAGTGGCAGCCGCAGTATGCAAAAAAACCCTGTCCCCCGATTTAATTTTTGTTACAGCTTCTTCTGCGGAAAGGGAACGATAGGTCATTACAATCTTTAAGTTTTTTTATAAAAAAAATTCAGGTGCCGTTATTCTTCCGGCGAAGATAAGCCGGCGTATCCGTCAAGCCTTTCTCAATCCTGTCTTCATGCTCTCCCTTCACGCCAAGCGGCAGCGTATTGTGATCGGCGTCACGCGTAGCGCTATTTCCGCTCCCGGCCTCCCGGGCGTCATGTATCGACAACTGTCTTCGTATATACGCAGGAATACGCAGATCCTCCTCCTGCCTCTCGGAAAAAAGAGTTGCAGTAGGTCTTGCGGGCTGGGCAGACTGGGCAACAGCAGCTGACCTGAGCGCATGCACCGGCGTAACAGGGCGCCGTACAGCCGTCTCCTTGCCCACATCCTCTGCGTTTCGCTTGAAGCCTGTAACAATAACAGTAACCCTTATTTCCCCCGATACCTGAGGTTCATCCACATATCCATTGATAATCTTGGCATCACTGCCCACCTGCTCCTCAATGTAGTTCATGGCGTCCGACATGTCGCGCATGGTGACTTCGCCGGTAATGTTGACCAGTACCCCTTTAGCGCCTTTTACCGATACACCTTCAAGCAGCGGGCTGTTGAGAGCATCCGATGAAGCTTTAAGAGCCCGCCGGTCGCCTGCAGCCGCAGCAGAACCCATAACCGCATCACCAGCACCCGACATAATGCTGCGGACATCTGCAAAATCAACATTGACATGCCCATGGCGGGTAATAATATCGGCAATCCCTTTAGCCGCCCTGTAGAGCACATCATTAGCCATATTGAAAGCCTCGGTGGCGCTTACCCCCTCCTCGGCAATACTCAGTATCTTCTCATTTTCAACAAGAATAAGAGTGTCAATGTACTTTCGCAGTTCAGCAATCCCGCCATCGGCAATCTTGGCTTTCACCTGACCCTCAAAATTGAAAGGCCTTGTAACGACTCCAATGGTTAGAATGCCCATATTCCTGGCAATCGAGGCAATAACAGGCGCAGCGCCGGTTCCGGTACCTTTGCCCATTCCAGCTGCAATAAAGACAAGATCCGCTCCCCTGAGCTGAGCCGCAATGATTTCACGATCATCATCAGCCGCCTGACGCCCCTTGGCCGGATCAGCACCCGCACCAAGCCCGTTCGTGGCTTTCTTCCCGATCTGCACCCTGAGAGGAGCTTTTGAGTTCAGGAGTGCCTGACGGTCGGTATTGAACACGATATATTCAACACCGCTTATTTTCCTGTCAATCATGTTATTGACCGCATTGCCGCCGCAACCGCCGACACCGACAATCCTTATGGTAACCCCTTTTCCCTGGTCACTGTCAAACAGCCCGGGATCAAGCTCAAATGCCATCTTGTCAGTTCTCCTCGTTAAAAGGCCTGTTTATATATCGAATCATAGATTATCCCAGAATTTCTTCATCCGGTCCACAATTTTCTTGCCTGCGGGATTCTGCTCCTGCGCCTCAGGTTCCTCCGTGATCTGCGCAGGGAGATGAGCCTGAATTTCCTCAGCTGAAGGAGAGAAGCTGTGATCTTCAGAGAGATTATTCTGAAATGCATGGGCAACAAGACCCATGACCGTGGCATACATCGGGTTGTTGACGGAACCCTTTATCCCGCCCGATACCCCTTCAGGATACCCGATCCGGATATCAAGCCCGAGCACATCATGAGCAAGCTCTTCAGTGCCAGGCACCAGAGAACCGCCTCCCGTTATTATTGCACCGGCATTGATATATTCATAATAGCCGGAGCGCTTTATAGAATCACGCACCAGCTCAAAAATCTCCATCATCCTTGCTTCAATGATCATGGTCACCGAGCTCTTCGGAAACGTTTTCTGCGGGCGACCCTCAATACCTTCAATAAGAATTGCCTCATCCTCCCCGCTGATCGGACTGTAAGCGCAGCCATGCTTTATTTTCAGATCCTCAGCCACCTCATAGAGAGCCTTGACGCCATGAGCCAGATCATGAGTAACATCATTTCCGGCAACCTTGATAACCTCCGAATAGCGGATTGCGCCATCAATATAGATAGCCACCTCAGTGGTGCCTCCGCCAATATCAATGACAACCACGCCGCTTTTCTTCTCACGCTCCTTCATCACCGCCATGCCCGAAGCCACCGGCTCAAAAGTGACCGCATTGATCTCCAGCCCGGCCTTTTCCACACACTGCTTGATATTACGGATCTTGGTTCTCAGTCCCACAACAATATATGCGCTGCCTCTCATGGTCGTCCCTGCCATTCCTATCGGATCAAGCAGTCCCTCCTGATCATCAACAATGAACTCCTGCGGAATCACATGAATAATTTCATGATCTATATCCAGATACCTGATATTGGTTTTGGCCTTTTCCAGAAACCGCCTCACATCAGACTCATTGACAATCCCCGTCTGATTGATGCTTATTTCCGAATTACTGTGAATACAATGGACATGTGCACCCGAAATCCCGACATTGACGCCAAGAATGCGGATGGACGACTCCCGTTCAGCATCAGCGACGGCAGCCTTTATCGAATCAACAGTCTTGTTGATATTGACAACTGTTGCCCTCTGAAGGCCATCGGAATTAGAACGTCCTTTTCCAAGTACATTGAGCTTTCCTAATTCATCCTTTTCGGCAACCACAACACACACCTTCGTTGTACCGATATCAAGACCAACAGCGATATTGCTTTTCAGCATTGTTCTATTTATGCGTGATTATAACTTGGGACTATTCTGGGTAGTCTGAGGCAACAAAGCATCCTTCGTAAATATCCTGTCCGTAAACCGGAGATCCACGCTCTCATATGAGCCGAAACCTTTTTTTGAAACCACCTTTTGCCAAAATATCTCGAATTTTTTCAACTTTTCCTTGAAGTTCCCGTCATTACCGACAATAAAACGGGTAGGAGCCTGTACGGCTATACAGTAGGTCATATTGCTGACTTCAAAGTGCAGTTCCCGAATAAGCAGACGCGCATAACTGGTCTCTGCAAGTGCCGAAAGAAACTCCCGGAGCACCTCCAGGTCCCGCCGGTCAAGCTGCTGAAGGCCATTGCCTGCAGCTTTCAACCTGCTTAAGCCCGACACCGAAAGCAATTTCGGCAGCTGCACCGTCAACTCTTTTTTCGCCGGCAGAAGAAACCCTTCAGTATCAACGGCCATAAGCTCTCCATTCATCACTGTTAACGCTAAAGGCATCCGCTCCATAACCTTTATACGGACAATTCCGTTCAGCTCCTTGCTGATCACCGCATCCCTGACAAAGGCAAAACGCATAACCCTCGCTTTTAATTCTGCCGGATCAAGCTCAGCGAGACTTCTCCCTTTATAGATCTTCATGCCTGATGCAAAATCCTTTGCCACAGCACTCGACACCCCTTCTACCACAATGTCGCGGACAAGCACATCCTTTTTCCAGCTCGACGAATAATTCGCCAGCGCGGCCAACCCGGCAAGCACCACAAAGAGGATAAATACCCTTGCTTTCCAGTTGCCGCCATGAGCCGGAACAGGAGCTTTAGGCATTTCCCCCCCCATCTCCCTTTTCAGAATATCCCGGAGGAGCCGTGTCAGGGTAATATTCCTTTCGTTCACCTTCAGCCATACACAAAAGTTTTTTCAGATCCTTTCATGAACTCACTCTCATTTTCCGGGTTCACGCTTACGGCACTCTTCGGCAGCTCTCGAAGCGAGAACAGTGATGTCGCCCGCACCCATAAACAGAAGCATGTTCCCGCTCTCCATATGCCCTTCAAGAGCCGAAAAAAGAGGCTCCTTTTCCGCTATAAACTCTACATGCTTTCCCCCCGCCTTTCTAACCGCAGCAGCCACCAGCTCCCCGTCAACACCAGGAAAATCCGCGGCCTTTTCCCGCGACGGATAAACATCCGCGACATAGACAATGTCAGCTCTTGAAAGCGCCCAGCCGTATTCATCGGCAAACTCTCTCGTACGCGAAAACAGGTGCGGCTGAAAAACAGCAATGACTTTCGATTGCGCCCATCCGCTTTTAGCCGCCTTGACGGTCGCCTTCACTTCAGAAGGATGATGCGCGTAATCATCAACAACCATTAATCCTGCGCCATTATCGTATTTCACCTGAAACCTTCTCCTCATGCCGCTATACCTGCCAAGCCCGGCAATCAGCCGTTCAGGCACAATCCCAAGCTCAATGCCCGCTGAAAAAGCCGCCAGGGCATTCAGCACATTATGGCGGCCCGGCACATTGATGCAGACATCACGATACTCCCGGCCATAAGCCTGCACCGTAAAGGTTGCGTGTTGCTGTTCAAGCACAATGTCCGTCGCCATCACGTCAGCCGGCTCGTCAATTCCGAACGTCGAATAGAGGCGGTTCATCGAGGGGATGATCTTTCTTATCTCCGGCCAGTCAACACAACAGATCACCCGCCCGTAAAAAGGCACTTCATTGGCAAAAGCAATAAATGCCTGTTTCAGCTCATCAAGAGTGCCGTAGGTGTCCATATGCTCCGACTCAAGACTGTTAACAATGGCAATAGTCGGAGTAAGCTTTAAAAACGCACGATCAAACTCATCAGCCTCAATAACCATATACTTTCCATCCCCGACAACGGTACTGCCTTTCAGATAATCCGATATCCCGCCAATCATTACCGTCGGCGACTCTCCCGACTCGATAAGCATCGTGGCGATCATTGCGGTAGTCGTTGTCTTCCCGTGAGTGCCGGCAATACATATGCCATATTTATAGCGCATAAGCTCACCAAGCATCTCGTCACGCTTGATGACCGGAATGCCGGCTTTTTCAGCAGCCAGAATCTCAATATTCTCTTCCGGCCTTATCGCCGACGAGTATACAACCACGTCACACGAAGCGACCTGTTCAGCACGATGTCCCCGATAGATTACAGCTCCATGCCCGGCAAGTCTGTCAGTCACCTCGCCGGATGAAATATCAGAGCCCGACACCCCGAAGCCCGACTTCAGCAGCAGTTCCGCAATGGCACTCATTCCTGCGCCACCAATTCCTACAATATGAACACTTTTTGTTTTCCCGAGTTCCATGTGTGGTAAGCTCTCTTCCTGTTAATGTGTTTTTACAAGGCCGATAATTCGCATAGCCAGCTGACGTGCTGCATCTGGAAAAGCCAGTGCGCGTGAAGCCGCTCCCATGCTTTTCAGTTTTTCCGGATCACCGAGCAGTTCAAGAATATTTTTTATCGATTCCACTTCGCCAAGCGCTCCATCCTCAATCATGAGAGTCGCCCCGTTCTTCACAAGCGCACGCGCATTATACCGCTGATGATCTCCGGTCGCATAGGGATACGGCACAAGAACCGAAGGCTTCCCGAGATTGGTCAGCTCCGCAATAGATGATGCCCCTGCCCGGCAAAGCACCAGATCAGCGGCACTGTACGCTGACCCCATATCCTCAATGTAAGGCCCCACCCATAGATAAGGCGAAGGCGCCACCTCTTTCTTTATCCGCTCAAAATCAAGCGCACCCGTCTGCCATATAAGATTTCCGGAAGCTGTAATATCGCCGAGTCGCTTAAGCACCGCATTGTTTATCGACCGCGCCCCTCGACTGCCGCCAAAAACAAGAAGGGTAGGCCTGTCAGCGCTCAAGCCGAAACGAGCCCTTGCCGCATGCCCGTTCTGTGGCTCAAACGACCGGGCAGGATTGCCTGAAACAAAGACATTCTTTTTTTTACCGATAAACCGCCGTGCCTCCTCAAAAGAGAGATGCACTTCACAGGCAAGTGTCGAAAGCATCTTGGTCGTCACGCCCGGAAACGCATTCTGTTCCTGAATGAGTGTTTTTTTCCCGGTAAGCTGAGCCGCAAGAAGCAGGGGAGCACTCACAAACCCACCGGTACCGACAACAACATCAGGCTTTTCCCGCCCGATGAGTGCAACAGCGCGTCCCACCGCTGAAGCAAAATCCACAAGAATGCTTGCATTTGCAATGATATTTCCGAGCAATGCCCCTCTTTTCAAGCCTCTTACCGGAATGAGATGGAGCTTGTAGCCGAGTCTCGGCACTTCGGTCGACTCAATGCCGCTGACCGTTCCGGCAAATGAAATCCCCGCGTCCGCCACCAGCTTCCTGAGCTCTGCAGCCATAGCTACCGCCGGATATAAATGGCCTCCCGTTCCCCCGCCCGCAAAAAGAACCTTCATGCCGCACTCCTGTCATTCATGGCGGGCTTGACTCTCTTTTCAATAGCACGTTTCTTGTATCGGGATATACTCATAAGAATGCCGACGCCAAGAGAGTTAAGCAGAAGCGCCGTGCCGCCGTAACTGATAAAAGGAAGTGCAACACCGGTGGTAGGAATCAGATGACACGCGACCGCAATATTGATATAGGCAAAAAGAGTAATTGCCATCGTGATCCCGCAGGCAACATATTTCCCGAAATTATCCGGAGCATGCTTTGCTATAATCATCCCGCAGACAAAAAAGCCGGTAAACAGCGCAATAAGGGCAACCCCTCCCACAAACCCGTACTCCTCACCGATGACGACAAACACAAAATCATTATACGAGAGCGGCAGATAGAGCTCCCTCTGCTTGCTGGCTCCAATGCCGAGGCCGAACATCCCGCCGTTGCCCAGTCCGATAAGGGCCTGCACAACCTGATAGCTTATCACTTTTTCATCCTTGCTGGTAAACGAGAGCAGCCGGGCGACCCTGTAGGGCGCAGCAATGGCAAACACAACCGCAACGGGAATCAGCAGCGAAAAAGTCGACAGGAGATGCTTGATATTGACCCCGCCGACAAACATCATCATGAACCCTATCAGGGCAATAAGCGATGCGGTACTGAAATTAGGCTCCAGAGCCACAAGAGTTACAACGGTCATCAGAATAGTGAGCAGGGGATAGTACGAGTTGTTGAGGTCCCGTATGAAACTCTGTTTTTCACTTATAAGCCGGGAAAAATGAAAGATTATCGCATATTTCGCGAAGTCCGACACCTGAAATTTAAGCGGTCCGACCCCTATCCATCGAGCCGCCCCCGAAATCTTCCCGACTGCTTTCAAGGCAAGAAGCGACGTGAGAAGAATAATGCTGGCAAGAAGAATGATCTTGCTCGTCTTCCAGAAAATATGATAGTCCATCTGTGCAACCAGCAGAATGGTAATGATGCCAAGAACCGAAAAGGTCAGCTGGCGCCACAGAAAATACTCTGAGCTCGAATATTTTGTTTCGGCCCACCCCGCTCCGCTGCTGTAGACAATAACAACACCGATGCAGATGAGAATGGAGACAATAAGCATCAGCAGCTTCCCTGCAATACCCTCCCCCCGTGAAGGCAGCTCAAGTGCCTCTGAAGGATTTGCCACTACGGCGTCGGAAATTGTATCTGTATTCAGCATGGCTGTAACTGGTGAACACATTGTTTAAACTTCGCTCCACGATCCTCAAAATTCTCAAACATATCAAAACTGGCGCACCCCGGTGAAAAGAGTACCGTTTCTCCCGACACCGATGCTTCATGGGCAATCGACACTGCATCAGAAAGCGACCCTGCCTCTTTCACCGGAGCAATACCCTCAAATGCTGCAGTGATTTTGCCCTTCGACTCACCCATGGCAATAATGAGTGACACTTTTTCTCTGACAAGCCCGGCAATAGAGGAGTAATCATTCCCCTTATCCTGCCCTCCTGCAATCAGCACACAGCTTCCCGGCACCGCTTCCAGCGCCTGGCGCATGGCATTGATGTTCGTGGCTTTCGAATCGTTGACCCAGCTGGCCCCATCAACCGTCATCACAAACTCCTGACGATGCTCAACGCCCTTGAACTCCCTGAGCACCGAACGCACCACCTCACTGGCGATCCCCAACGCCCGGGCCGCAGCAACGGCCGCAAGCACATTGGAGATATTGTGGCGCCCTCGAAAACTGTTTTTCAGAAACTCTGATACCTCAATGACCTCTTCTTTCCCGGTGGAAGTCCTCACAACAACCGACTCCCCGTCAAGCAGAACAACCCTCCGGTCAACCCCGCCTCGAGGAGCAGGCTCCAGCCCGAACGGAACAATCGAGAAAGGGAACTCCCATCCGGCAAAATGCTCCCTCAGCAAAGGATCATCCTCATTATAAATAAGCGTATCCGCCTCTCCCTGGTTTGCATAAATGCGGAACTTTGCCGCAGCATACCTGTATATATCGCCTTCATAACGGCTGAGATGATCCGGGGTAATATTGGTAATCACCGCAACATCCGGCCTGAAGGTAAAGCATCGCTCCAGCTGGTAACTGCTCAGCTCGACCACCGCAACATCACGAGGCGTCATCTCCGTTGCCAATGATGAAAACGGCACCCCGATATTGCCGACACTGAATGAGCGGTAGCCGTTCCGGAGTCCGTCAGCCTCCAGAATACGATGAATAAGCGTCGAAGTCGTTGTCTTGCCATCCGTTCCTGTGATCCCCACAACTCTTGCCTTGCAGAAACGGCTGGCTATCTCTATTTCACTGACAATCTGAACCCCTTTCGATTCCAGGGTTTTAACCACATGGGCAGAGGGCGGGATTCCGGGACTGATGACACAGAGGTCAACATCATAAACCCTCTCCGAATGGCCTTCCTGTTCAACGGTTATCTTTTTGTGCTCGAGACGCAGCACGTCGCTCTCATCAATCCGGCCAAAGTCACTGAGCAGCACATCCGCTCCCGCATTCCGGAGCAGCTCCGCAGCGGCAATGCCGCTCTTTCCAGCACCGATAACCGATACCTTTTTACCCGACAGGTCCATCGTCATTATCTGAGTTTTAAGGTCATGAGACTGACAAGAAAAAAGAGAATAGCTATAATCCAGAACCTTATCACTATTTTTTGCTCAGCCCACCCTTTCAGCTGAAAATGGTGATGCAGAGGCGCCATAAGAAAAATCCGCCTTCCCTGGCCAAACCGCATTTTCGTGTATTTGAAATAGAGCACCTGCAGGGAGACCGAGAGTGTTTCCATCACAAAAACGCCCGCAATCACCGGCAGAAGCAGCTCCTGCTTTATCAGAAGGGCAATGACGGCAATAGCGCTGCCGAGAGCAAGGGAGCCGGTATCACCCATGATAATCTCGGCCGGATTGGAATTAAACCACAAAAATCCGACGCAGGCCATTACAATCGCCATACTGACCACGGCAACTTCACCGCCTCCGGGAATAAAGGGAATATTGAGATAGACTGCATAGACTGCGTTGCCTGCCAGATAGGAGAACCCGCCAAGACCTGTCACTACAATAGCTGACGTGCCCGCAGCAAGACCATCAAGCCCGTCAGTCAGATTCACTGCGTTCGATACGGCTGTAATGATAAAAATGACGATCGGTATATAGAAAAAACCGTAATCAAGAGTGAGATGTTTGAAAAACGGGACCGTCGTCGTCGAAAGAAGCACCGAAAAAGCCGGATCAAGCCAGGTATAGAGCCCGATGATCAGCCCCAGGGTAACCTGCCCGATCAGCTTGTACCGGGCCGAAAGACCGCCTTTGATTTTCAGCACCACTTTCCGGTAATCATCAATAAAGCCGATGCACCCCATCCAGAGCATCGCCAGCATAATCAGCCATACATGAGGGTCATTGAATTTCGACCAGAGCAGCACAGAGATCTCAACGGAAAAAATAATAAGCAGCCCGCCCATTGTAGGCAGCTCTTTTTTCTTTTTATGCTCCGGAGGTGCTTCCTCCTTTACCGGCTCTATAAACCTGGCTTTCAGATATGTGATAAATCCCGGGCCGAAAAACAGGGTGATCAGGAGCGCCGTAATAGCTGCCGCACTTGCCCTGAAGGTGAGATACTCAACAACGCGAAGCACCGGCGGGTGAAAAACATCGTTGATATACTTTAATAAATAATAAAACATTCCGTAGTGTTATCTGGTTTTGGTTCGTGCCTTGACAAGCGCTTCGACAACAAGCTCAAGCCTCATACCCCTTGATCCCTTAAAGAGCACAGCATCGCCATCCGCTACCACCTCAAGCAATGCCTCGAGCAGTTTCTCCTGACTCTCAAAATGACCGCGGCAGCAGCCCGGCGCCTCACTGCAGATCAATCGGGCCTTCTCTCCGTACGAGAAGAGGATGTCAACAAAACTCTGCTGAATATAGCGGCCGATTCTTTCATGTTCAACATCCGCCGCCGCACCAAGTTCAAGCATATCTCCAAGCACTGCAATCCTTTTGCCGCTCGGCTGCATATCGCAAAGAGCATCTATTGCAAGGCGCATTGAATCCGAATTGGCATTGTAGGTATCATTCAGAATCCTGATTCCGCCGCTGTCCACAACCTCAAGCCGTTTCCATCCGGCAGCGGGAGCGAGGCGCTCAAGCCCGTCCCTGACCTGGTGGATCGAAAGCCCGAAATGCAGGCCGACTGCGGCTGCAGCAACAGCATTGATCACATTGTGCTTCCCTGTAAAATTCAGCGTCACATGCTCCGAACCCGAAGCGGAACACAACACAAATGAAACCCTGCCATCCCTCTCCACCACAACATCCCGACTCCAGCAGATATGGCCGCAATGTTCTTCTGTTCCGTAACTGATGCTCCCCTCCACAGCGGCTCCAGCAGCCTTCAGCCGGGGATCATCGAAATTAACAAAAACAGTGCCGCCGCGTCGATCAAGATCCTCAAAAAGCTTCAGTTCAGCCGTCGCAACACCGTCAAGATCAAAAAGAAACTCAAGATGCTCATGGCCGATATTGGTCAGAAGAGCGTGAGTAGGCTGCCCGATTGAGGTAAGCAGATCCATCTCTTCAGGATGGTTGATGCCCATTTCCACAACCGCAATGCCGGTATCATGCCTGAGTTGAAAAAGAGTGAGAGGAACCCCGAGATGATTGTTGCGGTTTCCCCTGCTCATCTGAACCTTGAAGCCGGTTTCCAGTACCGAGGCAACCATCTCCTTTGTTGTGGTCTTCCCGTTACTTCCGCCGATAGCCACAACCGGAATTGCAAAAGTATTGCGATATATCGTTGAAAGCTTCTGCAGCCCTTCAACAGGATCTTCAGTAACAATAAACCCCTTTCCGTCGGGAGGTCCCGCTGAACCCTGAGCCTCATACCACTCGCGGCTGACCATCGCCCAGCCTGCGCCTTTTTCAAATACGCTCCCGACATAACAATGTCCGTCCGTCTTCTCCCCCTTCAGGGCAACAAACAGCTCTCCTCCATTCACCTCTCTCGAATCAATAACCACTTCCGGATCGACAATTTCCATAGGCACAGAGCCCGACCGAGCAGGAACAACCCGGCCGACAGCCCGAAAATCATCAACAGTCACTACACCTTTCACTCTTTCTCCTTCTCCGGATACCCGGAACAATGTTGCTGCATATACTTTTTTATCTCCTCCTGATCCGAAAAGAAATATTTCCTCCCCGCAATCTCCTGATACCGTTCATGACCTTTTCCCGCCACAAGAAGAATATCCCCCGGCCTGAGCATCGAAACCCCCGCTCTGATAGCTTCACTCCGGTCACTGACTCTCCTGTAATGACCATCGGCAATACCCGGAACAATGCCCCGCTCAATCTCATCAAGAATAGCTTCAGGCTCCTCATCCCGCGGATTATCTGAGGTCAGAATAACCTCATCGGCTATTTCCGAAGCAATACGCCCCATTTCAGGCCGCTTCCCTGTATCCCTGTTGCCGCCGCACCCGAACACAACAACAAGGCGCGAACCCTCCGTCTTCAGCCCTCTCAAGGCATCAAGCACCTTGAAAAGCGCATCGGGAGTATGAGCGTAATCAACAAAAGCACTCCAGCCCATACTGCCGTCGCCAACTCTCTCCATGCGTCCGTCAACCCCGGCAACCTCCGAAAGGCTGCGGCATATCTCTTCCGGCGCTATGCCCATCCCCGTGCCTACAGCCGCGGCCTCAAGCACATTCATGACATTGAACAGCCCGGGCAGCCTCACCTTCATATGCACAAGAGCATCCGGAAAATGCAGGGCAATCGCGCTGCCGGCAATGCTGCTCTCTATAATATCCGCCCTGAAATGCCTGCTGCATTTCACTGGAACGGATAGCGCGCCCTCGAGGGAACAGCAGTATATTTTTTCCGGCTCAACCCGTGCAGCCATCTCTTGGGCATAGGGATCATCAACATTCAACACCGCAAACCCGTCTGGACCGAGAGCATCAAAAAGAAGCTGTTTTGCCATCGCATACTCATGCATCGAGTGATGAAAGTCAAGGTGCTCCATGGTCAGGTTGGTAAAAACAGCTGCATGAAACCGTATCCCGTACACTCTCTTCAAAACGAGCGCATGGGAGGAAACCTCCATCACCACCGCGCGGCACCCTGCCTCAACCATCTCGCTGAAAAGCGAGTGCAGACCATGCGCCTCCGGAGTCGTGCGTTCAAGCGAAATCTCCCTCTCCCCGATTCTGCAGAGATTAGTCCCAATATAGCCCGAAGCAATCCCGTTGGCATTCAGCATTGCAGTAATCAGCTTTGCCGTTGTGGTCTTGCCGTTCGTGCCCGTAACCCCGATAATCAGCAGCTGGTCCGAAGCCTTTCCATAAAAAATGCGTGCAGCTTCCCCCAGAGCAATCCGTGCATCCGGAACAGTAATATAGAGGCACTCCTGACTGGTCTCCGGGGGCAGTTCCTCACAGACAACCGCCACCGCTCCCCGCTGAATAGCACTCTCTATAAACTGGTGACCATCGGCACAATACCCTCGAACAGCCACAAAGAGCGAGCCGGGGAAAACCTCACGGGAATCACTGGTAACCATCCGGATTGTCCCGCCGACGTCGCTCCTGCCTGCAAGCGATGTACAGGTAATCCCCTCGAGCAGTTCCTCCAGAGGGAGCTCCCTCGGCTGCAAGGCCTCCTTCAGGGCAGCCATGAAGAGGTTTTTTTCATCGTCGTTGGAGCCAGCGTCACCTTGATAACCGTCTTCTTTTTAACTTTTTGTCCCGGAGCAATACTCTGACGGCCGACACATCCATCCATATCTCCCGACGAATCCATCTCCAGATTATGCCATTGCAGCAGCCGCTTGGCATCACGCCCCTGAAGACCTGCAAGGTCAGGAACAACCACTGTCGACACAGAATCAATAGCCGCCTGCTCCGTTGAACGGAACGCAAGCTTTTTCTGCATCTCCCCGGAGCAGGCAATCATTCTTGACGCGATGCTGGAAAAGACAGGGGCCGCAACCATCGCGGCATAATAGGCAGTTTTCGGATTTTCCACAACCACAACAATGGCATAGCGGGGAGCTTCAACCGGAAAATACCCGACAAAAGAGGAGACATAGACCGGTTTCGAATACGAACCTCCGGCAGCACGCCTTGCTGTTCCTGTCTTGCCGGCAACAGTTACACCGGGAACAGCCGCACTTTTGGCGGTTCCGCTGTCTACAACCGCCTTGAAATACTCCTTGCCGAGATAGCGGGCCGTTTGAGGAAGCACCGCCTTCCTGACCGCTTTAGGAGCACTCTCCCAGACTGTTTTGCCTTCTGTGTTGATAACCTTTTTTATGATAAACGGCCTCATCAGCACGCCGTCATTGGCAATGGTCGCATAGGCCTGCAATATCTGCAGGGGAGTAGCCATAACCTGATAGCCGTAACCCATCCAGGGCAGCGTGGTTCTGTCCCAGTGCTCAAGAGGGCGCACCCTTCCCGGCGACTCTCCAACCAGTCCAATGCCCGTCTTGCGTCCAAACCCGTAATTCATCGTATAGGCATAGAACTTCTCACTCCCCACTGCCAGAGCGGTCTTAGCTGCAACAATATTGCTCGAATACATGATAGCCTCCCGGAACGAGATGTTCCCGTAGGGCTCATGATCCTTGATAAATAGATTATAGATCGGCATAACGCCATTCTGGCCGTTCACCCGGTCTTCAGCCTTTCTGTGCAGAACCTCCGTTGCTGCAGACGCCATGATCAGTTTGAATGTCGAGCCCGGTTCATAGCTGTCAGTCACCGCCCGGTTGCGCGACTTTTCAGCCGACCACGAGGAGCGCTGGTTAAGGTCAAATGTCGGATTATTGGCCATGGCAATGATCTCTCCGGTATGAACATCCATAACAATACTCGCAGAGGCATCAGCGCGGAACTTCTCAACCGCCTTTGCCAGCTCATCCTCAACGATGCTTTGAATATCGGCATCGATGGTCAGCTGAACACTGTTGCCTTTAACCGGATTCTGCTGCTTGGCATCAGGTGCGGGATAACGCTTCCCGGTTGCTGTCTTTTGATAGATTATCGTCCCGTCAATCCCTTTCAGCTCCCTGTTGAGCTGCAGTTCAAGACCGCTGCTCCCTTCGTTATGTATATCTGTACTGCCGATCACCTGAGCCGCAACGTTGAGGTAATAGCGCTGCTGATCCTTGTCAAACCATACTCCGGCAATCTTCTCCTGCAAGAGAGGCAGTGCTTTGGCAACAGGGATTTTCCTGCCCAGCACTGCCATCCCGGTTTTCCGGTGCAGCTCTTTGAGATATACCGCCTTATTGCCCCCTAAATACCGGGCAAACATGGTTGCTACAGCAATCGTGTTATCATAAACCTTCTGCTTCCGGGTGGTCTTGTCTATAACCGACTTGCCTTTTTCATTAAAAAGCGGGGTATTCCTTACAATTGCGGGATCAGCATAAAAGGAGATGGACTCGATACTTTCAGCAAGCATACGCGAATGCCTGTCAAGAATAACTCCTCTCTTGGCTTTCTCCGTTATTACTCGCTCATACTGGCGTGCTGCTTTCTCTCTGTATTTTTTAACATTGACTACCTGAATATTGAGCAGCATTGCAATGATACCCACAATAAACACGGCAAAAAGCGCGACTATGATTCCGAGCCGCTTGCCGAACTCATTGTCATCCCTGCTCTGGATATTCTGCTGGTCACTCATGAGCATCCCATTTTATTACCGGCAGCACTCACGGCTCAATTTCAACAGGGGGGGCACTGGAGGTTGTCAGCCCAAGTGAAACTGCATCCTGTGCGATATTATGAATACTCTGGAGTTCATGGACTTTCAGCTCCTGCGAGGTAATCACGCTCGTGGACATCTGTATCTCGTCGCGTAGTTTTTCATTCTGCAAGGCAAGATTGATAATGGCAAGGGTATTATAGGTCTGAAAAAGAAAAATTCCTGTTCCGGCAAGCAGATAGACAAAGGTCCGCAAATGCAGCAAGGCACCGATATCAAACTTAAGGGCATTACTGAGCAGCTCCTTGAACTCGGACTCCCTGAACCCCTGCCCCGCCGATGCAGCACCAAAGCCGGCCTGAAACTCTTCTCCCGTTAACAGAACCTCTTCCGTCCTGCCGGATTGTCCGGCAGCAACCACCTCTGCCGCCATCTTCGGCCTGGAGCCTCTGAAGCCTTTAACCCGTTGCGACAGCCTGTCGAACGTTCCCAAAAAAGCATTATTGCCCTTCACGGTGACCTCCCTGTGAAATTTTTTCAATGACCCTCAATTTTGCGCTCCTGGCTCTCGGGTTTGAATCTATCTCCTGCCGGGCAGCAATGAGAGGCTTTCTGGTAACGAGTGAGATGCTGCCCCTCCGGAGAGGCTCCCTCAATCCGACCCCTTTAGGGCCCCAGTCGCTCTTTGCCTTCCCGGCAAAAACGGTTTTAACAATCCTGTCCTCAAGAGAGTGATAACTGATTACCGCCATCCTGCCATGATCATCAAGGCACTCAATTCCCTCGAAGAGCACCTTGCGAAGTACATCAAGCTCACTGTTCACCTCAATTCTCAAGGCCTGAAACACTCTCGACAGCGTCTTGATAATCCTGTCCGTTCCGGTGAAGTTGCCGCGGATAATGCCGGCAAGCTCCTCCGTCCGGCTCACCGGCCCATTCTTAAGGCGGTATGTTACAATCGCCTTGGCAATACTCCGGCTTCCGGGCTCTTCGCCATACCGGAAAATAAGCCGTGCCAGATCCTTCTCGTCATAGGTGTTTACAATATCGGCAGCGCTTAAGGGAGCATCCATATCCATCCTCATATCAAGAGGTCCATCCCTCAGATAACTGAACCCCCGCTCCGCCGTGTCAATCTGAAACGACGATACTCCAAGATCAAGCAGAATCCCCGCTACCTTCGGTTTCAGCCCTTTTTCGCTGCAGACCCTCTGGACAATACTCTCTATAGCCTCAAAATTTCCTTTTGCCAGAACCGTATGAGCATCGAACTCACTGAGCTTTTCAGCTGCAGCAGAGAGGGCCGCGTCATCCTGGTCAATGCCTATAAGCAAAGACCCCTCGCCATACCCCGCCTCATTCAGAGCCCGCATAATCCCGAGAGAGTGACCTCCTCCTCCAAGAGTCCCGTCAACATAAATCCCGGGTTTTCTGACAAGGAATGCAATTATGTCGGAAGCAAGAACCGGCTCGTGGTATATATATTGTGCCATCAGCGTTAAAAATACCTTCCGGCGAGATTCGCAAAACGCCCTGCACTCTCCTCGAGCAGCCCGAGAAGGCGATCCGGATCCCAGATAATCATCTTTGTATCTGCCCCTATTATCACCACATCTTTTGTAATACCCGCATGCTCAAGAAACTCTTTTGACAGGGCAATCCGCCCCTGACGGTCAAGCTCCACAATCTCAAGGCTTTCATACATCAGCGTCTTCAGCAGGCGCTCCTCAGGGTTGAAATCTGAAAGGCCCGAAATAGTTTTTCTGGTGCCAGCCCAGATGAAAGGCTCATAAAGCTCAAGTGAGCGGTCAGGCGCTTTCATGATGTAAAGTCCTTCTGAATGCCTGTAAGAGCTATCCACAGCACTATCTTCATCACCCATGCCGAACCTTCTGCGAAACCTTGCAGGAATCATGAGCCGCCCTTTCTCATCAACGGCATGTCTCTCTTTTCCAATAAAGCCGGCCATGAAGACGATCGGGTTAGCTGCCGTTCCGGGTGAAATATCAGCCAAAGCGCCTTATATTTCCTGCGTTTTGGCATAATTAAAAGGAAAACATCATGGAGAGAGGGTATTTCCACCCATTTTTTACCACTACTCACCACTTAAAATGTATAAAAAAAGGATGCACTAAAAAAATATTCAGCTATTTTATCCTAGAGTTGCTATGTATATTTTAATGGCGGAAATCACCATGACGAGAGGTAACGGCGAAATTGTGGTGGACGGATACAATTTACTTTACAAGCTATACCCCTCTCCGGCATCGGCATCGCTTGATGTTCTGCGTCAGGAGACAGAAAAACAGCTGCTGCGTTTTCAGCAGGAAAAAGGGTGTCCGGTCACCATTGTCTACGATGGAAAAAGCGCTCCCAGAGAGAGTGCTTTTGGTGCGCCGCTTCACATTGTCTTTACCCCTGCCTCTAAAAGTGCAGACCTATGGATCATTGATTATGTAAAATCGTTGAACACAAAAGTAAAAATGGTTACTATTGTAAGTTCTGACGACGAAATTCGCAGGTATGCAACGGCATTCGGCGCCAGATGCATAAAATCAGAGGAATTTGCGCTCCAGCTCCAGAGTCCCGCGGGAGCCGATACTCCCCGGAACAGGCATCTCAGCTCAAAGCAGAGTTCATACAAAAAGAAAAAATTCAACGATAAATCGCTAAGCGACCAGGAAGTTGGCCGATGGATGAAGCTCTTCACTCGCGATAAGCCCTGAAGATCATACCGTCACATTTTTTTATACTCCTTTTCGGGCTCACGATAAGCATCAATTAACTTCCGCTCATCACTATGACAGACAGCACAATAAACAATACAGAGCACTGGCAGGAACTGGACGCATGGCGAAAGAAAATCGATGCCATTGACCACCAGTTATCCGACCTCCTCTGCGAAAGACTGCATTGCGCTCAACATATCAGCTCCCTTAAATCCCGAATCGGAGAACAGGTCCTGCAGCCCGAACGCGAAAAAGAGGTACTGCAGAATGTTATCCTCCACGCCGACTCGCCCGAGATAGCCTACACGCTCGAAAAAATATACCGCTGCATTCTCGAAGAGAGCCGCATGCTGCAACACGAGTGGAAAAACAGTCAGTCAGGCATACACTCCCGATAAGAGAGCTCCCCCTCACCATGGCCTCAAAAAAAAACTCTCCACGTCAACGGCTCATAACTGGCGCTGCAGTTCTGCTGACGGCGCTCGCCGGCCTCTTGCTTGTGCCGGGGATAAATACTGCCCCCCGCACAACGCCTCTCATTGTTCACCGCGGCATGGGATTCATTGCCATTGTAGAAGCATTGCAGCGAAACGGCTCAATCAACACCTCATGGCCGGTACTCCTCACCGGTCGCATAATACCGAAGCTGCACAATATCAAACCTGGCCGATACTCCATCCCTCCCGGAATGTCCAATTTCTCGCTCTTATACTACCTTCACGCCCATAAGCAGGACGAGGTCAGAATCACCATCCCCGAAGGCCTCGACATCCGGCACGTCGCTCGCCTGCTCTCACGGAACCTTGATATGGATTCAACCGCAGTCATGGCCGCAGCCACCGACAGCCGGCTGCTTCACAAACACAACATTTCCGCGGGCAATGCCGAAGGCTATCTCTTCCCCGGAACCTATGACTTTGTCTGGGCAGGTACGCCTGACGAAGCCGTTGGATTTCTTGTCGGACGATTCAGGCATTTCTATAGCGATAAAGTAAAGACAGCCGCCGCAGCAGCCGGCTTGAACGAAACTGCGCTATTGACCCTTGCCTCAATTGTTGAAGCCGAAACCCCTCTGAATGATGAAAAACCTCTTGTAGCAAGTGTCTATCTCAACCGGCTGAAACACAATATCCGCCTGCAGGCCGATCCGACAGTCCAATACGCCCTTGGAGGAACCGCCCGCCGGCTTTTCTTCAAAGATCTGGCAATAGACTCTCCGTACAACACCTATCGCCACAACGGGCTCCCTCCAGGACCGATCTGCAACCCCGGTTCAGCATCGATCCTTGCAGTACTGAACCCTGCTGATACAAAATACCTTTACTTTGTCGCCACCGGAAAAGGAGGTCACAATTTCGCTGAATCGATTGCGGAGCATACCAGAAATATCAGAAAATACCGTATTGCCCGTCAGGGCAGCCCGCACTGAAAAGAGCGGGATGACTGCTCTATCCCTGTCGGGGAAAATGATTATGTTGTAGATTACACTACATTATTTAAGGGGTGAATTTTTTTAATCAATCGTAAGTAACAATGCAGAAGAAAACTCTCTCGGACATATCAGTCAAAGGCAAACGGGTAGTAATGCGCGTTGATTTCAATGTTCCTCTCGACGAAAGCAAGATAATTACCGACGACAAACGAATCGTAGAATCCCTTCCATCCATCAAAAAAGTCATTTCCGATGGTGGACGCCTGATTCTGATGTCACACCTCGGGCGCCCGAAAGGAAAAGTCAACCCTGAATTTTCCCTTGCTCCGGTTGCAAAAAAACTCGCCGAACTTCTCGGTTCCCCGGTCATAATGGCAAAAGATTGCGTAGGCCCCGAGGTCACGGCGCAGGTACTTGCTCTCAAGGACGGGGAAGTGCTCCTGCTTGAAAATCTGCGGTTTCACTCCGAGGAGGAAGCAAATGATCCTGATTTTTCAAAAAAACTGGCTGAACTCGGTGACGTCTACGTCAACGACGCATTCGGTACAGCACACAGGGCTCATGCATCAACCGAAGGCATTACGCACTTTATAAAAACAGCAGTCGCAGGATTCCTTATCGAAAGGGAGCTGCTTTATCTGGGCAAAGCTCTTCAGGAGCCTGAGCGTCCGTTTGTTGCAATTCTAGGCGGCTCAAAAATATCAGGAAAAATAGATGTCCTTGAAAACCTTTTCAAAAAGGTTGATACCGTCCTTATCGGTGGAGCGATGGTCTTCACCTTCTTCAAGGCGCAAGGCTACCAGACAGGAAAATCTCTGGTTGAAGAGAGCAAAGTAGAACTCGCCCTTAAAATTCTGGACGAAGCAAAAAAGAAAGGAATTAAGCTGCTCCTGCCGACAGATGTCATTCTTACAGCCGAAATTTCCGCTGATTCCGCAAGCCATGCGGCAAGCATTGACAGTATCCCCGAGAACATGATCGGTGTCGATATCGGACCAGTCACAGCCGAAGCGTATCGCAAAGAAATTATTTCAGCACGCACTGTACTCTGGAACGGACCTATGGGTGTGTTTGAAATCGACAATTTTGCTGCAGGCACAATGGCTGTTGCAAAAGCCTTGACTGAAGCAACGGCAAAAGGTGCCACAACAATTGTCGGCGGTGGCGACTCTGCTGCAGCTATAGCAAAAGCAGGGCTCTCGAAAGAGATTACCCATATATCAACCGGAGGAGGCGCAAGCCTTGAATTCCTTGAAGGCAAGGAGCTCCCCGGCATCGCAGCCCTGAACGATTAACCCGTTCCGTACATTAGAGTAACTTTTGACGGCACTTAATTTCGAGACGCCTGTTCCCGCTGATCAGCAGCGGGAATGAGCAGAACTAATGCAATTGATGAACTATTCCAACCAGCCATACAGTCCCGGGGGCTTTCAGGTTATACCCCCGGCGATTAAGACAATTATTTTTATTAACGTAGCGGTCTTTCTGCTGCAGCAATCCCCGTTCGGTGAAGCTCTTCTCACCCTCGGATCACTCTGGCCGGTCAGCTCCAGCAACTTCCGTATCTGGCAGCCGCTCACCTACATGTTTATCCATGGAGGAGGCACACACCTCTTCTTCAATATGTTTGCGCTCTGGATGTTCGGTGCTGAAATTGAAAATTACTGGGGCACCCGGCAGTTCAACATCTATTATTTTGTCTGCGGCATAGGGGCCGCCCTGATCAACCTGCTGGCTACCATGGGCGACCCCTATCCAACCGTTGGAGCTTCAGGGGCCATTTACGGCGTCCTGCTCGCGTTCGGCATGATGTTCCCCAACCGCTATATTTTCCTCTATTTCCTCTTTCCCGTCAAGGCAAAGTACTTTATAGCGGGCTATGCGCTTATCGAATTCTTCTCCGGTTTCGGCAGCCGCTCCATGGGCAGCGGCAGCAACATCGCCCATTTTGCACACCTTGGGGGAATGCTTATCGGCTTCATCTACATCTCCATCAGACGGGCCGAGTGGTCATTTTCGGGAATGACTGATAAAATCCGCTCCCTGGGAAAGCAGAAAAGCGGACCCCGCCTTTACCAGACAAAGAGTAAAGAGACTCCTGTTTCTGAAGATGAAATCAACGCCATCCTCGACAAAATTTCCGCACGGGGATATGCATCATTAACTGCCGAAGAACGCCGCAAGCTCCTTAAAGCCGGCGGCAAATAACTCTTCAATAGGAGCTCGTCCTCTCAAAGCATGCCACGCTTTCGATATGGCTGGTATGCGGGAACATGTCAACCGGCTGCACCGATAAAAGGGTGTAGCCGTGTGCGCATATCTCCTTGCCGTCGCGCGCAAGGCTGGCAGGGTTGCAGCTGACATAGACTATTCTCCTCGGCCTGAGCCGGATCATGGTGGCAAGCGCCTTCGGCTGCATCCCTGCCCTTGGAGGATCGGTAATAATCACCCCCGGATTATCATAGTGTTCAAGGGTTCCTAAGAGCGCCTGAAAATCCTTGAGGTCAACCTTGTAAAACTCCGCATTGGTAATGCCGTTCAGCAGTGCATTGGAGCGCGCATCGTTGATCGAGCTTTCTACCACTTCAAGCCCGATAATCTGTCGGCAGTGGTTTGCCAGATAGAGCGTTATGGTTCCTGTTCCGCAATAGAGGTCATAGACGGTATCTTCCGCCTTGAGGTCTCCAACAGCGAGAATGGCGTTGTAGAGCACCTCCGCCTGAGAAGAGTTGGTCTGGAAAAAAGAGTTAGCCGATATCCTGAAATCATGGCTGCCAAGGCGCTCGGTAATATATCCGTCGCCGCTCAGCGTAAACTCCTCGTCGCCTGTTGCAACGGTGTTCAGGCGTGACGTCACATTATTCAGCACTGTCATTTTGACTCCATCCATCCCCGACTCAAGGTGCGCCCTGTATCGCTGCATGATATCTTCATCATACCACGAGGTGACAAGGTTGACCATCACCTCTTCACGGTTCTCGCTGAAGCGCACCACAAGATTGCGCAAATACCCGGTATGCGCTCTTGCCGAATAGGGCACAAGGGCATTGGCAAGCACAAACTCCCTGGTCAGCTTGAGCACCCTGTTCATCGATTCCTTGGCCAGATAGCAGTAGTCTATGTCAATTACCTTTTCAAAGTTGCCGGGCGTATGGAAGCCAAGGGCAAAATCCTTGGGTCGGTCAAGCTTCTCCATGGAAAGCTCTTCAGGCAGCAGATAGCGCATGTTTGAAAAGGAGAACTCGATCTTGTTGCGGTAGTGGAAAGGATCGGCACAGGCACTTACAGCTGTAACCGGAGGAGCGACAAAGTCTCCTAAATGCTCAAGGGCATCTTTTACCTTTTTCTGCTTGTACTGCAGCTGAGCCTCATAGCGGATATGCATCAGCTTGCATCCACCACAAACGCCAAAATAGCTGCACAAAGGCTCGGTCCTGTCGGGCGATGGCTCAAGCACCTCAAGCACAAAAGCCTCGATATAGCGCTGCCTTACCTTTTTGATTTTAGCCGATACCAGGTCGCCTACAGCAAGCATCCCGCTGACCATAACGCCCATGCCATTTTCAAGCCGTCCGAAACACTGATCTTTCTCCGCCTGATCAGTTATTCTCAACTCTATAATATCGTCTCTCTTTAATTTCGGTTGTTCAGTGATATCCATAATACGTTGTATTTATATGCCTTAACCAGCTTATTGCCCCGCCGGGGTTAACAAATCCGCATTCAATTCAATTTAGACAGGTGCTAAAGTAATAAAATAACTTCAGCCGAGCTATCTAAGCCAATGTAGACTCAATAATACTGGGTTGTTAGATGCGATTGAAGTATGCTCTTTATTGATAAGCTGTTACAGGCTCATGAGGCTAAAAAAGGCTGGAGAGGAGTGAGGGAGAAGTTGAAAAATTAATAACCTCACCCTGCAGGTTATAGAGAAAACACAGTCCACAAAAAAACTCGTTAACCGGGGTGTTGGCAAATTAATGAGCGGATACTAGCGCCATATAGGCTGCCACAATAAGACCTCCGACAACCGCTCCAATTATTGCGATAATGATTTGTCTATTTGTACTTGAGTCCTGGATTTTGCCTTGCTTAGAAATATATTCGGTAAGTGCCGGACTTGCAGTAAGAAGTTTCTTATGAAAACTTTTCAGGATTTCAACGTCTTTGATGAACCGGTCATATACTTCCCCGATGTTGTTCCCGATATCTTTTTTGGCGCGGTGTTCCCCGATATGTTCATTCAGCTCTTCAAGCTTAATGCGAATATCCCAGTATTCAGGGAGGATATCTTTTACAGCTTCGAGAGGAAATGCGTCCAGACTGTTTATAATTTTTTCTCTTAAAGACATTACTGTTCCATCCAGCGCATCGAATGCTGCTCGATAAACATGCCCGATAGCTTTTTGAAGATTTATTTTACAATACTCAGGACCTGCCATATCTCCAATAACGGACGGGTCCCTGCCAAACCGCTCAATGACAATTCTCATGAGATGATCAAAGGCATCTCGTAACTCTTTTATTGTTTGTAAGTTTGACCTGAAATCGGGATCGACTTCTTCGGAGTATAAAATCAAAAGCTTTGCCTGCATATAGAGAGAAGCCAAGCTCTCCAACTGGGTTATCTCGTCCTCAGAAAAGCCCTTGGCTTTATCCCCCAGTGGCACTATTTCCATTATATTTCAATACTTAGTAAGGAAGTTTCATGCGCGTTACACGTTTTACTCGTTCATCATACTCCTGAGCAGTATAGAAACGTCCCGTATTGATCCGTATAGACCCTCTGTTACAATCAGAATAAAGCGCTGTTTTCTCCCGATCAATATCGTCTGTGCTTGAAAACCCGCTATAGCTTCTGTTAATTATTTCTGCTAAGCAGTTTATATTAAGGCTTTTGCAGACAATATCTCGAGTTTTTTCCGATACTCGAATCGTCATGTTATCTCCGCTTATTTTAGAACAAATCTTTATTTTGATTTTTAATTATTCTTAAACATCATCAAATAATATTAAAAATACAAAGAAAATAAGGTACTTATTTGATTCGCACGCCTGTACTTTTACGCAAAACGTCAGTAATATCTAAGCGATTTGTAATCTAAAGGTTGCGGACGGAATGAACAGGGAAGCTGTCAGTCGAGATGAACAGGCTGAATAAACTGACGACCAACAGTATAGGGCAGAAATTGTTTATGATGGAACCGCCCTATAATCAGGGCAGGATGAGTGCCGAATTTTTGTGCGAAGTTGATGATATCCTTTTCTTTCAACGGTCCATACTGAAGTACCTCCTGCTCCTCTTCTTCAGAAAAAGTCCATCGCACAGCAAATGCATCAGCCTCGCGCTCTTTTGCCATATCGATATCGTTAAAGGCATCATCTTCTATTGATATGTATTTTTTGCCGTGCAGAAGAATATGACCGGCTTCATGAAAAAAGGTAAACCAGAACCGGTCATTCTGTTTATACCGGGCTGACAGCTGAATCAGTGGGGTGTTATCGTTTATCCAGCGGGTTGAGCCGTGAACAGGGGCTTTCGGGAGACAAGGCGTATAGACAACCTTTACACCCGCATCGAGACAAAGCTGCTGAAGAAGCGGGAAAAAATCATCAGGATGCCCGGCCATTATCTTCTTGATGCTCTCAAGATTTGCTTTAAAGGTTTTTGCGCAGAAAGTTGGGGCGTCAAGCTTCATGGCCTCCAACTCGCCCTGTCGAAGCCATGCGGAAATCGCGTAAGGTTCACGGGAATGGGCTAAAGATATTCGAAAACTGACTTTCAGCTTAAGGCCACAGTAATAGTCCTCCCAGGCCTGGTGAGAGGAAATTCCAAAAAAGAATAACAGTGCCTCAACTTTTTGTTCATGGTTTTCTGTTTTTGGCAGCCAACCTAGTTGAGTCATTTTCGCAGCGGGAAAAGAACCTGCCCATTTTACTCCTGAGACTAAAACATCCCGACGCTTCGCCCGTGCAACCGCCTCATCGTAGTTCTGCTGCCTTTTCAGCCAGAAATTCGCAGGGATTCCAAGGACTGATTCAAACTGCACCGCCATATCGGGGGTAAGGGAGCTCTCTCCATTAATAACTTTAACAATGGTCTGCTCTGGTTTAGTAGTGCGCACCGCAAATTCTTTCTGGCTCATGCCCAGCTCTTCCAGCTTCTCCTTCAAAGTCACCCCTGGATGGGTTACCGTTTGCGGGATATATTCATTACGCTTCGTCATGTTCAACCCTCTTTGTGATAGTTCACAATTTCAACAATTTCTACACCCTTTATTTCAAGCCAAATGTACTGTGCGTGCTCGTTTGCAGGAATCGGGTTCTCATGGGGCTCGAAAATCAACCGGTAAGGTTGGTCAAGATCACATGCCCATTGGCCTTTACGATTTTCTCTCATTTCATGGTAGTGGCCCGGAAGGTGGCGGACATCTTCAAGAGTTTCAGCAGCTCTCAGGTCATCGAGACGTTGCTTGAATAACTCTGCTCTTCTCGCCCCAAGTTTACGCACCGCCGAACGATCATCATTTGCATATTTCTTCAGATCTTTACCCGCAAATGAAATGTTCATCAATAATTTAATAAAACTATGAACACTTACTATTCATTATAATATGAAAAGAATTAGGATACTTTTAAGTTTTTTTGATCCGTGAGAGTGCTTCTGCCACATTCAGCAGTGACTCACGGCCAGTATTTCCTGCTGAATCTGACTGTATTGTATGGGGCTTGAGGGAATTGCAAAGCTTACAGATCAGTGGTAGTTCGCCAAACTAAACCTACGCAAGAAGCAAATGATTACACAAATTTTATTCATTCGATATCGAGATATTCCTCACTTTCTATAAGTGCAGAACTTACGACCGCTCGCTCTTCGTCAATAACCATGGGCTCTGATATCGGCTCTACAGTGTCTGGAGTATAGAGGCTTTCTTCCATCCATGATTCACTATACGAATATTCGGGCTTCCAGGTTTTTCGGAGATTTTCAAGAAACCCTATAAGTTTTTCAGCTTCCTCTCTCGGTGTTCTAAACCAATCCGTTGACCAAATTCTCCAAATGCGATCCCGCCATCCAAGGGATTCTAAAATTTCTTGACGGATACGATCACGATCTCTCACGGACAATGCTGAGTGATACGTTGCTCCATCGCACTCAATCGCCGCCAAATAAGAACCAGGCATATCCGGGTTTTTCACGGCTATATCTATACTATAGCCTGCAACACCAAGTTGTGGGGTTACCTCATACCCTTTGTTACGAAGTAAATCAATCACCGCGATTTCAAAATCACTATCAGGCTCTCTGCCTGTTTGGTCTGCAGATGTTAGGAGTCCCGTTCTAATATATTCAAGATAATTTCTGAGCGCCTTTGTCCCTTCAGGTGTAGAATAATCCATTACAATATCTTCGGGCTTCATAGAAGTGTATATGGTAATTGACTTTTTAGCCCGAGTAAATAAAACGTTAAGACGACGCCACCCACCCTGTTTACTGATGGGCCCAAAGTTTTGCCTAACAACTTTTGACCCATGTGGCCTACCAAAAGTAGTAGAGATAATAATTGCATCTCGCTCGTCACCTTGAACATTTTCAAGGTTTTTTACGAATAATGATTGGCCCTCTGCGCTCCATTTTTCTCGGTATAAGACGGCACTTTCGTCATCAGTTAAGCGCTGTTCTAAAAGCTCTGCAATAAGGTCTCTCTGCTTCATGTTCAGTGTTACAACACCTAATGAATCGTTAGGTCTCTGTATTATATGATCGACAACAGCATCGACAACACGTCGAGCTTCACGTATATTGGTTTGATTTTCATAGGTTGCATCTGACAGATAGACAGCCCGAACCCCTAATTTGCTCCCTTGATCATAAGGGGAAGGAAAGACAATTAAATCGTCACCGTACCAGTTGTGATTAGAAAAAGCAATTAAGGAGTGATGCTGAGAGCGGTAATGCCATTTCAATAAACGGGTAGGGCGGAAATGAGAAGTACAAATATCCAAAATGCTCTCAGCATCTGTAATTGTAAACTCTTCATCCGTTGAAACGGTTTGATTCCTTGCCGCAAAAAATGAGGTTGGCGGCAACTGCTTAGGGTCTCCAACAATCACAAGTTGGCCTCCACGAGCTATAGCCCCGATAGCTTCTTCAGGCTTTAACTGTGAGGCCTCATCCATAATTACGATGTCAAATTTAATAGCGCCAGGGGTCAAAAACTGAGCTACTGCCTGTGGGCCCATCATAAAACATGGCTTCAATCCTTGG
The DNA here is from genome assembly GCA_005843825.1 of Chlorobium sp. Taxonomy (GTDB): domain Bacteria; phylum Bacteroidota; class Chlorobiia; order Chlorobiales; family Chlorobiaceae; genus Chlorobium. Next base: position 106,874 of record SZXX01000048.1, read on the forward strand.
ATTGCCTTCCCTGCTTTCAACAATATCTTCCGCACGGGCATCCGTGGACGTTGTTGCGGAATGAGTAGATTCAATAACGACATTTCTGTTTTATCGTCTACTCGAACACCGTTGCTGCCTCTTGGCAAGTATGCTCTAATTAAACAATCAACGGCAATTTCACGGCCACGTAATTTAATGATTTCCTTATCGAGACGCCGAAAGTCAGCAATGATCTGATTATGCTTCAGACCAGTAAACCCACCTAATTCAGGTTTAGTCTGAAAAATTTTACGAACAATCGTTGAATAGGTACAGTATGCATAGTCATTTGATAAATCTGCTGCATCTAATTGCTTGGACTCAAGCAATATTAAAAAGTTTACTAGACCGATTTGGTCTGCCTCTTTTCTACGCGCAACGTATAATGACCAAGGGATGAGGAGGTGGGCATCTTGAATTGCCCCGTCTAATCGCTTATAGAGTGATTGAGCAAAAACAGATAAATCATCTTCAATTTTCACTCCCAACCATGTGGTTTGATCAAAAGAACCAAAACTCTTCAGATCGGCCTCAAACTTTGCAAGTGCGACTAATCCTGCGTCAATATTTTCAAATGCAGTTTTGATTTCTTTAGCGATCTCTATTGGGTGCTTACTGCGTAAAGCTTCCTGAATGAAAGGGAAGAGATTGAGCTGATCAATTGACTGTCCAAACTTGAGGACATCAAAAGCATCAGCAATATCCGTGTTAACACCTGCAAAAAAATCACCCAATAAATTTTTGACCTCCGTATTTCGGCTAATTTCAAGCTCAAGCTCTCGTCTCTCTAAAGCCGCCTCACAACTCATTACAAAATCTGCATATAAAGACTCGTCCCTTGCTGCATTGTTTATGAAGTCAATTATTGGATTCATTTCACGAATAAATGACTTTACCTTATCAAAAGTCGGTTCAAGTAGATTGCCGTCAGCAAACTCATGATGTCGACGCAACTCAGAATTGATTACACCAAATGCATGATTAAAGGAATCAAGTTCAATTTTTAGCACCATAAACTCGCGCTTTAAGAGCTTAGGCTGACTGACAGCTATTTCAACATAGTTTTCGCCCTTTGATATAAAACTTTCTGCCGCGCTCAATACCAATCCATTCCACTTAGCAAGCGAAATAAACCCGTCCAATGATATTGGGTCATCGGGGGGATCGATACCCAAGAACTCCTTCCATCCTGTATCAGTTTTCCACTTTTGCTCCAACTGGAACATTTCGATTATTTTCTCTAACTGAGCGAGTCTGTTTTTCCCTTGCATCTTCACTTTATTTCGCTGTAAAGACTTATGTAAGGAAACGGCAGAGCGCCACTGACTTTGAAAAACTCTATACCAACGATCACCTTCTCGTAAAGTCAAAATTGCTTTTTTAATATTCTCACCAGAAGGGAGGTTATCAATATAGAGCGACTCCTCTATTTCCGCTCGAAAAGCTATCCACTTGCTTTGCAAGCATAGTAGTGACTCTAGTGCTTGAGTCGCACCAATTTTTGCCAGTTCGCTTCTTTGCAAGTGAATATGCTCTTCTGGCATTCCTAGCAGCCTGTCGGATT